>JBHICC010000007.1:0-72411 GCA_046759385.1 Acidiferrobacterales bacterium | reverse complement strand
CGGGTTCGAGTCCCGCCTTCGGCACCAACTTTCCTACACAAGCGGTACGGTATCTCAACGGCCACCCGCTTTCATAACTCTCTGAATAAGAATGAGTTGTGACCGCAGCTCGCTTGACTTAGCGCGACCCGACCGCCTAGACTCGTTGCGACCCGCATGGCGTGACCAATGCGGTGCATTCTGACATGTATCCGTGTCAGACTCGCGTAACATGGCGTAAGGGCCGGCAATGTTACAGAACTACCTCCCGATTCTGATCTTCGTTGGTGTGGGCCTGGGATTTGGGCTCCTGCTCTTGCTCTTAGGCGGGCTACTTGGTCCGCACAACCCAGACAGCGAGAAATTGTCGCCGTACGAGTGTGGGTTTGAGGCCTTCGAGGACTCACGCATGAAGTTTGACGTGCGTTACTACCTTGTGGCCATTCTCTTTATTATTTTCGATCTGGAAATTGCCTTTCTGTTCCCGTGGGCGGTTGTGATCGAAGAAATCGGGTTCTTCGGTTTTCTTTCCATGATGTTGTTTCTCGGCATTCTTATCATCGGTTTTCTCTATGAGTGGAAGAAGGGAGCATTGGAATGGGAATAGAAGGAGCGCTTGAAGGGGGCTGGGCCACCACGCAGCTGGATAAACTTATCAATTGGACACGCACAGGATCCATGTGGCCCGTAACGTTCGGGCTTGCTTGCTGCGCAGTTGAAATGATGCACGCTGGCGCTTCCCGCTATGATCTTGACCGTTTCGGAATAATCTTTCGACCTAGCCCGCGCCAATCCGACGTCATGATTGTAGCCGGTACGCTCGTGAACAAGATGGCGCCGGCACTGCGTAAGGTATACGATCAGATGGCGGAACCGCGCTGGGTGATTTCGATGGGCTCATGCGCGAACGGTGGGGGTTACTACCATTATTCCTATTCAGTCGTGCGCGGGTGCGATCGTATCGTGCCTGTTGACGTCTATGTTCCTGGCTGTCCCCCAACCGCTGAACAACTGCTTTACGGCATTATCCAGCTGAAGAAAAAAATAAAACGCACCAGTACCATTGCCCGCTGACATCAGGAAGAGTAGCCACGTATGACAGCTTCACTCGGGGCCGTCGCCGCCCGCGCCAAGGAAACGCTCGGGGATTCGGTTATCAGTGTTATCGAGACGGTCGGCGAACTGACCCTAGAGGTCAAACGCGAACATGTACTAAAGGTCTGCCGCGCGTTGCGTGACGAGCCTGACTTTTGCTTCGAGCAGCTTTCTGATCTGTGCGGGGTTGATTACCAGGACTATCGGCGCGAAGCGCTGGAAGGCCCCCACACGGGGCCACGGTTTGCGGTCGTCTATCATCTGCTATCGGTAAACCACAATCACCGCGTGCGCGTGCGCGCTTTCCTTGATGATGAATTCCCTGTTGTCGACTCAGTAGTCGAAATCTGGAGTTCGGCCAACTGGTACGAGCGCGAGGCGTTTGATCTGTTCGGGATCGTGTTCGAAGGCCATCCGGATCTGCGACGTCTCCTGACCGATTACGGTTTCATCGGGCATCCGTTTCGCAAAGACTTCCCACTTATCGGCGAGGTGGAGATGCGCTATGACGCTGAGAAGCAGCGCGTCATCTACCAACCTGTGAGTATTGACCCGCGGATTCTCGTGCCCAGGGTAATTCGGGAGGAGGGTTTCGGTGGCCGAGATCCGTAACTACACAATGAACTTCGGCCCGCAGCACCCGGCGGCGCATGGCGTATTGCGTCTGGTGATGGAGCTCGATGGGGAAGTAGTCCAGCGTGCGGACCCGCACATCGGTTTGCTACATCGAGCTACGGAGAAGCTCGCCGAGAACAAGCCCTATAGCCAAAGCATTGGCTACATGGACCGGCTCGACTATGTGTCGATGATGTGCAACGAGCACGGCTACGTGCTGGCGATGGAGAAGCTGCTTAGTGTGACCCCACCGATACGCGCACAGTATGTGCGCGTATTGTTCGATGAGATTACGCGCATCCTCAATCACCTGCTCTGGCTCGGAACTCATGCATTGGACATCGGTGCAATGACGGTCTTTCTTTATTGTTTTCGCGAGCGCGAAGATCTGTTTGATTGCTACGAGGCTGTTTCGGGAGCGCGTATGCACGCGACTTATTATCGTGTGGGCGGCGTCTACCGCGATTTACCCGAAACTATGCCGCAGTACCTACCGTCGGTATGGCACGGCCAGAAAGCTGTCGCACGCCGAAATGCTAATCGACAAGGTTCGCTGCTAGATTTCATTTGGGACTTTACAGAGCGTTTTCCAAAAAACATCGACGATTACGAGACACTTCTCACCGATAATCGAATCTGGAAGCAACGTACCGTTGGCATCGGTGTCGTCTTGCCGGAGCGGGCGCTGCAACTCGGCTTTACCGGACCGATGTTGCGCGGGTCCGGCGTGGCATGGGATTTGCGCAAGAAGCAGCCGTATGAGGTCTACGACCAGCTGAACTTCGATATCCCCGTCGGCGTCAGCGGCGACTGCTATGATCGCTACCTTGTTCGGATCGAGGAGATGCGTCAGTCCAACGACATCATTCGTCAATGCGTCGAGTGGCTCCGCAATAATCCGGGCCCCGTGATCGTTGAGGATCACAAGCTCGTGCCGCCACAGCGGGAAAAAATGAAAGATGACATGGAGTCGTTGATTCATCACTTCAAGCTATTTACTGAAGGGTTTTCTATTACTGAGGGCGAGGTCTATGCGGCAGTGGCGGCACCCAACGGCGAGTTCGGCGTATATCTCATCTCCGACGGCGCTAATAAGCCCTATCGACTCAAGATTCGCGCGCCCGGCTTCGCGCATTTAGCAGCGCTCGATGAAATGGTCCGCGGTCACATGATCGCGGACGTAGTAGCCGTTATCGGCACGCAGGACATCGTATTTGGGGAAATCGACCGATGAGTTCACAGAGCCAAGCGGTCTCGCGAACCGCGCTGATTGACGCGGACTCGCAGGCGAAGATTGACCGCTGGCTCGTCAAGTATCCGCCGGAGCGCAAGCAAGCAGCAGTGATGGGGACGCTGCTTGTGGTGCAGGAGCAAAACGGTGGCTGGTTGACAACGGAGTTAATGGATGCCGTGGCCGAGTACCTAGAGATCCCGCCAATCGCAGTCTATGAGGTCGCGACCTTTTATACGCTTTACGATCTTGAGCCTGTCGGCCGGCACAAGATCTACGTGTGTACCAATATCGCCTGCATGTTGTGTGGCTCGCAGGCTATCGTTGAACACCTCGAGAAAAAACTGGGGATCAAGCTCGGCGAGACTACCCCAGATGATCGGATCACGCTCAAGGAAGCGGAGTGCCTAGCCGCTTGCGGGGGTGCCCCGATGTTTATGGTCGACGGGGCCTATCACGAGAACCTTACACTGGCCATGGTCGATGAGATTCTGGATAACCTGGAGTAATTATGCGGGTCGACGAGGTTTGTTACGCAAATCTGAAGCTGCATGAACCCTGGCGACTAGCTACGTATGAGCGTGCAGGCGGCTACGAAATGTGGCGCAAGATCCTCAAGGAGAGGACGCCGCCCGAGAAAATTATCGAGGAAATCAAGACCTCGGCACTGCGCGGGCGGGGCGGTGCCGGGTTTCCCACCGGTGTGAAGTGGAGCTTCATGCCGCGCAACGCGCCGGGACAGAACTATCTTGTGTGCAACTCCGACGAGGGTGAGCCGGGGACGTTCAAGGATAGGGACATCCTGCGCTACAACCCGCATGCCGTGATTGAAGGCATGGCCATTGCTGGTTACGCGACCGGTTCGACCGTCGGTTACAACTATATGCGTGGCGAGTTCCTAGAGCCGTTTACGCGCTGCGAGACCGCCGTGGAAGAGACTTACGCAAGCGGTCTCCTTGGAAAGAACATCCTGGGGTCCGGAATCGACTTCGATTTGTACAATCATTTGGGAGCGGGGGCTTACATCGTCGGTGAAGAAACGGCCATGCTCGAGTCGCTAGAAGGCAAGAAGGCGCTGCCGCGTTACAAGCCGCCGTTCCCTGCTAACTATGGCCTGTTCGGGCGGCCGACGACAGTCAATAACACAGAGACCTTGGCCTCCGTCCCCTATATCTTGCGCTATGGCGGACTAGCGTTTCTCGAGATGGGCAAGCCCAACAACGGTGGCACCAAGATCTTTTCCGTCTCCGGCCATGTGAACAAGCCCGGTAACTATGAGATCCCGCTAGGCACGCCTTTTGCCGAGCTACTCGAACTTGCCGGCGGCGTACGCCATGGGCACAAGCTCAAAGCGGTTATACCCGGTGGCAGTTCGGCGAAAATACTGCCTGCCGATATTATGATGCAGCTCACGATGGATTTTGATGCGCTCGCCAAGGCGGGGTCGATGTTGGGCTCGGGCGCCGTCATTATCATGGACGAGACAACATGCATGGTCCAGGCGCTTGGGCGCATCGCACACTTCTATTATGAAGAGTCGTGCGGACAGTGCACGCCTTGTCGCGAAGGCAGCGGTTGGCTAGCGCGTATGGTGCATCGCATCGAACAGGGTCAAGGTCGGCCACAAGATCTCGATATGCTCGATGATGTGGCGAGCAAGATAGAGGGGCGGACGATCTGTGCCTTTGGAGAAGCAACCGCTTGGCCTGTGCGAAGTTTCGTCCATCATTTCCGCGATGAGTTCCAATACCATGTCAAGCAAGGACAATGCCTACCTGGGACCGGTAGCTATGCCTTGCGAAGCGATTGGGACATGACACCATGAGTACGAAGCCCGAGGTCAAAACTGCAGTGTCGCCACCGGACAGCGTCACCGTTGAAATCAACGGGCAGCCATTGCAGGCAAAGAAAGGGTCGATGGTCATCCAGGTAGCCGACGACGCCGGCATCTACATCCCACGTTTTTGCTATCACCATAAGCTATCCGTTGCCGCCAACTGTCGCATGTGCCTCGTTGAGATCGAAAAAGCACCGAAACCTTTGCCGGCATGCGCCACCCCGGTTGCCGACGGAATGAAGGTGTTTACGCGCTCAGGGCTCGCGCGTGACGCGCAGAAGGGTGTGATGGAGTTCTTATTGATTAATCATCCCCTCGACTGTCCGATCTGCGACCAGGGCGGTGAATGCCCGTTGCAGGATCTAGCGCTCGGTTACGGCAAGGACGTATCACGTTACACGGAAAGGAAGCGCGTCGTTCATGATCAGAACATCGGCCCCCTGATCGCCACTGAGATGACGCGCTGTATCCACTGCACGCGCTGCGTGCGCTTTGGTCAGGAGATCGCTGGCATTATGGAGTTGGGAGCGACCGGGCGTGGCGAGCACATGGAAATCGGCACCTTTATGGAAAAAAGCGTCGATTCCGAGCTTTCGGGGAATGTCATTGATCTGTGTCCGGTCGGTGCGCTGACTTCCAAGCCGTTCCGCTTCACGGCCCGTGCTTGGGAATTGCTTCAACGCAGCGGCGTCAGCCCGCACGACTGTGTGGGCACAAACCTCACGGTAGAGGTACGAAGCAACCGTGTCATGCGCGTCCTACCCCGGGTTAACGAGGCCATCAATGAGTGTTGGCTATCAGATCGCGACCGCTACAGTTACGAGGCGTTGAACCGCGAGGATCGTCTGAAAACCCCCTTAATCCGGCTTAACGACCGCTGGATCGGAGTCGATTGGGACACCGCGTTCGATTTCACCGCAAAGCGTCTCACTGGAATCATCGATCAGTACGGATCAGGGCAGCTGGGCGCCTTGGCAGCGCCGACTGCGACATTGGAGGAATTTTATCTGCTGCAAAAGTTAATGCGCTCGCTAGGCTCGGGGAATATAGACCACCGCCTCAGACAACTGGACTTCAGCGATGACGCGTGCATGCCGCCGTTTCCGTGGCTCGGTGGTTCAATTGAAGAGCTCGAACAGTTCGAGGCAGTTTTACTCGTAGGCTCGAACATTCGTAAGGAACAACCGCTACTCGGTCATCGGCTGCGCAAAGCCGCACGTGCGGGTGCGCAGATCATGGCGATCAATCCGATCGATTACGACTTCGCGTTTACGCTCACAAGCAAGATCGTCACCCACCCCGGCCACATGTGCACAGCGCTTGCGCAGGTCGCGAAAGCATTGGCGATGCGCGCGGGTGTGCCTATGCCACCTGGGTTTAACACACTGGCGCCCGACGCGGCGGCTGAGCGCATCGCAGCCGCGCTCACCGCGGAAGAACGAACAGCAGTTCTGCTCGGTAACCTCGCCGCCTATCATCCGCAAGCGGCACAGTTGCGGGCGTTGGCGGACTACCTAGCGGAGCTCGCGTCCGCTTCACTCGGGCAGCTGCCGGAAGCCAACAGCGTGGGGGGATGGATTGCAGGCTGTGTGCCGCACCGGGGAACCGCCGGCACAGTAGCACTCGGCGGACAGAACGTTTTGGCAATGATCGCTAAGCCGCTGAAAGCCTACCTGCTATTCGACATCGAGCCCGAGTTTGACAGTCTCAATGGACAGCGTACATGCGAGGCGATGGCGACAGCAGAGTTCGTCGCGATCCTGACCCCGTTCAAGCCCGCATCGGCTACGTCAGGCGCGCTCGAGTATGCGGATGTTTTACTTCCGCTCGCTCCCTTTACTGAAACTGAGGGAGCGTTCGTGAACTGCGAGGGGCGCGCTCAATCCTTCGACGCCGCTGTGCGACCGCTCGGTGAGGCGCGCCCGGGCTGGAAGATTCTACGCATGCTTGGTCATTTGCTCGGTCAACCCGGTTTCACCTATGAGAGCGTGGCCAATGTACGCGCGGAGATCGACTGGACATCGATAACGCCCACGGGACGGCTGCTCGAACGTTCTTTGCCAGAGCAGTTCGACCGTGTGGCACCTGACCTCACGCGCATCGTCGAAGTGCCGATGTACACAGTCGATGGATTGGTGCGGCGTGCACCATCACTACAGGCAACGACCGACAACCCGGGTGCGGCCGCGCACATGAGCGCGCCTCAAATAGCGAAGCTCGGGTTGGACGGTGTGCAGAAGGTAAGAGTACAGGTGGGTGAGGGCGTGGCGACGCTCGACCTTGTCGTAGACGCTCGCGTGCCAGACCGTTGCGTGCTGATCCCGGCCGGTTATCCCGAGACAGCTTTACTCGATGCGGCTGGCGCGGTCAAGGTCAACCGGGTGGAAAGCGTATGACCGCTTTCTTCCAGTCGTTCTGGAGCGCCATACCTGATTGGTCGCGTATCACGCTCACCAACGTCGGATTGATCGTTGCGATAATGCTGCCGCTTCTTCTGGCGGTGGCTTATCTCACATTCGCCGAGCGCAAGCTCATTGGCTATATGCAGGTGCGTATTGGCCCTAATCGCGTCGGCCCGCGCGGCTGGCTGCAGCCGATTGCCGATGTAGTAAAGCTCCTATTCAAAGAAATCATTGTCCCTACCAATGCGAACCGGTATCTGTTCATTATTGCGCCGATGCTCTCGCTGGCGCCGGCACTGGTTGCGTGGGCCGTTATTCCGTTCACTGACACGTGGGTGCTTGCCAACATCGATGCTAGCCTGCTTTTCATCCTCGCGCTGACCTCGCTTGGTGTCTATGGCGTGATCGTGGCCGGTTGGGCCTCTAACTCCAAATACGCGTTTCTCGGATCGCTGCGCTCGGCAGCACAGATCGTGGCCTACGAGATTGCCATGGGATTTGCCTTGGTGGGTGTATTGATGGCGGGCGAGAGTTTGAACCTTCGGGAGATCGTGTTGGGCCAGCAAGGTGGAGTACACCAGTGGTACCTATGGCCGCTGTTCCCGCTTTTTTTGGTCTATTTCATCGCGGGTGTGGCGGAGACAAACCGGGCGCCGTTCGATGTCGCCGAAGGAGAGTCGGAGATTGTTGCGGGATTCCACGTGGAGTACTCCGGTGTCACATTCGCGATGTTTTTTCTCGCCGAGTATATGAACATGATTCTTATCTCGGCGCTAGCAGTGATTATGTTCTGCGGCGGCTGGTTGCCACCGTTTAACATCGCGCCGTTCACCTGGTTACCACCGTTTGCGTGGTTCTTCGCTAAGTTATGTTTTTTCCTGTTTTGTTTTTTGTGGTTTCGCGCAACTTTTCCCCGTTATCGGTACGACCAGATTATGCGACTGGGGTGGAAAGTTTTTATCCCGGTGACCTTGGTATGGATTATCGTGTTGGGGGCGGCGATGCAAACGCCCATAGGGTTCCTTTTCCATTGATGTTCGGACCGAAAATACAGTCATGAGTGTCATTAAGCGCTACCTGCAAACCTTTCTGCTGTTCGAGCTGATAAAAGGATTGATGGTAACCGGGCGGCACCTGTTCTCTCGTAAGTTCACCGTGCAGTACCCAGAGGAGCACACCCCACTGTCTCCGCGTTTTCGCGGACTGCATGCATTACGGCGGTACCCGAACGGTGAAGAGCGATGTATCGCCTGTAAGCTATGTGAAGCCGTTTGTCCGGCGTTGGCCATTACAATTGAATCTGAGGAACGTGCCGACGGCACCCGGCGCACGACGCGCTACGACATCGATTTGTTTAAATGTATCTACTGTGGCTTCTGCGAAGAGTCCTGCCCTGTAGATTCAATCGTGGAGACCCGCTTCTTTGAGTTTCATTTTGAGAATCGGGGCGAGAATATCATTAATAAACAACAATTGCTGGCAGTCGGCGATAAGTTCGAGAAGCAGATCGCTGCTGATCGGGCAGCAGACGCGAGATATAGATAGTGCAAGGGCCTGACCACTCCTTACTGCCGACCAGTATATGACTTTCGAACAGCTTGTATTCTATCTCTTCGCTACCGTGCTGGTTGCAGCGGCGGTGATGGTGATCACCATACGCAACCCTGTGAAGGCCGCTTTGTTCCTGGTGTTGGCGTTTTTCAACGCGGCCGGGCTCTGGTTGATGCTTGAGGCGGAGTTTTTGGCCATTGCTTTGGTGCTCGTTTACGTCGGCGCCGTGATGGTGTTGTTCTTGTTCGTCGTGATGATGCTCGACGTTAACTTGGTGCGCCTGCGAGAGGGGTTTGGGGAGTATCTGCCCATCGGCGGTTTTGTGGCAGTGCTGTTGGTGCTTGAGATGGCCATTATTCTTGGTCCAGCGCAGTTTGGTCTTGAACAAGTCCCCGCTCCCGAACGACATGCGGCGGACTACAGCAACACGCGTGAGCTGGGGCGAGTGCTGTACACGTTATACGTTTATCCGTTTGAGATCGCGGCGTTGATTCTGCTGGTAGCCATCATCGCCGCGATCGCGCTGGCCTTGCGCAGGCGCAAGGACACGAGGTACCAAGACCCACGGCATCAGGTTCGTGTACAGCGCGGCGAGCGCGTGCGCCTGATCAAAATGCCGACAGAGAAAAAAACATGAAAATAGTTGCTAGTGGCGAGTGGCTGGTAGCGAGGGGTTGGCCAACTTTTCGCTTCGCTACTCGATACCCGCAACTCGCTACTTTCTATTCGTGACAGCAAAGCGAATGAGGCGGCGAAACTAAATGATCCCGCTATCTCATTACCTGATATTGGGCGCGTTGCTGTTTGCCATCAGTGTTGTCGGCATATTCTTGAATCGAAAGAATGTGGTGATTCTCCTCATGGCCATCGAGCTTATGCTCCTGGCGGTTAACATTAACTTCATCGCTTTTTCGCATTACCTAGGGGACATTGCCGGGCAAGTGTTCGTGTTCTTCATACTCACCGTAGCCGCAGCGGAGGCGGCCATCGGTCTTGCCATACTTGTGGTGCTCTTCCGCAACCGCCGCACGATCAACGTCGAGGATCTAGACGCGCTTAAGGGATGACGCTGAGCATGGATATGATGACCATTTACCTTGCGATCCCACTAGCGTGCCTGATCGGCTCGATTGTCGCTGGCGTCTTTGGCTGGAAGGTCGGCCGACGTGGGGCGCACACCGCGGCCATTCTGGGTGTAGCGATCTCGTTTTTCCTCTCGCTTATCGTGGCCAAGGATGTGTTAGTCGACGGCAATGAGTTCAATGGTCCAGTCTATACATGGGCGGTGAGTGGAGGCATCCCGCTGGAGATAGGCTTTCTCATCGATCCGCTAACTGCCGTCATGATCACGGTAGTCACTTTTGTGTCCCTGATGGTGCACGTCTACACGATCGGCTACATGCACGACGATCCCGGGTACCAGCGCTTCTTCAGCTATACAGCCTTGTTTACCTTTTTCATGTTGATGCTCGTGATGTCGAACAATTTCTTACAGCTTTTCTTCGGCTGGGAAGGAGTTGGTCTCTTATCCTATTTGCTGATCGGCTTCTGGTTTGAACGCGACTCGGCCATCTACGCAAATCTGAAAGCCTTTATCGTCAACCGGGTTGGCGATTTCGGATTCCTGCTGGGTATCGCCGTGATCTATAGGTATTTCGGCAGTCTCGACTATGCCGCGGTCTTTGGGATTGCACCGCAGCTAGCCTCGACGAACGTGCAATGGGTGGCGGGCGTGGACTGGAACCTCATCACATTGATCTGCATCCTTTTGTTCATCGGTGCGATGGGTAAGTCAGCACAAGTGCCGTTGCACGTGTGGCTGCCGGACTCCATGGAAGGCCCCACTCCGATCTCTGCTCTTATTCATGCTGCAACAATGGTCACGGCTGGGGTCTTCATGGTGGCGCGCATGTCACCGCTCTACGAGTTGTCGGAAATAGCTCTGAGTGTGGTGCTGATCATCGGAACAATCACCGCGCTCTTTCTCGGCTTCGTAGCCATCGTACAAAACGATATAAAACGCGTAGTCGCTTATTCGACGATCTCGCAATTGGGTTACATGATGGTCGCAAACGGCGTCTCGGCGTACGCGGCGGGCATCTTTCACCTGACGACCCATGCGTTCTTCAAGGCTCTACTGTTCTTAGGAGCGGGATCGGTAATCATCGCGCTTCATCATGAACAGGATATGCGCAAGATGGGTGGGTTGCGCAAACGTATGCCGATCACATATTGGACGACCTTGATCGGTGCGCTCGCGCTTTGTGGTATCCCGCCGCTCGCTGGTTTTTTCTCCAAGGACTCAATCATCCTTGCCGTCGGCGAATCGCATATAGCGGGGAGTGGGTTTGCCTATGTTGCTGTGATGGCAGGGGTGTTCATCACCGCACTCTATACTTTCCGCATGGTTTTTCTGACCTTTCACGGAAAGCCGCGCATGGATGACCATACATTCCATCACGTCAGAGAATCTCCGTTTGTCGTCACGTTTCCGCTCGTAATGCTCGCAATCCCGTCGGCGATTGCCGGCGGGATGTTGATTGAACCTATGCTGTTCGGTGACTTGTTCGGTGAGTCCTTGAAAGTGGCGCCGTTGCATGATGTGCTCGGACAGGTTGGTGTCCATTACAACGGTCTGGGTCCGTTTGTCGCCCACGGTTTGGAGTCGCTGCCGTTTCTGCTGGCGGTTGCCGGCATTATCACGGCTTGGTTGCTTTACCTGCGGCGCCCGCATTTGCCCGACGTAATTAGTTCACGCGCCCATTGGGTCTACGCCCTGCTTGTGCGTAAGTACTTTCTCGATGACATCAATGATGTCGTGTTTGCCGGCGGGGCGCGCAAGATCGGTCGCGTGTTCTGGCGGGTCGGCGACGTCAGGCTGATCGACGGACTCGCCGTCAATGGCACCGCAAGAGTTGTCGCTTGGTTTGCGTCGGTAATTCGTTACATCCAGACGGGTTACGTATATCACTACGCGTTTGCCATGATCCTGGGGCTTTTTCTTCTGATCACGTTCTTTTTGCATCGGTAGACATTCAGACGGATGTTCTCTGGTTACGCATTGAGTCTCACCATCTGGTTACCCATCGTCGGCGCCGTATTTGTGCTAGCGACCGGCAGTGATCGCAAGGCAGCACTGGCACGCCAGCTAAGCCTCTTCTTTGCTGTGGTGACATTCGTCGTGACCGTGCTGCTGTACGCGGGTTTCAATCTGCACACGGCGGAAATGCAGTTTGTCGAGGACTACCCGTGGATCGACGCTTTCAAGATCCGTTATCACCTGGGTATCGACGGGATCTCATTGTTGCTGATTCTATTGACGAGCTTTTCAACGGTCCTAGTCGTCATTGCTGGCTGGCGTGTAATCCAGAACAAGGTTGCGCAGTACATGGCGGCCTTCCTTATTATGGAGGGCTGTATCATCGGCGTGTTCTCCTCGCTGGATGCGATCCTGTTCTACGTGTTTTGGGAGGCCATGCTGGTGCCGATGTTTATCATTATCGGCTTGTGGGGAGGTCCGGACCGGGTATACGCCACCATCAAGTTTTTCCTGTATACCTTTCTGGGTTCAGTACTGATGCTCGTGGCTCTTATCTATCTGTACTACCAGGCCAACAGCTTCGAGATCCTCGTGTTCCACGACCTCAGGCTCGGCCGCACCGAGCAGATCGTCTTGTTCCTGGCCCTGTTTGCGGCGTTTGCTGTCAAGGTTCCGATGTGGCCGGTGCATACCTGGTTGCCGGATGCCCACACCGAGGCACCTACGGGTGGTTCCGTGATATTGGCCGCGATCCTGCTGAAAATGGGCGCGTACGGTTTCCTGCGCTTCAGCCTGCCGATTTTCCCCGACGCGAGCCATGAGCTCGCCGGGTTTATGATCGCGTTATCACTTATCGCGATCGTTTACATCGGCTTGGTAACGTTGATGCAGGACGATCTAAAGAAGCTGATTGCCTATTCATCTATCGCGCACATGGGGTTTGTGACACTCGGATTTTTCATTTTCAATGCCCAGGGAATCGAGGGCGGGCTCGTGCAGATGATCTCGCACGGATTCATATCAGGCGCATTGTTCTTGTGCGTCGGTGTGCTCTATGACCGGCTGCACTCGCGCATGATCCAGGACTATGGCGGTGTGGCAAACCGCATGCCGGTGTTCGCGTCGTTTATGATGTTTTTTGCGCTCGCTAACACCGGGCTCCCTGGCACCTCGGGTTTCGTGGGCGAGTTCCTGGTCATCCTTGGTTCCTATCAGGTGAATGTGTGGTATGCGTTCCTCGCCGCAACGACCCTTGTGCTAGCTGCGGCCTACACGCTTTGGATGTACAAGCGTGTGATCTTCGGTGTGGTGGCAAACGATAAGGTTGCGGCACTCGCGGATGCCACACCGCGAGAGATCTTGTTTCTCGCGCTACTGGCACTGGCCGTAATCGTGATGGGTCTTTGGCCGTTCCCATTTCTCGAGGTGATGCATGCTTCGGTTGAGCATTTGCTAGAGCAAGTATCGGTATCAAAGCTATGAAGACGCGGTGTAGCGATGACTGTTGAAGTACCAAACATATTTCCCGCATTGCCCGAGATCTGGGTGTTCTCGATGGCATGTGTAATTCTGTGCGTCGATCTGTTCGTGAGTAGCGAGCGACGCATGATTACTTATGCACTGTCTCAGCTGACCTTGGTTGGGGCAGCGGCCCTGAGCTTGTACGGTCTGTCGATTCCGCCAGGAACGACCTTCAGCAACATGTTCATCCACGATGCCTTGTCAGATGTCCTTAAGCTTGCGACCTATCTGATTATGCTTTTCGTTTTTGCCTACTCGCGCGAGTACCTGCGGGCGCGCAATATGTATCGTGGGGAGTATTTTGTACTGGGGCTATTCGGTGTAGTGGGAATGATGGTGATGGCCTCAGCCAGCCATTTTCTCACCCTGTACCTCGGTCTTGAGCTGTTGTCATTGAGCCTTTACGCGATGGTGGCGTTTCAACGTGATTCAGCCCAGGCGACCGAAGCGGCGATGAAATACTTTGTGCTTGGAGCAATCTCTTCAGGCATATTGCTTTACGGCATGTCTATTCTGTACGGGCTCACAGGAAGTCTCGATATCGCACTTGTTAAGGAGGCAATCGCTAAGATGTCCGCCGATGACGTCGTGCTGATCTTCGGGCTCGTCTTCGTGATAGTCGGCATTGGTTTCAAAGTAGGTGCCGTGCCTTTTCATATGTGGCTGCCAGACGTATATCATGGCGCACCGACCTCGGTAACCTTGTACATCGGGACGGCGCCGAAACTGGCGGGTTTCGCCCTTATCATGCGCTTATTGGTCGGTGGGCTCGAGGATCTCGTAGTGTCATGGCAGGACATGATTGTGGTGTTAGCCGTGTTATCAATGGCGATCGGCAACGTTGTGGCGATTGCTCAGAGCAACATCAAGCGGATGCTCGCGTACTCATCGATTGCCCACATGGGGTTTTTTCTGCTAGGAATTATCAATGCCACCCCCAACGGCTATAGTTCCGCGTTGTTCTACGTCATTATCTACTCAATCATGGCGCTCGGATCGTTCGGTATGATTATCCTGCTTTCTCGTGCAGGGTTCGAGGCGGAGCGACTGGAGGACTTCAAAGGGCTCAATCAACGCCAGCCCTGGTACGCGTTTCTGATGTTGGTGCTCATGTTCTCGATGGCCGGTGTACCGCCAACAGTGGGCTTTTATGCCAAGCTACTAGTAATCCAGTCGGTCATCGACGCCGACATGATATGGCTGGCCGTATTGGCGGTGCTTTTGGCTGTGATCGGGGCGTATTACTACCTGCGGGACATCAAGCTCATGTACTTTGATGATGCCGAGGATAAAACGCCGATAGGAGTCCCTGCCGATATGCGCTTCTTGATTGGGTGCAATGGCCTAGCGCTGCTATTAATCATGCCATGGGTCGGCACCCTGATTGACGTCTGCGGTCGCGCGATACAGGGCCTGTCCTAATCTTGGTTAGCGATCTGTTCATCGGTCCCCGGTATCTGCTGCGGGGCTTTGCCTTAATCACGCGTCGTGGGTTACGGCGCTTCTTTTTGATTCCACTACTCATCAACGTTGTTGTCTTTGCTGGACTGATCGGAATCGGGGTCAGTCAATTTGACGTGTTGGTGGACTGGCTGCTGCCGACGGGAGACAGCTGGTGGGCCATGTTGGCGCGCGGGCTTCTTTGGACATTGTTCGCTTTGGCAACGGCGCTCGTCGTGTTCTTTACATTTACGGTGATCGCGAACTTGATTGCGGCGCCCTTCAACGGGTTGCTGGCCGCGCGAGTGGAACGCGCCCTTGGCGGTCATGCATCGGAGCAGGTGTCTGCAAGAGGATGGGTTGCTGGCGTCGCGACGGCGGTGGCGAGCGAGTTACGCAAGTTTCGTTACTTCGTTATCATACTGTTGTTTCCGATTGTGTTGACCCTGATACCAGTGGTAAATATTCTTGCGCCGTTCGTATGGATAGGTGTTACGGCGTGGATGCTTGCACTGGAATACCTTGCTTACCCGCTGGAAAACCATGGATTTCAATTTCGCGCAGTGCGGCGAATGGCACACGCACGCCGAATCATGACCCTCAGCTTCGGTATCGCTGTGATGGCAGCCACTTTGATTCCATTTATTAACCTTGCGGTGATGCCAGCTTCGGTCGCCGCGGCGACGGCCCTTTGGATCGATCGCAAGGAGCTCGGGATGGCGGCTCACTAGCGGAGCCGCCGATGTCAGGTGACTCATGATTGCTAAACATATCAGTGGTAGTGGTGTTGTGCGTCTCGGTATTGTGTCCGATACCCATGGACGTGTTGATTTGCGCATCGTCGATGTCATCGCGCGTTGTGAGTACGCGGTCCACGCCGGCGACATCGGCAACGCCGGGGTGCTGCGTCAGCTTCGACCACGGCATGGGCCGCTGCTGGCCATACGCGGCAACAACGACACGAGCCAGAAGTGGCCCGATCGACAGCGTCATACGCTTCAAGGCTTGCCTGACCAGCTTGAGATAGAGTTGCCGGGCGGTTGCCTTGTTGTAGTGCACGGACATCGGACGGGTCCAGTGCGGAATCGACACGCATCGCTACGTGAGCATTTTCCGCAGGTGCATGCCATTGTTTACGGACACAGTCATAGGTTAGTCTGTGACCAATCCCGTCTCCCATGGGTGCTGAATCCGGGCGCTGCTGGCCACAGTCGCACTTTTGGGGGCCCGTCGTGCCTGGTGATTGAGGCGCGCATGCACCGATGGACCGTACAGGCGTTTCGATTCTCGATACAGCCTGAGCGTGATCAGCATCGCGGGGGGCGTACGTCGTCCACGCGGGGTGGTCAGCGCATGCCGCAGAAGCGAGCAGCGACGTCATGAGTGCACAACCGCGGAGCGCAGAAACCCAACGCCGCATCCGCGCAACGGTGCGTGCGGTATTGAGTTCCGGTGTTTGGCTGGTGATCAGTGTGCAAGCGATCGCCGTCGGCCTGTGGATGCAATGGGTCGTTCCCGCGGCCTCGGCTGACGAACCCGGCATGAACCTCCCCACGATCGTACTCGTGCTCGGTGTGGTTTTGGTGGCGTACACCTATGTCATGAGCGGTACCTTTCGTTCTTTCGCTGTGGGGACCGCGACAGTCTCTGCAATGGACACCTTGAACCGAGGCAAGGAGGTGTTCAGTCAATTCATGTGGCTGTGGCTAAAAGTACTGTTGCTGGGCCTCGTAGTGTTGTACTCGCTCGGCGCACTGATCCCGATGATCGGGGCGGCGGCCGGAAAGACCACCGAGCAGATCATCCGGGCCCTGGCGCCGGGGCTTCAAGGGTTGGCATTCCTGGCACCGTTTGTGTTCGTTTACTGGCTGCCGGTTGTTTTCGTGAAGAATAATTTCCGGGTTCTGCCGACTGTACGTGCTGCATTGTTGCTGATCTGGCAGCGCCTGACGAAATCCAGCTTCCTCGCCTTCCTCGTGTTCGTGCCACTTGTGATCCTGTGGTTGCTCCCTGACAATGCACCGCTCGCGGTTCTACTGACAGTGAGCGTATTCGGCCAGTTGATGGCCTGGATTGCCAATATTTACTGTGTCGAGGCGGTGCTAGAGAATCCGGGGTGGGTACGAGGGTTGCGGCCAACTTGAGCAACGGCTGTGCACGCGCTGCAGCCTTCGAGTACAGTGTTTCTCCTTGAAATTGCCCTGCACGTTGGTAGACTTCGCGCTCATCTTTGCGGGGTGGAGCAGTCTGGCAGCTCGTCGGGCTCATAACCCGAAGGTCGTAGGTTCAAATCCTACCCCCGCTACCATCTCTAACTGCAGCCAGCGACTAACTTCAGAAGGCCGGGGGGGGGTAACTCCCGGCCATTTTTGCTTCAAGAACCCCCACTCTCCGAACGATTAACCGGATCGCCTACCGACCAATACCTGGATGTTTTGACAGGGTGTTCGAGTTCTCCTTGATGGCGGACTCAGCGCACTGTTTTGCCTTAGCGGGATACGGACCAGGTGGGGGGTTAAAAATTTCGCTAAAATCGAACCCCGGCTACCAATGTAATGCCTTCGACCTCGTACAGAGCGGGGTTTTTCGCACCTAACCGGTGTAGCAACGCCGCACCGCGCGTCGAGAATGAGGCGGTGCGGCGACTAGGCTGTATCACCTCAACGCATTGAGTTTTATGGCAATGCGCTTATAATTCGGACTCCAAGGGTGGGGCGAGAACAACAAAAGCTTATGTAGAAAGTGGGCTGCAGGCCCACTTTCGCGTTTTAGGACAGGTGGATGCGCGTTGGGCGGGCCGTACCGCGGGATTTGCTAGAGCCGACCGTGCAAGGGCTCGGGTTCGAACTGGTGCACGTGGAGCTCGTGGGTTCTGTGCGACACCCGGTATTGCGTGTGTATATCGATAGCTCAAGGGGCGTCACCGTCGATGATTGTGCCTGGGTGAGTAAGCAACTGAGCGCAGTGTTGGATGTCGAGAATTGCCTACAGGGACCGTACACCCTGGAGGTGTCATCGCCTGGTTTGGATCGACCCCTGGTGAAGCCAGAGGATTTCCGGCGGTTTGCAGGCCAGACAATCAAGGTGCGAATGCGAGAGCCGCTCGCCGGGCAGAAGAACTTCACCGGATGCCTGGTGGGGTTGAATGCCGGCCACGTGATCCTCGATGTGGGCCAGAGAAAGCTGGACCTGGCCTTGGATGGGATTGAACGAGCACGATTGGTGCCCAGGCTGTGAGCGCCGGGCAAGCAGAAGGAACGGGTTTTATGGGCAGCGAAATGTTGATGATGGTGGACGCGTTGTCACGTGACAAAGGTGTCGATAAGCAAGTGATTTTTCAGGCACTTGAGGCCGCTCTGGCAACGGCGACGCGCAAGCGCCACAAGGGCGACATTGATGCGCGCGTGTCTATCCACCGCGACACCGGTGAGTACGACACCTTCCGCCGCTGGGAGGTGCTGCCCGACGATGTGGAGGAGATCGAGTTTCCGGATCGGCAGTTGCGTTTGAGCGAAGCGCTGAAGCGAGACCCTGCCATTGAAGTAGGCGGCTATGTTGAGGCGCCACTGGAACCTGTGGGTTTCGGGCGCATCGCGGCACAGGCCGCCAAGCAGGTGATCTTGCAAAAGGTGCGTGAGGCCGAGCGCGAACAAATTGTTAACCAATACGGGGAGCGCAAAGACCAGATGGTTACCGGTGTCGTCAAACGCATGGAGCGTGGCGACGCCATCATTGACCTCGGCGACGCGGAGGCGTTGCTGTCGAAGTCTAAGATGATCCCGCGGGAAGGCTTGCGACCTGGGGATCGTATACGCGCGTATCTTGAGGATGTGCAGTCAGTGCCGCGCGGCCCACAGCTATTCCTCAGTCGGACCGCGCCGGCGCTATTGGTTGAGCTGTTCAAGCTCGAGGTACCGGAAGCAGGCGAGGGACTGATCACGATTCATCAGGCAGCACGTGACCCAGGCCTGCGTGCGAAGATCGCGGTCAGTACCAACGATCCACGTATTGATCCCATCGGGGCCTGTGTCGGCATGCGCGGCTCGCGCGTGCAGAGCGTTTCCAATGAGCTTGCTGGTGAGCGCGTCGACATTATCCACTATGCGGATGATCCAGCGCAGTTCGTTATTAACGCCTTGGCACCAGCCGAAGTGATTTCGATCATGGTGGATGAAGAGCTGAAAAGCATGGACGTGATGGTCGATGAGATGCAGCTCTCCCAGGCTATTGGCCGCGGCGGACAGAATGTGCGGCTGGCAACCGAGCTTACTGGCTGGGAGCTAAATATCATGACTGAGGAAACCGCTAGCGAGAAAAGCAATACCGAGGCCGTAGGTACTGTCAAGCTTTTCATGCAACAGCTGGACGTCGATGAGGAAGTGGCAAGCATTCTGGTCCAGGAGGGTTTTACTAATCTCGATGAGGTCGCTTATGTACCCAAGCAAGAGTTGTTGACCGTTGAAGGTTTCGATGAGGGGCTGGTAGAGGAGTTACGCAATCGTGCGCGAGATGCTCTGTTAACAAAGGCGATCGCAGTGGAAGAGCAAATCAGCCTCTCCGACCCAGCTGATGACCTGGTGCAGATGGATGGTATGGATGAACATACGGCTCACGTGTTAGCGAGTCACGGTATCAAGACCCGCGAAGACTTGGCTGAGAAGTCTGTCGATGAGTTGATGGAAATCGACGGCATTGAAGATGAAGAGCGCGTCAAGCAGCTGATCATGACGGCGCGCGCGCCTTGGTTTGAAGACCAGGAAAAAGCAAGCAAGTAATGAGCAAGATAGCATCGACGACAGTAAAAGCATTCGCTGAACGCATCGGCGTTCCGTCAGAGACTTTATTGCGCCAGTTAAATGCCGCAGGCATTGATGATAAGCAAGCAAGCGACGCGCTGAGTGACGAAGAAAAAATGACCTTGCTCAGTTTTCTGCGTGGTGGCGAAGAAGAGGCACCGGCGCGAAGGAAAATTTCGGTCAAACGCAAGTCGACGAGCCAAATCACACAGAACACACGCACGGGCGGCACGCGAACCGTCCAAGTCGAAGTACGAAAGCGGCGTACATTCGTCAAACGCCCTGATATGGATCAGGTTGCGCCAGCCACGGAACCGACGCAGCCCGGAGCAACGCCTATCTTAGGGGAACCGGTTGCGCCTCAACTCGAAGAGGTCCCGGCGGCCCAAACGCGACCAGAAAGCGCCACCCAAGTAGAGGTGCCTGAATCACCCGTCGAGACCGAAGTGCCCGCCCCGCCGCCTGCGCCAGGGCTGTCCTCGGTTGTTGAGCCGGTGCCGATGCCCCCTGAAGCGGTGACGGCCCGTACCAAGAAAAAAGAGGTCAAGGAGGAGCAAGAGAAGCCCAAGGAGGCCGGGCCTCCGGAACGCGCTGAGTTGCACATGGCGGAAGGCAAGAAGGTCCGGCGCCGAGTTAGGCCAGTGTCCAAAAAGGCCGTGGTCACTACCTTGTCCGGCCAGCACGCCTTCGAGAAGCCCACACAACCGGTTGTGCGCGAAGTGATCATTCCGGAGACGATCACGGTTGCCGAGCTCGCTCAGCGGATGTCTGTAAAGGCGGCGGAGGTGATCAAGGCACTGATGGGTTTGGGTAGCATGGTGACGATTAATCAGGTACTGGATCGCGACACGGCCACTATTGTTGTCGAAGAGATGGGCCATGTCGTCAAAGAGGCGCGGCCGAAAACCCCTGAGGCCCTGCTTGAACACGAGGCTGCGATTGAAGCGGAGCCCGAACCGCGCCCGCCTGTGGTGACGGTGATGGGGCACGTTGATCATGGCAAGACGTCGTTGTTGGATTATATGCGGAAGACGCGCGTGGCCAGCGGCGAGGCTGGCGGCATTACGCAACACATCGGTGCCCATCATGTTAGGGTTGCCAAGGGCGCTGTCACCTTCCTCGATACGCCGGGCCACGAGGCGTTTACGGCAATGCGGGCACGCGGAGCGAAATCAACCGATCTCGTGGTACTCGTGGTAGCAGCTGACGACGGTGTAAAGCCGCAGACCGTCGAGGCGATCCACCATGCGCGCGACGCTGGCGTACCGATCGTGGTTGCGGTCAACAAGATTGACAAGCCGGACTCAGACCCGGAGCGCGTGCGTCAGGATCTGACCCAGCACCAGGTGGTGCCAGAGCAATGGGGTGGCGAGGAGCTATTCGTAAACGTCTCCGCGAAGACCGGTGAAGGGATCGACGCCCTGCTCGAGGCGATTATCTTGCAGGCCGAGCTGCTTGAACTGAAAGCGGTCAGCGCGGGACCAGCGGCGGGGCTGGTGGTTGAGGCACGTTTGGACAAGGGCCGGGGGCCAGTGGCGACGGTGCTGGTGCAACGCGGGACCTTGCACAAGGGCGAGGTGGTACTTGCCGGTGCCGAGTATGGTCGTGTTCGCGCGATGCTAGATGAGAACGGCAAGTCCGTGAAAGGCGCTGGGCCCTCGATCCCGGTAGAGATTCAGGGGCTCTCAGGCGTACCGAGCGCAGGCGATGACGTCATTGCTGTGGAGAGCGAACGCAAGGCCCGTGAGATCGCGCTTTATCGCCAAGGCCAGTACAAGGATACCAAGCTCGCACGCCAGCAAGCGGCTAGGCTTTCCGATGTGTTCGAGCAGATGAAGGAAGGCGACTTTCAGACTCTGAATCTGCTTATCAAGGCCGACGTACAAGGGTCTGTCGAAGCCTTGATCGAGACCTTGGAAGGGCTATCCACCGAGGAGGTCAAGGTCAAAGTGATCCATGGTATGGTCGGTGGCATCAGTGAATCGGATGTTAATCTTGCCATGGCGTCTGAAGCCGTCATCATTGGTTTCAATGTACGCGCAGACAGCACGGCGAGGCGACTGATTGAGGCCGAAGGTGTGGACGTGCACTACTACAACGTGATCTACGATGCGGTCGATGAAGTCAAGCGGGCGATTAACGGGCTGCTGGAGCCACAGGTCAAGGAGCAGGTCGTCGGTCTGGCCGAGGTCCGGGATGTGTTCCGTGTGCGCAAGTTTGGCGCGATTGCAGGCTGTTACGTGTCTGAGGGCGCCGTACGCCGCGGGTTACCGATCCGGGTACTGCGGGACAACGTCGTGATCTTTGAAGGCGAGCTTGAATCGTTGCGCCGATTCAAGGAAGACGTAAGCGAGGTTAAGGCTGGGCTGGAGTGCGGTATCGGGGTGAAGAACTACAACGACGTCAAATCTAGCGATCAGATCGAAGTATTTGAAAAGGTAGAAGTGGCACGCGCGGTCTAAAGCGCGGCGCATTGTGGCTGATGTAGTCACGGTTTAGGCAAGCTCGCCTTCCAGGGGTAACACTCGTGCATAACGAATCAAACCGTCCGCGGCGTGTGGCCGAGCTAGTGAAGCGGGAGCTTGCCGGCTTGATTCAACACGACCTCACCGACCCCCGCTGCCATGGAGTAACGCTAACCGGCGCCGAGGTAAGTCCAGACCTTTCGACAGCAAAGATCTATTTTACAACCCTAGCGGGCACCAGGAGCGCGACACAAAGCGCAGCCGCGCTTAACAAGGCGGCGCGCTTTCTGCGTCGGCGCTTGATGAGCCGGCTCGCGTTGCGCGGCGTGCCGCAGCTGCAGTTCCTGTACGATGAGTCAATAGAGAAAGGGATAACACTCTCGCGTCTTATTGACCGCGCCGTCGCCGAGGATGAGCATTCGGATCGTTGAAATCACGTGGCAAGGCGAAATCGCAACCGTCTCGACGTTAACGGTATCTTTCTTCTAGATAAGCCAGCGTCGATGACATCCAATCAGGCGCTGCAAGCGGCGAAGCTGCTGTTTCAAGCGCGAAAGGCCGGTCACACCGGCAGTCTTGATCCTATCGCGACCGGTCTATTACCGCTTTGTTTTGGGGAAGCCACGAAGATTTCGCAATTTCTGCTCAACGCGGACAAGCGATACCGCACTGTATTCAAGCTTGGTGAGTCGACAACCACATTCGATTGCGAGGGTGAGGTGGTGGAAAGCCGCCCAGCGCGCGTCACGCGGCGCGAAATTGAACGCGCGCTACGGCGTTTCGAAGGCCAGATCGAACAGTTACCGCCGATGTTCTCTGCCATTAAACGAGGAGGCACATCGCTGTACAAGCTCGCGCGCAAGGGCATAGAAGTAGAACGCGAACCGCGCCAAGTAACGGTCCATGAGATGCAGTGTATCGATCTGCGAGAAGATCAGCTAGATCTGGAGATCCATTGCTCGAAAGGCACGTACATCCGTGCGCTGGCGCACGATCTGGGTGTGTTCTTAGGTTGCGGTGCGCACGTGGCGCGCTTGCGACGGATGGCCGTAGGTGAGCTATTAGTTGAGGATGCTGTCGGGCTGGATCAACTGCAGGCAGCCGGTAGTCAGCAAGCACGCGAAGCGCTGTTGTTGCCGGTTGACGTGGCACTCGCTGGCCTGCCAGATGTGTATTTGACACCCTTGGCCGTGCATTATCTCTGCCGTGGCCAAGCGGTGTCGGTGCGTCATTCTCACCGTCCCGGCTGGGTGCGGTTGTACGCCGAAGGACCACGCTTTCTGGGCATGGGCCAGATTCTGGACGACGGTCGCGTAGCACCGCGCCGGCTATTGCTGGGCGGGTCTGCGCGGCCGTAGGCGGCTTTCGTTTGGTAGGGTGCACAGGTAGAATACGCGCGCCCTCAATGCGGGGTTGAACTCTAAACTTAAAGCATAAAAGGTATGGGGCAGGGCTAAATGGCACTCACGGCCGAAGAAAAGTCCAAGATTGTAAGCGACTATAAGACTCACCAGGGCGACACCGGTTCGCCCGAAGTTCAGGTCGCTTTGCTATCGGCACAGATCAATGATCTGTCTGGCCATTTTCAGAGTCACCCCCACGATCGCCATTCGCGCCTGGGGCTACTGCGCATGATTAACAAGCGAAGGAAGATGCTAGATTACCTGAAGAGGGTTGACGTCAACCGCTATCGAACGCTGATAGAGCGGCTAGGCTTAAGGAAATAATCTGCGATCGAGGGCAGAGCATTGGGCAAGATCACTAAATCCCTGCAGTATGGTGCGCACACGATTACCCTAGAAACCGGAGAAATTGCGAGCCAGGCCAGCGGAGCGGTCATGGCGAGCATGGGCGATACGGTCGTGCTCGCGACCGTGGTAGGGGCCAAGGACACCAGGCCGGGGCAGGATTTCTTTCCATTAACGGTAGACTATCAGGAAAAAACGTTTGCAGCGGGACGGATACCGGGGGGATTTTTCAAACGCGAGGGCCGACCCTCCGAGAAAGAAATCCTCACCTCCCGCCTTATTGATCGCCCCATCAGACCCCTTTTCCCCGACGGTTTCATCAACGAAGTTCAGGTCATCGTCACGGTCTTGTCACTCGATCCCGAGACCGATCCGGACATTATTTCGCTCATCGGTGCTTCCGCTGCCCTGAGTCTTTCGGGGGTGCCGTTTCGTGGACCCATCGGCGCGGCACGGGTCGGTTACAAGGATGGTCAATACTTACTTAACCCGACTGCCGGTGAGCTGAAGGACTCCCAGCTCGATCTGGTGGTGGCTGGAACCGAGGTGGCTGTACTGATGGTCGAATCCGAGGCCGGAGAGCTTTCCGAGGAGACCATGCTTGGCTCGGTCATGTTCGGCCATGAGCAAATGCAGCCGGTCATTCGGGCGATCCGCGAACTGGCGGAGGAAGCGGGCACTAAGTCTTGGGATTGGCGGGCACCGGAAGACGACCTCTCGCTGACGGAGTCTGTGCTCGCTGCAGGCAAGTCGGGGATCGAGGCCGCTTATCAGATTGCGGAAAAGACCGCGCGACAAAATGAGCTCGCGCAAGTTCGTGAGCAAATTATTACGCAACTGGAGTCTGACGATGGCCAGGACGAGCAGGTTGCGAAGGTTAAGGAAGTCATCAAGGGAGCAGAACGCGACATCGTACGCAGCCGAATTCTCCAAGGGGAGCCACGCATCGACGGCCGCGATACGCGTACGGTAAGACCAATCAACATTCGCGTCGGCGTTCTCCCGCGTACACACGGATCGGCGTTGTTTACGCGCGGCGAAACCCAAGCGCTGGTGATTACCACACTTGGAACTGGCCGCGACGCGCAGATCATCGATGCGCTGGAAGGTGAGCGTAAGGATCCCTTTATGCTGCACTATAACTTCCCGCCTTATTCCGTCGCTGAGACCGGCCGCGTTGGCGCACCCAAGCGACGGGAAATTGGGCACGGTCGTCTCGCGCGCCGCGGCGTGACAGCAGTATTGCCTGATATGAGCGAATACCCCTATGTCATACGGGTAGTCTCTGAGATCACGGAGTCGAATGGATCAAGCTCGATGGCTACCGTCTGTGGTACGAGCTTATCGCTCATGGATGCTGGCGTACACGTCAGAGGTCCTGTCGCGGGTGTGGCAATGGGATTAATCAAGGAAGGTAATCGCTTTGCTGTTTTGACAGACATTATCGGTGACGAGGATCACCTGGGCGATATGGACTTCAAAGTCGCGGGTACAGCCGATGGCGTCACCGCGTTGCAAATGGATATCAAGATTGAAGGGATTACCAAAGAGATCATGCGCGCTGCGCTCGATCAGGCCAGAGAAGGGCGCTTACACATCCTCGGTGAAATGAACAAAGTCATCGCTCAGCCGCGATCAGAGCTTTCGGAATATGCGCCTCGTATCATCACATTCAAGATCAATCCAGACAGAATTCGGGACGTCATCGGAAAGGGAGGCACCACGATTCGCTCAATCTGCGAGGAGACCAACACTACTATAGACATAGCCGACGACGGTACGGTCAAAATCGCTTCTGTGGACAACAGTGCTGCTAAGGAGGCGAGGCGCCGTGTCGAGCAGCTTACGGCAGACGTCGAGGTTGGCATGGTGTACGAAGGCAGGGTCGCGAAACTCATGGACTTTGGCGCGTTCGTTACGATTCTGCCGGGCAAGGATGGGTTGGTGCACATTTCGCAGATCTCGAATGAAAGAGTAGAGAACGTCAGCGATAAGCTTAAGGAGGGAGACAGCGTTAAGGTAAAGGTATTGGAAGTAGACAAGCAAGGTCGGATTCGACTGAGCATGAAAGCGGTCGATCAAGTAGCAGCCTCTTAAGTAACCTTCCCCACCCCTCCTAATTTCTTTCCACTTCGCGGGCGCCCATCGGACAAGACCCAGCAGCGCGATGTGGTGTATGCAAGCATATGATTAAAAAAGGATATTCTCTTGTTGGCCTCTAGCCCTCGGTTGTTATCTGCTGTTGCAGATAACGCGGGATACGTTCCTCAAGCCAATAGTGCGCACCCCAAGGCCAAGCACCCGTTACGAATCCGACATGACCACCGCGGTTGTAGATTTCAAGCTCCACTTTCGATGAGATTTCGGTCGGATCCGGAATGGCCGTCTCAGTCATGAAAGGATCGTCGCGCGCGTGCAAAATTAGCGTATCGATGGCGATTGATCGCAGATACGGTCGAGAGCTCGCTGTGGCGTAATAATGCGCTGCACTCTTGAAACCATGTAGCGGTGCCGTGACATGGTCGTCGAAGTCCCGAAAGCTACGCAACGTGCGCAGCTTGCCAGCATCGATGCTGAGTGTCATTAGCTCGCGCTTGCGTTCAACCGCATGCCGCATGCTCCTAAGGAGCTTCCACTCATACAGCCTTGAGAAACCTCGGTGCATACGATCCGCCGCCTGCGCGAGCAAAAAGGGAACCGACACCGCGACCGCAGCCTGCAGCGGTGCCGCTGATCCGGCTTCACCCAACCACTTTAACAGCACGTTGCCGCCTAGCGAGTAGCCCACACAGGCGAGCGGCGTGGTCGGCTCGCGTTGTTGTAGTACAGCGACCAAGTAGGCGAAATCAGCCGTGTCGCCAGAGTGATAACTGCGAGGCAAGCGATTGGGTGCTCCACTGCACCCGCGGAAATGCATCACGACAGCGCGCATTCCAACATGAGATAGAGTACTGAGTAGACCGCGTGCGTAGGGTGAGTGCGATGAACCTTCGAGGCCGTGGAGGATAACAACGATCGGGCCGGTAAGGCGTTCTGACCAATCCACGTCTATAAAGTCCCCGTCGGGCAGCTCGAGTCGTTCACGGCGCAGCCGCCCCCGGGATCTTGAACGAAACAGGGTTGGCCATAGCGTTTGCGCATGCGCACCGCGGCACCACCAAGCCGCTTTGAAGGGGTTGCTGGCGGACAATGATCTTAGTGAGTGTTGGCGAGCGGTAAGTAAATCACAGGCAGCACCAGACGCGCTACTTGCTTACTGCGTTTATTTTAGTTTGGATAGCTTGTCTTTTAGGCTATTGAGTTCGAGGTCAAACTGAAGGTCCAGTTTGTTGTTGCACATCTCAATCAAAGGCAATACCGCCAATGCGAGCTCGGGCAAGTAAGGTTCGAGCTTTCCTGCGTCTCCCCGATGCAATAGCTCCAAGGCCGTGTTGATATCCGGCTGCTCGACGATCACGTTTTCACCGTCGCCACTGTCGACGATCTCGCTGACACTCAAGCGATTACCGCCAGCTACCTTGGCAGCGGCTACCCGGCGTTCTGCCAGGGCCAGGAGGTCCTCGATCGTCTCCCCCCGGTCTCTGCCGAAAGTTACCAATCCAAGGCTCGCGCTGACCGTAATACTGACACCATCATGTGTGAATGGCCGGCTGTTAACGGCACTGCGAAGGCGTTCGCACAGCACCGCTGCATCTAGGCGACCCGCAGTCGGCGTGATAATAGCGAACGCCCCACCTCCGATGCGAGCAAGTGTATCTTCCGTTCTTGTCTCCTGCGCAAGAATCTTGGCGAGCCATACGAGTATCCGGTCCCCTTTGTCGTCTCCATACTTGGTGTAAATGGGTTTGAGGTCATCGATGTCCAAGCGGATCAGAGAAACCTCATCGCCACGGCGCTTCGCCGCCGCTAGATCCTGATTGCCCCGCTGGAGGAACAGACGACGGCTGTTGAGCTGAGTGAGCGGATCGATACTCGTCTGTTCCTCTAATTCCTCGGTCGCCTGGGCCAACTTTCGACCGGTTTGCTCAAGTTGTGCCTGTGAACGCGCGCAATCGAGCAGCTGTGCCCCATCGATTGGTTTCGTGATGAAATCATTGGCGCCGCAGGCAAACGCGCGCTCGCGCGTCTCGTCATCCTCGGCGCCGGTGATGACAATGACTGGCACATCGCGAATGCGAATCTGATCTGCCGCACGAATGCGACAGATCAGTGCGTAGCCATCTAACCGGGGCATCAATACATCGGCGATTACCACCTGAATTTGCTCGTCGTCGATGAGCTTCTCCCAACCACTTTCACCGTCCTCGGCCTCTGTTACCTCAAATTCCCTCTGGACGAGCTTATTGATCGCCTTGCGCATTACACGCGAGTCATCGACCACGAGAAGCCGTGGCCTAGACGACATGGGAGAGCTGCTATTTACCATAAGAGGAGTCCTACCGATCGGGTAGTACCCGTGCTCGCTCGGAGCGGGTCTCACCCCAGCGAAGACAAGCGATCCTTAAATAACATATATTACCCAAGCACAGCATTCAAATCGCAGACGCTCCGTCTATCGCCGGCTACAGGCCACCTACTGGGTGGGGAAGTTAAAGTAGAGCAGCACCAGCAAGCCAAAACCGATGCGGTAATAGCCGAATGCGATGAAATTGTAGCGTGCAACGTAGGCGAGAAACGCCCTAACGACGAAAAGCGCAGTGACGAATGCGACCACAAAGCCCAGCCCGAAGATGAGCAAATCCTGTGCCTCGAGCAAGTGCCCGCTTACGAAGAGCTCATAACAGGTCGCAACGAGCATAGTGGGTATCGCCAGGAAGAAAGAAAACTCGGTCGCCGCCGTACGCGATAGGCCCGCGAGTAGCCCACCCATGATAGTAGCACCCGCGCGCGATATTCCAGGGAACAGCGACGCCGTCTGTGCAACGCCGACCTTGAGTGCGTCGAGTGCGGTGAGACGCTCTACGTCGTGTACCCGCACACGCGGAGACATACGTTCAATAATCAGAATCAGCACGCCGCCTACCACAAGCGCGATGGCCACGGCGGTGGGATTGAAGAGATAGGCCTTGATCTGTTTATGAAAGGCAAAACCGACAATGGCGGCCGGCACAAAGGCGATAAAAAGGTTCAGCCAGAACTGCCTGGCTGTGCGATCATCAAGTGCTGTGCCGTACTCGAACAGTCGGTGGCGGTAGTTCCATACGACCCCCAGTATCGCACCAAGCTGGATGAAGATCTGGAACGTCTTAGCGCGCTCACCGGTGAACCGTAGCAGGTCGGAGGCGATAATAAGATGCCCGGTCGATGAAACAGGCAGAAACTCAGTCAGACCTTCTACTGCACCGAGCACAACTACTTTCACGAACAGCAGTAGGTCCATGCGCGCTCAGGCCGAAAAACTAAGCGGGCGGCCTTGCACGCCCTCGCGAATCCGCCCTTGGTCAAAAGCGATCTGTCCACCAACCATCGTGTAGACTGGCCGTCCCGTTATTTGCCAGCCTTCGTAGGGACTCCATCCGACCTTTGTGACAATTTCTTCACGACATAGCGGTCGTTGTTCGCTCATATTGACCAAAGTCAGGTCAGCGTCCCAGCCTTCAGCAATCTTGCCTTTATTCGGTATTCCATAGGCTTCTGCTGGGCCATAGCACATCCACTTCTGGATGTCGGCAAGCGTGCAGTTTCCTTCATCCATCTGTGTCAGCATCAACGGCAACGAGGTCTCCACCCCCGGCATGCCGGAGGGGCTCGCCGGGTAAGGACGTTGTTTCTCCTGCAAAGTGTGCGGGGCGTGATCGGTAGCGATGAAGTCGATAACGCCGTCGCGCAACCCCTCCCACAAGGCGCGATTGTCTTCGGGTTGACGGATGGGAGGATTCATCTGCACGCGAGTGCCCTGTTTTTCGTATTCATTGACGTTGAGGAGCAGGTGGTTGGGGACGACTTCTGCTGTTACCCATGATGGTTTGTGCTTGCGCAGAAGCTCGACTTCTTCATGCGTCGATAAATGTAGAATATGTAGTCGTCGTCGATGTTTCGTGGCAAGGTCTAATGCGAGCTCGGTAGCAGCGACGGCGCATAAGTTGTCCCGGATCTGTGAGTGCACGGTAGGATCGGAGCGTCCCTCAAACATAGCGAGCCGATCCTGAATGCGAGCCTCGCTCTCCGCGTGCACGGCGATCAACCGATCGCCGTTGGCAAAGATGCGTTCAAGATCGCTCGGGTTCTCCACGAGCAGATCTCCGGTACTCGAACCCATAAAGATCTTGATGCCGCAAGCAGGCGACGCCGCGTTGAGTTCATCGAGATTGTCCGGTGTCGCACCGATAAAAAAACCATAATTCGCTACGCACTTGCGTCGCGCACGCGCAAGCTTGTCGTCGAGGGCCGCTTGCGTGATGGTCGGCGGGTGTGTGTTCGGCATCTCGAGGAAACTTGTCACGCCGCCTTTGACGGCAGCGCGCGAGCCTGATGCGAGATCCTCCTTATGGGTTGCCCCCGGCTCGCGAAAATGGACCTGTGGGTCGATCACACCCGGGAGCAGTAGGTTGCCACGTGCATCGATAGACTCCTTAGCCTGCAGTGTGATCGCCGGCTCGATCCGAGCGATGCGGGCTTGTTCGCAAGCCACATCACCATCGAAGGTCGAGCCGTCCGGGCACGCGATGCGGGCGTTGCGGACTATCAGGCTATGCAAAAAGCGGCTCCCCAAAAAAGAAAGGGGACAACTGCCCCCTTTCTGCTCTGTCTTTTCATCTCTGCGAGTGTGGCCTAGATCCGATACGAGTGGTTAAGCCATCTGTTTTTCACGTATTTCATCAAGAGTTTTACAATCAATGCACAGCTCAGCGGTGGGACGGGCTTCCAGCCGCTCTACCCCAATCTCTACGCCGCACACATCGCAGTATCCGTAATCGCCAGACTCGATCCGCTCCAGCGCTTCATCTATCTTCTTTACGAGCTTGCTTTCGCGGTCGCGGCTGCGCAGCTCAAGCGAAATGTCGGTCTCGCGACTCGCGCGATCGTTCGGGTCGGGATGTAAGGTGGGCTCGTCACGCATCTGATGTACAGTACGCGAAAGTTCGTCAAGCAGTTCCTTGCGCCAGGCCAGCAGCATGGTACGAAAGTGGGCGAGCTGTTTCTTGTTCATGTACTTCTCACCTTTCTTGCGCCCATACGGCTTGACCCCACCGCGCAAAGTCGGACCGCTAGACGACTCACTCTTTTTCCTAGCCGGCATGCATTCTCCTGAAATGCGGATGGCGCCCAAAAAATAAGCGCGAATCTATACCAGAAAGAATAAGTTGGCGCAAGAATATCTTAGTGGCTCGCAATGATAGCCGATTGGGCCGAAATTGCAGGGTGTTTTCGTGATTCGGTATGAGGAGACACCCGACAAAGTCCAGTTACGGATTGCGCCTCCAGCTCCGATTGAAAATGTACATGGCCGCGGTGGGGTTGCTCCACCGTTTACTGTATTATCGGTGCCCGTCGTCTGCACGCGCTGTATTAGACCACTCACCTGATGAAACCCCACCTGGCTAGGCGCCTTGCCAATATCCAACCGTTTCAGGTGATGGCGATACTGGCTCGGGCGCACGAGTTGGAGGCGCAGGGCCAGTCCATCGTCCATATGGAGATTGGTGAACCGGATTTCTCGACCGCGCAGGGCATCGTTGACGCGGCGGTACGGGCGTTGCATGAAGGCCGAACCCACTATTTACCCGCCCTGGGACTGGCAGCGTTACGGAAGCGCATTGCGAAGAGCTACGAGCCGGGGGCGAGGCCCTCGATCGAGCGTGTCATCGTCACACCCGGCGCGTCTGGCGCTTTACAGTTAGTCTTTGCGGCGCTCCTGAGTCCGGGCGACCAGGTATTGATGGCGGACCCGGGTTACCCCTGTAATCGACATTTCGTTAGCTTGTTCGAAGGCGAGCCCGTGGCGGTCGCGGTGGATGCAGCGACCAACTACCAGCTGACCGAGTCGTTGGTGCGCGAGCACTGGGCACCGAAAACGGTTGCCGTGCTCGTCTCGTCACCATCAAACCCCACCGGTACCCTAGTCTCCGATGAGGAGATGGCAAAGCTCTCGCAGGCGGTGACCGAGCTAGGGGGGATCCTAATTGTCGACGAGATTTATCGGGGCATCACTTATGATGGGGAGGCGAGCAGTGTCCTGCAGCACTCGCCCGATGCATTCGTCATCAACAGCTTCTCAAAATATTACGGTATGACCGGTTGGCGGGTGGGATGGCTGGTGGCTCCGGACCCGTTTGTAGCCGCGATCGACAAGCTTGCGCAGAATATCTTCATTGCTACCGGTACACCGCAGCAGTACGGGGCCCTAGCGGCCTTCGATCCGGAGGTCGACGCAGAATTGCAACGCCGCGTCCGCGTATTCAAAGAGCGACGCGATTTCCTCTTGCCCGCGCTTCAAGCGCTGGGGTTTATCATTCACGTCGTCCCCCAGGGCGCATTCTACCTGTACGCGGACTGCAGTCGTTTTACGTCCGACAGCCATGCATTTGCGCTCGATTTGCTCGAGAATGTTGGCGTAGCGATCACGCCCGGCACGGATTTTGGCAACCATCACCCTAAGCGCTACGTGCGATTCTCCTACGCCAATACCCTGGATAATCTAAAAGAGGGTATGCAGCGCTTGCGTCTGCACCTGCAGTAACCGCCGTTTCGATCCGCACCCGTATCTGACGCTCGCCAACGCCCCTGATTGGCACCTCGCGCCCCGGACTGCCGAATAATCTGCTTTTTATCAATAGGTTAACAGAGTCGGCTGGGTGGCACGGTGCTTGCCACATTCATATTTGGACTCACGCACACCAGCCTACCGTGCGAGAGCCAATAGGGGGTGCACGATGTACAGAATCCACGCGCTGCGGGATGTGGCTGAGGAAGTCGACGCGCTCGTCGCTGAAGCCGAGGCGCGGTGTGAAAACGACCCCGCGTTATTCGATGTGGCCGCCATGGTTTACGTGGGGGATGTTTACGCGCTGCGCGAGGACATCCCAACCCTAGCGGACACTCACTGGGGGCGACGCCGCTACACCTCCAGCCTGGATCAGGATCCGCTTTGAAGTGACGCGCTGACTCGAGGTTATCCACTCACCGGTGTGTCGGTGCGATTGCCCCACTCCGACCACGAACCCGGATAACCCTTAATCCGTGGATAACCCAAGGTCTTTAAAACCATATACGTGTGTGCCGACCGATGGTGTGTCTGACAGTACGTTATCACTTCCTTGTCGGGCACCACACCGAGGCTGGTCAAGGCAGCGCGAAGCGCCGGCTGCGGCTTCAAGCGCAAGCTTCGGGATTGGTCGATCGCATTAACCCAGTCAAAGTTGATTGCCCCAGGAATATGCCCTCCCCGAGCCGCCCGTTGGCTACTGCCGTTGTATTCGGCCGGGCTGCGGGTGTCGAGCAGCACGACGTCAGGGTCTTCAAGGCGCGCCAGGACATAATCCTTGTTTGCAACAGGACCTTCGTTGAGCGTAACCGCGTACTTCGTTTGTTTACGATTGACCGATTCGCTGCTCAATGGTCGATGCTCCGCCGCCCACGCATGTAAGCCACCGTCAAGCAGGGAGGCGTGCGTATGACCCACTACATCGAGCGTCCACAACAATCGGCTCGCGAGACCACCGCCTTCATCATCGTAGGCTACGACGTGCGTATCCGGCGTTAGCCCCAACGCACCGAGTGCTGCCGCAAGCTGCTCTGCGTTCGGGAGCATGCCCATGGCCGGTGGTTGCGGCGCCACAATCTGCGAATACTCCAGGTGCACTGCACTGGGGATATGCGAACGCATGTACACTTCTGGTCTGCAAAGATCCACGACCAACAGATCATCTCGGTCAAGTTGATCCTGCAATTCAGTCGGCTCAATCAACAGCCGATTCAACGAGTCCATAAGTGCCCTCCCGCTACGGCTTGAATAGGGATTCTAGCCTGCGCGCGTCGCCGCACCCAGGCCGTCGACCTTGCACCGATGGTTTTGTACGACGCGTTTGCGCAGGCTAAACTTACGCGTCCCAGGCAAACCGGGCAGCATGCACGTCGGCCGCCCGCGCCGATACAACTTCCCGGAGACAGCCAATCAACACTTGATGCCGATGGAATCGGTCGCGCTTGCGACACCGCCTGTAGAGATCGAAACTGCCGCTAAGCCGTTGGTGAGCATTATCTGGCTTCATGGCCTCGGCGCCGATGGACACGATTTCGAGCCCATTGTTCCTGAGCTCAATCTACCTGCCGACATAGGGGTTCGGTTCGTGTTTCCGCACGCGCCGCCGCGAGCCGTGACCCTCAATCAGGGTCTGGTAATGCGCGCCTGGTATGACATCGCACTGACGGCCGACGGGTTTTGGCAAAACGCGGAACATATCGGCGAGGCGGAACGTATCGTGCATGTGTTCATTCAACGCGAGCGCGAGCGCGGCATTTCGGTTTCTCGTATCGTACTCGCCGGATTTTCCCAGGGCGGCGCGATCGCCTTGCGTACCGCGTTACGTTATCCCGAGCCGGTAGCCGGCGTGATGGCCCTTTCAGGCTATCTACCGCTGCACGAGAGCGTGGCCAAGGACGTGCACCCAGCCAATCGGAATGTGCCGATTTTCATGGCCCATGGCGAACAAGACCCGGTCGTACCACTGGCCCTGGCACTAAGGTCGAAGGAGATCTTAGAGCGTGAGCACTACCAGGTCGATTGGCATGTTTACCCGATTCCGCATGGCGTGAGCCCGGATGAGATTCAGGCCGTGGCAGATTGGCTCATGAGAGTTCTTGGGACGATGGCGGACTGACGGTCTGCAGATAGAACGAAACCCCGCCTAGGACGAGAAACAAGACGACCCACTCCCAGTTGAAGCTCACGAAAGTGGGAATCGACACGATCAATAGGAGCACCGCCGTCAATGAGGCAAACGGCTGAAAGCGAAAGACCGCACCGGCCAAAGTGGCTAACAGCAAGAAAGTCTGAATCATCGTGATGTCCAGGCTCAAGTCGGTGACCGCCGGAACACCGAGCCATTCGATGTCGAATTCGGGGATGAGTTGATCGTACCAGGGCGTCTCGCGTTGGGCGGGAACCTTCTTCAACGAGGGCACGCGCAGCCAGTCCAGCGGGTGGCGCGTACCACCGCCGATGAGTAGCTTGAAGAACATGGTTAATACCAAGAAGTTGATTGCGACCTGGGGCCATCGCCAGTGGCCAAGCTGTAGTGCCCAGAGCCCACGGTGATACGCCACCGCCACCACCAGCGCGGCGAACAGCGGCTGGTATGGGTGCTGCGGTAGCCCAAGCCCAAGGTAGCCGCAGCCCAGCACCGCTAGTCCTAATGTGAGTGTGACTGCTGGGTGTAAGGAGAGCGCGGGCGCGCGCGCTGGCACGTGCGTACCATGCCCAAGCTGAGCCTCGAGCCGATTGACCCGCGCCTCGAGGGACCTGCCGGAGGCGGGGGCACGTCGTTTCATCCCGGCCCGCCCCAGATCGCCCCCGAAATCAGGCGTAATCGATTCACAGCACCGGATCGTGCCGCCAGCTGAGGGTAGGTTCCGACCAAAGGCGGCGGGCGTCGCTCATCTAGGCACGGATTTTGCAATTCCTCCTCCATAATCAATCGCTTGTATGACCTTCGGGCTCTGCAGGCGGCGGTCAACCAGTGCAGTTGCCTATAGCATAGCCCAGGGGCAACAGAACCGGGCGGCGAGGCCGAAGGCAGTAAAACCTGACAGCAAGGCAGGGTTAGCTACTATTAGATTGGGGTTAGGGACACTTCCTTGAGCTAGGAAATGCAGAAAGTAAAGTCGTTCACGGATTGGGTGCTCGTTATTGGCGTCGGGCTTTTGAGCGTCGGTGCGAATCTCCCCACGGGTCTCGCCCAGAAATGGGGCGTCGATCGCCGCTTCCTGCTCGGTGGGTTGGTTGTTCTGGTAGCGATCTCGCTGGTCCGCTACCTCAAGTTTACCCTCGTCTTAGTCGTCGCGATTTTGGCCATCGGCGCCAACCTGCCTGCCGACATCGCATCGGAGTTCGGTGTCGACCGCAACATCATGATGTTCGCTTTGATTGCGATGGTGGTGATCTCGCTTGCCAGCCGGTTCTTCAAGATACCTACAGGTATTGAGAAGCCCAAGACCACATCGAGTCGGCACGGTGCAGTCGCGCTTTTCAATGCAGTGGCCAAAGGCCAGATGTCGGTCGCACAATCCTTGCTCAGGACGGGCGTGAACGTCAACGTCAAGACCTTAGATGGCATGACTCCACTGATGGCCGCGGCAATCAAAGGCTATTCCGATTTGGCAAAGGTTCTGCTAGATAACGGTGCGGACCCGCATGCTAAGGACGCGAAAGGCAATACCGCGCTGTCGATAGCGACGGGCAAGGGATTTACGCGTACCGCCGATTTACTCCGGGCGGAAGGGGCCAAGCACTAGGCCGCCGCCGCTTCGGCATAAGCGCACCTCCGCCGTTTTCCACCGACGCTGATCAATTCAAGGTTGCCGCCAAAAGGCTGCGGTAGCGATTGACGAGCTCACCCTTGCCCTCAAGGATGGCAAAGATTGCCAGCATACCCTTACGGCCGGCATCGTCGTCGTAGGAACGATCGTGCTTGACGACATCAAGCAGATTCTGAAGTGCTGATTCGTAGTCCTTGGCTAAGACCTGCCTTGCTCCCAGTTGCGTGCGGGCCTCGTTGTCATTCGGATCCGCGAGTATCTTTCTCTCAAGCGCCTCGAGTGGTGGTGCGTTGACGGCGATGCGTGCGAACTTTAGCTGGGCAATCAGCGCCAGTGCGTCGGGTCGAGTTTTGGTTTCGGCAGCGAGTTCCCCGACTAGCGCGTCAGTGTCGTCTAGCCGTGATTGCTCAAAGCGAACAGCGGCCAACTCGAGCTTGATCCGGTCATTAGATGGGTCGACTTGCATCGCCTGCTGCAACAGATCGGCAGTCTCGTCTGTGTGCCCGGATTGGCGTGCCTCCCTAGCCTGCGCGAGCAATGTGTCGGACTCACGCGGCAGATGCCGCTCGACAATCGCGCGTACCGCGCTTTCGGGCTGGAGGCCAATAAACTGGTCCACAACTGCGCCATCGCGGAAGATCTTCACAGTCGGCAAGCTACGAACGCCATATTCTCTGGCCAGTTCCTGCTCGGTGTCGGTATTGACCTTGGCGAGAAAACATTTTCCGGCGTAGGCTTGCGCGAGCTTGGCAAGCAACGGAGCGAGCATCTGACACGGCGCGCACCACTGTGCCCAAAAGTCGGCCATCACCAGTGCCCGTCGCGATTTTTGCAGCACTAGAGCCGCAAAGCTCTGACGCGTTACATCCATGATGAACGGTGAGGTAGGCATCGTCCGAGTATTCCGATTGCCTTTCATCTGCGGCCGCTCGGCCCAAGTTTCAAGGGCGGCCTGGTGGCGGGTAGACTGGCGCTCCCTAGGGGACTCGAACCCCTGTTACCGACGTGAGAGGCCGGCGTCCTAGACCACTAGACGAAGGGAGCCTGCGTGCGCGATGGCGCTCGGAACGTTTAACGAAGGGATGCTATTATACCCGTGGGTACAATTTGAACAACAAATCCCTAGCTTACGATGATATGTACAGGAAGGTGAGAAATTAGCGCCCCTGTCATCGTTCCCTGCGCTACGCATCCCATTTCGCGTGCACAAGTTGGCCAAAACGCGCTCAAGGTTCTGAATCGGCTCAAGCAAGCTGGTTACGCCAGTTACTTAGTAGGTGGTTGCGTGCGTGACCTCATGCTGGGGCGTGAGCCGAAGGACTTTGATGTTGTAACAGACGCCCGGCCAGAGGAGATTCGTAAACTGTTTCGCAACGCGCGTCTGATCGGACGACGGTTTCGATTAGCGCATGTGCGCTTCGGCCGTGAGATCATTGAGGTCGCGACGTTTCGCGGGGTGCCGGAGTTAACCAAAGACAACGACGCCTTGGCACGAAAGAGCCCAGAAGGGCGGATACTCCGGGACAACGTGTTCGGTACGCAGGAGGAGGATGCGCTCAGGCGCGATTTCACGGTCAACGCACTTTATTATGATATCCGCGACTATTCAGTCGTTGACTATGTGGGTGGCGTCGATGATCTGAAGCGTGGCGTGTTGCGCATTATCGGCAAACCCGATATCCGCTACCGCGAGGATCCTGTCCGTTTGCTGCGTGCTTTGCGGTTCTCCGCCAAACTCGGTTTCAAGGTTGAGCCGAAGACAGCTGCACCTATCGGCGAGCTAGGCCATTTATTGCTCGACGTGCCGCCGGCTCGAATGTTTGAGGAAGTACTGAAGCTGTTTCACGGGGGGAGCGCGCTCAATACGTATGAGCTGCTGCGTAAGCACGATCTGTTCAAGTACATCTTCCCCATGACTGAGAGTGCGCTAGCCCGAGAGAGGAACGGCTATCCGCTGACTATGGTCCCGTCCGCACTGGCGAATACCGATGAACGAGTTTCTCAGGATAAACCGGTCACGCCCGCGTTCCTGTTCGCGACCATGTTATGGGAGCCGATGCGGCGGCAGATGGAAACGCTTGTCACGCAGGGGCGCACCCCACACTTGGCGCTACAGCTCGCTACTTCGGATGTGCTCACGAGACAATCGCAACGCATCGCCATTCCCAGGCGGTTTAGTATCCCAGTACGCGAGATCTGGGCGCTGCAGCCGCGGTTTGAGCGCCGAGTAGGGCGACAGGCGCTTCGTCTGCTCGAACACAAGCGCTTCCGTGCGGCTTATGATTTCCTGCTCTTGCGGATTCAAGCTGGGGAAGAGCGGGCCGAGATCGGCGACTGGTGGACCCGCTTTCAAGAGGTCGATGACCGGGAACGACGCGTGATGGTCCGCGAGCTGTCTAAGACAACGGCGAAAATTCGCCGGCGCCGCCGAAAACGAAAGACGTGAATAACTCAGATCGTTCTGCGCGTGCTTATATCGGGCTCGGTAGTAATCTTGATGATCCGGTGGCTCATGTACGCGCCGGGATCGATGCGCTCGGGGCGCTGCCACACACCTTGTCGGAGCGCTGCTCATCACTCTATCGTACTGCCCCGCTCGGGCCAGTCGCGCAACCGGACTTTATTAATGCGGTCTGTCGCGTGGTTACGGCCTTGGCGCCCGACACGTTGATGTACGCACTACTTGAGATTGAACGCCAGCGTGGCCGAGTCCGCCAAGGTGGCCGATGGGGGCCGCGCACGCTCGATCTCGATCTATTGCTTTATGGCCAACGTCAACTATGTACGGATGATCTTGTCGTTCCGCACCCGAGACTCCACGAACGCGCGTTCGTCCTGTATCCTTTGATGGAGCTTGATCCCGATCTCGTCATACCAGGACGAGGCCGCGTGAGCGAGCTGTTGCGTGGCTGTGCGCAGCAGCGTGTTCTCAAGCTTGAAGATTGAGTCTTCGGTTGTGACCCGACATGAAACGGTACGAGTATGAGGCATGACGGACCGGGTTATCTGGCGGTGGAGGGTCCCATCGGCGTCGGCAAGACCAGTCTCGCGCGAAAACTCGCTGACGCTTTCGAAACTAAGCTTTTACTGGAGCGTCCGGAAGAGAACCCTTTTCTCGAAAGGTTCTATCAGTCGCGTGCGCGGTTTGCGTTGCCCGCCCAGCTGTTCTTTTTGTTTCAACGCGCGCGCCAGATACAGGAGCTCAAGCAACAGGACATGTTTCACCCGGGTTGCGTTGCCGATTTTATGTTAGAAAAAGACACGCTATTTGCACGAGTGAACCTGGAAGACGATGAACTGAGGTTATACGAACAGGTCTACGCGCAGCTGCGCCTGGATCTGCCCGTGCCCGATCAGGTGATCTATTTGCAAGCGCCTGCCGATGTACTTGTCGACAGAATTCGACGTCGCGGTCACGGTTATGAAAATCTGATCGACCGTGGTTACGTTCGACAAATGGTCGATGCCTATACCCAATTCTTTTATCATTACTCCGCTGGACCACTACTTGTAGTGAATGCCGCCGACATCAACTTTGTTGACAACGAAAAGGATTTCGACGTTCTCGTAGAGCAGATTAAGAAACATCGAAGCGGGCGCCACTTCTTCAATCCCCTCGCAGCTGAAGGATGAAACCTGTAACGATCTCCACGCTCATGGCGATGAAGCAGGCTGGTGAGAAGATCACCTCCCTTACCGCCTACGACTACAGCTTTGCGGCCATGCTCGATAAGGCCGGGATCGAGGTCATTATCGTCGGTGACTCGCTCGGCATGGTCCTACAGGGCCACGAGAACACGTTACCCGTTACTCTCGAGGACGTGATCTATCATAGCCGTTGTGTGGCACGCGGTTGCAAGCGCGCATGGATCGTGGCGGATATGCCGTTCATGACCTATCAAGTCAACCCGGAACAAGCACTGATCAACGCTGGGCAGGCGATGCAGCGAGGCCGCGCGCACATGGTGAAGCTTGAAGGTGGAAGCGCCATCATCGATACGGTTAGGTTCCTAACAGAACATGGTGTACCAGTGTGCGGGCATCTGGGCCTCACACCACAAGCCGTGCATCAGCTCGGCGGTTACAAAATTCAGGGTCGAGACGCAACCTCGGCCGAGCGCCTGCGCGAAGATGCGCACGCGCTACAAGAGGCCGGTGCGCGCCTATTAATTCTAGAGGCCATACCCACCGCCCTGGCGAAGCGAGTAAGCGAAGAGCTGACCATCCCTACCGTCGGCATCGGCGCGGGCCCGGAATGCGACGGCCAGGTGCTGGTGCTACACGACATTCTGGGTATTTACCCGCGCCCAAGCCCAAAGTTCTCCAAGAATTTCATGGAGGGAAGCACCGGTATCGAGGAGGCCATCGAGGCATTCATCACGGCGGTGCGAAGCGGCGCGTTCCCAGGCCCGGAACACAGCTTCGAGAATTGATAGCTTACACGCTGTCGACAGGCGCACCTGCAGGCGCGAGGCGTTGCCGCGTCGCGCATGAGCTGGTGCTACATGGGATTGCTGGTGCCGGGAGAGAGACTCGAACTCTCACGGTGTTGCCACCACCAGATTTTGAGTCTGGCGCGTCTACCAGTTCCGCCATCCCGGCGAGACGCGCAAGTATAAACGATTCTTCGCGGCGGGTAACACAGCGCCATCACCCTGCCGCCTTTCCCAGCTTATGACCCTATGCGGATTGATGAGTTCGATTACCGTCTACCTGACAAGCTGATCGCTCAGCATCCAACGCCCACACGTTCGGCTAGCCGATTGCTCGTGCTCGATGGCGGCAGCGGAGACATCAAAGATCTGCATTTCGTGCAACTGACAAGGCTATTGCACGCTGGTGATTTATTAGTGTTTAACAACACGCGTGTAATCCCAGCACGCCTCTTTGGAAAAAAGCAAACGGGTGGTGAGGTAGAGCTGCTTATTGAGCGGGTGTTGAACGAGCGCGCAGTGCTCGCACAGCTGCGTGCGAGCAAACCTGTACGCGTCGGCACGTCCGTTTCCCTTGAAGGTGCTGTTCCGGCGCAGGTCATTGCTCGCCGCGGTGAGTTCTACGAGCTATACATCGAACATCCGCAGCCTGTGTTGGAGATCCTCGATTGCATCGGTCATGTACCCTTACCGCCCTATATCACGCGTTCGGACCGGCCAGGAGATCGGGACCGCTATCAGACGGTCTATGCGCAGGTGCCGGGGGCCGTGGCGGCGCCAACCGCGGGCTTACATTTCGATGCGACAATGTTTGCGCATCTCGCCGCCGCCGGTGTGCAGACCGCATTCCTCACGTTACGTATCGGTGCCGGCACCTTTCAGCCAGTACGCTCGCAAGATATTCGCAATCATCGCCTGCATGCTGAATCTGTAGAGATCGATGAGGCCGTTTGCACAGCGGTCGAAACTGCCCAATCTCGCGGTGGGCAGATAATCGCCGTAGGTACGACCGTGGTGCGCGCACTTGAGGCGGCTGCAGACAAAGGCTGCGTTCGTCCTTTTGCTGGCGAAACAGAGCTATACATCTATCCTGGCTACCAGTTTCAGGTGATCGATGCGCTGATCACCAACTTTCACCTGCCACGCTCGAGCTTGTTGGTTCTTGTCTGCGCCTTCGCCGGTACGGACAACGTGCGCAAGGCTTACGAACATGCAGTACGTGAACGTTACCGCTTTTACAGCTACGGGGACGCGATGTTTATTACGCACCGGATGGCAAGCGGCAAGTAGTGAAACGGCATTGCGCTTACTTGTAACTTGTTATTTGCAACCTCAAACTAGGTTTTATGAGATTTGAATTACTAGCCAATGACGGCTCAGCGCGTCGCGGGCGCCTCGTGTTTGAACGGGGGCCGGTGGAGACCCCTGCGTTCATGCCTGTTGGCACATACGGAACGGTTAAAGCGATGACTCCCGAGGAGCTTCATGAGCTCGGCGCTGAGATGATCCTCGGCAACACTTTTCATCTTATGTTGCGCCCGGGTGTGGGAGTCATTGCCGCGCACGGTGGTCTACACGGCTTCATGGGCTGGGGCGGGCCGCTGTTAACCGACTCCGGCGGGTTTCAGGTCTGGAGCCTTGGGGAGCTTCGCGAAATCACTGAGCGCGGCGTTCACTTCCGCTCACCCGTTGATGGCGAGCCCATTTTCTTGGGGCCCGATGAAGCGATGCAGGTACAACATGCATTGGGCGCGGACGTTATGATGGTGTTTGACGAGTGCACAGCCTATCCCGTCACTGAGGCACAAGCCCGCCAGTCTATGGAGTTGTCGTTGCGGTGGGCCGAGCAAAGCAAGCGTGCTCATGGCACCTATCCAGGCGCATTGTTCGGCATCATTCAAGGTGGTACGTACGAGCATCTGCGAGACATCTCCTTGACCGGGTTGCTACAAATTGGCTTTGATGGCTACGCGATCGGGGGCTTGGCAGTCGGCGAATCCAAAGAGGAAATGTTCCGTATGGTGTCGCACGCTGCCGGCCAGATGCCGGCGGACAAGCCTCGCTACCTGATGGGTGTGGGAACCCCCGAGGACCTCGTGGAATGCGTGCGCCGCGGCATGGATATGTTTGACTGTGTGATGCCGACCCGAAACGCACGCAACGGTTGGCTATTTACCCACACGGGCGTTATTAAGGTCCGCAATAGCCGCTATGCGAGTGACACCACTGCTGTCGACCCCCAGTGCGCGTGCTATACGTGCCAGCGCCACACACGCGCCTATCTGCGCTACTTACACAGCCACAACGAGATCCTCGGTGCCCGATTGGCCACGATCCACAACTTAACCTACTATCAGACGCTGATGCGCAACCTGCGGGCCGCGGTCACGGTAAAAGCACTGGATGATTTCGTCGATAAGTTTTATCGTATGCGCGGCCAGCAAACGCCGATCCTGACTTAAGCGGGGTGTGTCGGCTAATACCTAAAGTGCGATCGACTCTGAGGAATATAATGCTATGAATCTATTCATCTCAGAAGCCTGGGCTCAGGACGCGGGTGGCGGCATGGCTGGGTTCGGCCTGCTGTTTTGGATGGTTCTGTTCTTTGCCATCTTCTATTTTATGGCTATACGCCCGCAGCAGAAACGCGCGAAGGACCACCGAAGTATGGTGGCTAGTTTAGCGAAGGGTGATGAAGTGGTGACCAGTGGGGGAACATTGGGGCGGATTACGCATGTAGGCGAGCAGTTCGTTACCCTGGAAATCGCCGAGGGGGTTTCTGTTAAAGTACAAAAGAGTTCCGTCGCTGCTGTCATGCCCAAAGGCACCATCAAGGCCACGTCTTAGATGTATTGCACGGAAGCCCCCGTTCCATGGCCGGCTAAGGAATCAAGGCGGCTCCACCGCGCGTCAATCGGCCCACAAGCCCTCGACCATCGCCGCATGTCATGAACCGGTATCCTCTATGGATGAATTTGCTGATCGTCGCCGCTGTCGTGGCGGGATTAGTGTATGCAATACCGAACCTCTACGGAGAAGATCCTGCGATCCAGATTTCGTCGTCGCGACAGAGTGTTGATATCGGCACGCTCGCGCGCCTTGAGGAGACCTTGCACAAGTCCGACCTCAAATTTACCTCATCGGTGCTTGATGAAACCGGCGTCAGGATCCGATTCTCAGATACCGATGAACAGCTTAAAGCTTATGACATTGTGCAACGCGAGCTTGGGGATACGTATACCGTCGCGCTTAACCTGTTGCCGGCAACACCCGAGGTGTTCGCTAAGATCGGGGCCAAGCCCATGTATCTCGGGCTTGACTTGCGCGGCGGTGTCCATTTCTTAATGCAGGTCGATACGGACGCGGTTGTAAAGAAAGAAGAAGAGCGGTTCGTCGGTGAGTTGAGACGAGTCCTACGACAAGCCAAAGTACGCTACCTGAGAGTTAGGCGGCTCGATAAGGGAGGTGTTGAAACCCGTTTTCGCGATAGGAATGAACGTACCAAAGCCCTTGCCGCGATCAGTAGCGAGTTCCCCGAACTCGAACTGAAGGAGGTCAACGGTGCGGAGGGCCCGCTGATCGTTGCGCGACTAACGGAGCAGGCGCTGCGTGAACGGCAAGAGGCAGCACTCGAGCAGAACATGACCTCGTTGCGAAATCGAGTGAACGAACTCGGCGTGGCCGAGCCCATTATCCAGCAGCAGGGGGCGACCCGCATCGTCGTGCAACTGCCGGGTGTGCAAGACACAGCCGAGGCCAAACGCATCTTAGGACGCACCGCGACCTTGGAGATCAGAATGGTCGACGAAGAGCATGATGTGAATAGCGCGCTTGCGGGTCGGGTACCACCGGGCTCCAAGCTCTATCGCCATCGCGATGGTGGTCATATCTTGCTCAAGAACCGACTCGTGTATTCGGGCGACAACATTATCAACGCCGAGCCCAATTTCGATGCCCGTACGAGCGAGCCGATAGTCTCCATTACCTTGGACGCACGTGGAGCCGCAGTTAATCAGCGTGTTACGGGCAAAAACGTAGGCAAGCGCATGGCGGTTGTGTTCGTCGAAGTGCGCTCAAAGCTTAAACGCGACAAAAATGGCAATCCCGTGCTCGATGAGAAGGGCGAGCCGGTGCGCGTGCAGCGACGGTTCGAGGAGGTCATCACGGCGCCGGTGATCAGGCAACAACTCGGTAAGCGCTTTCAGATAGAAGGGGCATTTACAGTCGATGAAGCCAATGAACTTGCGCTGCTGTTACGCGCTGGTGCGCTGGCGGTACCGATCGTCATTGTTGAAGAGCGCACGATCGGCCCGAGCCTGGGCCAGGACAACATCCAGCAGGGCTTCCAGGCGATCGTAATTGGGTTCATCGCGGTCATGATCTTCATGGTTATCTACTATCGTGCTTTTGGCGTGATCGCCGACATCGCGCTCACCCTAAACCTCGTGTTGATCGTTGCCATCCTGTCGTTGATCCAGGCCACCCTGACCTTACCCGGCGTCGCTGGGATTTTGCTTACCGTCGGCATGGCTGTCGACGCAAACGTGCTGATCTTCGAGCGCATCCGTGAGGAGCTACGAGTCGGTAATACGCCGCAGGCGAGCATCCAAGCTGGCTACGAAAAGGCGCTGGGAACCATTGCCGATGCCAACATCACCACCTTTATCGCAGCCGTCTTGCTGTTTAACTTTGGCACCGGACCGATTAAGGGGTTTGCGGTCACACTCTGCATCGGCATCGCGAGCTCTATGTTTACAGCGATTCTTGGCTCGCGTGCGATGGCCAATCTTGTTTTCGGCGGCAGACGCTTGCGCGCGCTACCGATATAGGAGACGACACCGTTGAGGTTTCTTGACAAGACCAACATTGATTTTATCGGCACGCGCCGTATCCCGATCGTCATATCGGTGGTATTGATCATCGTTACCTTCGTGTCACTTTTTACGCAGCGCTTGAACTTCGGGTTGGATTTCACCGGCGGTACATTGGTGGAGCTGGGTTATGGTGAACCGGTTGAAGTGGCCGAGGTACGTCAACAGCTCAATGGCAGTGGGTTTCCCGATGCCGTCGTTCAACACTTTGGTACAGCGCGCGACGTGATGGTGCGCATTCCTTTGGGAGACGCTCAGGACAGTGCTGCATCGAGCAACCAGCTTATTGACGGCTTGCGCAAGGCGCGCAATGAAACTGTGGTCGAGAGTCGACCGGGCCGCGCACAGAAGTGCACGCAGGGGACGGACAAGTCGATCGTTGACTGTCAGGTCCAGGTTAGGCGCGTCGAGTTCGTCGGCCCGCAGGTTGGAGGCGAGCTGGTCGAGAAAGGCGGTTTAGCGCTTATTTACACCTTGATCGCGATCTTAATCTATGTGCTGTTTCGCTTTGAGTGGCGCTTCGCGGTCGGATCTATCATCGCGGTCGCCCATGATGTATTGATTACTTTTGGGTTCTTCTCGGTAACGCAAATAGAGTTCTCGTTGCCGGTGCTGGCCGCGATTCTAGCAGTGCTGGGGTACTCGCTAAACGACACCATTGTCGTGTTCGACCGCATTCGTGAGAACTTCCGCCGCATGCGCAAAGCGACGGTCATCGACATCATGAATACTTCCATCAATCAAACCCTCTCCCGTACCATCATCACGTCCGGTACTACAATGCTAACGGTCCTTGCGTTGTTTTTTCTCGGAGGCGAGATTATGCAAGGTTTCTCTATCGCGCTGATCGTGGGCATAGTGATCGGAACGTACTCCTCTATCTACATTGCCACGCCAACAGTGCTTGCCCTTAGGATCTCGCGCGAGGACATGCTGCCGGTCAAGAAAGAGGGGGCGGAACCCGGCCGGCCTTGATCTTATACTACGCCAGACGCCAGCGCGGAGTCTGCTGATACGCATACTTCGCGCCAGATAGAGCGAGCGCGTCGACCACTAGTCCAAAAATCCCGTTATTTTGTCGGCCTGGCCCGGCACGCTGCGCTGGCGCTTCTGGCGCATCGACTATACTTAATCGGACTAAATCGGGTTATTGCCTCAGTCTGGGGGTAAACATGACTGGTGAATGGTGGATGGTTTGGCCAGGCAACCCAGCGTTGTCTGTACTGATTCTGTACTTTGGAGCTTTGTTTTTCCTCTATCCGGCACGCTGGCCCTTGCACGGCGTCATTCGGGCTGTGAGCCGTGCGATCAGCCACCCCATGCGCCTCGGCGCCCGCTGGTTGATGCTGGCAGCCGACGAACTGCGTCGCCGCAACAAGGTGGTTTTGCTTGCGCACGGCAAGGAGGAGATCAGGCAGGGGATCGAACGTGAGTTCGAGCGCGTCACCGCAGTGGTACAGCGAGATCTTCGCGACTATCCAGTCTTACAGCGCAAGCTCATGGGCGAGATTACACGCATCGAGGAGGACTATCAGAAGAGTGGCGAGATACCGCCAACGCCGCCAGAGTGGACCAAAGCGGTAACGGCGGTCGCCAAGATTCCGCCTACTGGCGATGGGCTGGTACATAAGATTCTCGGCGACATCGCCCAGTCGATGGAGAAGATCCAAGAGAAAGCGATATCCGAGTATCGCAAAGCCTATGAAGAGCGCCACAGGATCCTAAAGGGCTTCATGCCGTTCTGGCGTTCGCTCAATCAGACGCTCACGCAAGTTGACCACAACTTGACGGGGTTGCAGGAGAGTTCCGCCCGCATCGATTCTCAGATGGAGAAATACGAGCAGATCAACGCCAACTCCGAGAAGGTGGAGCATTCACTGACCGCGTCGGCATCGACCCAGTTCATTATTGCGAGCATTGTGCTTGCTATCGCGTTTGGCGGCGCGTTCGTTAACTACAAGCTGATCGCGTTGCCGATGTCCGCGATGGTGGCTAACGATTACATCACTGACACGCTGCGAGCGTCTGACATTGCAGCACTCGTCATCATTTTCGTCGAAGCCAGCATGGGCCTGTTCTTGATGGAGTCGTTGCGTATCACCCATCTTTTTCCGCGCATAAATAACTTGCAGGACCGGATGCGTCGCCGGTTCATGTGGGTCGCGTTCTCACTGTTGCTCACGCTCGCTTTTGTTGAGGTCGCCCTGGCCGTACTGCGTGATTGGATCGTTGTGGAAGGGATCAAGCTCACCGGAGAGCTGGCGGGTACGGGAGCCGCAGCGGCCGAAGGGACGGGAATGGTGAATAAGATTCCCACCGCCGGGCAAATGGTTCTTGGTTTTATCTTACCGTTTGCTTTGGCGTTCGTGGCGATACCGTTGGAGTACTTTATTTATTCAGCGCGCACTGTCTTTGGTGTTGCATTGGTAATCGCCATTCGAAGTGCAGCGTTCGTCTTGCGGTTCCTGGGCAATTTCGCTCGACAGATGGGCAACTTGCTCGTGAATCTCTACGATGTTCTGATCTTCTTACCGCTATTAATCGAGCGTTTGGTCAGGTCCATGCGCAGTGACGAGGAGACCACCGGCAGCAAGAGGTCCGGTGGTATCACCTCATTTCCTGCAAAGGAACGGGTGAGCGCTTGATTAATCGCAATGTTTTGGAGGGACGGTTTATGAAACGCATCATAGCCACGGCATTCATCGCCGCATTAGGTATGTTGCTCGTTGCGTGCTCGGGGGACGGGCGTACTGAGCCCAAGAACCGCTCGCAAGGAGTTTACATGTTGATCGACACGTCCGGTACCTACGCCAAGGAGTTGGACAAGGCGCTGGCAGTCATCAATTATTTGCTCGGCAACCTTCAACCCGGTGATGTGCTCGCAGTGGCCAAGGTGAGCAGTCGCAGCTTCAGTGAGAAAGACATCATCGCCAAAGCCACTTTTACCAGCGATCCGGTCCGGGCGAACCAGCAAAAGCGCGCATTCCGAGACCGAATCGATAAGTTTTCCAAGGGTATCAAGGCCGGCAGTGCGTACACGGATATTACCGGCGGCATTATTCAGGCTGCTGAATTCTTAAATGAGGCCAACCCGGGCCGCAAGACGGTCTTGATTTTCTCGGATATGCAAGAGGAGCTCGGTAAAAACACGGTGCGCGATTTTCCGATTGAGCTAAGCGGCATCCGCTTCGTCGCGCTCAATGTGACCAAGCTTGGCACCGATAATGTCGATCCGCGTCGCTATATGGGCCGACTCGAATGGTGGCAGAAGCGAGTGACGAATGCCGGTGCCGATGAGTGGCGTGTCGTTAATGACCTCGAGCACCTGGAGCGGATATTCAAGAGCTAGCCCCGGCTTCACGTTAATACGTCTCTTTGTAAACGCCCGGCATCAGCCGGGCGTTTTTGTGTCCGCGTCGGCAACGGAGGGGCAATCGCGGTCGAAATCGTATATGCTACGCGGCGTCCACGACCACCCCTGGTCAGCCCCCAACCCGATTTAATGCAACCTTAGGATTGCCGTTTCATGTTTGCCAAGGACATGACGATTGCCGATTTTGACGACGAACTGGCGGCGGCGATGGAAAACGAGCGTCGGCGGCAGGAAGAACACCTCGAGCTTATCGCCTCGGAAAACTTCACGAGCCCACGGGTGCTCGCCGCCCAAGGGTCGGTTCTCACCAACAAGTACGCAGAGGGTTACCCGGGCCGGCGCTACTACGGTGGCTGTGAGTTTGTCGACATCGCTGAGCAGTTGGCGATCGATCGAGCGAAACAGCTTTTTACTGCCGACTATGCCAATGTCCAACCACACTCGGGCTCGCAAGCGAATGTGGCGGCGTATCTCGCGTTGTTGGAGCCAGGCGATACCATTCTTGGGATGAGCCTGGCCGATGGCGGGCATCTAACCCATGGCGCGAAGGTCAATATTTCGGGGAAATTGTTCAACGTCGTGACCTATGGGCTCGATGCCGAAACCGAACGCATCGATTATGCACAGCTTGAGCAGTTGGCGCGCGAGCATCGGCCACGGCTGATAATCGGTGGTTTCAGTGCCTACTCCCGCGTCGTAGAATGGGATCGATATAGCAAAATTGCCGGTCGCGTCGGCGCCTATTTTATGGCCGACATTGCACATGTCGCGGGCATGGTAGCGGCTGAGGTTTACCCGAGCCCGGTGCCGTACGCCGACGTAACGACATCAACTACCCACAAGACTCTGCGTGGCCCCCGAGGCGGGCTCATCCTGGCAAAGGCCAATTCAGAGATTGAAAAAAAGCTCAACGCGCTGGTCTTTCCCGGTACGCAAGGCGGTCCCCTGATGCATGTGATCGCCGCCAAGGCAGTGGCGTTGCGAGAGGCGCTGCAGCCCGAATTTAAGGTCTATCAGCAACAGGTCTTGGAGAACGCGCGGGCGATGGCGGGCGTGATGATGAAACGCGGCTACAAGGTCGTCTCCGGCGGTACCGACAACCACCTGTTTCTTGTCGATCTTCGAAGCAAGAATATTACGGGCAGGGATGCCGAGGCCGCTCTTGGTGAAGCGAACATCACAGTGAACAAGAATGCGGTGCCGAACGATCCGCAAAAACCGTTTGTCACGAGCGGTCTGCGCATCGGTACACCGGCGATCACGACCCGTGGTCTGCAGGCTCTAGAAGCAAAACAACTGGCTCACTGGATCTGTGATGTCCTCGATGACATCGGAGCCGTACGCGTGCGCCAGAGACTCAAGCACCAGGTGCTCGAGTTCTGCCAGGCTTTTCCGGTCTACGGGTCATGAGTCGTTAGCTCTGAGCCGTCAGTCATTGCTCGTAAATTGCGGTTTCTGTTACTGTTTACTACGCATGATGTACGGTTAACGGTTCAGGAATCACGGATTTACGGTCCACAAGCCCATGCGGTGTCCATTTTGTTTCGCTGAAGACACACGCGTTGTCGATTCCCGACTCGCGGATGAAGGTAGCTCCGTTCGACGCCGGCGCGAGTGCACCGCCTGTAGCGAACGCTTCACCACCTATGAACGCGCCGAGTTGCGATTGCCGCAGATCATCAAATCGGACGGGCGTCGCGAGCCTTTCGTTGAATCGAAACTCCGTGCCGGAATGACCACTGCCTTGCAAAAGCGTCCCGTTGATACGGAGGCTGTCGAGAACGCCATCGGCCGTATTCGGCACAAGTTGTTGGCCAGTGGCGAGCGAGAGGTGAAATCGCGCGCCATTGGCGAGTGGGTCATGGAAGAACTGAAAGACCTTGATCCTATCGGCTACGTGAGATTTGCTTCGGTCTACCGAAGCTTCGAGGATCTTAACGCCTTCAGTGAGGAAGTCGAACGGCTGCAAAACGAGCCGAGCCCTGAGGCACGCCGCCGGCAGTTGAAGTTGATTCCCGACGGCGGCGAGAAAGATGAGCAATAGCGCAAGTGATCTTCAACATATGGCGCATGCGTTGCGTCTCGCTCAACGCGGGCTGTATACCACCGACCCGAACCCGCGAGTCGGTTGCGTAATCGCCAAGAACGACGAGGTGCTCGGCGAAGGTTGGCACGTGCGTGCGGGCGGACCCCATGCAGAGTTGCACGCGTTAGAAGTGGCCGGCAACGACGCCGACGGTGCCACCGCGTTTGTCACACTCGAGCCGTGCTCGCATCAGGGACGAACGCCGCCGTGCGTCGCTGCTCTGGTCAAAGCCTGCGTCGGGCGGGTTGTGGCTGCGATGGAGGACCCAAGTCCTCAGATCAGCGGCAGTGGTTTCGCCGCGCTGGCACAAGCGGGCATTCCGACGGAGGTTGGCCTCCTGCAGGCGCAGGCCGAAGCCCTTAACCCAGGCTTTATTAGTCGCGTACGCCGCGGGCGTCCCTTCGTGCGAGCGAAGTTAGCGGCCAGCCTCGATGGGCGTACCGCCATGCCCAACGGCGAGAGCCAGTGGATTACCAGTGAGGCTGCCCGTGCTGATGTGCAGCACTGGCGTGCCCGCAGCTCGGCGATCCTCTGCGGCGTTGAGACCGTGCTCGCGGATGATCCCCGATTCACAGTGCGCGCGCTCGACATCGGACGCCAACCCCTGCGTGTCGTTGTTGACAGCACGCTCAGAACGCCACCGTCTGCCAAGCTGCTCGAAGGCGACGCGCCAACTCTAATCGTTACTGCCGCAAGGGAAAGCAGCCAGCTTGGAAACGTGTGCCGGGCCGGGGCTGAGATCTTATGCTTGCCCGCCGACGATGGTGCAGTGGATTTGCATGCATTGCTGCGCCATCTGGCCAGCCGTGAGGTTAATGAGGTTTTGGTAGAAAGCGGCGCAATGTTGACCGGCGCGATGTTGCAGGCAGATCTTATCGACGAACTAGTGCTGTATTTTGCGCCTACGCTTATGGGAAGCGAAGCCAAGCCGATGTTCAATCTCCCGGGGCTTGAACAGCTAACGGACCGGATTGCGCTAACGATTGAGGATGTGCGCGCGGTCGGTAGTGACTGGCGTTTCATTGCCAAAGTGCAGAGTCATCGCTAGTAGTAGACATGTTCACAGGCATCGTGCAAACGGCTGGCCACGTCGCATCCTTGGAGGATCACGGGAAAGATCGGCGAGCTGTCATCCGTGCGGCTAATCTTTATCTAAGGGCCGTTGGACGTGGCGATAGTGTGTGTGTAAGCGGTGTTTGCTTGACGACCTTGGCAGTCCGCGGCGATCAGTTTACGGCGGATATTTCTGCCGAGACGCTGTCGCGAACGACGTTCTCTACACTGCGTGCTGGTGATGCAGTGAATCTGGAGAAATCTCTAACACCGCGTACCTCATTAGGGGGACATTTTGTTATGGGTCACGTGGATGGGGTGGGTACAGTCGCTGACCGACGCCAGGCTGGCCGCTCGATGCTTTTCACTATCGCGTTACCACGTGAGCTTTCCAAATACATCGCTGAAAAGGGTTCGATCTGCGTGGATGGCGTGAGTCTGACCATCAACGCCGTTCACGACGCCGTATTTGAGGTTAATATCATTCCACACACTTTGAGCTGCACGACCTTTGGGGGGTTGCAAGTCGGCGATAAGGTGAATCTCGAGGTGGATATCATCGCACGCTACCTCGAGCGGTTGGTGCAAGCCGATGAGGCTGAGGCAGCGAGTTCTGGTATCACCGAAGCGTTCCTGGCTAGGCACGGCTTTGTTGGTGATCAGTAAATCCGTGATTTGTGACCGCTTAACCGCGAATCGTAACTCTCAAATCGGGCAGGCGCTTTGCTACGTCGGAGAACACGAGTCACGGCGCACGGCTTACGATTCACGCGCTTAATTGCTCGGCAAAATCTCGTATTCTGTATCGGCCGACGCTACCAGAAAGGTTTGCTTGCGTCCTTTGCGGGTGAGGAGAAGCTTGCTGCGGAGTCGGTAGCGCCCGGGCGGTGCATGCTCCGGTATCGGTAACAGATTGGCGGCTACGTAGTAGCCCGTGCGCATCAGCTGATTGGTGACATCCTGTTTGTTGGTGGTGATGAGCGTGCCGTCTTTAGCATAGAATTCGTTCACCTCGGTAAACACAAACGCGGTATCATCCCGGCGCTGGAGAAACAACCGTTTCGTGATCGATAGATTCCTGCAGGGTTTTACCTGTTTAACGTCTGAGCCGACCTCAAAAAGACGTGCAATCGCGAGCACCCCTCGTTTAGGTAAAGACGGGTAGCGTTTCAATGCCGTCTTAGTCTCGCCCGCCGCGAACGTATAGGTCGTCTTGTAGTGCAGATCCTGAGTGCGCCATTTGTGAAGCTGGCAACGGAGAAACGCTCCGGCCGTGGTGCTGTACGATAGAACGCCGACGCAAACGAACATTAGCAGAGCCTTTGTAAGTCGGCGAGACGTAGAAATGTTGGAGTGCACGAGAGCTTCCCCTGCCTGAGCTCAGCGATTTCCCCACGCTTTCCTGAGTGGGGCGTACTTGTCGATGACAGCTTCAGCGCGCACTGTGGTCTCGATCGGGCCGGTGTGATCATAGTAGCTGAACCCCACAGCAGCGATCGTGACAATCACAGCCAGTGCGGCGCCGGCCAGACGTAGGTGTCGGCTTGTTTGTGCGCCGTGAGGCGAGCCAACCTTGCGCCCTGGCTCTTTTGGGGCACCGGGTAGCAGCGGCCGCACGGGTCTGATAGCCCACCGACCCGGAGCCGCGTCGCGCAACAACGCACGGCGAAATGCCTCCATAGTCTGAAAACGGCGCTCGGGTTCTTTGGCAATGGCCTTTAGGATCACTTTCTCGAGTTCTCGGGGGATCTCAGACTGATACTGTCGCGGCGCCGGCGGATTTTCCTGCACGTGAGCGTGCATGAGCGCGTAGTTGGTCTTGCGCTCGAAGGGCAGACGCCCGGTAACGGCCTCGAACAGGGTGATCCCGAGAGTGTAGATGTCGGCACGAAAGTCCACCTCGCGGCCCTTTATCTGTTCCGGTGACATGTAAAGCAAGGTGCCGATCATCTCGCCACCTTGATTCAAGCCTTGGTCGCGTAAAACCTTGGCGACACCGAAGTCCAGCAGCTTCACGACCCCGTTCGACGCTACGTAGATGTTGCCGGGTTTCAAATCCTGATGGACGATACCAAGGCGGTGAATGTGCTCCGTGCCCAGGGCGGCTTGTTCGAAAATGGCGACCGCTTCCTTCGCAGACAAAGGGCCCCGATTACGCAGGCGCGTCTCTAAAGACTCACCCTCAAGGTAGTCCATCACCAGCACAAGGCCCTCCGGTCTTTCCATCACGGCGTGTAGTGTAGCCACATGGGGACTGTCAATGCGCGCTTGCACGCGCGCCTCTCTCGCAAACCGTCGAGCGAAGTCGGAGTCGGTGCAGAGATGCGGCGGCAGTACCTTCAACGCCACGGGACGGTCGAGCAAGGTGTCGTGTCCTTTGTACACCATGCCCATGCCCCCACCGCCGAGTTCGCCCTCAATCACGTACTGGTCTAAGTGCGTACCTGATGCGAGCACCTCGGCTGTTGGCACGACCGCAAAGGTGCGCTCGCTGCCTTGCGGCGGGCAGTCGCCGATGACCACGGTTCGGCTAAGTTCTTGCGTCTTGTCGCTTGCCACAATCGCCTGTCGGGTGCGGATTGGCCGGTGGGCAGGTCGCCCAAGATGTTCGTCAAAACCTTAGAATATATAGTCAATACAGCATGCACATTCTATGCCGACGGTCATAGGCCGGTGGGGCGGCAGAAATCCTGCAGGAAATCGGCCATAATGTAACCCTTTCGCGCAGGAGGCTCCTTTCAAACGTTATGCCAATCAGTCCGATCAGCGACATCATCGAAGACATCCGCTCTGGCCGCATGGTTATCATGATGGATGACGAGGACCGCGAGAATGAAGGCGACCTATTCGTTGCCGCTGAGCGTGTTCGGTCGGAAGACATTAACTTCATGACGCGCTATGGCCGCGGTTTAGTTTGCTTGACGTTAACGCCGGCGCGCTGTGAGCAACTGCAGTTGCCGCTCATGGTCAGGGACACGCACGCTCGCGGGGCTACGAGTTTTACGGTTTCGATCGAAGCTGCAGAAGGTGTCACGACGGGCATATCGACAGCGGACCGGGCGACGACGGTCCACGCCGCGATAAGGAAGCACGCCAAACCTACGGACATTGTTACGCCCGGACATATTTTTCCGCTGAGAGCGCAGCGCGGCGGGGTTTTAGCACGTGCAGGGCATACCGAGGCCGGTGTTGATCTCGTGCGTCTAGCCGGACTGGAACCAGCTTGTGTGCTGTGCGAAGTGATGAACGACGATGGGACCATGGCGCGGCTGCCACAACTCGAAAAATTCGCGGCGCGACATGGACTCAAGATCGGCACGATTGCCGATCTCATTCGTTATCGTATGAACCACGAGTCCACCATTCGGCGCATGAAGGAAGCGGACCTGCGAACTGAATTCGGGGGGTTTCGCGTCGTCGCGTACCACGACATGATTAATGAAAAGGCTCACCTTGCATTGGTGAAAGGGGAGATCTCGGCGGACAGGCCCGTACTTGTCAGGGTTCATGTCCATGAAACTATGCTCGATCTTTTTGCCGACGTTCATCGTGCCGGTCATTGGACTTTGCAAGATGCTTTGCGGCGTATAGCAACCGAAGGCCACGGTGTTGTGGTGATTCTTTGCTATTCAGAAACTTCTGAAAGTTTGCTGAATCGCATCGAACGTTTTGATGAATCAGATGGTGTACTCGAGTTACCTCGCAAAAGGGGGCACCAGGAAGAGCTTCGGACCTACGGTTTGGGTAGCCAGATTCTGGCCGATCTTGGGATTGGGAAGATGCGCGTGCTTGGGCATCCGATGAAGTTGCCGGCGATGTCGGGTTTTGGATTGGAGGTCGTCGAGTATATCGAGCATGGCGACCGGCGTCAGAAAGGCCGGCGATCGCAGAAAGCCTTCGGATGAGCAGTGCGAAGAGCTTTACGGGTGACCTGATTGCCCGTAGCGCGCGCTTCGGTATCGTACTGAGTCGATACAACAGTTTTGTTGGCGAGCGCTTGTTAGAAGCTGCGATTGATACGCTCGTGCGTCATGGGACAGAGATCTCGAACATCGAGGTTGTGCGTGTCCCCGGTGCGTTCGAGATGCCATTGGCTGCGAAAGCGATGGCGACAGGCGGTCAATACGACGCGCTAATCGCGTTGGGGGTAGTGATCCGCGGTGAGACACCTCACTTTGAGTATGTAGCGGGTCAATGTGCCACCGGTCTGAGTCAAGTGAGCTTGCAATTCGATACGCCGATCTCCTTTGGCGTGTTGACCGTGGACAACCTAGAGCAGGCGATTGAACGGGCCGGCGCCAAGGCCGGCAACAAAGGCGTGGAAGCGGCCTTGGCGGCGATTGAAATGCTTAATCTCATCAAGGAGCTGAAGACCTAGTTAGGAGAGATGATTATGGCTGGTGGAAGCCGTCATAAGGCGCGTCAGGCTGCTGTGCAGGCGCTCTATCAATGGCAGCTTACACAGCAACCGCCGGGCGAAATCGAAGATCATTTCAGCCTTGATCACGAGCTGAGTGACGTCGATCTAGAGTATTTCCATCAGCTCGTATCTGAGGTTCCGCTACATAAGCACGAGCTCGATGATCACCTTATTCCGCACCTGGATCGCGATCTCGACGAGATCGATCCGGTGGAACGCGCAATCCTCCGTATCGGCGCATACGAGCTTGAGTTCCGACAAGAGATACCCTACAAAGTAGTAATCAATGAGGCGGTAGAGCTCGCAAAGACCTTCGGTGCCGAACATGGCCACCGGTACGTGAACGCTGTGCTAGACAAAGTTGCATTCGACCTACGCACTGCTGAGGTCAAGGCCAGTCGAACAGCCTCTACGTCCACGGCTTGAACGAGTTCGATCTTATCCGGACCTATTTTGCGTCACAGGGACTTGCGCGCGATGACGTCGTTGTTTCCCTCGGAGACGACGCAGCTGTCATAGCAGTACCGCCGGACATGCAGCAGGTCGTAACGACCGATGTTTTGGTTGCCGGCACACATTTCTTTGAAGACACCGATCCCCACTCACTGGGCTTCAAAGCACTCGCCGTCAGCTTTAGTGATTTGGCAGCCATGGCCGCGACCCCTGCCTGGTTCACGCTTAACCTAACGTTGCCGGAGATCGAGCACGGCTGGCTCGAACGGTTCCGCGACGGCCTGTTTCAGCTAGCCGCGGAGTACCAGGCGCAACTTGTTGGCGGCGATACAGTGCGCGGCCCGTTGGCGATCGGTGTTCAGGCCGGCGGCGTGATACCAAAGGGGAAGGCGTTACTGCGCTCCGGGGCCTGTCCCCATGACTGCATTTACGTTACCGGAAACATTGGCGACGCCGGCCTTGCCCTCTTGCATAAACGCGGTGTGTTGGCAGCCCCCGAGCGGGATGCGCCCGTACTCCTTGCCAGACTCGACTATCCTATGCCGCGCATACGCGAGGGCATGGCGTTGCGCGACGTGGCCAGCAGCTGTATCGACATCTCGGACGGCCTGCTTGCCGATCTTGGCCATATCTTGCAGGCCAGCGGCGTCGGAGCGCGTGTACACGTTGATCGTATTCCTTTGTCACAGGCGTTTCGTCGCAATTTCGATCGGGCCGGTGGATGGGAAACAGCCATTGCCAGTGGCGATGACTATGAGTTGTGCTTCACGGTGCCGGTCGGCAAGGCCGCGATAGTGCAACAGCTTAGCGCGGCCTGGGCGTGTGGTGTGACTCATATCGGCGACATTGAAGATTCGCTGGGATTACGCCTCATTGATGAACAGGGCCGAGCGCGTGAACCAAAGCTCCAGGGGTATGATCACTTTGCCGGCTAGTGATCCGCATGCGCAAGAAGGATCGGAAGCTACGGCACGTTCGCGCGCGGGTCGCTTGCCGGCACGTCTCTGGCGGGATCCGATTCATATCATCGCCTTCGGGTTTGGCGCTGGCGCCGTTCCGTACGCGCCAGGCACAGTGGGCACTTTGGTCGCAATTCCGATATATGGGCTTATGACGACGCTCACACCTATGTGGTACGCGGTTACGGTTTTTCTGTTTTTCACCGCTGGGATCTGGATCTGTGAACACGCCCAAAGAGCGCTTCAAGTCTACGATCATCCCGCCATCGTTTGGGATGAGATCGTCGGATACCTCATTACCATGTTCTTGATTACCATGTTTTTGGCACCGAGCGGCTGGGTATGGGCGATTTTGGGTTTTGTCCTGTTTCGTTTCTTTGACATATTCAAACCCTTTCCGATCGGAGCACTCGAGCGCCGCATTCGCGGGGGCCTTGGTACGATGCTGGATGACGCGTTGGCAGGAATCTACGCTTCGTTGGCGCTATATGCTATCGCCTACCTAGCTAAGGCGATTTAATGGACAAACGATAAATGCCGAGGCCAGGTACGACTGAGACCAGATCCATAGGTGAGAGCGGCCAAGATTCGCGTTTGCCAACGATCAGCGCACCGCCGCCGCGCAATCGCCTCAATAATGCCTGCGCAGCTTCTTCCTGTAACTTCGGATCAAAGTAGGTGAAAACAAGATTGCGGCATAAGATTAAATCGAAATGACCATCCGGCATCACAGTGCGGATGTCCTGTTCGAAAAACTGGACATGCTCACGGAATTTTGGACGTAGCCAGTAGTCGCCTCGGGCCGTCTTCTCGAACGCCTGCGCCAACCAAAGCGGGGGCAAGTCTTTGATGCTGCTAGCTGAGTAGCAAGCTGCACGCGCCCGCGTTAGCAAGCCGGCATCAACATCCGTAGCAAGAATCGTGAAACGCTGTTCGTCGGGCAGGTTCTTGTGCAAGTGCAGACCTAAGGAAAGCGTGTATGGTTCTTCCCCCGAGGCGCAACCAATGCTCCAGGCTAAGAGCCGCGGCGCACCGTGCACCTGCGCCGTATCGAGGCGTTCTGGAAGCAGAGTATTGAAAAGATAATCGTAAACCGCGCGATCACGATAGAAACGCGAGATCGTGATCCGGCAAAAGCTGTCCAAGACCTTCCACTCATCGGGGTGGCGCTCAAGGTAGGCGCGGTAGTCATCGAAGCTAGATAAAGCGAGTTCACCGAATCGAGATTTAAGCCGCTTGCAGACTTGGCCACGAACTTTACGAAAACCTAACCACCGCATGCGCAAGCAGGGCAGAGCCCATTGCAAGAATTGAGCGCACTCGAGGCCTTTCATAGATCGACTCGGCGCGCTGACCAGGAAATATGCAGGACGAAGGGGCGCATTCATGCCATGGCGCATTGTTGGCCTTGAAGTAACGATGCGGACGATCGTGCCACAGTCGCCTGATAGACAGAAGCACGAACGTAGCAGCAGCTGAGTAGAAGATCTCGCGCAAGCGCAAACGGCTCAGCGCCAGAGCGGAGCAGTCTATTTTCGAGAGGAAACGACTTAAGGTTGAATGACGATGAATCTAAGCTTCTCAAGCGCGACCTTTGCGCGCTCGAAACCTTGGCTCGCGGACAGAAACCACCACTTGACCGCCTCATTGATATCCTGATCGATGCCGTCGCCTCTGACGTACATCAGGCCAAGGGCGTATTGAGCTGCGGGATCGCCGTGCAAGGCAGCCTTGAGCCACCACTTATGGGCTGTCAACATGTCCTTAGTGACGCCTTCACCCTGGGCATACATCAATCCGAGGTTGAACTGTGCATCGGTGCTGCCCTGGACAGCGGCCTTGTGCCACCAGTTGACTGCTTTAGTGGCATCAAGGTCGACACCGGTACCCATAGAGTAGGCGACGCCCAGATTATACTGGGCATCCACGTGACCTTGCTCAGCGGCCCTCTGATACCAACGAACGGCTTGTTCCATGTCGTGGCCGGCACCGAGCCCGCTACTGTGCGCGATTCCGAGCAGATATTGCGCCTCAACGTGGCCTTGCTCGGCTAACAGGATAAGACCAAGGCGGGCCTGTTCGTAATCGCCGAGCAACATTGCTTGTTCAACCTGGCGATAGCGGTGCGCAACTAAACCGGTTTCATTCGGCGAACCCGGAGCACTGAGATTAACCCGATTCCGCGGTGTGGGGGCGGCTTGGCTGAAGGGGAGTGCGAGCAAATAGGCGCCGGCGACGAGACTCCCAACTAGCAGTAGCTTGGCTAGTCGTTTAGCCTGCGTATCGCGCTCGAATGCGTTCAGTACCGTCCGTGTCTGTAGTCTGCCCATAATGCCCTCGCTTGGCGACTGGCGCCTTCGTGATCCACGCTGGGGTTCCATTCAGCGTGTTTCGGTCGATCACACAGGAAAGTCTAATCAAGATCCGTGCCAGATTGATCGATAGTGTAATCATAGTCCTTTGTAAACAATACGTTACGATAACCTCTCGTTCCTATTCCTTCCTAGCGAGGGACAGACGCGGGCAGAGACAGGGGGCGCCAGACGGCACCTTTAGGCCCCTCTGGGCCCGGGGTAAAACTTGGCGTGTTGAATGCCCCCCCGGAACGGCTGCGGCGTCAGCCACCTTTAAAAAATAGCGTAGATTCAGCCATTTTCCAGTTCCCGCCGAGGGCCATTTCAGCCGGGGCTTACCGGTATCGGGTACAATGGCCTATTCATGGATGTACGCTTAGCGTATGGACAGTATGGAACGGCCCCCGCTCTCAGTGAGTGTATTCTCAGACTATATTTGCCCATTCTGTTACATTGGCTTTGCGCGCTTGGAACAGCTGCGCGACGAGTTTGATCTAAAAGTCGATTGGATCGCGCTCGAGATTCATCCTGACAATCCACCCGAGGGCCGGCCCGTTGCGGAGCTCGGCTATCCCCCCGAGCGTTGGCAACAGATGATGGCCGCGTTGTACCGGATGGCCGAGGAAGAAGGCTTGCCAATTGCGCAGCGTAGTTTCACCACGAACTCCCATAAAGCGCTACTTTTGTCCGAGGCTGCCAAAGAGGATGGTGAAACAGCCTTTTATCGTCTTCACCGGCGCTTATTTGAAGCTTACCTTGGCGAGGCGCAGAACATCGGCGACGTCGACGTTCTGCGGCGCTTAGCAGACGAGGTCGGTATTCACGAGCAGACAATGGACCGTGCTTGGCGAGCGCCGCGCTATGAAGAACGCTTGCAGGCCAACCGTGTTATGGCTGGCAGATATGGTGCAACAGGCACGCCGACCTTCGTCTTTGGTAAGCGCTTACTCGTCGGTGCGGTTCCGACCTTGGCCCTGCGTGAAGCGGCGTTACACGAAAGTGCAGCAGCCACAGGCTGACAGCGGGCTATAGACCATAGAACAAAAGACACGCGGCTAGCAGGTGTTGATGGTTTTAGGGGCGGGTGGTTTTGTTGTGCTCTTTTCGCGGGGTACCGTGCATTGGATTTTGCGCTGCGCGTTTTTAGACTGGCGAGCATTGCGTCGCAATTCGAGAACAGTTAGCTTAGGCGTCCGGCAGTGGCGGGCGCCAAGCTCGGCGCTTGAGTCACTACCACCGAGGTTACACTGTGCAGCTACCACGTAATCCAACACGTGCAATCCGCATTGGTTCGGCCACGATTGGTGACGGCCATCCGGTTGCGGTCCAGAGCATGTGCGCAACGCGGACGCAGAATATAGACGCCACCGCATCACAAGTTGAAGATCTAGTGGCCGCAGGGGCGGACGTGATTCGCATCGCCTGCGACAACCGAAAAGACGTCAGTGCGCTGAGCCAAATACGCGCCAAGACATCTGCCAACCTTTCGGTTGATTTGCAAGAGAATTACCGTCTTGCGCGCGATGCGGCGGCGCATGTCGACAAGATCCGTTATAACCCAGGGCATTTGTATCACCATGAGCGTGCCAAGCCGTGGCACGACAAAGTCAAGTTCATTGTAGACGTCGCCGGGGAGCACGACTGCGCGTTACGAGTTGGCGTCAACTGCGGCTCGGTTGATCCGGAAAAAGTTGAGAAATATGCCGACGGCGATTCCATCTCACCGATGCTTGAGAGTGCACTGGATCACTGCGAACTACTCGACAAGCTCGGTTTCACGCGTTATTGCGTATCACTCAAGGATTCCGACCCGGCAAAAGTCATTGAGGTCAACAAGCGCTTCGCAAAAGAGCGGCCGGATGTCCCGCTACACCTCGGGGTGACGGAAGCGGGTATGCCGCCGGACGGCGTGATCAAAACACGGATCGCGTTTGAACAACTCATTAGCCGCGGCATCGGTGACACCATCCGGGTTTCGTTGACTTTGCCGAACGATCGCAAGGGCGAGGAAATCCAAACAGGCCGCCAGATACTCGCTGATATCGCCGCCGGGCGCGTGCGCAGTGTCGTCGATTACGGGCGAAAGGCGTTGAATATCATAAGTTGTCCGAGCTGTTCACGCGTGGAGAACGAAGCGTTCATCGATCTAGCCCAACAAGTTAAAGAAATGACACGATACGCAACGGAACACGCAATTACTATCGCAGTCATGGGCTGCCGGGTTAATGGTCCGGGTGAGACGGACGATGCCGATCTAGGTTTGTGGTGTGGACCCAGGTTCGTGAATCTCAAACGCGGTGGCGAGCATGTCGGCGCGTACCGCTACGATGAGATCCTTCCTAAGCTCAAACAGGAGCTCGACGCGCTGATCGACAGACGATCATCGGACAACGCTTAATGCTGTGCTATTCTGGCGCGCCCAGTGCTTGATTGGGGGCGTTCTTTGTCCGTGCACACCTCCGACGTGATGGTATCGTTGAAAAAGCGAATTGCCATCGAGCTCAGCATCATCGTCACACTTACGCCGATCTTCCTATATTTCGCGCCACGCGGGATAGGTCTGTACAGCGGCACGGCGCTGCTATTTCTCAGCTACATAGTGTTAACCGCAAAGCGAACGCGGCAGATCTGGGGAGTGCCCACGGAACCCAAAGCCGTACGCTGGCGCCGCGCCGTGCTAACCATGTCTATCCTGACGTTACCGATCGTTGCCGCTTTTCTCGTGTGGGGGTACTGGCGGGGGCACGAGCTTAGCTGGGCGAGTCTACTGCTTGCGCTGTCGATCTACGTGCCATGGGCACTGCTACAACAGACGATCTTTCAATTCTACCTATTGGGCCGGTTGCGCCTATTGTTGCCGGTGCCGCCCGTTGTGGTGGCAACATTGAACGGCGTCGGCTACGGTCTAGTACATTTACCCGATGTTCCGGTAAGTTTGTTGACGATTGCCGGAGGGATTGTCTGGAGTAATTCTTATCTTCGCGACCGCGCTATCGTTCCGATCGCACTGTCGCATGCTCTATTAGGTACAACCTTCTACAATGCCGTCGTAGGCCGCGACCTTTTTCACGAACTAGCGGGCCGCCTCACCCAGTTATTCTGACGCCGCTGCAATGGTCTTGGGCGCGACGCGTGAACGGCAGCGTTTTTCGATAGCGCAGAGAATACCCGCAGCATCGAGTCCGCCCTCCGCAAGCATTTCCTCACGCGAGCCTGTTTCAATCAAACTGTCGGGGAGCCCTAGGTTCAACACCGGAACCAGCTTCTGATTGGCCGCAAGACATTCGTTTACCGCACTACCGGCGCCACCCTCTATAACATTGTCCTCAACGGTGACCAGAAGGTTGTGCGTACCCATAAGCTCTAGGATCAGTGCCTCATCGAGCGGCTTGATGAATCGCATGTTGACGACGGTCGCGTCCAACGTAGCGGCTGCCTCTAGCGCCGGGGTGAGCATGGCGCCGAACGCCAGGATCGCGATCTCTTTGCCTTGTCGGCGCACCTCCGCCTTTCCGATGGGTAAGGCCTTCATCGCTTTTTCGACGGCAGTGCCCGGGCCCCTTCCACGCGGATAACGAACGGCCGCAGGCTGGTCGAGCTGGAAGCCCGTGTAAAGCATCTGGCGACACTCATTTTCATCAGCAGGCGCCATCAGGACGATATTCGGCAGGCAGCGCATATAGGACAGGTCGTAGCTACCGTTGTGTGTGGCGCCGTCCGGCCCTACTACCCCGGCACGGTCGATTGCGAACAACACCGGTAGATCCTGAACGACTATGTCATGCACCAGCTGGTCATAGCCACGTTGCAAGAAGGTTGAGTAAATGGCGACGACTGGCTTGAGCCCTTCGGCGGCAAGGCCGGCAGCGAACGTTACGCTGTGTTGCTCCGCGATCCCCACGTCGAAGTAGCGGTCAGGGAAGCGTTTCGAAAACTCCACCAGGCCCGACCCCTCTCGCATCGCCGGTGTAATTCCAACCAACCGGTTATCCTGCTCGGCCATGTCACAGAGCCACTCACCGAAGACCTGCGTGTAAGTCGGCGTGCCTTTGGACTTAGAGGACACTATGCCAATCTTCGGGTCGAACGGGGTTACGCCGTGGTATTTAACTGGATCAGCTTCAGCTAGCGCATAGCCCTTGCCCTTTCGTGTTACCAGGTGTAGCAATCTTGGCCCTTTAAGAGAACGCAAATTTCGCAGGGTCTTTACTAGGGTGGAAACATCGTGGCCATCGATTGGGCCGAAATAGTCGAACCCAAGTTCCTCGAAGAACGTGCCTGGAATTACCATGCCTTTGACGTGCAAAGAGGTTCTATGCGCCAATGCCCACATTGGCGGAATGTGACGTAACACTTTCTCGCCGCTCTCCCGCATGGTTCGATAAAACTTCCCAGACAGAACGCGCGCGAGGTATTTCGATAACGCAGCGACGTTGGGCGAAATCGACATATCGTTGTGATTGAGGACCACTAACAGGTCGGACTTCAGATCACCGGCGTGATCGAGGGCTTCGTAAGCAAGGCCCGCGGTCATGCCGCCATCGCCGATGATCGCGACCGCCCTGCGGCCACTTCCCTCGTGCGCAGCAGCAATCGCCATGCCGAGCGCCGCGCTGATTGATGTACTAGAGTGACCCGCTCCGAACGCATCATAGGGGCTTTCCATACGCCTGAGAAAAGGTGCCAATCCGTCCTTCTGGCGAATCGTAGTCATGTAATCCCGTCGGCCAGTCAGGATCTTGTGGGGGTAGGCCTGATGGCCCACGTCCCAGACGAGGCGGTCGTCTGGCGTGTTGAAGACGTAATGCAGTGCGATCGTCAACTCAACGGTCCCAAGGCCGGCACCGAAGTGGCCACCGCATTGAGAGATACATTCGATTAGATAGGCGCGTACTTCGTTGGCGAGTGCCTCGAGCTTGGACTCAGGAAGACGCCGGAGATCTGCCGGCGAATCGATAGTCTTAAGTAAGGAGTATGCATGCTTCTTAGCCATGGCTGCCCTCGTCGAGCGCTGCAGTCTGCAGCAACGGATGGTACCTGGCGAGAGACCGATCGGGCAGATCGCCCGGCATCACGTTTGCATGGCTGAGACTTTTGCTTGGATGCCCGCGGTGAACTCGCGGGCACAGGTGAAGTGGGTCTCTACGATTTCTTCTCATTACTTCCTCCTAGCCCCCGTCCTGCTCTTGGTATTTCTATTCCTTAGTTTAATCATCAGAATTATGGCAAATCCTATCGGGCGGTGTCACGTCGGGCGCAATGCTGAGCCACCCTGACGCCGCGGCGAGCCCCCATCGGCGACGCGCGTGCCTGAAACACAGCCATTACGACCTGGGACTAACATATAGGACCCCGGGTGCCAAATTCTTCTTTCCACTTAGTGTAGATGCCCTCACGCAAGGTGCGAACGGCGACCGTGAGGAACTGAGAGGGGTCCACACATGGATTTCCATACACTTGGTATGCTTTTACCATTGGGCAGGTTTGCGGTACCACTAGGTACCAGTGGCCGATTGATAATCGTCAGCAGATCGTCGTTTCGGACTGAGAGTGGGCGCGCGTTGCTGCGGTCTGTAACGGCGCGGGTCAGTGTGTAACGTGTTTCCGCACGATTCGCAGCGCGCGCTGCCACTAGACAATTTACGGGCCGATGGTGTAGGGTCGATCGCCAACTCGCCCACCCGGAGCGCGCGTGTATTCGCAACAAGAAATGCACGTTGCGGTGTGAAGTGACAGAAAGGCTATAAGCAAAGGGCAAATAATCGATGGGCGTACCACTGATTCAGCAGTATCGGGTCGCGCGTTATATCATCAGCCAGAAGCTACGCGGCGTGCGGCGTTATCCGCTGGTGCTAATGTTGGAGCCGCTGTTCCAATGCAACTTAGCCTGCGCGGGGTGTGGCAAGATCGACTACCCAAAAAAGATCCTGCAGAAACGGTTAAGCGTGGAAGATTGTTTGGCCGCAGTCGATGAGTGCGGAGCGCCGATCGTTTCGATACCGGGTGGTGAGCCACTCATCCATACGGGCATTACCGAGATCGTCGAAGGGATCATTGCGCGCAAGAAGTTTGTTTACCTCTGCACGAATGCGTTGCTCCTGAAAAGCCGGTTGCACGAGTTTACGCCTTCGCCCTATCTCACATTTTCGATCCATCTCGACGGTAATCGTGAACGACACGATGCGTCGGTCTGCCGTGACGGGGTGTTCGACAAAGTGGTCGAGGTCGTGAAGCTGGCGGTTGCCAAGGGATTTCGCGTTACCTTGAACTGCACACTGTTTCAAGGGGAGTCCGCTGATGAGGTGGCGGAATTCTTGAGCTACGCGATGAAGCTAGGCGTGGAGGGCGTGACTATCTCGCCAGGGTACAATTACCAGCACGCGCCGCAGCAAGACATCTTTTTACAGCGAACTGTCAGCAAGCAGCTATTTCGCGATATCTTCAAGCGCGGGAGAGGACGCAAGTGGCGTTTCAATCAGTCGGGGCTGTTTCTAGATTTTCTAGCCGGCAATCAGACTTACCAGTGCACCCCCTGGGGGAATCCGACGCGTAATGTTTTCGGTTGGCAAAAGCCCTGCTACCTGCTCGTCGACGAGGGCTATGCCGCCAGCTTCAAGGAACTGATCGAGGAGACCGACTGGGACAGCTACGGAAACGGGCGCAATCCCAAATGCGCCAATTGCATGGTTCACTGTGGTTATGAGCCGACGGCGGTCAACGATACTTTCGCGCACCCACTCAACGCCTTGAAAGTGTTCTTCCGTGGTCCGCGAACGGAGGGCCCAATGGCACCCGAGTTACCAGTTACCTACCCAGATCCACCCCCGGGCCACGTTGCGACGTTCGATTCGGACGACGAGGATCCGGGGCACGAGGAACGCGCGGCCTAGATGCTCTGGTTATGGCTCGCCCTCCCGAGCATACTGCTCTGGGCGAGTATTCTGTTCCTGCCTTGGCAGCCGTGGCGCGTACGTGAGGCGCTGGATGCCGCAGCTACACCCCCGGAGGCCGACCTAAGCGATATCACCGTTCTGATTCCTGCCCGCAATGAGGCGGCCACGATTAGCCACGCCCTGCGGGCGCTGAGCGCGCAGGGACGAAGTTTGCGCGTGATCGTTGTCGATGATCGATCGACCGACGGTACCGCAAACATCGTGCGCGATATAGGAGGCCATGACCTGCGTGTCATCCGAGGCGAGCCGCTGCCCAGCGGCTGGACCGGGAAGCTCTGGGCGCTTGAGCAGGGCCGCGCTCACTCGACTCGGGCGCTTACTCTGCTGTTGGACGCCGATATCGTACTGGCGCCTGGGCTATTGGTGAGTCTTCGACGGAAGCTCGAGCACGATCGCCTCGACCTTGTCTCGCTAATGGCAACCCTGCGCATGAGCACCTTCTGGGGAAAGCTCTTGATGCCAGCGTTTGTCTATTTTTTCAAAATGCTGTACCCGTTCGCACTTGCCAACGACCCTCGGCACAGGGTAGCGGCGGCTGCCGGCGGCTGCATCTTGCTGAGAACCGCCATGATCGAGCACATGGGGGGATTTGAGACGTTGCGGGGGGCGTTAATCGATGACTGTGAACTCGCCAGATGCATGAAGCGCCAAGGGCACAAGACGTGGGTAGGGCTGACCCGCTCGGCGCACAGTATTCGCGCGTACGACACCCTTGCGAACATTTGGAATATGATCGCCCGGACCGCGTATACGCAGTTGCATTACTCTTCCGTATTGCTCTCGGTCTGCACGGCCGTGCTGGCCATCGCGTTCTGTCTGCCGCTAATCGGTCTGGCGTTGCCGAATACTGGCGCCCGCGTCGCCTCGGCGCTAGCACTCGCGGGGATGACGATCTCGTATCTGCCGATACTGCGATACTATGATCGGTCTTACGCCTGGGCCGCGGCGTTGCCACTCATCGGGACGCTCTACTTGGGGATGACGTGGACCTCGGCTATACGCTATTGGCGCGGCCAACGCTCGCAATGGCGCGGACGCACGTATCGCAAGGACCTTGATTCTAAGGGATATTGATCGCGCCGTGGCGACCTTGAAAGGCTTTGGGTGGCTGACCGGTCCCACTGCATAGGTTACAATATCCGCAAAATTTGTGGTAACAATAGCTTGAAAAACAATGAAAAGCTGCGGGCTGCCGCTGGGTCCTCGCCCGTGGCCACTCGATTCAAGGAGTTGTACGCGCGCAAGGCATTTATTGCCCTGTTGGCGGGCTTTGCGCTCGGCGGCGGTGTGCGTGCCGAAGGAACGGACAGTCAACGGCTGGCATCCTTAAAACCGCTATCTAGCGGCTTTGACTTCAATTACCCAAAGTCGCCGATTGCACTGAAGTCTTACCTTGACGAGAAGCGCGAGACGAAACGGTATCTGGTTCAGACAATCTCCTTCCTGTCAGTGGGTGACAACGGTCAAGACAATAACCAGGTTACGGGACTGTACTATCAGAGTAAGCGCCCCGGGAGAAAGCCACTTGTCGTTGTGCTGCCGATCTGGGGAACTCATACCTACCCGTCTCGCAAGATCACTGAAAGCCTGCTGCGCTACAGCAAGGGCGGCATGAATGTATTGCGCCTGCTCGGCAAAGACTTTCTTTTCGACTGGGACGCTATGCGCTCTGCACCCGACGAGCAAAGCCTGATTGCTGTGGCCGGCCGCATGGTGGAGCGTGTCAGAGTGAACATCGTCGATATTCGACGTGCCCTCGACTGGCTCGAAAAGCAACCAGGTATCGATGCAGCTCGTATCGGCCTGGTTGGATTCAGCATGGGCGCCTCCGTTGGTGGCCTGATCGCGAGCCACGAGCCCAGGATTGCGGCAAGCGCCTTAGCGATGGGCGGTGCGAATCTTAACGAGATGTTCGCTACCTGTTTCGGCCGGGCGCAGGAGGCCCGTAACGTATTGCTCGATCGATTGGGATGGACCGAAGAAATTTTCGAGAAAAAATTGGAGGCGCCGTTATACCCTATCAACCCGGCTGCTTACGGTGGGCGCGTGAATCCGAACCGGGTGCTTCTGTTTGAGGCCGAGTACGATACGTGTATTCCGGAGAGTGGCCGTACCGCATTTTGGCAAGCGCTGGGCGAACCCGAGCGAATTCTTTGGCCGTACGATCACAAAATGGCGTTCCTGATGATGTCGCCGCTTGGGATGAATACGATGCGACGGCAGATATACGATTTCCTCGAGACGACCCTATTAGGAGATTGACGCGGCCCGCACGGGGCGTTTCACCAATGTTGCCAAGAGAAAATATCCACCAGCGCGCGTTGTCCGACGAGCAGTACCAGAACGAGATCCTGCAAGGGGTTTCGCGCACCTTTGCGCTGACGATCCCACAATTGCCGGCCGGCCTTTGGAGGATCGTGGCTAATGCCTATCTCTTGTGCCGTATCGCGGACACTATTGAAGACGAGCCTGCGTTGAAAGCTGAGCAAAAACGTTACTACTCGCGGCAATTCATCAAGACGGTTAAAGGCGAAGTGCCAGCGGAGCAGTTCGCCTCGGCACTGTTCCCCTTGCTTTCCTCCAACACCTTACCCGCAGAACAAGATCTGATTAAGCATACGCCGCGCGTCATTCGTGTAACAAAGAGCTTTACCGCAACTCAAAGGGACATACTCAGTCGGTCTGTGGCGATCATGGCTGAGGGGATGTCGGTTTTTCAGGCGAATAAGGATCTTAATGGGCTCAGCGATTTGCCGCAGCTAGACCGTTACTGCTATTACGTCGCCGGCGTAGTTGGCGAGATGTTGACAGAGCTGTTCTGTGACTACTCCAAAACCATAGAGAAAAACAGAGACGAGATGATGAAGCTTGCGGTGTCGTTCGGCCAGGGCCTGCAGATGACGAATATTCTAAAGGATGTCTGGGAGGACCGGGCACGGGGCGCGTGCTGGTTACCGCAGGACGTCTTTAAACAATCGCGCTTTGATCTGAAGGATCTCTCGAAGGAGCGCCATGATAAGTCTTTCGGCGATGGACTGGAGAAGTTAATCGGCATCGCGCGCGCACACTTGGAGAATGCACTCGCTTATACCTTGCTGATTCCGAGTAAGGAAAAGGGCATACGACGTTTTTGCCTGTGGGCATTGGGTATGGCCGTCTTGACCTTGAGGAAGATCAATCGCAATCGTTCCTTTACATCGGGGCAGGACGTGAAGATTTCCAGACGAAGCGTGAAAGCGGTGATGCTGGCGAGCAATGTATTGGTCGGCAGCGATTCTCTGCTGAAGTTGTTGTTTAGCATCTCGACAGCTGGGCTTCCGCCCTCAGCGTCTCAACCGCTGCCGCCGTCGCGACGCTTTCATCGCTATTCAATCAATTAGAGCTGACGAATAAAGAAACAACAGACCGGTGTTGAGATCGTTTGCATGGTGGATCGTTCTGGGGCTCTCTGGCAGAGGGTGGTTTAGCCGTGCCAATCGTAGCGTGAATGTGCAGATGCTAGATCGGGGGCCTGAACCGACACTGCCGAAACGATCAGATTGGCAGCTAAAGCAGCGGTCTGACGGGCAGAGGGCCCCCACTGCCCGAATCGAGGATGCGAGGCTCAGGAAAGCACTCGCCACCGCACACGACGCCCTGCTCTTTTTGCAACATGAGGACGGCTACTGGTGCTTTGAGCTCGAGGCCGATTGCACTGTCCCCGCCGAGTACATTCTAATGATGCATTTCATGGATGAAATCGACGAGGGGCTGCAGGGCAAGATCGCGGTGTATTTACGCGACCGCCAACACGACCATGGGGGGTGGCCGCTGTACACCGGTGGTAATTTTGATCTCAGTTGCTCGGTCAAGGCGTACTATGCATTGAAGCTTGCCGGTGATTCGGCAGGCGCCCCCCATATGGTGAGGGCACGCGACGCGATCCTCGCGCACGGCGGTGCAGCAAGGAGCAACGTGTTCACGCGGATTACGCTTGCGCTCTTTGCGCAGATCCCCTGGCGCGGTGTGCCGTTCATACCGGTGGAAATCATCCTCCTGCCACGATGGTTCCCCTTTCACCTAAGTAAAGTCTCCTACTGGTCGCGAACCGTACTGGTGCCGCTGCTTATTCTTTGCAGCGTGAAGGCACGGGCTAAGAATCCGAGCGGTGTAGGAATTCGTGAGCTATTTTCGGTGCCGCCCGAGGAGGAGCGACATTACTTTCCGATTCGCTCGCCGCTCAACCGAGTGTTTCTCATACTGGATCACATTGGGCGCTTGATCGAGCCGCTAGTCCCACGCTGGATCCGCCGTCACGCAATCAAGCGCGCAGAGAGCTGGTTCATTGAGCGATTGAATGGCAGTGACGGCCTGGGTGCAATCTTTCCCGCGATGGTCAACGCGCATGAGGCGCTCGCCCAGCTGGGTTACACCGCCGACCATCCTCACCGAGTGATGACCAAGGAGGCGCTCCGGAAGTTGTTGGTGGTCAATGAGCACTCGGCCTACTGTCAACCATGTGTGTCGCCGGTATGGGACACTGCGCTCGCGTGTCTCGTGTTGCACGAACTGAACGGCGGTGAGCCGACCCCCCAGACACTGCGTGCCCTCGACTGGCTCGAACTGCGTCAGCTGCTGGAACTGCGGGGTGATTGGAGCCAGGCACGTCCGAACGTAAGGCCAGGCGGTTGGCCGTTCCAGTTTGGTAACGACCACTACCCGGATCTCGACGACACTGCAGTGGTTGCTTGGGCTATGCATCAAGCCGGGGACGAGCGCTATCGCGCGTCGATCCAACGCGCGGCGGAGTGGATCTGTGGGATGCAGTCACGAAACGGCGGCTTTGCCTCGTTTGATGCTGACAATACCTGTTACTACCTCAACGAGATTCCATTCGCCGACCACGGCGCGTTACTGGACCCGCCGACAGCCGACGTGAGCGCGCGCTGCGTAACCCTGCTGGCGCAGCTCGATCAGGCAGAATACCAAGACACTCTAGCGCTGTCCCTGGAGTTTCTGCGGCGCGAGCAGGAGCGGGACGGATCCTGGTTCGGCCGCTGGGGGACGAACTATATCTACGGTGCGTGGTCGGTGTTGGCCGCGCTGGAGCAGGCCCGGGAGCCAAAGATGCAGCCTTACATTCGCCGTGCGGCTGAGTGGTTGAAGTGGGTCCAACGCCCGGACGGCGGCTGGGGCGAAAGCAACGACTCTTACACTGATTCAAGGCAAGCGGGGCAATCAAGCACCAGCACGGCGTTCCAAACCGCGTGGGCAATGTTA
>JBHICC010000006.1:0-75728 GCA_046759385.1 Acidiferrobacterales bacterium | reverse complement strand
CGGCAGGCCCACCAGCCCCACCAGCATCATGGCGGCGAGCTGGCGGTGGGAAAGGCAGGTGCTGTACGCCGAACGGGTCTTGCCTGGGACGATGATGAAATTCATGCCTTTATGCTGATCCTTTCCCCAAAACCTAAGTTGCGTGCAAATCTCACGCCAGGTTTCGGCCTCAGGTCACCGGCACCGTTCGGACAAAGCTAATCGGCGCCTCGTTCTGGTCCGCGTAAGTAATCAGCTCCCACGCCTGCCTATCGGCGACCAGACCGCGCAACAATCGATTATTAAGGCAATGGCCCGACTTGTGAGCAGAAAAAGCCCCGATCAGCGGATGTCCAAGCAAATACAGGTCGCCAATCGCGTCGAGCACCTTGTGCTTGACGAACTCATCCTCGTAGCGCAAGCCATCTTCGTTCAGAATGCGGAAATTGTCTAGCACGATAGCGTTATCTAGGCTCCCTCCGCGGGCCAGCCCCCCCTGTCTCAAGGTCTCAATTTCTCGCATGAACCCGAAGGTACGCGCGCGACTCACCTCCTTGACGAAAGAGGTAGTGGAAAAATCGACACTCGCGGAGTGCGCGCCCGCGCTAAACAAGGGATGATCAAATTCGATCGCAAACGAAACTTTAAAGCCTTCAAAGGGTTCAAACTTCGCCCATTTATCACCGTCTTCGAACGCTATTTTCTTTCTTATGCGTATGAAACGCTTGGGAGCCGACTGTTCTTCGATTCCCGCTGACTGCAACAAAAATACGAACGGACCTGCACTGCCGTCCATGATGGGAACTTCCGGCGCAGTAAGGTCGACATAGGCATTGTCGATACCGAGCCCCGCGAAAGCCGACATCAAATGTTCGACGGTCGAAATACGAACACCGTCGCGTTCAAGCGTGGTTGAGAGCGTTGTATCGGCGACGTTTTCCGGGCAAGCGCGGATCTCTAGTGAATGGTGGAGATCGGCACGCCGAAAAATGATTCCCGTTTCAGGGGGCGCAGGACCGAGAGACAAATAGACCTTCTCCCCCGTGTGCAGTCCCACTCCTGTTGCCCGGATTACGTTCTTAAGGGTCCGTTGACTGATCATTATTTATAGTTGTTAATTGTCGCTGAGCTCCTCGTTGTCGTGGCGACAGTCCTTGTCGGCCGGCCAGCAACACTCCTCCAGGTCCTTTCCCCAGACCCCGGTTAGACTCGCAAGTTGGGGACGGTGGTTATTTAAATGTAAAAGCTTATGTGTGTCCAGTGAAAGCGGGACACGCGGGATTTCGCTGGAAGCGGCGCCTCCGTGCGCTGCGCATGAGACGCACGGAAGAGATGCGAGGCCTTGATTTTATTAGCTAATCGGCCTGTTTCCTCAGGAAGGCAGGGACATCCAAATACTCCGGACCCGCCTCAGCTCTCCCCGTTTCACCTTGGCCGCTTCGGCGGTTGCGGATAACCGTGGGCGTGTCCAACTGTTCGTAGTCCAGGGTCCCTGTTCCTGTCCTGACGATCTGGTAAGGCTGTTGTCGCTTGCTACCTTGGCCCAAACCAGTAGCGACGATCGTCACTCGTAGCTCATCTTCCATTTCCGGATCGATGACTGTTCCGACGACGACCGTGGCATCCTCGGCGGCAAACTCCTTAACGGTGCCACCGACCTCTTCAAATTCACCGATAGACATGTCTAACCCGGCGGTTACGTTAACCAACAGCCCACGCGCGCCCGAGATGTTGATGTCCTCTAGCAGCGGGCTGGATATTGCGGACAACGCCGCCTCATTGGCACGATTGTCACCGTTTGCAGAAGCAGAGCCCATCACCGCCATACCCATTTCAGACATGACCGTACGCACATCCGCAAAGTCAACGTTTATGAGTCCGGGACGCGTGATCAGTTCGGCAATGCCCTGCACAGCACCTTGCAGAACCTCGTTTGCCTTACCGAACGCATCAAGCAATGTGGCGTCTTTGCCAAGCACCGTGAGCAATTTCTCATTTGGTATCGTAATAATTGAATCGACATATTCCGACAGTTCGCGTATTCCGTGCTCGGCGACGGTCATACGCTTCTTACCCTCGAACGAGAACGGCTTGGTCACGACAGCGACCGATAAGATCCCCCGATCTTGTGCGACCTGTGCGATGACTGGACCCGCCCCCGTGCCGGTGCCGCCACCCATCCCTGCCGTTATGAATGCCATGTCGGCTCCGTCTAGTACCTCTGCGATCCGCTCGCGGTCCTCGACAGCTGCCTGACGACCGAGAGCTGGGTCAGCACCGCAACCGAGCCCTTTCGTCAGATTTGCTCCCAACTGCAATACAGTGGATGCGCTGGAGCGCTTCAAGGCTTGGGCATCGGTGTTGGCATTGATGAACTCAACGCCTTCGATGTTCGCCGCTACCATGTGATCAACGGCATTGCCGCCGCCGCCACCGATGCCGATCACCTTGATAACAGCCTGTTGGCCGTAGGTGTCCATCAGTTCAAACATTGTGAGTTCTCCTGTTTGAGTGAAAAGATAAGATTCGTTAAATGTCGCCTGACGTTCACGGCGTTTGCCCTAGAAGTTCCCCTGAAACCAACTGCGGGCTCTGGTGAACATTCCCTTAACACCAGCCGGTGGGCGCACGTGCTCGGTGTAACACTCGCCCTTCCTGGTACGCGCACCATAGAGAACGAGTCCAACGCCAGTGGCATAAATGGGGTTGTGAATAACCCCCGTCAGGCCGCCAACGTACTGAGGCACCCCAAGACGCACCGGCATATGGAACACCTCCTCGGCGAGATCGATCATCCCTTCCATCTTGGCGCTGCCGCCAGTCAGTACAACACCGGATCCGATAACGTCCTCGAAGCCACTGCGGCGCAGCTCCGCAAGCACAAGACCATAAAGTTCTTCGATGCGCGGCTCGATTACCTCTGCAAGCGTCTGACGCGACAGTTTGCGCGGAGGGCGATCACCGACGCTTGGAACCTCTATGCTCTCGTCCCGGCGTGCCAGTTCTGTCAGTGCGCACCCGTACTTTTTTTTGATTTCCTCTGCATATTGCGTCGGCGTGCGCAATGCCACCGCGATATCGTTGGTCACCTGGTCGCCCGCAATCGGGATCACCGCGGTATGACGAATCGCACCTTCGGTGAACACAGAGATGTCGGTAGTGCCCCCGCCTACATCTACCAAGCAGACACCGAGTTCCTTCTCGTCCTCAGTTAGCGCCGATGTGCTCGATGCTAGTTGTTCAAGAATAACTTCATCGACTTCGAGGCCGCATCGGCGGACACACTTGATGATATTCTGCGCAGCACTGACCGCACCGGTGACGATGTGGACTTTGGCTTCCAGCCGCACCCCGCACATGCCGATCGGTTCGCGGACGCCATCCTGTTGGTCGATCACGTATTCCTGTGGAAGGATATGCAAAACTTTTTGATCGGTAGGTATGGCCAACGCGCGCGCGGCCTCCATAACTCGGTGGACGTCGCCTGAACCGACCTCCTTGTCCTTGATAGCGACGATACCGTGCGAGTTGAAACTGTTGATGTGACTACCTGCGATCCCTGCATATACCGAATGAATTTGGCAACCCGCCATTAACTCTGCTTCTTCTACCGCACGTTGAATTGACTGCACAGTCGACTCGATGTTGACGACCACACCTTTCTTCATACCACGTGAAGGGTGATGCCCGACACCGATAATCTCGACCTCTCCCATCGGCGATACCTCGCCAACGATGGCCAATACCTTGGATGTCCCGATGTCGAGACCCACGACCAACCGCTCATCGTCCCGCTTCGGCATAGTTCACCTCTTGTTTTCTAGTAAGCTTCAGTTAAATCCGCCCGTGAAAGTGCTTCCGACGGATTAATCCATTCCACAGAAAAACCGTTGGTATAGCGCAAGTCCACCTGCTTGATTCGCTTTGCATAAGCGGCAAGCGAGCTTCTGTATGCATGTACAAAACGCTCGACCTTTTCCGTCGGATGTCCTCGCTCTAGCACCAACATCAAACCGTTGTCCAAGCCTACACGCCAACTGCGGCGCGAGGTCATCTCAAGCGCAGCAACCGCCAATCCCAGGCTGTTCAGCTTGCTGCTTAAATCACGATACTGAGCAAGTACTTGCGTGTGCGTACCCTCAGGTCCGCGCAGCCGCGGGAGTGACGATGAAACGACTGATTTTCGCAATCGCACGAGCTCGCCCGTGCGACTCAGCCACACGTTGTCTCGCCAGCTAGCTACTAACTCTTGCTCGGTAAAATGGATGTGCAGATCCCGTGGCCACTGTCGACGCACCGATGCTCGATAGACCCAAGGTAATGTCTCGACACGTGTCTTGATCGCGTCCAGGTCAAGCGCGAAGAAGTTTCCGTCGATTTCAGCCTCCACCGCCTCAACTAACTGTGCTCGTTGGACGTGCTGAAACGGGCCTTTAAAATCAACGTGCTCAACCGGAAACCTATCGGCACGAAGCAACGCGTCTAGCGCCAGCGCTGCTACCACCAGCAGCAATAAGGTCCACAGCAATACGATTGCCGCCCTAAAGGAGGGGTCAGCACGAACAGCAAGCCAGCTACTTGAGTGGGCTCTAGTAGCACCGACGCGTCGCGCCTGTCGTCTATTCGTGCGTTTCATGTTTCCTTGTCGGCCTCGCCGATAATCCGTACTTCTAGCTCCAGGGTTATCCCCTGCACTTGCGCCACACGCTGGCGAATCTTGTTTATCAAGCGTTCTATGTCCGCGGCGGTCGCCGCGCCTTCATTGACGATGAAGTTTGCGTGGTGCTCTGACACGCATGCATTGCCTTCACGCAGCCCTTTTAGACCAGTCGTGTCGATCAGGCGCGCGGCGTGATCATCCGGTGGATTCTTGAATACCGAACCAGCATTGGGGATCTGTGTAGGCTGGGTTTGTCCACGCTTGGCGAGCAAACTCTTGATGCGCGCCCGGCCCGATGCGCGATCGCCTTGCCCTAGGAGCAGGTGTGCGGCAATGAACCACTCGCCGTCCAGCCCTTCGACGCGGCGATAGGAAGTTCGGAAATCGGCTCTCGGGCGTTGTCGTACGCAACCTTGGCGATCGACGGTTTCTACGCGCTCGACGATGTTCCACATCTCTCCACCAAACGCACCCGCATTCATCGCCAGCGCACCGCCTATCGTGCCGGGGATGCCGGCAAGAAACTGCGCACCAGACAAGCCGCGCTCCACCGTGAAGCGAGCCACTTTGGCAGTGGGAACACCGGCCTCCGCTCGCACACGCTCCGATCCAATTGCTTGCAAACCGTTTAGTGCTGCTGTCGTTGCGATTACAGTGCCACGCACACCTGCGTCGCGCACCAACAGATTACTTCCTAGACCGAGCCAATGGATCGACTCATTAGGCGACAGCGTACTGAGGAACAGTTGCAGGTCAGAAACGTCTGCAGGGATATAATAGCGGTCCGCCGGTCCGCCGACGCGCCAACTTGTGTGTCGCGACATCGGCTCATTCACCGCTAGCTTGCCCCGCAGATGGCCTCTGTCATCGGCAGTCATCATTGCCGTTCCTCCGCAAGCGCCTGAGGAAGCTGCGACGCGACCTGACCGATATTGCCAGCGCCCAACGTGATCACGACATCACCAGCGCGCACAACCTCGTTCAATTTGTGCGGTAGTTGTTCTACGTCCTCGACGAAGATCGGATTCGCTTTACCACGGGCACGAATGGCACGGCAGAGCCCGCGTCCATCGGCACCACTGATCATCGCCTCACCCGCGCTGTAAACCTCTGTAATGACAAGTGGGTCGAACTCGTGAAGCACGGTGCTGAAATCGGCTAGCAGATCACGTGTTCGGGTATAGCGATGAGGCTGGAAGACCACAACCAGACGACGATCCGGCCACCCGCGACGCGCGGCCGCGAGTGTTACCGCGAGTTCACGCGGATGATGGGCATAGTCGTCCACAAAAATGACCTCTCCGCCTATCCGTTTCGTGCGACCCAGTATTTGAAAGCGTCGGCCGATGCCTGCGAAATTGTCCATGCCCTTGGCGATCGCTTGTGTAGTAACACCAAGCTCTTTCGCTACCGCTACTGCTGCCAACGCGTTCAATACATTGTGTTCACCTGGTTGACGTAGCTTCAGATCCATTGGCGATTCGCTATTCATCTCCGCCGTGAAGCGCATTTCCATACCACGCTGCTCGACCCCAGTCGCGCGAACGTCGGCATCGGAACACATGCCATAGGTGATAGTGGGTCGCTGTATTCTCGGGATGATCTCGCGTATTACAGGATCATCCAGGCATACCACAGCCAAACCGTAAAACGGCAGATTATGAAGGAAGTTGAGAAACGTACGCTTTAGTCGCGCGAAGTCACCGCCGTAGGTAATCAGATGATCACTGTCGATATTCGTAACCACCGCTACGAAAGGTTGCAGATGCAGAAATGACGCATCGCTCTCGTCTGCCTCTGCAACGAGATACTCACCCTTACCCAAACGCGCATTGCTGCCGGCACTGTTGAGCTGGCCACCGATTACGAATGTCGGATCAAGGCCCCCTTCGGCGAGTAGACAGGCAATTAGGCTGGTCGTCGTTGTTTTACCGTGCGTGCCTGTGACCGCGATTCCACGTTGAAAACGCATTAGCTCGCCGAGCATCTCGGCCCGCGGCACAACAGGAATCTTTGCCCGTTTGGCGGCCGCCACCTCCGGATTGCGCCCGTTGATCGCCGATGACACGACCACGGCGTCAGTCTGCTCCACCAAAGCCGCGTCGTGGCCGATGTGTACAGATATGCCGAGATCCGCAAGACGTCGTGTGTTCGCGCTCTCCCGAGCATCCGATCCTGACACCTCGAAACGCAAATTCGAGAGGACTTCGGCGATGCCGCTCATGCCGATCCCACCGATGCCGACGAAATGAATGCGCTTCACCCAATTACGCATGCATCGCCTCCAGACATGCTTGACCTACTGTCTCCGCAGCGTCGGGGACTGCGCAGCGACGTGCGTTTACTGCGATCTTTGTTAACACGTCTCTATTACGGCCGAGTTGTTTGAGCAGATCGCGCAGGCGCGGAGGCGCAAATTCGCCCTGTGGCAACAGAACCGCTGCTTCCCGATCAGCGAGGAACCTCGCGTTTGCTGTCTGATGGTCGTCCACGGCATGAGGGTACGGCACCAGAATAGCTGCGCAGCCCGCCGCGCAGAGCTCGGCAATCGTCATCGCCCCTGCACGGCAGATAACCAGATCTGCCCAGCGATAGGCAGCGGCCATGTCATCGATAAAGGGTGTAACGCGATGCGCAGACGCTATCCCTTCATAGGCGGCCTCGGTCGATTCTGTCCAACTTCGTCCGCATTGGTGCCAGACGTCAGGAAGTGAGTCCCCGCTCAACAAACGTAGGGTCTCGGGCACGACCTCATTGAAGATCTGCGCACCCTGACTGCCGCCGAGAACCAGCAGGGACAACGCGCCCGGCAGTTGAGATGTCTTTCCAGGGGCAGGGAGGGTTGCGATCTCGCGTCGTACCGGATTACCCACGTGTCTCGCACGTGGAGCATTCCTAAAGGTCCCGGGAAAACCACAAAGGACTTCGTCAGCGACGCGTGCCATCCAGCGATTGGTCAGACCGGGCACTGCGTTCTGCTCATGAATCAGCAGCGGCTTGCGTGTTAGCCACGCGACCAGGCCACCTGGACCGGCGACAAATCCGCCCATGGCTAGTACGACGTTGGGGCGTCGCCTTAGCAGTATGCGCCACGCTTGCACCATGGCGATGGTCAATGTGACGGGAAATAGGAACCAACCTAGCAGTCCACGACGCCGCAAGCCCCGAATCGATATCCAGTCGATGTCGAAGCCAGCGGCTGGAATGGCGCGTGCCTCGAGTCCCGCTCGCGTTCCCAGCCAGATTACGTCTACGCCCTGGTTGCGCAGATACTCCGCTACCGCAAGTCCGGGAAACACATGCCCACCGGTGCCACCGGCCATGACCATGACCATGCTCAATGCACCCCCCAGGCATGGGCGCGTGTTTCGCGTTCGATGGCCAACAGCAGGCCGATAGCGACAAAACACATAACAATGCTACTGCCGCCGTAGCTCATAAAAGGCAGAGTGAGTCCCTTCGTTGGCAACACGCCCATGTTCACGCCCATGTTGACCATCGCTTGTAGCCCGAGCAGCAGACCGATTCCCTGGGCAAGGCGGGCCGGATACAGCAAACCGACCCGCTCTGCTTCCCTAGCAATAAGGAATGCCCTAACGATCAGTACGCCGAACAACGCAATCACGGCGAGCACGCCCAGCAATCCGAGCTCCTCGGCCGTCACCGCGAAGATAAAGTCCGTATGCGCGGCCGGTAGGTAGTACAGCTTCTGCACACTCGCGCCCAGCCCGACTCCCAACCACTCACCGCGACCGAAAGCGATCAACGCTTGCACGAGCTGAAAACCGCTGTTAAACGGATCTGCCCACGGATCCAGAAAGGCGATCACGCGTTCATATCTGTAAGGCGATATGAGGGTCAGCACTGCCATCCCGCCTAACCCCGCCACCGTCACGATACCGAAATGCCAGAAACGCACACCAGCCAAGAACAGCATCCCCAACACGGTCAGGCAGATCACCACTACCGCCCCGAGATCCGGTTCTTGTAACAACAGCACGCCTACTGCGGCCACTACCACACCGATGATGACGACACCTTGCGTGAAGTTATGGAGTTCCTCCTGCTTGCGCACAAAATAGCCAGCCACATAGATAACCATAAAGAGCTTCATTAACTCCGATGGCTGAAGATTAACAACGCCTAGTCTGAGCCAACGCGAACTGCCGTTCACGGTAACACCAATACCCGGGATCAAGACCAACGCCAGCAACACCATCCCCATAATCAGTAGATACGGCCCCGCGGCCTCCCACAGGCGCATGGGTGTATGCATGACGATGTACATCAAAAGAAATCCAACGCCCACGGCCACTAACTGGCGCCAAAGGTAATAGTTCCCGTCTCCCACGGTTCGCTCTGCAATAGAGATCGAGGCCGAATAGACCATCACGAGCCCCAACCCTAGTAACGCTAGAACACTCGCTAAAAGCCATGTGTCACCCTCAGGGCGAGGCGTGCCTGCCAGTCGTCGGCGCGTACCAAGGTTGCGCGCACCCACCCTACTCATCATGGCTCCCAATGCTCAATACCCGAGGTTTCCGCTCAACCACCCGATCCGACATATTCACGTACCGCTGCGGCGAATACTTCGCCGCGATGCTCATAACCGTCAAACATGTCAAAGCTGGCACATCCCGGTGACAGCAATACCGCGTCTCCCTGCCGTGCCAAACGTCCAGCCTGTAAGACAGCGTCACTCATATCAGCGGCGCGGATGATCGGCGCAGTACGTGCGAGTGCCGCTTCAATAAGCCCGGCGTCGCGCCCGATTAAAACTAGCGCGCGCGCCTTAGCGATGACGACATCCTTCAGTACCCCGAAATCGACGCCCTTAGCTTGACCACCAGCGATCCATACGACGGGTCGCGCTGTTTCCTTTAAAGCGGCTAGAGTCGCCCCGACGTTGGTCGCTTTTGAATCGTCGATCCAGATCACACCCTCATGCGTGGCGACGATTTGATTGCGATGCGGGAGGCCACGAAACGAAGCGACTGCCCGATGCACCGCGTCTGGGTCGACGCCGAACGCATGCGCTATCGCCATTGCGGCGAGTACGTTGGACAAGTTGTGCCGGCCGGGTAGCTGGACACTCTTCGCCGGTATCCAAGCGTTCTTTCCCTGCCCGAGCCACTCAGTCCGATCTTTTACTATGATCCCAAAAGTGTCGCACTCGGCAGGGCGCACGAGACCAAACCTAACTACTGCCCGACTTGGCCGGGCCATCGCTGTCACTACTGGATCTTCGGCGTTCAAGACCATGACGCCATCGCCATTGAAGATACGCGCTTTGGCAGCGGCATAATCTTCGAGAGAGTGGTAACGATCCATATGATCCGCACTTATATTAAGTACGCTGGCGGTGCGAGCGTTCAGGCTATGCGTCGTCTCTAACTGGAAGCTGGAAAGCTCTAGGACATAGACATCCGGTGCATGATGCTCTAATAAAGACAGCGCGGGCACGCCGATGTTGCCGCCTACACGCGTGTCAAGACCCGCCTCCCGGCACATGGCCCCCACCAACGCGGTAACGGTGCTCTTGCCGTTTACGCCGGTGATCGCGGCCACCGGCGCCGCGGCCGCCTGCGCAAACAGCTCAATGTCGCCGATTGCGGGGTTCCCTCGTGCGATTGCCTGCGCGATTACCGGTTCCTGTAGCGATATACCTGGGCTAACCACAAGCAGACCGGGATCTGCGAATAGATCAGGGTTCAAGTCGCCCGTGTGGTAGTCCACGTGAGCGAGAGATGCGCGTAGTTCATCTAGCATCGGTGGGTGATCGCGACTGTCGACCATAGTCACGCCATAACCACGCTCGGTCAGATGGCGCGCGCAAGAAAGACCCGTAAGCCCAAGGCCAACGACGAGTGCCCGTTTGGTTGCTGCAGTTGCCACGGCTAATCCCTGCATCAGCGGATCTTCAATGTTGCCAGTCCGACCAACACCAGGATTACGGTAATGATCCAGAAACGCACGATTACCCTCGGTTCGGGCCAACCTTTAAGCTCGAAGTGGTGATGCAGCGGTGCCATGCGAAAGATGCGCCTGCCAACGAGCTTGTATGACGCCACCTGCAGCATTACCGATACGGTCTCGATGACGAACACCCCGCCCATGACGAACAGCACGATTTCCTGGCGCACAACCACGGCAATCACGCCAAGTGCGGCGCCGAGGGCCAATGCACCGACATCCCCCATGAATACCTGCGCGGGATAGGTGTTGAACCATAGAAATCCAAGCCCCGCTCCGACCAGAGCACCGCAAAAGATCAGCACGTCACCGACGCCAGCGACATATGGAATTCCCAGGTAGTTGGCAAACTGAGTGTTTCCAGTAACGTACGCAAAGATTCCGAGGGCACCGGCTACCATAACGGCTGGCAAAATCGCGAGGCCATCGAGGCCATCGGTCAGATTAACCGCGTTGCTAGACCCGACGATCACCAAGTACGCCAACAGCACAAACCACGGCCCTAGGTCGAGAGCGAAGTGCTTAAAGAACGGAAGGATCAGCTGCGTCTCAACCGGGGTCTCGGCCGTGTAGTAGAGAAATATCGCCGCTATTAGGCCCGCGGCTGTCTGCAGCAAGAACTTGTTGCGTGCGCCGAGACCACGAGGATCTTTGTCGACCAATTTCTTGTGGTCATCGATCCAACCGATCGCACCGAAGGAAAGGGTCGTGAACAGCAATACCCACACAAAGCGATTGCTGAGGTCAGCCCACAATAACGTCGCCACAAGCACAGCAACGAGAATAAGCGCGCCGCCCATTGTCGGCGTGCCCGATTTGGAAAAGTGTGTCTCCGGCCCATCATCTCGCACTGTCTGGTGTATCTGTCGGTAACCCAGGCGCCGAATCATTGCTGGCCCAATGACAAAACAGATCACGAGCGCCGTAAGTACGCCCAAGATTCCCCGGAACGTCAGGTAACGGAAAACGTTGAAGAACGTGAATTGACCCGTCAACTCGTCAAAGAGATAAAAGAGCATCGTTCCTCGCCATTAGATTTTCGCCGCAGTCGCTCTCCCTGCTTCACCATCTCGTGGCTTCGCGATCTCTCGGATGACGCGCTCCAGTTGCATGATCCGTGATCCTTTCACAAGAATCGTCATGTCAGCACGCATGCGCTCGGTGAGCGCCTTCGTTAAGGCATCGTGTGTAGAAAAATGCCGTGCACCTTCGCCGAAACTCTCCGTTGCCAGCTTGCTCAGCTTACCGATGGTGAACAAATAGGTAATTCCTGCGTCCTTTGCCAGCTTGCCGACGCGGCGGTGAATATTGGGGGCGGCCTCGCCGAGCTCGGCCATGTCCCCTATCACCAACGTTGATTCCCCTGGGAAATCTTTGAGGACGGCGATAGCCGCGGCCATCGACCCTGGGTTCGCGTTGTAGGTGTCATCAATGACGCGTGCACCGTTGCGGCCGGCCTTTAGCTGTAGGCGACCAGACACACCCCGCAACTTCTCGAGGCCATCCTTGATGTGCTCTGGGCGCGCGCCAGCGACAGCAACAGCTGCAGTAGCCGCCAGCGCATTGCTGACGTTGTGCTGACCCAGTAGAGGCAACCGCAATTCGAAATCTACGTTTGCGCTTTTTATCCGGATCACACTGCCGACCTTGTCGGCATGGTAATCCGCTGTGAAATCAGCGTCTCCAAGCAGGCCGAAGGTAATGCATCTCCTAGGCGAGGCGAGTGAACGCCATAGCGCCGCAAAGTCGTCATCGGCATTGATAATCGCAACCCCTTTCGGTCCTAATGCGGTAAAGAGTTCACCTTTCTCCCGCGCTACCTGCTCGACTGTGCCGACCCCTTCGAGATGGGCTTCCGCCGCATTGGTGACAACCGCGATCGTCGGTCGTGTAATAGTGGCAAGATATCGCATCTCGCCCCGTCGATTCGTGCCGAGCTCAACCACGGCAAAGCGATCGTGCGGGCGAAGTCGCGATAGAGTTAGCGGAGCGCCGATATCGTTGTTTAGATTACCTTCGGTGACACAGCCACGGCCTGTCCGCGCCATGATAGCGGCGATCATCTCCTTCACCGTGGTCTTTCCGTTGCTGCCAGTTACGGCAATGACCGGAATATTGAACCGAGAACGCCAATACGCTGCTAACTGCCCGAGCGCACGCCGAGTATCCTCGACTTGCACGCAAGGCAACGGCGCCTCAGTCGCACGCATGGCAATCGCCCCAGCCGCGCCGTGGCGTTTTGCCTCGGCCAGGAAATCGTGGCCATCGTAGTTGGGACCCTTTATTGCCACAAAAAGATCTCCGGATCTGATTTTGCGAGTGTCTGTACTTATCCCCGTGAAAACCTCGTCGGTCCCGACTAAGGGCGCCTTCAGAACCTGTGATAGTTCTTCCAACGACATCACGCTGGTTCCCCTAGAACACGTTGCACTGTTCGGCGATCACTGTACGGCAAACATTGATCTCCCACGTATTGGTATTCTTCATGCCCCTTTCCTGCCACCAGTACGACGCCATCTTGCCCCGCTTCCTCGATCGCGGTTTGTATGGCCCGTGGACGGTCTCGCACGACGCGTGGTTTTGTGCGCATTCCCGCTGCGATATCGGCGACGATCCGGTCTCCGGGCTCACCACGTGGGTTGTCGTCCGTCAAGATCACGACATCGGCGAGCTCCTCTGCTACTCGGCCCATCTGCGGCCGCTTGCCACGATCGCGGTCACCACCGCAACCGAACACGCAGTAGAGCTGCCCCGGTGTGTACTCGCGCACGGCGCTCAGCGCCTGCCCCAATGCATCAGGCGTATGTGCGTAGTCAACTACGACGAGCGGAAGGTCGCGACGACCGCCAAAGCGTTCGACGCGCCCTGCTACGGGTTGGATACCGCTCAGGCCCGCACGAGCAGTTTCCAGACTCACTCCGCAGGCGAGCAAGGCTGCCAACACCGTCAATAGGTTCGCGGCATTGAAACGCCCCAACAGTGGTGAAGTTATTTCGATCTCGCCTTCTGGCGTGGCCGCCCGCAATGCAAGCCCGTCTTTCATTAACCGTACCTCTTTTGCGTGCACATCTCCCTGTTCTACACCGAAACTCAAAGTGTCGCGCTTGCCTCGCAGCTGTGCCAGTAAATCGCGACCGAACTGATCGTCCTGATTGATCACCGCACACCGCAGGCCTTCGACCTCAAAGAGCTCAGCTTTAGCACCGCCGTAGCGCTGCATGTTGCCGTGATAGTCCAGGTGATCGCGCGAGAGATTGGTGAACACCGCAACATCAAACGCAACGCCTGCAATGCGCCCCTGGTCTAACGCATGCGAGGAAACCTCCATGCAAACGTATCTGGCACCTGCAGCCAGGAAGTGGGCAAGTAGCCTGTGAACTTCGATCGGATCAGGGGTCGTATTCAGCAGCATGTTCAACGAGCCCGGGAAGCCGCTCCCTAACGTCCCGATCAGGGCGCAAGGCTTAGAGACTTGCGCGAGCGCCTGCGCCAGCAGATGCGCGCAGGTTGTCTTACCATTCGTACCTGTTACACCGATCACAACCAACTTTTGTGACGGGGATCCAAAAAAGCGGTCCGCGATCAAGCCAATCTTTCGACGAAGGTCATTGGCGTGTACGACCGGTACAGCCAAGTTAGAAAGATCGGGATCTCCGCCGCGCTCGCAGAGCACGGCGGCTGCACCGCGCGCCAACGCCTGCTGGATAAACAGACGGCCATCGAGTGCCGTACCGGGGATAGCCAAAAACAGGTCGCCCGCGCCCACTTGTCGGCTGTCCAGACTAAGCCCACTGATCTCACAATCAGATACTCCGCCGACATCCGCGATATCCGCAAGCAGTTGGTCTAAGCGCCAGCGCCTCGCGCGCTGTGTCTGTGCGGCCATCATGTGGAGATCCTTTGTTTTCGTTTCAGATTGCGCTTTGGGGTATCAGGCGAAATATTGAGCAGCCGCAACGCGCCTGCCATTACGCGACTGAAGACCGGCGCCGCGGTTTGGCCACCGAAGTGCCTGCGTTCGCCCGGTTCATCGACCGTTACCACCATTACGAGACGCGGCTTCGAGGCGGGCGCCATGCCCGCGAACGACGCGACATAGCGATCTTCGGCATACCCTCCAGGGACAAGCTTATGCACCGTTCCGGTTTTACCAGCTACGCGATAGTGCATGAGCCTGGCGGCCGTACCGGTACCTTCCTCGCTCACTGCCAGCTCAAGCATCGCGCGAATCTGCCTCGCAGTACGTGCCGACATCACCCGCTCGCCCCGCAGTGGGCCGTCACGTCGCAGCAATGTAATCGGTACCCGCACACCGTCGTTCGCGAGCACCGCATAGGCGCGTGCCAACTGCAACGCGGTCACCGAGATGCCGTAGCCGAAGGACAGCGTAGCCTGATCAATCGGTACCCACTGTGATGGTGGATTCACCAGTCCAGCAGATTCCGCCGGCAGTTCGCTGCCGGTCGTTTTACCGAATCCCACTCGCGTTAACACCCGCCACAGCCGTTCGCTATCCATGCTGAGCGCGATCTTAGCTGCGCCCACGTTGCTCGATTTCTCGATCACTTGGGCGACGCTGAGCAAGCCATAGTCGCGTGCGTCCTGGATCGTTTTGCCGCCAATGCGAAGCCGGCCAGGGGCTGTATTGATCAGGCTATCGGGGGTAAGTAAACCAGTTTCCAGTGCGGCCGCGATAGTGAACGGCTTAAGCGTAGAACCGGGCTCAAATACGTCGGTAGCAGCACGGTTGCGGAACCGTGCGCTTGTCAGACGTGTGCGGTTGTTCGGATTGAATATTGGCTGATTGACCATCGCTAGCACTTCACCGGTGTGAGCGTCGAGCATGATCGCTGTCCCCGCGCGCGCGCCATAGCGCTGCATTGCGCGCTTCAGCTCACGGTAGGCCAGGTACTGGATTCGGCGGTCCAAGCTAACGATCAGGTCGCGACCTGGCTCGGCTAAGGAGACACTCTCTACGGTCTCCACCACGTTCCCATACAGATCTTTCAATACACGTTTCTTGCCAGGCCGTGCTCGCATGATGTCGTCGTACGCGAGCTCGAGCCCCTCCTGCCCCCGATCATCGATATCCGTAAAGCCCACAACATGGCCACTGACAGCGCCCGTGGGGTAGTAGCGTCGGTATTCGCGCTGCAGGAATACCCCAGGTAGATTGAGACTTGCGACACGCGTCGCGACTTCGGGTGTCACGTGTCGTTTCAGATACGTGAACTCGCGGTCGCGGTACTTGGCGATTTGTCGCGAAATATCACGGACTCCCAGCCCTAACACGATTGCGAGCACGGACCAGCGTCTCCGTGCCTGCATGAAGGCTTGTGGACTGGCCCAAACCGACTGAACTGGCGTGCTGATCGCAAGCGGGTCACCATTGCGATCCAGGATCATCCCTCGATGAGCGTTATCTATAACGGTACGCAAGTAGCGCGCGTCACCTTGCTGCTGCAAGTAATCTGATGCCACCACCTGCAGATAGGTAGCGCGAATGCCCAGTAAACCAAGCGCGCTCAATAATAGGCCTAGCACCATCCAGTAACGAATGCGAAAGCGTCTACGTCTCACTGGATGCATCACTTCCTCTCACGCTGATCGACCACAACGATGGCGTGCGGGTCGGGGGTCGCCATCCCTAGCCGTTTGCCCGCGAGTGTTTCGACGCGCCTATGCTCAGACCATGCGCCTTCTTCGAGTAGTAACTTGCCCCACTCAACGTTCAATGCATCGCGCTGCTGCTGCAAAGTTTGCAATTGTGTGAATAGCTGCCGGCCCTCGTGTCTCAAGGCCACTACCAACATGGCGATCGAGAGAGTGGCAACAGCTGATACTGCGAGCGCTCTATGCACGATCAACTCCGGTTCGCTCCGCAACTCGCAGGATCGCGCTCCGCGCGCGCGGATTACGTCTAATCTCAGTAGCGCTCGGGCGTATCTTTCGAAGGAGCTTCAGTGCCGGCTCGCCGGGCTGCGCGGGCACTGGTAGCTTCGGTGGTAGTGTCGCAGTCCCCGCTTGTTCGCGCATGAACCGTTTCACCAGCCGGTCCTCCAGCGAATGAAAACTGATCACCGCAAGCCGCCCGCCGGTGGCAAGCGCGCGCAGCGCTTGCGGCAATGCGCCGGCCAGCTCTTCCAACTCCTGATTCAGAAACACACGCAACGCAAGGAAAGTTCGAGTTGCTGGATGCTTGCCGGGCTCACGCGTTGGCACCGCACCGGCAACGAGTTGCGCAAGTTGTTCCGACCGACTGATAGGGCGCTGCCTGCGCGCGTTAACGACTGCTCGCGCGATGCGTTTGGCATAACGCTCTTCACCGAACTCGGACAGAACCGAGGTAATCTCACGCTCACTGGCTTGCCGTAACCACTCGGCAGCAGTTACGCCTGAGCCGGAATCCATCCGCATATCGAGCGGGCTATCGCGCTGGAAACTGAAACCGCGCTCGGAACTCTCGAGCTGCGGGGAGGACACTCCAAGATCGAACAGGATCCCATTCACTCGGCCCGCCAATGCACGGTCATCAACATGTTGGCCGAGCGTTGAAAAGCGTGTGTTGATGATCGTAACGCGCGCGTCATTCCCGAAGTGCGCCTTCGCCTCGGCTACCGCTTCAGGATCGCGATCAAAGACGAGTAAATGTCCGTGGGCGCCGAGCCGGCGCACGATTACGGCGGCATGACCGCCTCGCCCATATGTTGCGTCGATATAGATACCGTCGGATTGCAGCCTCAGCGCTAGCAACACCTCATCGAGCAACACCGCGACGTGCCCGCGCTCACTCGCATCGCTCAAAGTCTTGACGCCGCGCGATTTCGCATCATTGTTCGTATTAGCTGCTTCCGCAATTCGGCCTCCGATGCACTCGCGCGCTGGTCGATACCAAGACGGGCTAGCGCCGCTTGCACGAGAGCGACTGGTACCATTCCCGTATCCCGAATCTTGCGTCGAGAAACGGGGGTTACAGTGAAAGCGACCCGAGCTCGTCAGGCAGCTCCCCATCCTCATCGCCCGCCTCCCCAAGCCAATCAGCCCGCCGAGTGTTCCATGCCTCCTCAGCCCAGACCTCAAACTTGTTTCCTTGCCCGATCAAAACCACGGTCTTGTTGAGGCCGGCGAATTCGCGAAGCGCGGGCGGCAGAAGGATACGCCCATTGCCATCCAATTCGCACTCAGTGGCATGACCGATCAAGAGTCGCTGTAGGCGACGCGCCTGTTTGTTAAAGCTTGGCAACCTGACCAGTTTGCGCTCGATCTCCTCCCAGTCCGGCAAGGTGTATAACAATAAGCAGTGATCCCGGTCGACGGTGATCACCATCTGGCCTTGGCATGTGCGCAACAAGGTTTCGCGATACCGCGTCGGGATCGCCATTCGCCCTTTGCTGTCCAGGTTCAACGCCGCGAGGCCGCGGAACACAGTCGGTGCCTCCTAGTGTAGAATCCCACAAAAATCCACAATTTCCCACTATTTGACACTATAGTTAGGTTGTTTCCGCACTGTCAAGCGAAATCGTGCCCCGTGCGCTTCTTTTTCTCTTTTTGAGACAGACGCTTAGTGGATAGCGATGAGTGGTCAGCGGGTACTGACACAACCGCGAGATTAAAGCGGATAGAAGCGAAGCGCTTGTGAAGTCGCCCGCTCGGTAGGGTGTGAGAGTCGGCCGATAAGCCGGGTTCTGTCGAGGACAGCCATTCATCTAGGGCACGTGTCGCCGCGTGCCTCAAGCGGCCTACCCGGGAACGACGCGGGCCACGCCATAGTTCCCCTATTTGGCCTTGCTCCGGGTGGGGTTTACCCTGCCACCGGTGTTACCACCGGTGCGGTGCGCTCTTACCGCACCTTTTCACCCTTACCCGTCACCTACCCTTGAGGCGCTCTAACGGCTGACACTGACGCATCGATCGCTGCCCCAATAATCAACTCGCGGAGCGTGTCAGGGGTAGGTGACCGGCGGTATATTTTCTGTGGCACTTTCCGTGGGCTCACGCCCCCCAGGCGTTACCTGGCACCCTGCCCTATGGAGCCCGGACTTTCCTCCCGTCACCTACCCTTGACACGTTCTACTGGGCTTCGGCAAAGCATCGATAGGTGCTTAGCGACGAACTTTGGGAGCGCATCAAGGGTAGGTGACGGGCGACTGTCTGGCCGACTCCCGTAAGATAGTATACCAGTTCCAGCTGGTAAGCAGCGGGTCGCATGGGCAGCTAGTCCTGTTGCAACCGTAGCGCCAAGCTGTAGAGGTCACGTCGTTTACCTTTTGTGATTGCGGCAGTGAGCGCCGCAGCCTGTTTGGTCGACAGCTCGTGCAGCAGTATACGTAGAATGTATTCGCTGTCCACGGTGAACTTCTCAGTCGCGCTGTCCCTGATCCCCTCGATTAATATGACGTACTCGCCGCGGGAGTATGTCTCCCTGTCGATGGCCACCTTCTCGCAAAGATCGCGCAAGCTAGCACTGACGATAATCTCGAATTTTTTAGTAAGCTCGCGCGCAATTGCGGCGGGGCGCGCGGAGCCGAACATACTCGCCATAGCATTAAGCGAGGCTCGCAGACGGTGCGGTGCCTCGTAATAAACTAGGGTCGCTGTTTCGTACTGCCGCTGTTGAAAGAAAGCTGTGCGTGCTCCCGCTCGCGCGGGTGGAAACCCCTCGAAAACAAACCGGTCCGTGGGTAATCCTGCCGCTGACAGCGCTGCCACGGCGGCGCACGGACCCGGTACAGGTATGACCCTTATTCCCTGGGCGTGGGCAGCGCGTACCAGCTTGAAGCCTGGATCACTGACAAGCGGAGTACCCGCGTCACTCACCAATGCGATACACTTACCCGCGTGCAAGAGCCGCAACAGCTGAGGCATCTTTTTGCTTTCGTTATGCTCGTGAAATGCGATCGTCCGGGTCGTTACCTTGAACCTTTGTAGAAGCTTTTTGCTGTGGCGCGTATCCTCAGCCGCAATCAAATCGCTTTCTGCTAATACACGCACAGCACGTTGCGTGATGTCGTCGAGGTTACCAATGGGGGTGGCCACGACGTATAAGACACCCAAATGGTTTGACACCGACGCGTTGGCTTTGGATACTCTCGCGGGCGAATCGCGAACAACTTCGATCATGACACTGTACCCTCGAACGCCTGATTTGGCGTTAATCCTGTTGGCTTTCGCGTTAGTCCTACTCCAATCCTGCGCTCCTGTCACCACTACCAAGACCACCGAGCGCCCCGCGGCTGAGCCAGCCGTGCCGACTGCGGAGCAGGCGGAACGTTCCGGCGATTATGTGCGCGCAGCGGAGGAGTACGAGAAGGTTGCCGAAACCGCCGAGCTGGAGGAAAGACAGACCCTTCAGTTGAAGGCGGTGGAAACCCTGGTTAAAGCCGGACAACTCCACGAGGCGCGCGAGAAAATCGAAGAAATAAAGATAGCCGCTCTCGATCCGAACTTGCGCGCGCGAAAACAAATTATTGAGGCACAGATCGCATCGCAAGTAGGCACCCCGGAGGAAGCAATTCGACTCCTGGATGAGGTCCAACGTGCACGAAACCTTGACCCTTCGCTGCTGGCAGCACTCTATCGCGCCCGGGCGGATGCGGAAGTCGGTCTCGGTGACCCGATAGGTGCCGTAAAGAATCTAATTGTGCGCGAACAGTACATCGTCGGCAAGGAAGCAATCACCGACAATCAGTTGCAACTCTGGGAGATCCTCAATTCCCTTCCCCGAGCCACGTTAAAGGATGAACTGCGCCCCGGTACCCATCCCGTTCTGGCGGGTTGGATCGAGCTGGCGATTGAAGCTATCGAAAACGCTGGGCGAGCGGGATTGCTCGCCAAGTCAATTTCCGTTTGGAAGACTACCCATCCAGGCCATCCTGCTTTGGAGTCTTTGCTTGAACAATTGGCCAGCGCCGAACCGGGGTTGATCGGTAGGATCGAGAACATCGCACTACTACTACCTCTAAGTTCAAGCTATGCGATCGCAGCAGAGGCTGTTCGAGACGGTTTTCTGGCGATGGATGTAGCGAACACCGATCCCGATAAGCCGCGCATCCGGATTTATGACATTGGGGATGATCCAAAGCGTGCGGCTGAATTTTATACGCAGGCGACAGCTGAAGGTGCGCAGCTGATCATAGGGCCGCTTGGTCGAGATGCCGTCGAGCAGGTTGTGCAGCAGACCGATCTCACCGTTCCTACACTGCTGCTTGGCCACACCGGCGTGAACGAGAATCCGTTGCCTGGTTATGCGTTTCAGTTCGGCCTACCCCCGGAGCAAGAGGCCCGACAAGTCGCCGAACGTGCCTATCTGGATGGTCATCGACAGGCTGCGGTGCTGTACCCCGACACGGGGTGGGGCAAGCGCATGCTTAAAGCATTTGCAAACCATTGGCAGCAGCTGGGCGGTATCTTGCTGACCACTGTTCCCTATAAACCGAATCAAAGTGATCATTCAGGGTCGATCAAAGAGCTATTGAATATCACACAGAGTGAAGCCCGCAAGCGCACGCTCGAGGCGAGGTTAGGAACGCGACTGAAGTTCCAGTCCCGGCGACGAGAGGATGTCGACTTCATATTTCTTGCCGCCGACGCTAAGCCGGGTCGTTTGATTAAACCGCAGTTGAACTTTCATCGCGGCTTGAACATTCCCGTGTACTCGACGTCGCACATTTTTAGCGGGAAAATAGACCGTGTTCGTGACCGCGATCTCGAGGGTATCATGTTTGGCGACATGCCATGGATGCTAGTAAGGGACGGTAAGCTCGAGGAGATCCGCAAGAACCTCCAGGGCGATTGGCCCTATGCACACACTCAGCTCGACAGACTGTTCGCCCTCGGTGTGGATAGTTATGCGATTATTCCGTATCTAAACCGCATCCGCTCCAACTATGCCGCACGATTTAGCGGCGTGACTAGTGGGCTCAGCCTAGGGCGAGAGGGCCGCCTCCACCGCCAGTTACTCTGGGCCAAGTTCAGACGCGGATCGCCAAGACTGTTGGATGGCTTTATCAGCTATACCGGCCAGTTTCAGCACATAGAAAGTGACTCGGAAAAAGCCCGCACACCTCGCCCAAGGTCGTAAGGCGGAGATTCAGGCATACGAGCATCTGAAAACCCGCGGCCTCAAACTGCTCGCGCGCAATTACCGTACCCCATTCGGCGAAATTGATCTTATAATGGAGCAACAGGACACTGTTGTGTTCGTTGAAGTGCGTTACAGGCAATCAGAGGAGTTTGGCACGCCCGCGGAAACGATCGATTTTCGCAAACAAGCCAAGCTACGCGCGACCGCCCTGTACTACTTGCAAAAAAACAGGCGCGCCTCCAAGAAACCCTGCAGATTCGATATTGTTGCTGTAACCGGCACGCGCGCGCGCGAACGCGTACAGTGGCTACAAAACGCTTTTGAATGTCAATGGTGAACGTTATGAGCGGTAAGAACCCAGCCATCTCGGATCCCGGCCTGTTGATGGCGCGGGTCCGGAACACTTTCTACGAAAGCGTCAAGACTGCCAACGCGGTGGTCGAAGAACTGGTGCCGATGATTACGAAGGCCGCTATGCAGATGAGTGATGCGCTACTGAGTGAGCGCAAGATTCTCGCATGTGGTAACGGTGGTTCGGCGGCAGATGCTCAGCATTTTTCGGCCGAAATGCTCAATCGATTTGAGCGCGAAAGACCGGGACTACCGGCAATCGCGCTGACCACCGACAGCTCTACACTGACCTCGATCAGCAATGATTACCGTTTCGAGGACATCTTTGCCAAACAGGTGCGCGCGTTGGGGCAACCCGGTGACGTGTTGCTTGGCATATCGACATCAGGGAATTCGGCTAACGTGAACCTCGCGGTGGACGCCGCTCATGAACGAGGGATGACATGCATAACACTGAACGGGCGGGACGGAGGAGAACTGAGCCCGATGTTGAAAGACAAGGACGTCGATATTTGTGTGGCAGCGTCTTCAACTGCCCGCATACAGGAAGTGCACGGCATTGTTATCCATTGTCTCTGCGACTTAATTGATTATCAATTGTTGGGAGAAGACTGATATGAAGCGAACTACGCTACTAACCTTGTTTCTAGCGCTTGCGATTGCGCAACTATACGGGTGCGCAGCGGTCGTCGTCGCTGGCGCCGCCACCGCTGCCACGGTGGCTCATGATCGTCGGACAGCAGGTAGATTCATGGACGATCAAACCTTGGAACTGCAGGCAGAATCGCGTATCAGAGATGATCAATCTATACGCGATAAGGTTCGCATAAATGTAACCAGCATAAATGGCATTGTGTTGTTAACGGGCGAGGCCGAGACCAAAGAAGCGCGTAATAAGGTTCTCACACATGTGCGCAAGGTCGAAGCCATCAGGCGGATCCACGACTATATACGTATCAGCCCGCCGGCTGATTCTGATAGTGTTAGTGACGACGTATGGATTACCACTAAGATAAAGACCAAACAGACGACCAGCAAGGGTGTCGATCCGAGCGCAGTGAAAGTCGTAACTTCCAACCGGGTTGTCTATCTGATGGGATTGGTGGGCCAACAGGAAGCGAAAAAGGCGACCGAAATCGCACGCACTAGAAAGGGTGTTAACAAGGTCGTCAAGCTGTTCGAGTACACCGATTGACTTCAAGCGAAACCAAAATCGTCCAGGGATCGGAAACGCTCGCCGAAAGGTTGGCTGCACTGCCGCATCCGTTTGTATTCACGAACGGGTGTTTCGACATCTTACATCGCGGGCATATCAGCTACCTTGAGGACGCGGCGGCTCTGGGCGCAAGTCTCATAATTGGGGTAAACAGTGACGCCTCCATGAAAAAGCTGGACAAGGGGCATGGGCGCCCGATAAACGCGCTCGAAGACCGCATGGCGCTGCTCGCCGCTTTGGGCTGCGTATCGCTGGTCGTGCCCTTCGATGCCGAGACGCCACTGGAGCTGATAAGATCGGTCCGCCCCGACCACCTGGTTAAGGGTGGAGACTGGAAAGTGGCGGACATCGTTGGCGGCGATGTCGTCACGGCATACGGGGGACAAATCCATTCCATACCGGTGCGCTACAACCGCTCTACAAGTGAGCTCATCGAGCGTATTCGCGGGCATGATGCAAGCCAGTGAAAAGTTCGCCGAAGCATTGAAGCTCTCGGTCGGGGGCGACAACGTGTTGACTGACCCTGCCGATTGCTGGGCCTACGGATACGACAACTCACGCAAACATGGGGCCCCCGATATAGTCGCCTTTGCGGTCAGCCATGAGCAGGTACTCGGTATCGTGCGCCTGTGCAACGAGCACAAAATACCCTTGGTCGTACGCGGCCGTGGCACCGGGACCACGGGGAGCGCTATTCCGCTGCGCGGCGGGCTGGTGCTGTCGCTTGAGCGCATGGATCGAATTGCAGAATTTGATCCGGGCAACCGCACCATGCGTGTCGAACCCGGGGTAACCAACCAAGCGGTACAAGATATGGCTGCGAAATCGGGGTTTTTCTGGCCGCCGGATCCAACCAGCGGGGCGTTCTGCGCCATCGGCGGTAATCTGGCGTTGAACGCGGCCGGTCCGCGTGCCGTTAAGTATGGGACTGCACGGGAAAACGTGCTCGGGTTGCGTGCTATCACGGGTGCTGGTGAGGAGATTCGTACCGGGGTAAATACGACCAAAGGCGTTGTTGGATACGATCTCACGCGGCTGATTGTCGGGTCTGAAGGCACGCTCGCCGTTATTACCGAAGCCACTTTGAAGTTAACGCCATTACCGGAGGCTAAGCGCACCTTGAAGGCGGTGTACGCGGACGTGCAAGCATCCGCGGCGGCCGTCGCTCGAATCATGGCGCAACCAATTATCCCTTGTGCTTTAGAGTTCATGGACGGCGAGGCGGTTAATTTGGTTCGCGATTACGCCGCGGCCGGCTTGCCCGAATCGGCCGGTGCGCTGCTGATGATCGAGGTTGATGGCCCGGAGGCGGCGCTCGATGCGGCGGTTGAATCCGTGTCGCGTGCCGCCGCCGGTACGGGCCTTCTCGAGCTTATCACTGCCCGAAGTGCGGAGGACGTCGCTGCGCTGTGGGCAACACGGAGAGCCCTGTCGCCTGCGCTACGAAAAATCGCACCCAACAAATTGAATGAAGACATTGTGGTACCGGTCTCGCGGATCCCGGAGCTTATTAACCAGCTAGCGCAATTGAGCAATGAGTTTGGCATCCCAATCGTCAATTTCGGACACGCAGGCGACGGTAACATCCACGTCAATTTGCTCTATGACTCTCAGGACCCTCACCAGGCAGAACGTGCCCAACCTTGCCTTTCACGGGTATTCGATCTCGTGCTCGAACTTGGGGGAACATTATCCGGGGAGCATGGTGTGGGTAGGGAAAAGCGCGACTACATAGATCGCGAGATTGAGCCGACAACGCTCGACCTTATGCGCCGTATCAAGAGCCAGTTCGACCCGAACGGCATTCTCAACCCTGACAAGATATTTCCTCTAAAACCACACTAGCGAGTAGCCAGTGCGAAGTGGCGAGGCGAGCTTGAAGTCGTTACTTGCTGCTGGCAACGTGCCACTTGCCGCTACGTCGAAGCCAGTTCCTTTTCATAGACCTGCCTATCTTCCTCGCCAAAACAGCAGCAAATAAGCTCATCGAACCTACCCGCATACTCGCGCATCACCTGCACCGCAATCCGGGTTGCTTCGTGCTTCGGATAGCCATAGGCGCCTGTGCTGATCCCGGGGAAGGCGATCGTGCGAACGCCCTTGGAGAGAGCAAGCGCCAGAGCGTTTCGGTAGCAGGATGCCAGCAACGTCGCCTCATTCTGCTGACCACCCTGCCATACCGGCCCCACGGTGTGTACAACCCACTTCGCCGTAAGCTTAAAGCCTGGCGTGATTCGTGCCTCTCCTGTGGGACAGCCGCCGATCTGGCGACACGCTTCTCGCAGTTCAGGGCCGGCGGCGCGGTGGATGGCGCCATCGACGCCGCCGCCACCTAATAGCGTCTGATTAGCAGCGTTCACGATCGCATCAACCGATAAGGTCGTGATATCGGCACGGATAGCTTTTATCATGGCACCCCTCGCGTCTTTACGCGCCGTGGCTACATGCGCGCCAAAAGCATAAGCGCTTCGTTCTTGCGTGACAAACAATTGCAGTGGCGTATCCGCAAGAAACACCGGCCAGGCTCCCCCAAGTTTGAACCTTGGGGGTTGAGGAAAGATTTTCGGGGCCGTCAGGGCTATTTGACGATCTTAAGATGCGAGCCCTTTCGGGGCGGTGAATCATCGGAAGTGGGATCGGAGGACCCCTCGTTATCACCGCTGGTCCCGGGCTCTTCAGAGAAGGCTACACCCTGACCGTTTTCGCGTGCATAGATCGCGCGGATCGCGGCCAATGGTATTTGAACGGCGCGGCTACTGCCGGCAAACCTGGCGGAGAATAGCAAACTTTCACCTTCCAACTCGTATCTTTCTACTGCCCGGGGATGAATGTTGAGTAAGATACGGCCGTTCTCAGCAAACTCTGTGGGTACGTTAACTCCCGAGACATGTATGTCAACAACGACGTGCGGCGTGAGTCCGTTGTCCACCGCCCAGTCGCGTACTGCACGAACTAGGTAGGCCTTGATTGGGGTCATGACAGTCTGTCAAACAAGCATAGCCAGCTCTCGTGTCGATGCTAAGCTTACTTCTGGGTGATCTCGCGTTCTGCCTCGGTAAGGCTAAGTTCAAACGACTTACGTGTAAAGATGCGTTCCGCGTATTCAAGGATCGGTTTAGCCTGGCGAGGTAAGTTAATCCCGTAGTCGTTCAGGCGCCAGAGTATCGGCGCTAGGCAGCAATCCACCAAAGAGAACTCATCGCCGAGAACGTATGCTTGCTCCTTGAAGATCTGCGAGATTACAGTAAGCCCGTCACGGACAACGTTGCGCGCCTTAGTCGCGACGCGACGCTCTCCCCCGGAAATGCCTGGCAGCAAGCCATACCAGTCGCGGTCAAACCGCATCAACATCAGGCGCGCGCGGCCGCGTGATACTGGGTCCACTGGCATCAACGGCGGATGTGGTAGCCGCTCATCAAGATACTCGTTAATGATTAAGGAGTCATAAAGCACCAGTTCTCTATCGACGATCGTGGGTACTTGATTGTATGGGTTTAGGTCGGCAAGCTCGCGCGGTTTTCTGTTAGGATCGACTTCTACGATACGACACTCAACGTCTTTCTCAAACAACACAATGCGAGTGCGGTGACTGTACGGGTCGTTAGTACCCGAGTACAAGGTCATGATGGGTTTTCGGTTTACGGGAGACGCCATATTAGCTCCGTCCTCAAGACAGCTCGAACAGGGAATGGGGGCGTAACACTCCCTTCAGATTAAGGTGTTCGCCAACCGTCAGTGGACGTCTTTCCAGTAGTCTCGCTTGAGAAGATAGATGAAGACCAGGAAAACGCCGAGAAATACTAGGACGTAAACACCGATTCGATAACGGACCAACTTCGCAGGCTCGCCCATGTAGACGAAAAAATTGGTCAAATCTCGCATAGCACCGTCGTACTCGTCTGCATTCATCGTCCCCGGATGCTTCAGCTCAAATCCCTTAAACTTCTTGACCCCGTTTTCTTTGGCCTCGAACACTGCACGCTGTTGGCCCTGTAGGCTGTACAGCACGTGCGGCATGGCGACATCCGGGAACACTATGTTATTCCAACCTGTCGCGCTTTTCGGGTCACGGTAGAAACCGCGCATGTAATTATAGATCCATGCCGGGCCCCTTGAACGCGAAACGACCGTCAGATCCGGCGGAGCGCTTCCGAACGCTTTCTTGCCGACATCAGCAGACATGGTTACCGTCATTAGTTCTCCGGCCTTATCGGTCGTGAACATGAGGTTGTCCTTGAGAAGCTCGGCGTTAATACCCAGATCGCGTCCCATGCGCTCGTAGCGCATGTAGGCAGCGCTATGGCACGAAAGACAGTAGTTCACGAAGATGCGCGCGCCCCGTTGTAGCGAAGCTTTGTCGCTCAGGTCCACGTGCACGGGATCGAACTTGACAGGCGCCTCGGCGGCGGTCGCGCCGGCTGGGAAAACGAACAGAAAAAACACGAGTGCGATCTTTTTCAACGTGCTCGCACCCTGTCAGGAACAGGCTTAGTTTTGTCGATTTTGGTGTACCAGGGCATCAGCAAGAAAAAAGCAAAATATAAGAAGTAGCAGATCTGAGCGATTACAAGATTCGGGCCCTCGGGGCGTTGGGTACCGAGGTACCCAAGCACCACAAAGCTTACTACGAACAGCATGAGTGCGACGCGATAAATCCAGCCCCGATAGCGGATCGATTTCACCGGTGAGCGATCCAGCCAAGGAAGAAAAAAGAACAGGATTAGAGAAAACCCCATTGACAAGACACCGAGAAGTTTCGCTGAGATCGGTCCGATGTCGATGGTCACCGCTCGTAGAATGGAGTAGAACGGAGTAAGGTACCACAGAGGTACGATCTCAGGTGGCGTCTGCAATATATTTGCTGGCTCGAAATTATCATGCTCTAGAAACCAACCACCCAGCTCTGGCGCAAAGAATATTATCGCCGAGCACACCATCAAGAACACAGTCACTCCCACCATGTCCTTGACTGTGTAATAGGGGTGAAAGGGGATTCCGTCTACCGGGACGCCACTCTTGTTCTTATTCTTCTTTATCTCAATGCCGTCGGGATTGTTTGAGCCAACCTTGTGAAGCGCCACGATGTGAATATAAACAAGCCCGATAAGGACTAACGGAAACAGAACGATGTGAAACACGAAGAAGCGATTGAGTGTCGCATCGGACACGACAAAATCGCCCCGTATCAGCTCCGCAAGGTTTTCACCGATCAGCGGAATAGCGCCGAACAGCGAGATAATCACCTGCGCGCCCCAGTAGGACATGTTACCCCAAGGCAATAGATAGCCGGTGAAAGACGTTGCCATCAGGGTAATCAAAATGACGACACCTATAATCCAAATCAGCTCACGGGGCTTTCGGTGTGAGCCGTATAGCAATGCCCGGAATATGTGCAGGTAGACAACGACAAAGAACATCGATGCGACAGTCGAATGCATATAACGCATCAACCACCCCCACGGCACATCGCGCATAATGTATTCAACTGAAGCGAAGGCTCGCTCGGCATCTGGTTTGTAATGTATCGCCAGGAAGATGCCGGTAACAATCTGTACCCCCAGCGCGAGCATTGCCAATGAGCCAAAGTAGTACCAGAAATTGAAATTTTTCGGGGCATAGTACTTGGCTAAATGCTCTTCCCAGACCTTGGTCAGTGGAAAGCGTTCGTCGATCCAGGCGAGAAGCGTTTGCATCAGGCGAGTTCTGTCTCTTGATTAACGCCGATCAGGATACGCGTGTCGCTCAGGTAGGCGTAGGGCGGAACGACTAAGTTCAGCGGCGCCGGTACGTTCTTGAAGACACGGCCGGAAAGGTCGAATAACGAGCCGTGGCATGGGCAGAAAAAACCGCCGAGCCAGTCCGGGCCGAGTCCCGAGGGAGCCCCGCCAATCAGCTTCGCGAGCGGCGAACAACCGAGGTGGGTACATATCCCCACCAGCACCAGAATCTCCGGCTTGATGGAGCGTGTCTCGTTCTTTGCGTATTCCGGCTGCTCGCTGTCCTCGGACGTGGGATCAGCGACGGCATTCTCGAGCTTGACCAGGCTGGCAAGCATCTCGCCAGTGCGGTTCAGAATCCATACCGGCTTACCGCGCCATTCCACCGTTAACAGCTGGCCTGGCTCGAGTTTGCTGATATCGACCTCAACCGGAGCACCCGCCGCGCGTGCGCGTGCGCTCGGTGTCATCCCCAAAACAAACGGCACGGCTGCGAAACCGGTACCCACGAGGCCGAGGCCTGTGGTGATCGCGAGCAATCGACGCCGGCTAGGGTTAACTCCCTCGTCACTCATGGAATCCCCCCTGGAAAAAACTCGCCCCTCGATCGGTGGGCACCCGCTGCAACTGCGTCAGCGGCCGCACTGCGGAGATCTTGGGTGTTCGTGGAAGTGCTGCGGCTGCGGATTATACATGAGCCGCGATTATACACCACCCCGGTAACGGCCGAGTTCGCTGCGCTGATGACCGAGTCGCATCAGGCTGCAAGTGAGACGGGACGACAAGACAATCGAACTGGAGGCAATCGCTATCGAACAACCTCGGCAACCGCCCTTGAGAGAGTAAAGAATTAATCTGAGCCAGATCGGCCGGAGGGGATATTTGCCAACATTACTCGCACATGCGTGGCGTTCCATAGGGGGTTGCGTTGCACGCGTTCCTGGCCAGCGCTCAGCGCGGAGATAGCCTTCGCGCGCAAACGCTCGTCATCGCTGCGTGCCGCCAGCGCCATGGTTACACCCGCCAGAATCGCCGAGGGTGAAGGCATGGGGCCATCTAGAATAGCAACCTGAGCGCGCTCGGCCTCGATCAGGCTCGCCGCTGCCAAGTGCCAACCCTTGAGCGAATAGAAACGGGTCCACGCCTGACTGACAACGGCCTGCGCGTTTGCAAAGTCTGGCTCTCGCCCAGTGGATTCGGCCCAGTCTAACAACCCCTGCGCGACATAGGCGTAATCCTCAAGCGACGCATGACCGAATGCTTTTCCATGACGTACGGCACGCCGCAGTGACTGACCATCCCAAAGCTGCTGCAAAAGGTAGTCCCGAACGCCTTTGGCAGTGCGGCGGTACTGATCGTCATCGGTTACACGTGCAGCATAGGCAAACGCCGACAATACGAGCCCGTTCCACCCGGCAAGCAGTTTAGTGTCTTTGGGAAGGTCCCGCTGGGCTCGCGCCTGATAGAGCTTCCTTTCCGCACGCGCCAACAACTGCTCGACTTCTGCGCCGCCCAACTCCATTCGCTCGGCCACCTCCGCAGGTGTCAGCACCTTGACAGGCAGGTAACCGCTGTCGAACGGCGCTGTGCCCGTCATGCCCCAATAAAGACTCGCGGCCCGGCGCTCGCGGGGGCCCAACAGCTCCCGCAGCCGCGCCTCGTTCCACAAGTAATAACCGCCTTCTTTGCCGCTATCATCTACGGCTGACAACGACGCCACAAACGCACCGGTCGGCGTGCGAAGTTCATTGATGAGAAATGCCAACGTACGGTGTGCAACTTCCTCGTATGTGGGGTGTTTGAACGCACGGGCTGCGCGCAAATACAGCTGCGCGAGTAATGCATTATCGTAAAGCATCTTCTCAAAATGCGGGGTCTTCCACGCAGGATCTGTGGTGTAACGAAAAAAGCCACTTCCAAGATGGTCGTACAATCCGCCGTTGGCCATCCGATCGAGAGTCACGCGCAGGAAGTCCTTTATGCGAGTGTCTGGTTGAGACTCCCAGCGGTCAAGCAGAAAATCGAGCTGCGGAACCGAAGGAAACTTCGCGGCCCGCCCGAACCCGCCGTTGATCGAATCGGCCGCAGCGAGTGCCATTCTTTCAATCTGGTCCGCATATTGCTCGACCTCTTCTGCCGTCGGTGGCGGCTTGTTAGGTATATTCGCGGTGACTTTGGCGCCGCGCGCTAGCTGTTCAAGCTCTTCACGCTCACGCTCCCACAGTGAATGTAGCCTTTGCACAACCTGCAGAAAACGGTGTGGCGGCAAATAAAGCACCGCATACAGCGGGTGTCCCTCGGGGGTAATGAAGACATTAAGCGGCCAACCCGCTCTACCCTGGATCGCCTCCACGAACTCGATCATGCGCGCGTCCAAAGCGGGTTCAAGTTCTCGATCGACCTTCACTGGAACGAAATGGGTGTTTAAGAACTTTGCGATGTCCTTATTACGGTAGCTTTCGCGCTGCATTACATGGCACCAGTGACATGAAAAGTAGCCAATAGAGACGTAAAGAAGCTTGTTCTCGTGCCGCGCTCGATCCACCGCGGCCTGATTCCAGTCCTGCCAGGCCACAGGATCATCGGCGTGCATCGCCAAATAAGGTGAGGCGTGCCCTGCTAGTTGATTAACAAGCGCATGCGCGCCCTCTACCAGCAGGAATTGGCTGGAAACAAACAATAACAACGGCAAGCAAACTCGCGCGCTGACGTACATGCTCACTTGGACCGGGCGCTAGAAGATTTATTCCCTCCCGTCTTTCCACCGCCGGCCACAGCGCCATCGAAATCTTCGATACTATCGTCCAACTCGTCTTCCATGCCTGTGTTAGCGCCTTCACCCCCACGCATGCGCCGGGCGAAAAAAATCCCCACTTCGAACAACAGCAGCATCGGTATGGCGAGCAAGGTCTGCGAAAACGCGTCCGGTGGCGTTAGCAACATGGCAATAACGAATGTCGCGATGGCGACATAGGGGCGCTTTCCCGCCAGTGTGTCTGGATCCACCACACCTGCTCGCGCGAGCAAGATGATGGCGATAGGCACCTCGAAGGCGACACCGAAGGCGAAAAAGACGCGCAACACGAAGCTCAGATAAGCATTGATATCTGTCATCACTCTCACGCCTTCGGGTGCATACCCAGTGAAGAAACCGAACGCAATAGGAAACACGACAAAGTAGGCAAATACCATGCCTAAATAGAATAACATCGTGCTTGATACAAGAAGCGGAACCACTAGGCGACGTTCCCGTTTGTACAGCCCGGGCGCTACAAACGCCCACAATTGGTAAAGCAGATAAGGAATGGTAATTACGACGGCAAGAGCGAAGGTGAGCTTGATCGGAATAAAAAACGGGTCTGCAGGCCCTGTCGATATCATACTATCGCTTTCCGGCAGAGCTTTCATTAACGGTGTCGCTACGATCACGTAGATTTCTTGGGCAAAGTAAACGAGCGCTACAAACACGCCGAGCACGGCAATAACCGCATACATGAGGCGGTTACGCAATTCGACGAGGTGCGAGAGGAACGTTCCCTCAGCGCCGTCTTGATTTTCTTGCTGCGACATTCTTCTTTCTGCCCGAGGGTCTCTTGGCGCGCGTTGTCGCTGGTCGTTTCTTCTTTTTGGTCGTAGCCGATGAACGGCGGCTAGATTTGCGCTTAGCTTTGGGCTTCGCAGCGCCAGCTAACACCTCGTCATCAAGATTTCGCTGTAGGCTTTCTAGCGCGTCGCTGGATGAACGCTGGATGAACTGACGAGTTTCGGTGAGCTCGCTTTGGAGCTTTCTAAGTTCGGCGAGTTCTTCAGTGCGCAGCTCCTGGTCAAAGTCCTCTTTTACGCTGGCAACAAACCGACGGATGCGTCCCACCCACATGCCGGCGCCACGTGCTATCTCCGGCAATCGCTTTGGCCCCAACACAATCAGCACCAACAGGCCAAGGAGGGCCAGCTCTCCTATTCCGATATCGAACATGGCTATCTCGCCGCGCCGACACTAGCGGTGTTCAGGCCTTTTGCTTCTTCTTCGCCGTGACCTCGCCATTTATGACCTGTGCAGGCTTGTCCTCCACCTGCTTGGATTCCTGCTCGCCTTCTTCATCGCCTTCCTTCACCGACTGCTTGAAGTTCTTAATAGCGCCGCCCAAGTCAGAGCCTAGACCTCTTATCTTCTTGGCACCAAAGATCAAGATCACGATGAGCAGAATAATCAGTAACTGCCAAATGCCTATGCCACCCATAGTACTTCTCCCGCTTCGCTCGCTATGCGGCCTGCGGTCACTGACCGCCGGCTATTCGCATGATGTGCATACGACGCCCAGGGGGAACGCCGAGACCATGCATCCTATCTTACAGAACAGGCCTACTGCCATCTAGTTGGGGCTCCCGCGCTGGGTCTTTTCCTCGATACCCGACGTGCCAAATCGCCTCTCAAGTTCTTGCAAGACTTGCTCGGGACGACACTCCAGATGTGCCAGCAGAACCAGGGTATGAAACCAGAGGTCGGCAGTCTCGCGGATGAGCTGGCTTCGGTCTCCTGACTTAGCTGCCAGCACCGTTTCCGTTGCTTCCTCGCCGACTTTCTTCAGAATCGCATCGAGGCCCCGTGCGTAAAGTTGCGCTACGTAGGACGAATCCGGATCGGCGTTCTTGCGCGTTTCGAGTACGACGGTTAACTTGCCTAAAATGTCCGACATGACGGTAGCCCCTGGATCTAAGACGGTTTGCCGTAGATATCTTCCTCGCTCTTCAGCACCGGGTCTACGGCCACCCACTGCTCACCCTGTCGTTGTTCAAAGAAGCAGCTGTGCCGCCCCGTGTGGCAAGCAATACCCCCCTTCTGCTCAACGGTCAACAGAAGGGTATCGTGATCGCAGTCAAGGCGAATATCTCTGACGATTTGCACATGACCCGATTGCTCGCCCTTACGCCAGAGCTTGCCGCGCGAGCGCGACCAATATACAGCTTCTCCATCGCGGATAGTTGCCGCAAGCGCTTCGCGATTCATCCAGGCGAGCATCAGCACCCGCCCGGATGCGCTCTCCTGTGCGATTACGGGGACGAGCCCGTCGCTGTTCCAGCTTACTGAATCAAGTAGATTACTAGTCATCGTAGGTTCCCGGATCAGGCTTACCCAGCTTCCCGTCTAACGTCAATACCGCATTCAGCCATGCGCTGTTTGGCTTCACCCACGGTGTATTCGCCGAAGTGAAAGATACTCGCAGCCAAAACGGCATCAGCGTGTCCCTCCAAGATACCCGCAACCAAATGATCAAGATTCCCGACACCACCAGAGGCGATAACGGGCACATCGACGGCATCACTGACGTTCTGAGTAAGCGCTAAATCGAAGCCGTCGCGTGTACCGTCACGATCCATGCTCGTCAGGAGCAGCTCGCCGGCTCCATATTCCATCATTCTTTGTGCCCATTCGACCGCATCGATTCCGGTAGGCTTGCGTCCGCCGTGTGTGTAAACCTGCCAGCGCGGATGCGTATCGGCTTGCACCTGCTTCGCATCGATCGCGACGACAATGCACTGCTCACCAAAGTAATCAGACGTCTCTTTTACTATATCTGGGTTCCTCACAGCAGCCGTGTTGATTGCAACCTTATCAGCACCAGCGTTAAGCATCCGCCGAACATCGTCACTATCGCGTATGCCGCCACCCACAGTTAGCGGAATGAAGACTTCGCTGGCCACTGCTTCCACCACTTCTACCATGGTATCGCGGTCATCCGAGCTTGCTGTGATGTCCAGGAGAGTAAGCTCGTCCGCGCCTTGTTCATCATAGCGTCGCGCGTTCTCGACAGGATCGCCCGCGTCGCGAATGTCGACAAATCGGATGCCTTTTACCACCCGACCAAGGTCGACGTCCAAACAAGGAATGATGCGCTTCGCTAAACCCATACGTTTTACGTGAGGTGTGAGGGGTTAGGAGTGAGGGGCGAGGATAAACTTCTGTTTACACCTTAGACTCTCACCTCACCCCTCACGCCTCACCCCTTACGGTCAACTCATCCGCCAGTCCTTGTGCCTCAACAAAATCGAGCGAGCCTTCGTAGATCGCTCTGCCTGTGATCGCACCCAAGATACCATCACTCGCTACCTTACATAACCCGCGGATATCTTTCAGATCCCTGATACCGCCAGATGCGATAACGGGAATGGAGATCGCCTTAGCGAGTTTGACCGTAGATTCCACGTTTACGCCTGTGAGCATGCCATCGCGCCCGATATCCGTATACACAATCGCCTCAACCCCATCTGTCTGGTAGCGTATGGCAAGATCGATGATGTCATGGCCCGATAATCTGGACCATCCGTCGGTAGCGAGCTTCCCATCCTGCGCATCAAGACCTACTACGATGTGTGTGGGAAACTGCGCGCACATCTCTCTGACGAAGTAGGGTGCTGTCACCGCTTTGGTCCCGAGTATGACGTAGGTTATCCCGGCATTGAGATAGGTCCGGATAGTCTCTTCGGTGCGGATTCCACCACCCACCTGAATCGGCAAACTCGGATGCTGTGTTGCAATAGCACGTATGACGTCAACATTGACGGGCACGCCGTGTAGCGCGCCATTGAGATCAACAAGATGCAGGCGCCGTGCCCCCGCCTCCACCCAACGCTGCGCCACCGCCACCGGGTCATGAGAGAACACTGTTTCTTCATCCATGCGTCCCTGGCGCAGTCGTACGCATCGTCCGTCCTTTATATCGATGGCGGGGATAACAATAAATGACATCCTCGTGTCCTCGCTACCACTCACCATTCCAGTCGGCAAAATTTCGCAGTAGCTGTAAGCCTGCCTGCTGACTTTTTTCCGGATGACACTGCAGCGCAAACATATTGTCCTTCGCTGCTGCGGACGTAAACCGTACTCCGTAGTCGCTTATACCGACTACATAACGGTCGTCATCAGACTCCACGTAGTAGCTGTGGACAAAATAGAAGCGGCTATCTTGCATGATCCCTCGCCATAATGGATGTGCCACCACCTGGTGCACTTGGTTCCACCCCATGTGGGGTACCTTAAAGGCTCGGCCTGTCTTGCGGTCATGCATTGACGTTTTGGGAAACAAGCGAACTTTACCGGGCAAAACACGCAACGTCTCCGTTCCGCCACCCTCTTCACTGAAATCGTACAATGCCTGCAACCCTAAGCAGATACCTAAGAAAGGTTTGGTCTTCATAGACTCTAGGAGCGCGTCGCGCAGTCCACGAGCCTCGAGCCCGGCGACGCACCCCCTGATGGCGCCCTGACCGGGGAAAACCACGCGATCGGCTTGGCGCAACTGGTGCGGGCTGGACGTCAAGCAGACCTGGACACCGCATCTCGCGTGTTCAAGCGCCTTACACACGGAGCGCAAATTGCCCATGCCATAATCAACTACCGCGATTTTGTTCATGTCGGTCGTTCAAGTTTTTGGAGACGGGGTGAAAAGGATCGGCGGAGCGCGCTGGGCGCTGACCTCCGCAAGAATGTGCTAAAGACTACCCTTAGTCGAGGGAACAACCTCAATAGCTCTGGGATCGCGCTCAACCCCCATACGCAAAGCTCGCCCAAAAGCTTTGAACACTGTTTCGGCAATATGATGCGAATTGTTTCCGCGCAGATTGTCGATGTGCAAGGTCACGAGGGCGTGGTTACAAAATCCCTGAAAAAACTCATGCAGCAAATCTACGTCGAAGTCAGCGATACGCGCCCGTGGGAAATCGACATGATATTCAAGCGTGGGGCGCCCGGAGAAATCTACAACAACGCGACTTAACGCTTCATCCAGCGGAACGTAGCCATGGCCATAGCGACGTATTCCTTTCTTGTCACCGACTGCTTTGGTGATCGCTTGACCCAAACTAATTCCAATGTCCTCCACCGTATGGTGTGCGTCGATGTGCAAATCGCCTTTTGCCTTCACTCGAACATCGAGCATGCCGTGCCGTGCCACTTGGTCGAGCATGTGCTCGAGGAAAGGTACGCCAGTGTCTAACTTAGACACACCGGTGCCGTCCAGGTTAACCGTGACCTTGATCTCGGTCTCCTTGGTTGCGCGCGTAACCTCGGCGATTCGCTTTTTCACGTTGCTTTTATGTGTCCGCTGAGAGGGCTGCATGGTATCAAACCGTCGCCCGCAGGGCATCTAACAAAGCGTCGTTCTCTTCGCACGTCCCTACGGTAATGCGTATGCAGTCCCGCAGAACGGGGCTAGCACCGGTCAAACTCTTCACGAGCACACCGGAAACGCGTAACGACTCCGCTACCCGATCGGCGTCCACGTCTGGCACTTGGCACATAATAAAGTTAGTTTCGCTCGGCCAGGCGCGTACGCCCGGCAACTCGTTCAAAGCAGACCATAGCCGATTGCGCTCTAAACGCAGCTGTGCCACTTGCTGTTGAAGGAAATGGCGATGCTGTAACACGAACTCGACGCTCGCTTGTGTGAGACTGTTAATGTTATAGGGTAGTCGAACCTTCTCGAACTCATGAAGCCAAGCCGCTGGTCCCATCAAAAATCCTAACCGCAGACCGGCCAGACCTACTTTTGATAGCGTACGTATCACAAGTACATTGTCGTACCGAGTGGCAAAGCGCATAAAATTCGAGTCTGTGAACGCGAAATAGGCCTCATCGATGATTACCAAACCACTCGTGTGCCGGACCACAGTCTCAATGTCTGCATCCGCAAATCGGTTCCCCGTCGGGTTGTTGGGACAAGCGATAAACGTCACCGCCGTTTGAGTACGCTCAAGCGCTGCACACATTGCTGGGACATCAAGTGAGAAATCGGAACACAGCGGCACACCGACGAACTCGATGCCGAGGTTTCGCGCAATGACTTCATACATAACGAACGTCGGGACGGGCGCCAACACCCGGCTTCCCCCAGTGGCAAGTGCGATAAGAATCGTCTGAATCAGTTCGTCTGATCCGTTACCAAGCAGTAGCTGCATTTCCGAGGGAATCGACATAGTCTCGCGCAAGCGTCGCTTAAGTGCCTCAGGCTCCGGATCCGGGTAACGGTTTAACTCGACATCCTGAAGTACTTCGAGCCAAGCAGCCTTGATGTCCCCCGGCCAACCATACGGGTTCTCCATAGCGTCGAGCTTAATCAGTCCTTTGGAGTCGGGGACCACATAAGCGCTTGACCGGCGTATTTCGGGACGGATGAGACGTGCGATCTTTTCGCTGATACCCATGGAGACAAATCTCAAGCTGCTGCAAGTAGCGGGTTGCTAGAAAACAGAACAGGACGATCGATGCGTCCTGTTCTAGTCGCTACTTGTCGCCCTCGTTGATGCGGTACTGTGCGGAACGTGCGTGGGCCGCAAGCCCCTCCCCTTGTGCTAACACGGAAGCTGTCCTCGCCAGCTCTGCCGCGCCCTGCGGGGTGCACATAACGAGGTTCGTGCGCTTCTGAAAATCGTACACGCCGAGCGGCGAGCTGAAACGTGCTGTCCCTGCGGTGGGTAGCACGTGATTTGGGCCAGCGCAATAGTCGCCTAGAACCTCTGCCGAGTAGCGCCCAAGAAAAATCGCTCCGGCGTGGCGCACACGCTGCGCCACAGGTAGCGGATCCTCCAGCGATAACTCCAAGTGCTCCGGCGCAAGCTGGTTAACAAGGTCAACGGCCTCATCGACGCTGCGCACCGTAATTAATGCACCCTGCCGTTCCAGTGCTACCTTGATGATATCGCGGCGCTCCATATCTCCAAGCAACTGATCAATCGACGACCGCACGCGATCCGTAAAGGATGCGTCGAGACTGATGAGGATCGCTTGTGCATCCTCGTCGTGCTCTGCTTGCGCAAACAAGTCCATCGCGATCCATGCCGGATCCGTACCCCCATCGCAGACAACGACCACTTCCGAAGGTCCCGCTATCATGTCGATGTCTACCTGACCGAACACCATGCGCTTAGCAGAGGCGACATAGGCGTTCCCAGGACCTACGATCTTGTCAACACGCGGCACTGTCGCTGTCCCGTAGGCGAGCGCGGCAATCGCTTGTGCGCCACCGATGGCAAACACTCGGTTGACGCCAACCAGACGTGCCGCCGCGAGTACAATCTCGTTTGTTTCTCCGTCGGGTGCCGGTGCTGCCATGATGACCTCGGCCACGCCCGCCACCCTAGCGGGTATCGCATTCATTAGTACCGACGATGGATAAGCCGCCCGCCCTCCGGGCACATACATGCCGACTTTGTCCAACGCGGTAACCTGCTGGCCGAGCAAGGTGCCTTGGTCGTCGTGGTATTGCCAAGAGTCGACCCGCTGCCGCTCGTGGTATGTCCGTATCCGGCGTGCCGCCTGTTCTAAGGCCGAACGCAGTATCGATGGAAGCGAGGTCAGAGCTTTGTCCAGCTGAGTACGCGACACCTCGAGCTCGGCTAGACTTTCTGCCTGGTAGCGATCATAACGGCGTGTGTGCTCCAACACCGCCTTATCACCGCGTACACGAACGTCTTCTAGAATCTCGCGCACCGCGTGGTCGACGTTCGCATCGCCCATCTGGCCACGCGCCTGTAGCTGCAGAAAACTGCGCTCGAAATCCCGGGCTCGCGTATCGAGCATGCGAAGGTTCAATGCCGCCACGGCGCTACTCCAACGCCTCCGCTAGCTTTTCAACGATCGCCTTGACCGCCTTTTGTTTCATCTTCGCGGATGCCCTATTGGCCACCAGTCGTGCACTGATATCAGCAATGTGTTCAACTTCAACAAGCCCGTTGGCCTTGAGTGTTTGTCCCGTGTGTACCAAATCGACGATGCGATCGGACAGTCCCACAAGCGGTGCGAGCTCCATCGAGCCATAAAGCTTAATGATGTCTGTCTGGATACCCTTTGCTGCGAAGTGTTGCCGTGTTGTACTCACGTACTTCGTGGCAATCCGTAGACGTGTCCAGCTCCGTGGATCGTCACGGGCAGCGAGCTGTCCCGGTTCTGCCACGATCATACGACAACGGGCAACCCCAAGATCGAGCAGCTCATAGAGCCCATTACCCGCGTGCTCCATCAAGACGTCCTTGCCGGCGAAACCGAGATCGGCTGCACCGTATTGCACATAAGTAGGCACGTCGGCCGCTCGAATCAGGATCAATTTGACATCGGCTCGGCTGGTATCAAGTACCAGCTTGCGGGTTGATACGGGATTTTCGGCGGGCTTCAACCCAGCACGCATCAACAGCGGCAGGCTTTCTTCAAGAATCCGGCCCTTGGACAAAGCGATGCTTATGGGGGTCCCCACGGCAGTAGGACCTGTACTTCAGTGGTTAATTGCCCGGTTAACCGCGACGTTACCGGGTACGCGCCGGATACGCGCACCCAGCTGCGCTAGCTTTTCTTCTATACACTCGTAACCGCGGTCGATGTGATAGATGCGATCAACAATCGTATCAGAATCCGCAACCAAGCCGGCCAACGCGAGACTCGCCGAAGCCCGCAGATCCGTGGCCATAACAGGAGCGCCGTTAAGCTTATCCACACCTCGAACAACGGCCGTATTGCCCTGCATCTCGATGTCCGCACCCATGCGCTGAAGCTCTAGCACATGCATAAACCGGTTTTCGAATACCGACTCGGTAACCGTTGCAGTCCCGTCGGCGACACAGTTTAGCGCCACAAATTGCGCCTGCATGTCGGTAGGAAACGCGGGGTATGGCGCGGTGCGGATGTTGACAGCCTGCAGGACCCTTTCTTGACGATTCAGTGCAACCCAATCAGATCCCATATCAATCTCCGCGCCGGCGTCGGTCAACTTGTCGAGCACAGCCTCGAGGTGCCTTGGCTGAGCGTTGCGCAATTTCACGTCGCCGCCGGTCATGGCAGCCGCCACTAGGTAGGTTCCCGTTTCAATTCGATCGGGTATAACTTCGTGAAACGCGCCGCCGAGCCCGTCGACGCCCTCTATCGTAATCGTGTCGGTACCGGCACCGGCAATCTTGGCACCCATATTGATTAGACACTTCGCAAGATCCACGACCTCGGGCTCACGAGCGGCGTTCTCGATAACCGTCGTACCCTTTGCAAGCGCTGCCGCCATCATGATGTTCTCAGTACCGGTAACCGACACCATATCCATGAAGATGCGGGTACCCTTTAGTCGGCGTGCGCATGCTCTAACATAGCCCTCTTCTATCTTGATGTCAGCGCCCATAGCCTGCAGGCCTTTAATGTGCAGGTTGACAGGCCGAGAACCGATGGCACATCCTCCTGGCATCGACACCGCTGCTTCACCGAAACGCGCGAGCAGTGGTCCCAACACCAGGATCGAGGCACGCATCGTCTTGACTAGTTCATACGGTGCACGCAACGACGTGACCTTGCTCGCGTCCGCCTCAATGACCATCCTCTCATCCACTACCAACCTCACACCGATGCGACCTAGCAACTCCATGGTGGTAGTGATGTCCTGGAGATGCGGAACATTACCGATGCGCAGCGGCTTATCGGTCAGTAAGGAAGCCACAAGCACTGGCAACGCGGCATTCTTCGCACCCGACACGCGGATCTCACCCCGCAACGGATAACCACCCGATACGATTAATTTGTCCATTCCTTAGTTAAGGATAGGCGCTCGCAGCCGAAATAGAATCATGGGCGTAAGCCGCTCGTTCCCGAAAACAAAAAGGCTGCCTGACAGGCAGCCCCCGCTAGGTTGGATCGCCGCACCCCAAAGGTCAACCCTGGGCGCCGGCGACGAGTTTCTGCAGCTCTCCTCTTTGGAATAGTTCAGTGATGATGTCACATCCACCAATGAACTCGCCGTTCACGTAGAGCTGCGGGATCGTCGGCCAGTTCGAATACGCCTTCACTCCTTCACGAATCTGTGGATCCGACAGCACATCGACCGTCGTGAACCGCGCTCCACACGCCTGCAGTAACTGGCTCGACCGTTGCGAAAACCCACACATCGGGGCTTCCGGCGTTCCTTTCATATAGAGAACAATCTTGTCAGACTCAATCTGTCGCTTTATCGTCTCGTGAATCGACATCATAACCTCTCAGCTTTCCACTTTATCGGCGCACATTCGCTACGTGCCAGACTGCTGCCCCCACTGCTCAGGAGTAAACGTGCGCAACGATAAAGCATGAATTTCGACCTCCATTTTATCCCCCAGGGCCCGATAAACCAGCTGATGTTGCTGAACCATCGTTTTCCCAGCAAATGCCTCCGAAACCACGACGGCCTCGAAGTGTTGCCCGTCCCCAGACACAATGGCTCTAGCCCCCGCAAGTCCCTGTTCGATCAGCTGCTTGATCTGCTCCGGCGCCATAGCGGTCTAACATTCCATTATTGATGCGAAAACCCGTATTTCAAGGGGCGACAAGGATACGCTACGCCGACTGAGAATTGAAGAGGCAGACGAAACACAATGGCAGCCCGTGGTGCCGTCCACACGTTAGCAGCTAGGGAGGTGCGCTGCACAAGCTCACTGAACTGCCCTACGACTAAGCAAGGATTGCCTTGCCATTGCGGCAGGGTCTGGGGTCCGAACGAAGCGCCATACGAGGCTTCTACAGCATTTACTTAGGTACGCAGCTTGTAACCGCGCGCCAACATCGCGAGGCTAATTGCACATAAGACAATAAAGAAAAACCCTACCACGAGCAGGCTCAGCAACGGGTTGACGTCTGAGGCGCCGAAGAAGCCGTAGCGGAACCCGTCGATCATATAAAAGAACGGATTAAACTGAGACAGCTGCTGCCACGTGTCCGGTAATGAGTGAATCGAATAAAACACGCCACTCAGGAACGACAAGGGCATGATGATGAAATTCTGGAACGCCCCGAGGTGATCAAACTTGTCCGCCCATATCCCGGCGATTATGCCTAAGGTGGCCAACACGGCGCTGCCTAGCAGTGCAAACATGGCCACGTATAGCGGTTGATGCAGTGAGATCGGTACGAACAATGCTACTGCCAGATACACACCGATGCCGACTAGCAAACCGCGGATCACGGCTGCGAGTACAAAGGCGAGAAGAAACTCTACGTTCGATAACGGCGTCAACAGGACAAAGACAAGATTGCCAGTGATTTTTGACTGGATTAGGCTTGAGGAGCTGTTAGCAAACGCGTTTTGGATCACTGACATCATCATCAGACCCGGTACTAAGAACGCGGTGTAGCTAACTCCCTCGAACACTTGCATACGCCCTTCCAGCACACTGGCAAATACCAACAAGTACAGAAGTGCGGTCATGATGGGTGCGAGCAAAGTCTGCAGCGCGACTTTGCCAAACCGCAGACATTCCTTATATAGGAGTGTGTAAAAACCGCGGATGTTCATCCTGCTTGTCTACGAGTAAGTTCAAGGAAGACATCTTCCAGGTCGGACTCCTCGGTCCGTAAATCAGTGATAACGACACCGGCACGCCCTAAGCCCTCAAGTAGCTCACCAATTGAGTCAGCATCCTTGTCTAGGCGGAACTCTAGGTACCGACCGTCTGTCGCGACCAAGTTAGCGCGAAGCGCCTGCGGCATGTTATGTATCGGTTCAGACGTTGTAATCGATATGTGGACGCGCTTTCCGATGCCTCGCTTTAACAGGCCTTCCTTGCTGTCCAAGGCAACGATGCTCCCATGATTTAGAATCGCGATTCGATCGCAAAGCGCTTCAGCTTCCTCAAGGTAATGTGTAGTCAACACAATCGTGTGCTCTTGTTCGTGCAGCTGGCGAATGAAGCTCCATAGTGATTTACGGAGATCGACATCTACCCCTGCAGTTGGCTCGTCGAGCACAACGACCTCGGGCTTGTGAACCAAAGCTTGCGCAATCAGGACACGCCGCTTCATGCCACCGGAGAGTGAACGCATGTTAGCGTTCACCTTATCGGACAAGCCTAAGGCATCAATGAGTTCGTCGATCCACGGATCGTTCTCGCGACCTAGCCCGAAATACCCCGACTGAATCTGTAAGACTTCGCGCACACTGAAGAAAGGATCGAACACGAGCTCTTGGGGTACGACACCAAGGCAGCGGCGCGCCTGCCGGTAGTCGGTCACGACATCGTGCCCAAGTACCGACGCCGTTCCCGTATCGCTGCGCGTTAGTCCCGCGATGATGTTAATGAGCGTGGACTTGCCGGCGCCATTGGGTCCTAGCAACCCGAAGAACTCACCACGCTCGACAGCGAGAGTGACGCTTCTGAGAGCATACACACCTGGAAAATGCTTCTTCACCTCGTTGATCGCGATGGCGGGAGCCATACGGGGTCCTCGGGATATCTATAATCCTTTAATATATACTCACAGGGCTTCAAAGAGAGCCTGCGGGAGTATGGACGTGAGGTATTAATCCTCGAAGCGAAGGCGGTCGAAGCCCTAGCCGAACGTGTTGCCGATCAGTTTATCAATGCATGCGAGCTATTGCTCGCGTGCAAAGAGCGGAAGGGTCGTGTGGTTGTTGAGGCCAGTGAAAAATCAATGGCTTGTATATCGTAGACTCGGACAACTGCGTGCTTGGCGCGTTCAACATGCATGATCTTCTAAGGGCTGGCGCCGTATGAAACAAGACGCCTTTCCTTTCCCGTACCAGGTGGACGAAAGAACTCGTGAGCGGGCTGCAATGGTGAGGCTCGTCTTGCTTGACGTCGACGGAGTCCTCACTGATGGACGACTCCCGCTGGGGAACGATGGGATGGAGCTAAAAGAGTTTCACATCCGAGACGGACATGGCATTAAGATGCTTCAGGAAACCGGCGTCGAAGTGGGTATTATTAGCGGTCGGAGCTCAAGTATCGTTGAACGGAGGGCGGGAGAACTGGGGATCAAACATGTTTACCAGGGTTGTCAAGATAAGCTGGCAACCGTCGAGGACCTTTTGCATCGACTAAATCAGCGACTCACAGAGACCGCGTTCGTTGGTGATGACGTAGTCGACTTGCCGATTATGTTGCGGGCTGGGCTCGCCGTGGCCGTAAATGATGCCCACCATGTAGTAAAACATTACGCTCACTGGATAACTCCGAGTTCTGGTGGTATGGGAGCCGTGCGCGAGCTGTGCGACATGGTTATGTACGCGCAGGGAAAGTATGCTGCCATGATCCATCGCTATCTGTGACCTATCTCACTTACACCCGGAACGAAGCATGAGATGGAATCTTAAAAGGGCTCTGCTAGGGACCTTTTTGGTAGTCGCAGCGCTCACGTCGTGGTGGCTCGCACAAACGATTACAGAAGGACAACCACCTCTGCTTGCCAGGAGCACCGACGATCCCGACTACACGATGGACAACTTCCGGGCAGCCGTTATGAATGCCGAGGGTATGCGTAAGTATACGTTGGCAGCGGAATCAATGGAGCATTATCCACACAATGACACAACGCGGTTAACTAACCCCCACCTCATACAGTACGATATCAGTCGCGCACCCGTGCACACATGGGCCGATTTGGGTTTGCTCAATAGACAAAAAAAGGAGATCGTCATGACCGGGAACGTGCGGATGCTTAGAGAATGGAGCTCTTCAGAAAGGCAGACCGAAATGACGACCAACGAGATGCGCATACTATTGAACTGATGCGTTCGCATTTCAGTTCAGAGCACAACCGAAAAATGCAAACCGGTAAGACGAACATTCTAGGGCTTTTTCTACTATTGGTGGTATCCGTTACGATCACAGAGTCCAATGCTGCCGAGGGAAACACCGGTGAACCGATACGAGTTTACGCCCGCACAATAGAAATGGATGATCGGACGGGGGTTGCCGTGTACAAGGGCGACGTCTCGATGGTTGATGGCGCGCTGTCCATAGAAGCAGACCTGGTAAAAGCGAAGATGAAGGGAGGAGAGATCGATACTTTCGACGCCTTCGGCAAACCGGTGACCGTGGACCATCGCCCAGCAGCGAACGCCGATGACGCTATGCATGCGACGTCGGATCGCCTTAAGTACTACGTCATCGCCGGGAAGCTGGACATGTTTGGTAATGTCAGGCTACAGCAGCGTGGCTCCGAACTTCGTTGTCCTGAACTCAACTATGATTTGAAGACACGGAAGGTCGTTGCCACAGGTGTGAAGGAACAACGCCGCTGCTCTATATTTCTCGCACCGCAAGGTCGACCCAAAAGCGCCGCCAAGAGCCGAGCCAAGAAGAAGTGAGCACGCTGTCGGCTTTACACCTCGGCAAACAGTATAAAGGGCGGCGCGTTGTCGATGATGTATCGTTGGACATAAATACTGGCGATGCAGTTGGTCTGCTTGGGCCTAACGGCGCTGGCAAGACAACATGCTTTTATATGATCGTGGGCCTGATTCCCATGGACAGTGGCGAGATCAAGCTTGATGGTGCGTCCATCAGCCAGCTGCCGATGCACAAACGTGCCAAGCTCGGGTTAGGGTACCTCCCTCAGGAACCGTCAGTATTTCGTAGACTCACAGTTGAAGAAAACATTCTCGCGATACTCGAGACACGCGAAGACTTAAAGAAAGAACAGCGGGCCGAGCGATTAGAGCAATTGTTACAAGAACTCAGTATCACTGATCGGCGCGAGTCTCTCGGCGTTAGCTTATCTGGCGGCGAGCGTAGGCGGGTGGAGATCGCGCGCGCACTCGCGAGCGAGCCATGCTTTATGTTGCTTGACGAGCCGTTTGCAGGGGTAGACCCGATCTCGATTGTAGAGATTCAACAGTTAATCAGACACTTACAGGAGCTCGGGATCGGTGTGTTAATCACCGACCACAACGTGCGGGAAACGCTGAAGATCTGTGACCGGGCCTATATTCTCAGTGACGGACAGGTCCTGACGGCGGGCACCCCACAGGATATCCTATATAATGAAAGTGTCCGGAAAGTCTATCTCGGGGACGACTTCCGGCTCTAAAGGTTGCGCGCAGGTGCGCTCGTTGGCGCAAGTCCCGCCCCTTTTACCATGGACCGGCAAAACGAACCTACGCGCAGGTGTAGACAAGTCCGGAGGGAACTGGACTAAAATTCAATAGCATTAGCGAACGAAAAGGTTTGAACCTGACCAAAGACCAGTTGGCGATACGCTAGGTTTCACTTGATGAAGCAGTCCCTAGATCTACAGCTAGGTCAGCACCTGACGATCACGCCGCAGCTGCAGCAGGCGATACGTCTGCTGCAGTTATCCTCTATAGAACTCCAGCAAGAGATCCAAGAGGCACTAGAAACCAATCCGCTGCTCGAAGAGAGTCAAGACGAGCCCTCTGAGCAAAAGGCAGACAACTCATCGTCTGACGTTGAACAGCAGGGCGATAACATGTTGCCAGAAAGTGGCTCGCTGCAGCCCACTGACATGGAAATGGACCGCCGGGACCTCGACGATGCCGCTGGCGGTGACACGGATTGGGGCGATACCTATGACGTTCCGACGGCTGGTGCGTCGCGGGTTGACGGCGACGATCTGCCCGACATTGATGCTCGCAACAGCCGGCCACTGACCCTGCGAGATCACCTGCATTGGCAGATGCAGATGACTCCGTTTTCAGACTCAGATCGAGAGATCGCGCTTGCGATTATCGATTCTATAAACGAGGACGGATACCTCACCTGCACACTGGAAGAGATCAGACAAATTTTGGACAAGGGAGAAGAAATGGAACTGGATGAAATTGGGGCCGTTCTTCACCAGGTCCAAAACTTCGATCCTGCCGGTGTGGCCGCACGAGATCTTAGCGAGTGCTTGCGACTTCAGCTTCGCACAATGGATCCCACTACACCCTACTTACAGCAAGCACATGCGCTTGCACGCCCAGAGTACCTAACGCTGTTAGCTAACCGCGACTATACCCAGCTACGCCGTCAGACCAAGTTTAAGCAGGAAGACCTGCAGCAGGCTGTGTTGCTAATAAGGGGACTCAATCCGCGGCCCGGTGCGCGCGTACAGGCAGCACAGACTAACTACATCGTCCCAGACATTATCGTGCGAAAATACAGAGGCGTTTGGCGCGCTGAGATGAACAGCGACGTTTCTCCGCGTTTGCGGATTAACAGAGAATACGAAAAACTTATCACCCGTGGGGATACCAGCGCGGACAATAAGTATCTACAGGATCAGTTGCAGCAGGCGCGCTGGTTCATCAAAAGCCTTAACAGCCGGAACGACACACTGCTTAAAGTCGCCCGCACGATTGTGGACCGCCAACGCGCTTTCTTTGAACATGGACCCGAAGCGATGAAACCGCTGGTACTGCATGACATCGCCGAATCTGTGGGAATGCATGAATCAACCATATCTCGCGTGACGACGAGCAAATATATGCTCAGCCCGAGAGGTATCTTTGAGCTGAAGTATTTCTTCTCGAGTCACGTTAGCACGGCCGACGGAGGAACCTGCTCCGCCACCGCGATTCGCTCGCTGATAAAAAAACTGATCGAGAATGAGCCATCGTCCAAACCAATCAGCGACAGCAAGATCGCCAAGATCCTCGAGGAACAAGGTATAAACGTTGCAAGACGTACGGTAGCGAAGTATCGTGAATCTATGAACATCCCGCCCTCCAATCAGAGAAAATCGCTCATTTAAGAATCGGAGAAACATCGATGCAGATCACCGTGAGCGGTCAACAGATGCTCATTACGGAACCTCTACGCAACTACGCGTCCGCCAAATTGGGACGCATCCAACGACACTTTGATCACGTAACTAAGACCAACGTCGTCTTACATGTCGAAAAGAACCGGCACAAGGCAGAGGCAACGATTCATACTAGGGGTGCTACGCTACATGCGAACGCAGAAGGCGATACTATGTACGCAGCGATCGACTTCCTAGCTGACAAACTCGATCGTCAAATCTTAAAACATAAGGAAAAGACTACAACGAATCATCATCGAAATGACAAGGGTGTCAAAAAACCGAAAAGCGCGTAGGGACGGTTCAAGACAATGTTAGGGTGCCTTCCCATTTGTACAAACAATAAGCATGTAAACTTTTGTATATGCAGATTCGTGACATTATTACGCCAGAACGGATCACCTCGTGCATGTCCGTATCGAGCAAAAAGCGTGTGTTCGAAAAGATCAGTACGTTGTTGCGCGATGATGAGGTGGATCTTGATCAAGACACGGTATTTCATTCGCTCGTTGAACGAGAGCGCCTCGGCAGCACCTGTATAGGGAACGGTGTGGCTCTCCCGCATGGGAGGGTAAAGGGACTGAAGAAGCCGGTCGGAGCCTTCGCCACGCTCGCGCAGGATATCGACTACGACGCGCTGGATGGCGAACCGATCAAAATGGTTTTCGCCCTGCTCGTCCCTGAAGATACCAACGAAGAGCATCTACGAGCGCTGGCCGCGCTTGCTACCATCCTCCGGGATCAGGATCTGTGCGACAGGCTTTTGGGCGCCAAAAGCTCCCAAGAAATCTATCACTTGCTCACGAACTGCAACGATGTGACCAACCGTAAGGTCGGCTGACGTCGCGCAGCGGGCAAGGTACCCGGTAGGTTGTCCTGTTCGTTGCGCAGCGGGCAATCTGGCGCTGCTCTTGGAATCGGCGACACGCGCTGTATTCTGCAGATGCGGGGCATTAATTCGATGAACGATTTCATGCAGAAACAGCAGGCGATCATTTCTAGATCGAAGCAGAGATGACGTTTTTCATTATCAGCGGGCTCTCGGGTTCTGGGAAGAGCATCGCGTTGCAAGCCCTAGAAGACATGGGCTTCTACTGCATCGACAATCTCCCAGCTGCCATGTTGTCCCATGTTGCCAAGCAGGTCGTTGATACACAGAGCGACTCGCTAAGGAATGTCGCCGTAGGTATAGACGCACGTAATCGAGCTTTCCTTGATGACGTCCCCGCGAGTTTGAAATCGTTACAAGCGCTGGGGATTCGCTACCGGATCGTTTTCCTCGAAGCCGAGGAAACAGTGCTCGTCAAGCGGTTCAAACAAACGCGCCGCAAACACCCCCTGACGGACGAGAACACTTCGCTGCTAGAGGGGATTCAGCTCGAAAAGCAGTTGCTCGAACCAATCTCTTTTGCGGCCGTGTTGCGCATCGACACGACCCACACCACCCCCTACGAACTGCGTCAGCAGATGCACGATTTCGCCGGCACTTCGGAAACTGAAGGCATTACCGTGCTGTTTGAGTCGTTCGGGTTCAAGCACGGCACGCCCTTAGACGCCGATTTCGTCTTTGACGTGCGGTGTTTGCCCAATCCCTATTGGGAGGCCGAACTGCGAAAGTTCACGGGTATTGACGGCCCAGTAGTCGAATTTCTGGAACGCCACCCTGAGACCGACAAAATGCTCGACCATATATGCAAGTTCCTCGAGGAGTGGTTACCCTATTTTGAGCGCGAGCCTCGCAGCTACATGACGGTCGCGATCGGTTGCACCGGCGGACAACATCGGTCCGTGTACATTGTTCGGAAGCTGGCCGAGCACTTCAGTAAGAAAGGAGTAACCACGCAGATAAGGGATCGCGAGATCGGATGATTGGCGTGCTGATTTTTACGCGAGACGACATCGCAGGGGATGAACTACATAGTATGTTTGACGAGGTGAATGATGCGCCGAGCGGCGCCTGATAAGTATCTACTAGTTAGTGATACTTGCGCATGTCTTCGGGGAGGAACGGACCCATCTCGCGCAGGGCCTCGGCCGAGTATAGAAAAGTTGGCCTGCCATCATCGACGATGGCAATCAGCCCGCGCTTGTATCTGGGCTTTTCGGCACTAAATCCCTCCTCTACGCGTGGCGCGAAGTGTTGCTTAAGCAGCGATAGCGCGGAGATCTTCTTAAGCCGCAGTGGCCGCCAGAACGGCGGTTGTCTCCCCGATGAAGAATGGCCGCGGGTCTGAAAGCAATCCACCACGACCTCACCGTGATCGTCGGCATAGACGGCATGCGGCTCCACCACCCGCACCCCTTCTTTGTCGCCATAGCGCACGGCCAGGCAGCGACACTCCTGGACGGCTTTCTTAAGTAGTTTCAGACCATTAGGTACCATTCTATGTTCAGAGAATCACAAAAACCTCATCACAGCAAGTTTAGCGGATGAAGGGTCGGCTGGAGGGAATGAGCCGTGCCTCTCTGCCGGATTACTGATCTAGTTAACAAGAGTAGGACGGTCATCGAGGTCAAATTAGAAACACGGTGGCGAGCCCCAAGAAAGCGAAGAACCCGACAACGTCGGTGACGGTAGTCAGTGCTACACCGCTCGCCAGCGCCGGATCGATACCGAACCGGCGGACCGTAACAGGGATGATCACCCCCGCCAACGCAGCGAACAGTAAATTAATGACCATCGCCAGCGCGATCACCAGTCCAAGGCCAAGATGTTTGAACCACACAACAGCTACGAGCGCAACAATAAATGCCCACAGCATGCTGTTCAAAACACCAACCAACAGTTCTTTCGTCAGCACTCTGCGTGCATTGGCATCGGTAATCGTCCCTAATGCCAACCCGCGCACCACTAGAGTCACGGTCTGAGTCCCCGCGTTACCGCCCATGCTGGCAACGATTGGCATGAGCACGGCAAGTGCGACCACTTTCTCTATGGTCCCCTCGAATAGCCCAATCACCACCGAAGCAATGATGGCTGTGATCAGGTTTACTCCGAGCCATAATGCCCGGTTTCGCGCGCTACGGGCCACTGGGCCTAAGATATCGACCTCATCGCTTAGACCAGCTGGTGCCATCAATGAGTGATCCGCTTCCTCACGAATAACGTCGACGACATCGTCCACCGTAATGCGGCCTACCAACTTGCCGTCGTCGTCGACAACAGGTGCTGTAACCAAATCGTAGTCCTCAAAGCCGGTAGCGACCTCCTTGTCTGGCGTGAGCGCGAGAAACCTAAAAGGCTGCCCGTCCATCGCTTCACTCACTAGCCCCTTTGGATCCGTGGTTAGCATCTTTGCTATCGGCAACGTGCCGACCAGGCGGTGCGCCTTATCGACGACGTACAATTCGTTCATGTTCTCGGGAAGTTCTCCCCGGAGTCGTAGATAGCGGAATACCACCTGCAAGCTGATGTTCTCCCTCACAGTCACAGCATCCACATTCATGAGGCCACCAGCTGTGTCCTGAGGATAAGACAAGACCGCGTCCAGCCGCTGCCGATCCTGTTTGTCCATAAAAAACAAGATCTCGGCGGTAGCTTCGGCTGATAACTCTGGCAAGAGGTCGGCAACGTCGTCCGTATCGAGGGCCTGAACTGCGGTGATCAGGGATGCATGGTCCATCGCCTCAAGCAGGTCAGTCCGCACCTCTTCAGGAACTTCAAGCAGAGCCTCGCCCATTATCTGAGGATCGACTTGACGCCAAAGCTCGAGACGTTGGTCAGGCGGAATCGCTTCGAGCAGATGGCCAATATCGGCTGGGTGGAGATCTGCCAGAATGCGGCTGATCTGTTCGACACGGCCGTTTTCCAACGCGTCGATCACGTCCTTGATGGTATCGGAGTGCTCTTGCGACGATGCTGTTGTCATGGTTTTTGTCAGACGGATTTTCTATTTCTTCGCAGTGGCCGGGGCAAGCATTCTAACATTGGGCGGCCCACTTTCTGGCGTGACGATAGATACGAATTCACAGGCCGTCGGCGAAACCGACAGTGGTCAACAACGATACTGGGGTCGACAAAGGCCTCGGCGGGAGCGGATGGACGACAAAGAGCGCCCGCTTGTTAGTTCGATAGGGAAGACAAAGCCGCTCTCCTCCGAGCTGCCTTGGGAGTTAAGGAAGGCGGCAGATGATTGGCCGGCGGCTAGCTCCCAGCGACTGTCATATTCCCGACAAGTATCGAGCCACTCCGTATATTACCCCGGGTGTCGACATCCTTGCCCACGGCAAGTATTCCCATGTACATATCCTTAAGGTTGCCGGCGATCGTGATCTCTTCGACTGGATATTGAATTTCACCACCCTCAACCCAAAAACCAGCAGCCCCTCTTGAGTAGTCGCCCGTGACAATATTCACGCCGAAACCGATCAGTTCAGTAACTAGCAAGCCCGCGTGCATTTCGCGTAACAGCCCTCCGAGATCGTGCTGCCCTGAGACGACGGTTAGATTGTGAACACCGCCGGCATTACCGGTCGTTTGCAAGCCAAGCTTGCGTGCCGAGTACGAATCAAGTACATAGCGTTGTAGCACGCCGTCCGTAACAAGATCACTCTCTGATGTCGCTACACCTTCGTTGTCAAACGGTGTGCTCCCCAGCGCCTTCTTTAAATGTGGTTGCTCAAAAATGCGCACGTGATTAGCAAACACCGACTTTCCGACGTGATCGAGGAGAAACGATGCCTCGCGATAAAGGCTGGCTCCCCGCACGGCGCCAACGAAATGCGACAGCAGCGAACTCGCGATCGGCGCCTCATAGATAACTGGGATCTCACGCGTACTGAGCTTGCGTGCACCTAAACGCCGCAGTGCCCGACGGCCCGCCATCTCGCCTACCTCTCGCCCGGTCTCAAGATCGGCTGCATCACGCGCCACAGAATACCAATAATCTCTTTGCATCCCGTCGCCGTTTGTTTGGGCAATTACGCTGCAGCTCATGCTGTGGCGCGTAGTAGGTATCACACCCAAGAAACCGTTAGTATTGCCGTACACGTCCACTCCTTCTTGAGTGGAGACCGTGGCTCCCTCGGAGTTCTTAATCTTGCGGTCAACCTTGCGCCCAGCGTCCTCGCAGTTACGCGCTAACTCAATCGCCTCGTCGGTACCCGGGCGCCAGGGGTGGTATAAATCCAGTTCAGGCAGATCTTGAGCCAGTCGCTCGGGGTCAGCGAGGCCGGCACACTCGTCTGCGGCTATGTACTTTGCTATCGAGCAGGCCGCGCGCGCAGTGTCAGCGATAGCGGCGTCACCGAAATCTGACGTGCTGGCAGAGCCGCTCCTCTGTCCGAAATACACCGTCAACCCCAGATCGCGGTCGCGATTATGCTCGACGGTCTCGACCTCACCGAGACGAACCGTCACAGACAGACCCTCACCCATGCTAACAGCGGCCTCCGCTGCGCTCGCGCCTTGACGCTGCGCCTCCTGCAGAATCTTGCCCACTAGACCGGTTAACGACTCTTGCTTTGTGGCGATATCTGATGCGTTATTCATGTATCTTAACCTTGTGTCCCACCTACGGTAATACCGTCGATTCGCAGGGTCGGCTGACCTACGCCGACGGGAACGCTTTGTCCTTCTTTGCCACAAGTGCCGACACCGGTGTCGAGCTTGAGGTCGTTACCTACCATACTGACGCGGGTTAGCACATCTGGTCCGTTGCCGATCAGAGTAGCGCCTTTGATTGGTTGAGTCGCTCTACCCTTTTCGATCAAATAGGCCTCGCTCGCCGAGAAAACGAACTTGCCAGATGTGATATCGACCTGGCCACCGCCAAAGTTGACCGCGTAGATTCCTTTATCTACTGAAGCAATGATCTCCTGCGGATCAACATCGTTCGCTCTCATATAAGTGTTAGTCATGCGAGGCATCGGCACATGAGCATACGATTCCCGCCTTCCGTTTCCAGTGGGTGTCATACCCATTAGGCGCGCGTTCAACGTATCCTGCATGTATTGCTTGAGAATGCCATTCTCAATCAATACAGTTTCCTGCGTCGGTGTGCCCTCGTCGTCGACATTTAGAGAACCGCGGCGTCCAAAAAGCGTTCCATCGTCTACCACGCTGCACGCCTTGGTTGCCACCTGCTCGCCGATTCGGCCGGCGAACGCAGATGTTCCCTTGCGATTGAAGTCACCCTCAAGGCCATGGCCAATCGCCTCATGCAGCAAAACGCCAGGCCACCCGGGTCCGAGCACCACCAGCAATGACCCGGCCGGAGCAGCAACAGCCTCCAAATTGACCAACGCTTGGCGGGCTGCCTCACGCGCATAGCCCAGTGCTGTGTCCTTGTCCATAAAGTGTTGGTAATCGACCCGGCCACCTCCCCCTGCTACACCTTGCTCGCGTCGGCCGTTTTGCTCGGCAATCACCAAAACGTTGAGGCGCACCAGTGGACGTACATCGGCTGCCAACAGGCCATCACTTCGCGCAACCAGCACTACTTCATGGACGGCCGACAGGCTCGCCATGACCTGCTTGACTCCTGCGTCTTGGCGCCGGGCTTCGGCTTCAACATCCTCCAAGAGCTTGATCTTGGATGCATCCGGAAGGCTGCCAAGCGGGTCGGTCGGTGGGTACAGTTCTAATCCGCTTCCGCCCTCCCATCGGGTCGGCACCTGAGCGCTGCCGCCTTGGTGCGCGATCGCGCGCGCGGCACCCGCGGCCTCTAATAGTGTCGGTAACCCGATCTCATCGGAATAGGCAAACCCCGTTTTCTCTTGGCTTACCGCGCGTACGCCTACGCCTTGATCGATCGTGTGACTTCCTGACTTGACCTTGCTCTCTTCCAGCGACCACGACTCGTGGCGGCGATACTGGAAGTACAGATCGGCGTAGTCGATCTGGTGGGCCAATAGACGACCCATCAGTCGCTCAAGCTCGTTTTCGTCGATCCCCGCGGGTTCTAGCAAGGACGCCCTTGCCTTTTCCAACAACCCTGCCATGTTCCAATCTCCGGTGATCAATACTGGGTAGACCGGCGCGCAAGGTTTGCAGCCGGCCGCGGTCAATCTCTGCTAGGATGAATCCGATCCCTTGGGAGTGGCGAGCGAGAATCTCCCCCCAAGGACTAACAATCATCGAGTCACCGTGGGTCTCACGCCCGTTGGCATGACAGCCCCCCTGGCCGGGAGCGACGACGAACGCCAGATTCTCTATCGCGCGTGCGCGTATCAAAATCTCCCAATGCGCCTTGCCGGTTATCGCAGTGAATGCCGACGGTAGCGTAAATATCTCGGCACCCTGATCCAACATTTGCCGAAATAGCTCGGGAAAACGCAGATCGTAACAAACCGCCAATCCCAGCCTGCCAAGCGGCGTGTCAACGACGACGACTTCAGCACCGGCCTCAATGGTACTGGACTCCTGGTATTCCTCACCGTTCTCCAGCTTGACGTCAAACAAGTGGACCTTGTCGTAGCGCGCGACACGCTCGCCAGAAGAATCGAACAACAGGCATGTCGCCCGCACCTTATCATCCTGACCCGCCTCCAACGGGATTGTCCCGCCCACAAGCCAGATGCGATGACGACGCGCTTGATCAGCGAGGAAATCCTGTATAGGCCCGCTTCCATTCTTCTCTTTCGCCGCCAGGCGATCGCTGTCTTTCATCGGCATGACGGCGAAATTCTCAGGCAGCACCACCATGTCGGCGCCAGCGGCGACCGCATCGCCGACTAGCTTTGCGGCCTCATCGAGATTGGCCGCGACATCCGGACTGGATGTCATCTGTACTGCCACAATCTTACTCATCGTTACAGCTCTAAGGGGTGGTCTCCACGACGATGACGCTTTTGTCTTTAAGGCCAGTCGCGAGGCTGATCCGCTTCGACGACACCCCGAGCGACACGAGCCAAGAGCGCAGCTCCGCGGCCCACAGGGTACCATTTTCGCCTCTCGCATGGCGGATCACGATTTGACGATCTGGCTGCGCATCAAGCTCCTGAACGACTCTGTGCAACAAACCAAGCCTAGCGATCGTTTCGCCGCTACGCGGCCGCGCCCACTGATCAGCAGTAATGGTGACCCGCTCCGCCAACAACGGTGCGGGCAAGAGCAGCAGGACGCACAATGTCAGGGGTCGCACAAGCATCGATGCTAGAATACCATCGAGCATTAACCCATTCATCCGGTTCAATTTCCGCCGTCTTGGAGTTCCTCCAATTTGGGCGCGGGGCTTTTCTCACCAAGGCGGTTGATGGTCGGGTTATCCCAGGACCCCGTAACCACATAAGTCATACGTGTACTTTTGGAAACGGGTTTTTCGAACAGTTTCTCTAACGCCAACAGCGCCATGCCCACCTGCGGCAGCACACCCCAGAGCACGATATTGGTCCCAAACTTTGGCACCACTCGCATAGCCATATCATAGTCGCGGGCGGCGATTCCGACACGGCCGTTGAAGGAAATGTGCACGGCCGAGCCTTTCAAGTAGGAGTTGTGCGTGTAGGCGTCACCGTTCTCGATGGCAAAGCTGCCCTTCGCGGTGTTGAACGGCAGCCCTTTTTCAAACTGCTGGGACAAATTCCCAAATGATGTGAAGTCGAGCACCCCCAGTAGGCGGCCTGCCCCCCGTTCGATCTGAGGCAGGCGTCCGTTCTTCGCCAAGAGTTCCACATTGCCATCGAGCGTAGCGACTACCGGATCCAAGGGCGAGCCTCGCCACGATAGACTCGACTTTGCCTCCAACTCACTGCCCTCAAGCCGATCGGGAACACCCCAGGCCTGTAATGTCTCACCGAAGTTGGTGCTGTTGATCTGCAGCGCCAGCTCGGTCACTTGCTCCTCACCGATCGCCAACCAATCGCCCTTAAGCGACACCCGTGTTTCGGGACGCGTAAGCTCTAAACGCACTATCTGCCAGCCGAGATCGCGCGGAATAGCTTCAAAGTCAAGTGCGCCGAGTTTCCGATCTTTGTACGCTAACGACTTTGCCTTCAATATGACCCCGGGTAGATCGCGCGGATTTTTCAAGGTCGTCCCCGCCTCAGGCTTCTTTTCACGAATGACGAGCCGCGCCATATCCAGCTCGATGTCGGGCGGTCCACCCAAGCGCTCTGTGATCCGTATTTGTCCTTCAAGCGAGTCGCCCCCCATCGCGCCGCTCCAAACGTAGCCCTTTCTGGCAAGATCGAGACGCAACGCTCCACATTGACGATTCAACAGAAACACAGAATCGAACTGAGCGCTAAAGCGTTTGATAAACGCCGGCATCCCGGTACCGCGTCCAACCCGCAAGACTTGGAGCCAGGCGTCAGCGTCCGCATGCCTGCCTCGTGCTTTGATTTGCAGTCCCCGTGCCAACGGCCACTTCAGCTTCCCTACACCCACGCCAACGACTCCGCGCACAAACGTCCAGTCCTCCTCCTGCCGCGTGAAGTTAAGGCGCGCAGCGATGCGCTCGCCGGCGTCAATACTGAGACGGCGCTTATCGGGCGCGCTTCGTTTCGAAACCAGCGTTAAGGGTACCGACTCATCTTTTGGTTTGTAGAGCGGAGCAGGTAAGGTGCTCTCAATACCGCGCAGATTCGCTTGGACATCAAGGCGATCAAAACCGGGTCGCAGGAGCATGGTCCCAGCCCATGCGCTCGACCCCTTTAGGTAGTCATCGATCGGCCATTGAAGCGCCCGTGCTAAGCCCGTCGCCGTGAACGTTCCGCGGCCAGAGAGATGCGTGTCCTGGATACCCTCTAGCCCCTGGCCCTCTAGATCCACAACCGCATTGCCCCCGAGGAATCGGCCTCGCAAGGTCCCTGTGGTTGGGCCGTCTTTGTTGAAGCGCACTGTACCGTGGACGTTTTCCGCCCTCAGGCGCGGTACGCGAAACGACAGGGTTCCACGTTCTACGAGATACTCGCCATCGAGTGAGAATGCGCTCGCATGCCGAATCGGTATGGTTAACCGTAGATCAAGCACACCATGGCCATCAACGTCGAATCCGAGGCCGAAGTATGAAGCCCAGCTTTTCTTATTTCGCGCGATCGGATTGTTGCGCAGAATGCTCAGTGCTTCCGGCACGGGGCCGTTACCTGTAGCAGTGACCTTCACGATCGATTCCCCGTGCTTGCGCAGATCATCGGCGCTCACAATCACTTGTTCAACATCCAAGTCTCCGACCTTGCCGCGATGCCCGGTGATAAGCATTTTGTTGTTTCTGAAGCGTACATCGGCCTCAGCCCCAGTCACCGGAACCCAACCGGGCAAGTAGCTAAATACGCCATCACGAACATGGGCCACCACTTCGAACTCGCCATTGCCATCGCGAAAGGGGAAATCCGCAACGTTGCCATCGTAGATAACTTGCCCACTCGTCACAAACCCGGACACAAGCGAGTCATCAAGCCAAGCCACGGTTTTGTCGGTGAGTAGGTTGATCGGGTAATAGCGGCTTGCGTGGGCACCGTTGCCGTCCTTGAAAGTGGCGCGCAGATTGATATAGGGTTTTTTCGATCGATCCAACGGCACTCGCAGCTCGACTTGACCCTCGCCTTGCCCATCCTCTGCGTTTACGCGCACGTTTTCGCCTATTACATGTACTTCCTTCGAACTGAGCGCCCAGCCTACATGTGCTGTTACCTTGCCGAAATCGAGTGGCACCCTGAAGACATGCGGTGCCGATAGTGTCAGGTTTTTACTATCGAGCAAGAAAGTGCCGGCCTGTCCGCGCGCGCTCAACTGTCCTGTTATCCCGGTTACACCAGGAATTTTTCGAAACGGCTCGCTCACAAAGCCATCGACTCTGGCCTGGAGACTGAAATCATCGGGCTTGGTACCGTCACCATCGATCCTGAGTTTGAGTCCGTGCAACTTGCCACGTGGGTTAACCACCTTAAGCGTCTGCACATATTTATTCTTGAGGCCCAACCCTGTGAGAAACGTCGCAACATCCTGTATGTCTAAACGACTGACTTCTATCGTCCGACCCCTCGGGTCTTGCTTCAATTGCACATTGCCGGCGGACCATGCCGGACCGCTCAGCCCCAACCAAAGATCCTCCAGATTAAGCTCCCAAAAGCCCCCCCGTTTTTTCCACTGCAGACGCGCTCGCGCCTCGCGTACAGCAAGCGGAGCATCGAGCGACTTAATCGGCAACGCCAATCGAGATACGCTAGCGTCGCCGTTAGCTGCTAGCAGCTTACCGTCGCGCCAGGTTGTCCATAGCTGCAGATCAAATTTACCGGCAACATGTTTCGGCAATGCGTCACGTACGATCGCCGGTAGCCTAGCTAGATCAATCCCGATAGCCTTGAGAAAGATCTTGCCATCCCAAACTTTGGATGTCGCGGGATTACCGTTCAGCTCGAGGACAAGCGAACAATCGGTGCACAATTCCTGCGGGAAATCGGCAGTGATCCCAAGTTCGTGGTGGTTGCCTTTGTTGTGAAGATTGACGTTGATCTTCGACAGATAGAAACCTTGGCGCCCTGCCTGGTGATCAAACCATTGCAGCTCACCGTCTTCTATGATCAGTTGTTTTTGATCAAGCAACCAGGGAAGCAGCTTCCCGTTCTCTGACCGCTCACGCATAGCTAGAGGCTCAAAGCCGGTAACGCGTAGACGGCCGTCCGCAAGTCGTTCTAACGCAAGGCTGGGATTGACTACAACCAGGCTGTTTATTTGCAGCTCTCCCCATAGGAGTGGCAGCAGCGCCAGGCTGACACGCACCTCAGCCAATTGAACTGCCCGAGTCAGATCCGACGATGAAAAGATCTCAAGCTTTTTGATGCGCAGTCCCGGCCGCAGTCCGCGCCAGTAGGTTTCGAGATCGCCGATGCGGACAGGATAGCTCGACTGCGCGCTAATAAAGTTTTCTATTTCAGTTCTCTTCTCAGCAAGCGCGGGGAGCCCGATGCGGGCAACGGTAAAAACGACAGCCATCACCGCCAGGAGTGCAGCCGCTGTATACCAAGTCCAGCGACCAACGTGCACGGTAAACCTGCCTATGTGAAACGCATAACGGCGAAAGCGGTGCATATGATTTGCGTTGGCCCCTATTTAAAGCTTAGTTGTGGGAGATGTTCCCTACACCTTACGTCAAAACGATATCGTACTGCTCTTGGTAGTAAAGCGGTTCCACTTGAAGTTGAACAGGCTTTCCAATGAACTCTTGTAGGTTGGCGAGACTGTCTGCCTCCTCATCCAACAACATGTCAATGACAACCTGCGAGGCAAGGACCAAATATTGGTTTGCCTCGAACTGGCGCGCTTCTCGTAGAATCTCCCGAAACACTTCGTAACAGATCGTCTGCGGAGTTTTGAGTGTGCCGCGGCCATTACAGACCGTGCACGGTTCGGACAGCAACCGTTCGAGGCTTTCACGAGTCCGCTTGCGTGTGATTTCCACCAGCCCTAGCGCAGACATTTCTGCGATGTAGACCTTAGCGCGGTCGCGCGCCAACGCCTTTTCAAGCGCACGTACGACCTGGCGGCGGTGCTCGAAGTCTGCCATGTCAATAAAGTCAACGATTATGATGCCCCCGATGTTTCGCAGCCGCAGCTGCCTCGCCATCCCTTGCGCCGCTTCCAGGTTTGTCTTGAACAACGTCTCCTCAAGTGTGCGACGCCCAACGTAGGCGCCCGTATTGACATCAATCGTGGTCATAGCCTCGGTCTGATCGATGATTAGGTACCCGCCTGATTTGAGCAGTACCTTGCGGTCGAGCGCTTTCTGGATCTCGTCTTCCACTGAATAGAGGTCAAAGATCGGTCGTTCTCCTGGGTAGTACTCGATGCGATCTTTCACCTCGGGTATACACTCGCACGCAAACTCGTTCGCTCGCTGGAACGTTTCGCGTGAGTCGATGCGGATCTTTTCCACGTTATCACGAACCAGGTCGCGCATTGCCCGCAACGCAAGCGGTAAGTCAGCATGGATGAGCGAGCTACGTGGCGACGACTTGAGCCGCGCCTGCACAACCGACCAGGCTCGTCGCAAATACCGAATATCGGTCTGCAGATCGTCTTCATTTGCAGTCTCTGCCACAGTACGCAGTATGTAACCTCCATCCGCGCCATTGTCCGTCGCTTCTCTGATAAGCTCTCGCAGACGCTCACGCTCAGATTCATCTTCAATCTTCTGTGATATACCGATATGGTTGCTGAACGGCATGTAGACCAGGTAGCGAGCCGGCAAAGTCAGGTTCATTGTCAGTCGCGCGCCCTTGTTTCCGAGCGGATCCTTGGACACCTGAGCGATCACTTCCTGGCCCTCGTGCAGCAGCTCATTTATCGGAGTATGTTCCTCGACTTTGTTTAGGTCGTCGATGACGAGTCTACAATCCGCTGCATGCAAAAATGCTGTCCGATCGAGGCCGATATCGATAAAGGCCGCTTGCATCCCCGGCAGAGTGCGTGCGACCTTGCCCTTATAGATGTTTCCGACGAGCCCGCGCGTGCGCGTGCGTTCAATATGCAGTTCCTGGAGCACGCCGTTTTCCACCACCGCGACACGGGTTTCCTGCGGTGTTACGTTTATGAGGATCTCCTCGCTCACAAAACTTCCATCCCGATCTCGTTAAGTAACTGAGCCACTTCATGCAGAGGTAGCCCCACTACGCCGGAGTAGCTGCCATCGATTTTTTTCACAAACGCGGCTCCCAAGCCCTGCAGTGCATACGCACCCGCCTTGTCAGCAGGCTCACCAGTTCGCCAGTAACGACCAATTTCCCGTTCCGTTAGTGATCGAAATGCAACGCGACTTGTGCTGAGCGCTGAGCGCGTCGTCGCCGTATCAACGACCGTTACTGCAGTAAGAACGACATGCTCGCGGCCCGACAGACGGCGTAGCATTCCAGCGCTCTCGCTTTGATCGCGCGGTTTACTTAGGATTTCCTCATCAAGTACCACACATGTGTCGGCGCCAAGCACGGGGTACACGGGACTCCCTTCTTGGTGGATAGTCCGCCAAACTCGTTGGGCCTTTGTGGCAGCCATCCTTCGCACATAGTGCTCGGGTGATTCGCCGCTGCGCGGCAGCTCCTGAACATCCGGCACGACAACTTCGAAGTCAATACCCAGCTGGCGTAATAGCTCAGCGCGCCGTGGCGATCCTGAGGCAAGGTAAAGCTGTGACACGAAGGGAATACCCGTACAATTGATCCGGTAACCTATTAGTTAAGCATAGCCAGTACCTGTCGTAGACCTATACATGGTTACCCGCGGTGGTACGGATGCCCGTGAACAATACTCCAGGCGCGATAAAGCTGTTCCGCCACCAGCACCCGAACCAAAGGATGGGCAAATGTTAACGCCGACAAGGACCATACTTTGTCAGCGTGCTCAATACAGTCCGGGGCCAAACCCTCCGGCCCGCCGATCCAAAACGCGATGTCTTGTCCGTCGTTCAACCAAGAACGTAACGCCACCGCTAGTAGTTCTGTATCGATCCGCTGCCCAGTACGCTCCAAGGCTATGGTCTGGCAGCCTTTAGGCGTCAGCGCAATGAGCCGTTTACATTCTTGATCGATCAACCGCGCAATAGCGCTACCTTTGGTGCGCCTACCTGCCGGCACTTCGTGCAGCCGCACCCGGCAATGCCCAGGCATGCGCTTCGCGTACTCGTCGAACCCCGAATTGGCCCAGGCCGGCACACGACCACCCACTGCAACAATATGAATCTGCATCAGGCGGCTCGTTCAACGCTAGGGTGCAGTAAAGGTCGTCGCGCTATGCGTTTCGCAAAAAAGGTGTATGTGCAGTCCGCTCTAAACCTCCGCCGCACCAGAGCTCTCTCCACCACTCCAGAGTTTCTCAAGGCTGTAGAATTCTCGCACTTGCGAACGCATAACGTGGATCACAACGTCACCGAAATCCACCAGCACCCAATCGCCTATTTTCAGTCCTTCTACGCCAATCGGTTTGCATTTGCGCTCGATCATCTTCTCGGTCACTTTATCCGCTATAGAAATTACGTGGCGGTTGCTGGTACCTGTGACAACCACCATATAATCGGTGATGTCCGTAATTTTTCGAACATCGAGGATACGAACATCTTCGCCTTTGGCATCAATCACTACGTCCTGAGCTAGATCGACAAGTCTATCTGATCGCATCATTCCTCGCGGTAGCCGTAAAGGTGATTGGTGCGAATGTAGCTCCACACAGAATCAGGAATTAACCCCTGTGGGCAATGGCCCTTGCTGATCATTCGACGAATCGCGGTCGCTGAAATGGGTTGGGGATCGACAGCTTGAAACACGATTTTGCCAGCGCTCTCGCGCATTAACGCTGCTTCGTTATCGCAAACGCGCCTACGTGCCCACTCGGGAAGATCCGATACCGACTCCAGCTTCGGTGACCCGGGACGTTCCATTACCACGAGGTGTGCGAACTCGAAAAGCTGTTTCCATTCAAACCAAGACTCGATCTCCACGAATGCGTCCATTCCTATTAATAGGCACAATGATTGCGAACCAAGCTCGGCGCGTAGACCACCGAGCGTACAAACAGTGTAAGAGGGACCCGAACTTCGGATTTCTCGATCGTCCACGCACAAGCCTGCTCTCCCCGTAACCGCCAGTTCGGCCATTTTCAGACGGTTTTCGGCTGAAGCAACCGGCGCGGCGCGATGTGGTGGCCGACCTGCAGGAATCAGGCGTACCTCCTTGAGCTGCAGCGCGTGTAACACCTGCTCGGCGGGGCGTAGGTGGCCGTAGTGGATCGGATCAAAGGTGCCACCGAGGATTCCGATCATCTAGAGACTGGAGGCTCGAAACCGGGAACTAGACAAAAACGACAAAAATACGGGCATCGATGTGCGGAGGGCTGCGGATGGTAAGAGGTTTCGCCTTCTAGTTTCTAGCCTCTAGTATGCCCATCACCGAGCACGATGAACTTTTGCGAAGTCAGGCCTTCAAGGCCAACGGGTCCGCGCGCGTGGAGCTTGTCTGTGCTGATCCCGATCTCGGCTCCCAAACCATACTCGTAACCATCTGCAAAACGTGTCGAAGCGTTCACCATAACCGAGCTGGAGTCTACTTCCCGGAGGAAACGTCTTGCCCGCCCCAGATCCTCGGTCACAATCGCCTCGGTGTGTGCGGAGCCATACTCCTGTATGTGATCGATGGCTGCATCAAGGCTTTCGACTACACGGATCGAAAGCACCGGAGCAAGGTACTCGGTCCTCCAGTCCTCGGTCGTCGCCGGTTTGACGTCCGTCAATATCGCCTGGGTTAGTTCGCAGCCGCGCAATTTCACACCCTCTGCGCTATACATCGGCGCAAGCTGTGGCAGTACGTTTGCCGCCATACTTCGCGCAACCAGCAAGGTCTCCATTGTGTTGCAAGTACCATAACGCTGTGTCTTCGCATTGAAGGCAATCTTTATCGCTTTTTCGATATCGGCATGATCATCGATATAGACGTGACACACCCCATCGAGGTGTTTGATGACGGGTACGAGCGCTTCTCGACTTATCCGTTCGATGAGCCCCTTTCCGCCGCGCGGCACGATCACGTCTACGTACTCTTGCATGCGTATCAGTTCGCGAACAACGGCACGGTCTGTCACAGCCACTACCTGAACGGCATCCGTAGGTAATCCGGACCGGGTCAGTCCAAGGTCAATGCACTCGGCGATTGCACGATTGGAACGAATCGCCTCGGAGCCACCCCGCAGAACCACAGCGTTACCTGCCTTGAGACATAGACCTGCCGCATCTGCCGTCACGTTAGGGCGGGACTCGTAGATAATTCCTATGACCCCCAACGGTACCCGCATGCGCCCGACCTGAATTCCCGATGGGCGATAACTTAACTCGGTAATCTCACCCACCGGATCGGGCAATGCCGCAATCTCACGCAGCCCGTCGGTTATTGCCCTGATACGATTCTGATCCAGAGCCAATCGATCGAGTAGTGCCGCATCCAACCCACCGTCTCGAGCGGCCTTCAGATCTTTGTTATTTTCAGCTAATAATCGAGCGTGTCCCTCTTCAATCGCGGCCGCGATTGCGATCAAAGTATCATCCTTGCTGTTGCGCTCAAGGCGACTCAGGATACGCGCTGCTGCCCGGGCCCGTTGACCAATATTAGTCATATAGGCCGCGACATCCGGTCGACGGGCCGCTTGAGAAGCCTTATCCATGATTCGCCTTCATCATACTCCGCTTACGCCGGGAGACCAGGTTCGCTGCCCAGTCATCACCATCACCAGATCTTGCAGTTCCAGCCAGACATCACCCGAAAGACGACCTTTAAGAACCCGATCGACCCTTGCCGCGCGGCTAAGCATATCGCACCATTCCTCCGGGCCGCCGCGCCGCACAGCCTGTTTGACAAGCGCCCGGCGGCGAGGCCAGATCTGATAAGCATCGAAAACCGTCTCCTCCTGCTCATCCAAGGCCAGCCTTACAGCGACCTGCCCTAGTGTGCGCAGTTCTCGCGCCAGCACGCGTAATATCAATACCGCGTCCGTGCCTTCCCCCCGCAAACGCCCGAGAATCCGTATAGCAGCACCGTGATCGCCACCAAGGCAAGCATCAGCCAGCGCAAACACACTGAAGCGGGCATTGTCGCTAAGATTGTCCTTTATGTCATCTAGATCGATGCGTTTTGAATCGTGCAGCAGCGCCAGCTTTTCGATCTCCTGGGACACGCCAAGCAAGTTTCCTTCAAAGTGATAACTCAGTGCATCTACCACCTCGGGCGTTGGAGTGATATCCCGCGCGCGCATCCTGCGCGCTACCCAGCCGGGGAGATCACGCCTACTCAAGGAGTAAACGCTGACCACCAGTCCCGCGCGTTCAAGGACCCGAACCCAGGCAGCGGCTTGCGCGCGTTTGTCGAGCCTGCCAGCGACGACAAGTAGAAGCGTATCTTGTGGCGGTGCATTGACGATTTTGGTCAACGCCTTGGTACCCGCGTCGCCGGGTCGGCTCAACGCAAGACGCAGCTCAATCAGACGACGGGCCGAGAACAATGATTGCGTGTGTGCCGACGCATGTAGTTCGTTCCAATCAAAGCCGCTTTCCACATTGAACACTGTCCGCTCGAGGAAACCCTCACGTTGCGCCGCTGAATGTATCGCTGCACAGCATTCTTCCACTAACAACGGTTCATCACCGAAAACCAAATAGCTACTAGCAAGCCCAAGCTTTAGCCGGCCTTCAAGTTGATTGGCATTGATTCGCATGCGAATGACTCGTCGATTCTCTACGACTGTACCGCCAAACGGCGGATAATCTGCTGTACAGCATCTTCGCGCATTTGGTTGCGTGTCTCCTGTGCTTCCCGTTCTTTGGCCAACACGGCGAATCTGTCGAACGTGAACACTCTCTGCAGGGTTATTGTTTGCCGATCCACGATTCGCTTCCCCGCTCTGTCCGTGACGTCGAAAGCGACCTGATAACGCAGTACAAAATCACTGACTCTAGCGTCTTCGGTAACCGTCACTACCCGAGCATCCGAGCGCTCGTTATAAAGGTTGAGGCTCGGCACCCGTTCATCCTCACGGTCAACCACCGTTACACCCGCACCTTTCAACGCACGCTTCATATCAAACCGCAGGAAGTCGCCAGCAACCTGGCTGTTAATAACGTTTACACGCATAACGCTGAACGTCTCCGGCAGCGGGGCCTTGCCCGCCTGACCGCGCAGATGGAAACCGCATCCGGAAGAAATTAGCAGCAAATAGCAAGTTGCGACTAGTAAGAAGGATGTTTGAAGCCTACCCCGCCAGGACGACATCCTAGCGACAATTACCATCAACGGCGTTGGCTTATTTTTTGCCATTTGCTGCTTCACATTCCTATTAAATAACAATATTGACCAGTCGCTCCGGTACCACCACGACTTTCTTTACAGGCCGGCCGCCTACGTGACGAGAAACGTTTTCATCATCGAGTGCGATCTGTTGGACGGTATCTTTGTCGGCGCCACTAGGCACGGACACACGACCGCGCAGCTTGCCGTTGACCTGTACAACGACCTCGACCGTGTCACGCTTGAGCGCCTGTGGGTCGGGTTCGGGCCAACGACTATCCAAGAGCTCGCCTTCAAAACCATACTCGCGCCACAAGGCATGTGTGATGTGTGGTGCAATCGGCGATAGTATCTTTAGCAAGATCTCCAATCCCTGACGTACGATGCGTTTATTAGCCTCCTCGGCTGATAGATAGTTGCCATTAGGAACCTCACGCGGCAAGGCGGACAGGATATTGAGCATCTTCATACCTGCCGCCACGACAGTGTTGAATTGATACTTCTGAAAATCGTGGTTCGCTTGCCGAAGTAAACTATGGATCTCCCGGTAGGCGTCCGCATGGTCGGGCGCAAGTCGGGCAAGATCAAGCCCTTCGTTTTGGGCGAGTGAGTTTCCCTCCACCGAGGACTGATGGTGCTCGTAAGCCAGGATCCATAAACGTTTAAGAAAACGGTTCACTCCGGCGACAGCCTCGTCTGTCCATTCGAGCGATTGATCGGGAGGTGACGCAAAGGTTATATAAAGACGTGCGGTGTCGGCACCATACTGGTCAATCAGTGTCTGAGGGTCGACCGTGTTCCCTTTTGACTTTGACATCTTCGCCCCGTCCTTCAGCACCATACCTTGCGTGAGTAGGTTACTGAAAGGCTCCTCACTATCGATCAGGCCCGCATCGCGCATTAGCTTGTGATAGAAGCGAGCATATAAAAGATGCAGAATCGCGTGCTCGATCCCACCAATGTATTGATCCACTGGAAGCCAATAACGCGCGCGCTCGTCGAGCATGGCTTGATCATTATCCGGAGAACAATAACGCGCGTAGTACCATGAAGACTCGACAAACGTATCAAAGGTATCGGTCTCGCGTTCGGCAGATCCGCCACAGATCGGGCACGTCGTCTGGTAGAACTCAGGCATTTTTTTCAGCGGCGAGCCCACACCTTCGAACGCGACATCCTCCGGTAGCACGACAGGCAGGTCCTCGTCTGGTACGGGCACAGGTCCACATTTCGAACAGTTGATGATAGGTATCGGCGCACCCCAGTAGCGCTGGCGGGAGACACCCCAGTCACGCAGCCTAAAGTGCACCTGGCGCGTACCGCGGCTTTCACGCTCCAGATGATCGGCAATCGCATCAAACGCCTGTGCCGACGCAAGGTCATTGAATTCGCCAGAATCGATTAGTACCCCCGGCTCTACGTACGCTGCCTCGCCGATATCTACATTTTCGCCGTTTTGCGGGCGTATCACTTGCTTGATTAACAGGCCGTATTCCTTCGCAAATTCGTGGTCGCGGTGGTCATGCGCTGGTACCGCCATGACGGCACCCTCGCCATAGGCCATTAGCACGAAGTTCGCAACCCATATCGGTAGTTTGTCACCGGTAATTGGATGGAGTGCTTCACGTCCGGTATCGATGCCGCGCTTTTCCATCGTTTCCAAGACCGCCTCAGACACGGCTACGTTACGGCATTCAGCGATGAACTGTGCTACCGCTGGATGGCGGCCCGCTGCTTCCAGAGCAAGCGGGTGTTCCGGTGCTACTGCCATGTAGGTCGCGCCCATTAGCGTGTCTGGGCGCGTAGTAAATACTTTTAGCGGTTGATCTTGACCGACAACGGGGAACACGATCTCCACCCCTTCGGAGCGCCCAATCCAGTTGCGTTGCATGATGCGCACACGCTCGGGCCAACCGGGGAGCCGCTCAAGACATTCGAGCAGTTCATCCGCATAGGTCGATATCTTCATGAACCACTGTGGAATTTCCATGCGTTCGACGATGCTGTCGCAGCGCCAGCAACGGCCATTGATCACCTGCTCATTAGCCAACACTGTTTTACAGTCGTCACACCAGTTGACGGCAGCCGTTTTTTTGTAGGCAAGGCCCTTCCTGAACAGACGCGTGAACAGCCACTGCTCCCAGCGATAATACTCCGGCTTGCAGGTTGCAAGCTCCCTGCTCCAATCGTATCCGAACCCTAGACGCTTGAGCTGCGTACGCATGTAGCCGATGTTTTCCTGTGTCCATCTAGCCGGCGGCACGTTGTTCTCGATCGCTGCGTTCTCCGCGGGCAGGCCGAAAGCATCCCATCCCATGGGTTGCAAGACGTTCTTGCCCTGCATGCGTTGATAGCGGCTAATCACATCGCCGATGGTGTAATTGCGCACGTGCCCCATATGCAGGCGCCCAGATGGGTAGGGAAACATGGACAAGCAGTAAAACTTGTCCCGCGTTGGGTCCTCTATGACCCTAAAGCTGTCGTTCTTTTCCCAGTAATCTTGGGCCGCTTGTTCGACTTTCTTTGAGTGATAACGCTCGTCCATCGCAGCAAAATGATACATCGACACGTGGTCAGAAGCGTGCCATAGCACTAACGGTCAGGCAACCGAGACTCTAGCGGGATTCGCTGTCGACACGCTCTGTTCTCGATCGCCGGTTACGCGACCACACCAGAACTAGCATCCCGCCTTCGCGGAGCCACCCGATTACGATGAGCGCAGCCATCGTCGCTATGATGGTCCAGTTCCCGAGCCGGACATAGGGCGTGGCACCTTGCATTGGCTGAGCCTGCACTTGCAGCATCATCGGAACGAACTGGGGCGCAAGCGCTTCGATATCGCCACGCGGGCTAATCATTGCCGACAGACCAGTGTTGGATACGCGCAAAACCGTGCGCGCAGTCTCCATAGCGCGCATACGCGCCATTTGCAGGCGCTGGTGTGGCGCGAGTGAATCACCAAACCAAGCATCTTCGCTCACGTTAACCAACAACGATGCTTGCGGCAGCATGCGTATGACTTCTTGTCCAAACGCATCTTCATAGCAAATTGAGACTGCGATCGCTTGCCCTGCCGCGCGCATAGGACTTTGATCGCGAGGACCAGCCGTGAAATCCGACATCGGGATTTGCAGATAGTTAAGTAACCAACTCATGATGCCTTTTAGGGGAAGAAACTCGCCGAGTGGAACCAGATGTTGCTTGCGATAGGTGCTATTGTTGGAGCCGATACTTACCACGCTGTTGTAAAAAGTGCCGGCGGCAAGATCCCGTTCGACCACACCAATGAGAAAGTCGCGATCATGTCGCTGCGACTGTTTGTAGAGCCGCGCAATATACGCGGGATCGATCTGGTCGAGGTAGGCCGGCATCGCCGCCTCCGGCCAGATAACGAGTTTGGCGTCTGGCGACTTGGCGCTCAACTTGAGGTAACGCTCCAGAATCACTGGGCGATACTCATCGCGCCATTTAAGACCGAGCGCTATGTTCGCTTGCACCAGCGCGACGGTCAGCGGCGGGCCGATGGGACGCGCGAAGTTGGCCGTGCCCGCGACCCAGCCAACCACCCAAACTAACGCAAACACAGGAAGATACAATTTCCACAGCCGTCTTCGGTCCCGCACCGTCTGCAGCAGCAGCGCGGCACTCAGTGCTGTCGCCCAGGTCACACCGTAGACACCAAGCCACGGCGCCAACCCAGACAGCGGCGCTCCGACTTGACTGTAGCCCAGGTTCAACCAGGGAAATCCAGTCAATATCCAGCCGCGTAGCCATTCAAGCAGAACCCATAGCGCCGGCAAGATTAAGAGCGCATGTAGCGCGTCGCGCTTGCAGAACCAACGTGACTGTGCCCACCCAACCGCGGCTGGAAATGCAGCTAGCACGCCGGTAAACAAGAGTACCGTGGTCCCGGCCAGTAGTACCGGCATATTGCCGTAGTTATGCAGGCTCACGTAGATCCACGACGAACCCACACCAAACATGCCAAGCCCAAAAAGATAACCGCGCCAGGCGGCTCGACCCGGCGAAGCCTTCATCCACAAAACGAACAACAACGCTAGTAGAACAATCGCAAGCGGAAAAATCCTAAACGGTGCAAAAGCAAGCGGCATAGCTGCACCGCTTAGCAACGAAAGCGTGTCAAGGATTCCCGGTCTGGCGTGAGCAAGCCGTGACTCGAGATTTCCCGCAGAGATTAGCACTAGGCGTTTACTTGGCTGCGCGCTTGGCAGGCTTGGCCGCCGGCGTCACTCGGAGCAGATGAACACGGCGGCTATCGGCGCGCAGAATCTCAAAGCGCAGATTGCCGATATCGATTTTTTCTCCCCGTTCGGGCAACCGCCCCATCGTGGTCATCACAAGCCCACCGACGGTGTCGACATCCTCGTCGCTAAAGTCCGTGCCAAAATGCGCATTGAAGTCTTCAATCGGTGTGAGCGCTTTCACGATCGACTCACCGCCGCGCCTTGGCATGATCATGACATCCTCTGCTTCTATATCATGCTCGTCTGCAATTTCACCAACGATCTGCTCGAGCACATCTTCGATCGTGACTAGACCCGACACACCGCCGTACTCATCGACAACGATTGCCATGTGGTTTCGGTTGTGACGGAACTCACGCAATAGCACGTTGAGTCGCTTGCTCTCCGGAATGAACACCGCTGGACGCAGGATATCGTCGATATCGAAATAGGCGTTTTCGTCCTTATCCTTCTGGTCGAAATAGCGCAGCAAATCCTTGGCAAGCAATATGCCGACCACCTTGTCCTTGTCGCTATCGATCATGGGGAATCGGGAGTGCGCAGTCTCGATAACCATTGGAAGATAGGACTCAGGCGGGCTGTTCCTGTCGACCACATCCATCTGCGCGCGCGGCACCATGATGTCACGTACTTGCAACTCGGAGACCTGAAACACGCCTTCGATCATGTCAAGCGCGTCGCGGTCCAGCAGGTCGCGCAATTGAGCATCTCGCAGTAATTCAATGAGCTCGCGACGTGAGTTGGGTTCTCTGAGAAGAACCTGACTCAGAAGATTAAGCAGAGATTTTGCGGGCTGAGTAGCCCCGTTGGTACTGTTACTAGGGTTATCGTCGTCCGTGTTCATCGGCGTTATCGAGGGGGATCACGTGGCGGCGTAGGGATCTGCAAAACCTAACTTCGTTAGAACGCATCCTTCGATGGACTCCATCGCCTGCGCTTCTTCCGGCGCATTGTGGTCATGACCCCGCAAATGCATTATAGCGTGCACCACCATGTGGGCCCAATGCGCCAACTCTGGTTTGCCTTGCTCTTGCGCTTCGCGCTGCACAATCGGTGCACAGATAACGATATCTCCTAAGAAATCCGTAGCTATCGCCGGTGTATTTTCGAATGAGAACGCGAGCACATTAGTCGGTCCGGATTTACCGCGGAAGCGTTTGTTCAGGTTGGCGATCTCCGCCTCATCCACGACTCGCACCCCAATTTCGATCTGCTCCCGCGCATCGCCCTCGAGTGCCGCTCGCGTCCATTCGGTGATTGTTGCTTTGCCGGGCAGGTCCGGAACAGATGATACATAGTCGACATGGACTCTGAGCTTCACTTCTGTTCAGACTGCCGAGGTTCAGTCGCGCGTTCGTGCACATCGTACGCCTCGACGATGCGCTGCACGAGCGGGTTGCGAACCACGTCATCCGGTGTGAAGTGTGTGAAAGTAATGTCTTTAACATCATGCAGGATTTGCATCACTTGCTTCAGGCCCGACTGTTGCGTGCGCGGAAGATCGATCTGTGTAATGTCGCCCGTGACAACAGCTGTAGTGCCGAACCCGATGCGCGTGAGAAACATCTTCATCTGCTCAGGGGTCGTATTCTGGGCCTCGTCGAGAATAATAAAAGACTCGTTCAGGCTACGGCCGCGCATATAAGCAAGAGGTGCGAGCTCGATAATGTTCTTCTCCAATAGTTTCGCTACGCGGTCGAAGCCCAGCATTTCATGCAAAGCGTCGTACAGTGGGCGCAGATAGGGATCGACCTTTTGTCCGAGATCACCCGGCAGAAAACCAAGGCGTTCTCCCGCTTCGACCGCGGGTCTGACCAGAACGATACGGTCAACTTGATTGTTCTCGAGCGCATCAACCGCGCACGCCACCGCCAGATAGGTCTTTCCAGTGCCTGCCGGGCCGATACCAAAGTTGACGTCGTGGCTAAGAATATTGCGGATGTACTGACGCTGACGGCTACTGCAGGCTTTAATTACCCGTTTCGGTGTGCGAAGTGTGGTCTCGGGCCCTTCGTCCGCGGGTAATGCCTGCTTTCCTGTTTGCTGTAAGGCCACATGAACACCCGAAGGCGTCAGCGAGTTGTTCTTGGCCGTGGATTTGTACAATTCCTTGAGGACGCGCTCCGCAGACTGCGCGACGTCGGCGTGCCCTGTCACCCGGAATACATTGCCCCGATTGGCGATCTCCACACCCAGGTGCTTTTCGATCTGTCGAAGATGCTCATCGTGCAGCCCGCAGACGCTGGCCAACCGCACGTTATCCGCAGGTGTTAGGCTGAATTCAATGACGCGCTGGGACACAGGCTCCCGTGTTTTTGCGATCGCGGGTGACGGTCTATCGTACTCTTATAATTTTAGACGGAAAATGATACCGGGGTTCAAACCGGGCAACCACGCAGAGAATTGGGAAGCGCCTCTGTAATCCGTACGTCCAAGAACTCCCCGATTAGATGGCGATTTTGACTGAAAAAGTTGACAACCCGGTTGTTCTCCGTTCGGCCTGCTAGCTGCTGGGGATCTTTTCGGGCGGATCCGTCCACCAGGATGCGTTGCACGGTTCCGACCATTTGTTGGCTGACGGTGGCGCCCATATCGGTGAGACAGCGCTGAAGTATGGCCAATCGCCGCTGTTTAACCGTATGTGGCGTTGCATCAGACAGCTCCGAGGCGGGTGTCCCGGGGCGAGGGCTAAATAGGAAGCTGTATGAGTTATCAAACCCGACTGTCTCGATCAGACCCATGGTCGCCTGAAAATCCGCATCGGTCTCCCCTGGGAAGCCGACGATGAAGTCGCTAGAGAGACTAATGTCTGGGCGCACGGCACGTAGCTTCTCGACTCTTGATCGATAGTACGCCGCCGTGTACCCCCGCTTCATAAGCGCCAGGATCCGATCCGAGCCACTTTGCACCGGCAGGTGCAGGTGGTTGGCGAGCTTCGGAACGTCGGCGAACGCCCCGATGAGTCGGTCCGTGAATTCCGCTGGATGCGATGTAGTAAAACGGATGCGGTCAATCCCGTCGACCTCGGCGATATAGCGAATCAGCAGGGCAAGATCAGCTTCGCCTCCATCATGAAGCGCGCCCCGGTAGGCGTTTACATTTTGGCCGAGTAGTGTTACCTCGCGTACACCTCGTTCAGCCAAGTGCACCACTTCAGCGATCACATCATCGAAAGGCCGACTGAATTCCTCGCCCCGTGTATACGGTACAATACAAAATGTGCAGTAGCGGCTGCAGCCTTCCATGATTGATACATAGGCACGCGGCCCGTTTGCCCCCGGATCTGGTAAGCGATCGAACTTCTCGATCTCAGGGAAAGAGACGTCGACCGCCGGTGAGCGTGTTGCCACCACCTTGTCCAGCATTTCCGGGAGCCGCTGTAGCGTTTGCGGGCCGAAAACGAGGTCCACATGGGGCGCACGTTCGATGATCGCCCGACCCTCCTGGCTAGCAACACAGCCACCAACGCCGATAATCACCTCGGGTCGCCCACGCTTGAACTCCTTCCAGCGACCGAGCTGTGAGAACACTTTCTCTTGCGGCTTCTCACGTACCGAGCACGTGTTTAGGAGGAGCACGTCTGCCTCGGCTGGATTGTCGGTTAACAACAACTGGTGGCTGGCTGCGAGCACGTCGGCAACGCGCGCCGAGTCATACTCGTTCATTTGACAGCCGAAGGTCTTGATGTAGAGTTTGCGATTAGCCTGCGATCGCTCGGATTGCATCGACCGATACCCGTCACCGAGAGAGGCGTAATCTACATTCGCGCCGGCACAAATTCCAGCTTTTCATGTAGTTAGAGGAGTCGCTGGCTACCGAAACTTGTTCGTATGAGGGCAGGCGGACTTGGTGCCTATCGGTGACCCGAACCGACACCGGCATTGTGAGTGTGACTTCGATAGACTAACCATTTGATTTACAAACGTATCGCTGGGATGTCCGTTGCGTATTTTGCAGTACTTTGCAGGACCATGCGGAACCAATCCCCGCAAAAGTCCCGCAGGGTGCGATTGCGATGTGTCAAATGCAGAGCGTGCTAGCACGCCTCACCGAATTGCACGGGCGAGTCTTGATGTTCATATAGTCTCCCCCTCATCCGAAGGCCGATCTGGATTCTCTTGTGTATTGTTTCTAGCCTGTTTGCGTTGTCTTTTTTCTTCTTTCTTTTTTTTCTTTGCTGCATCTCTCCGCTGCTTTTCATACTGATATCTAGTTTTTGCCAAGTTGTCATCCTTTCAGCTGGTA
>JBHICC010000005.1:0-77911 GCA_046759385.1 Acidiferrobacterales bacterium | reverse complement strand
CGCACCTGAATGGGGTTCAGGTGGTCGGAGGTTCAAATCCTCTCGCCCCGACCAATAGAATCAAAGACTTACCTGAGCACCACCTTCGGGAAAGCCCACGGGTCAGCAACGGGTCAAAAACCATGGTAGCTAGTTGTAAACTAGACCCCAGGGCAACAGAACAAGAACAAGGGGGTAATAAGAAATAGGTACGGGGTAGGGAAAGCGGTAGCAACAAAAAGGGCCTCGATTGAAGCACCAGCAATTCGAGAGAGATCCTAACTCGCAGACCACATGGAACACGGTCTGCTTACAAATGGGGCTACACCATGAGCGCCTATAACTTAGATGCGGCAGAGGGAATTGTTAATGCCATTTTGCTATCACTTGTTTTTTGGGGCGTCGTGTTACACACCTGGTTAGTCGCCGTTAGCTAGCTGGCGGCTGCCAAGCATTCTAGTCGAGAATCATTTGTAAGCTCACCCCGTGAAGGGACGAGCCGCTGTTGCGTGCTTTGTTTTACTTTTGGCAAGCGCCCGCGCATTCGTTTACTAACTCATCGAGTGTACGAAAGACGAACTTGATCGCACGATCATCAAGGCGTTCGTCGCGATGACGTAAGCGGACGTTTCATGCCCTGCTGAGAACTTATCTGCGACGCGCAAAGATGCGCTCGGCGTTGCGGTAAGCAATATGCTGAGCGATGTGCTCGGGTAACTGCGCAAGCCAGCGACGGTGTTCCTGCACGAGGCGTTGGTACTCATGCCATCGTGATGCGGTCCACGTGTCAGTACCGATCATGAACCGATCGGGGTGGCGCAAGAAAAGCTCGCGCCAAGCCGCATCGAGTCGCCCATTCGGGGCGATGTGTGGCGCTCTCAACGACAGCTCCGTCCACAGCTTGGGATAACGATCGAGCAACTCGCTGATTTCCTCGGATGAAGCAAAAACGCCGGCATGGGCCCAGAGGATTTTCAGTCTGGGGTCGGCCGCAAACAGCGCCCGTACGGGGCCCGCGTCGGAATGAACATGGAGGACGATGTCCCGCTCGATGGCTAACGCGATAAGACGTGCCATCTGCGGTGTCCTGGCCTGCGTTTCATCCATTAGGTGAAACTCCCCGATACCCTGGTAGATCCGTCGTTGTAAGCGCTTTTCTACGTAGGCTAATGTCTCCTCGCTGCGGAACCAGTCGTACATATCACCCTGGCTGCGGTAAGGTCGTAAGATCGGAACGATCCGCCGGCTGTTTTCCTGGTGAAGCCTAAGCGTGCCGTCATCCGGTGTGCTTGAAACCAGTGCACGCGTAACGCCTGCCTGATCCATGAGGGTCATAACGGCTTTGGGTTTGAACGATACCAATGCTTCTTCATTGTAATGAACGTGGGCATCGAAGATCGGAAGCACTGACTCGGCTGCCACAGGCGCCAGCACGAGGCCTAGTATCGTAACGAGGGTTATCGTGTGATAACGCATCGGATACGTGTGGCAAGCTAACGTAGGCTAGCTTGCCGGTAATGGCCTAGGATGCCGTTGGTCTCAAGGGAGTTCCGCCAGCCACCAGCCGCTTTCCATCCAGCGCTTGTTCAACGCTTCGAGTCGACCGCTGGCTTCGAGCGTATGCATGAGATTTTCGACCCAGTTCATCAGAAGCGTGTCGTTCGGCGGTAACGCGATGCCTAATGGCTCATACGTTAAACGGGTGAACAAAGACGAAAAACCCGCGTCCGGATAGCGAACCATCGAGACCATGCACAACGGGTAGTCTGCTACCATCGCATCGACTTTTCCTTTAAGCACTAAATCGACACCTTCGTCGTAATCCGCGGTTGCAATGAGCTTCGCCTTTGGCAGCGCAATTTCGACGAAAGCTTGGCTCGTAGACCCCTTCAAGGCAGCAACCGTGATGTCACGTTGCGGTATCTGCGACGGGTCCTGCGCGCGCGCGATTTCGTCTTGCTTGCTGAGGAAGCACTTGCCGGAAACCATATATGGACCGACGAAGGCGACGCGGAGGTTGCGGTCGGGCGTTATTGTCATACCCGACATGACGAGGTCGACCTTGCCTTTCTTCAGTGCCTGCAGCAGCTGGGCAAAGGGCATGGTCTCGAGCTGCAACTTGACGCCCATCGCCTGCGCCATCCACTTCGCGATGTCCGCTTCAATGCCGATCACGTTGCCGCTCTTCGTGGTCATGTTCAGCGGCGGCATATTTCCGGCCGTGCCGACCGTCAACGTCCCTTTCTTGAGAATACGATCGATCACCGGCGAGGCCGATTGGGCGCGCACCTCAGAGGGTTGGACGAAGCCGATGAACAATACAAAAGCCAGTAAACTGGCAGACAACGCGCTTTTCCTCATAATAATTCTCCTAGGTGGTTCAAACGTACCAGTCGTCTTCGAAGTCAAATCACAGCGAAGCAGTCCTGGCATGGGAAGGCCGATTCTATGGCATTAACACGGCTAACTGTATAGCGTGGATGACGAAAAAAGCCGCTGGCCGAGTCTGTCGATGGGTAGCCGAATTGGTACAATCGATCGCTATTCCCGGGCGGTTACCCAGAATGCCTAAATCACTCCGACAGACCGGTGTTGCTCTGATACTCACATTGGGTATCGGCCTGCTGCGGCTGATCGATGCTGCGCTCCCGGTGGCAGCGGCCGAGGTACCCGCGGCCGAAGCACCGGCCGACGCGGGACAGGGCGGCAAATCCTCGTCGTTGCGCAAGGATTTATCGTCGGAGCAAATTCGCGACCTGATCTCACGGCTGTCGGACGACGAAGTGGGTCACCGGTCAGCAGTTCACGGTGCGACGCGCGGCATTCACGCGAATCCAGAAGGCGTTCGCCGACGCGGGGATTCATTTCGCGCCCAGGCGGGTTATTGTCGAAGCTGCCAGCACCATTGCCGCGGAAGAGCAGCAGGCGGCGAAAAAAGCCCGCTGATCGGGGTTGGCCGCGCAGTGGGCTAGAATGTGTATCATTGTGTCATTCTTAAAATAACCGGCTAAATCAATGACAACGCCAACCGTCGATACCCACGCCTATCGTCAGACGATGGGCCTGTTTGCCACCGGGGTCACGGTAATACTCGCGGCCGAAGGGCGTGATATCCGCGGAATGACCGCTAACGGTGTTACGTCACTATCCTTGGAGCCCACCTTAATCATCGTGTGTCCCTCGAAGAAGTCGCATATGGCGACCTATCTCGACAAAGGCCAGGCGTTTACGCTGAATATCCTCGGCGAGGACCAGGAAGCGATCGCGAACTACTTTGCCGGCGGCGTCGACGGTGAAGAAAAACCCCAGTTTGACTTCATCCCTTGGCCCACTGCTGGTAACACGCCGCGTCTCAGTGGCTGCATCGGCGCACTCGCTTGCCGTGTGCACGAAATCCACGAAGGCGGGGATCACTGGATTGTTATTGCTGAGGTGCTTGACCTTCACCGCGGTCCGGAGCCGCCGCGGCCGTTGCTGTTCTTCGGCGGCGGTTACCATTCACCGGCACAAGAGGAACCGGAACACCTCGAGCCGACCTCCGATCCTTACGCGTAGGAGTTACCACTCAGGTTGCGCGTCAGACCCTTACTGTGAACTTCATCATGGAGCACGAACCCACGTTACGGCTTGGGTTCTTTGTCGGTATCTTGGTCGTCATGGCCACCTGGGAGATGTTGGCACCGCGCCGCAAGCTCACGGTACCTAAGGCATCGCGTTGGTTGAGTAACCTCGCGCTCGTTGGGTTGAACACTGTCGTCCTGCGAGCGATCGCGCCCCTGGCCGCCGTCGGCATGGCGTTGCTGAGTGTAGAACGGGGCTGGGGCATACTTAATAATATTTCCATACCTTATGTATTGGCCGTGATCCTGGCGGTCGTCGTCCTCGATCTGGCCATTTACCTCCAGCATGTTATGTTTCATGCAGTGCCGATCTTCTGGCGATTACATATGGTGCATCATGCCGATCTAGATTTCGATGTCACAACAGGTGCACGCTTTCATACTATCGAGATCATCCTGTCGATGGGCATAAAAATGATGGTTGTGGCTATTATTGGGGCACCAGCAGTCGGCGTGATTATCTTTGAGATTCTGTTAAGCGCCACGTCGCTATTTAATCACGGCAACGTCCGTCTTCCGGCTGCGCTCGATCGTGTGTTACGACTGTTCGTAGTCACACCGGAGATGCATCGCGTGCACCATTCCGTGGTCCCGCGGGAAACAAACAGTAACTTCGGTTTTAATCTTCCATGGTGGGATCGTTTGTTCGGGACTTACCGCGATCAACCGGCGGCCGGTCATGTAGAAATGACCATCGGGCTCACTCAGTATCGCGACACGAAAGTCACCCGACTGCACTGGATGTTGGTACTGCCTTTTATCGGCCAAGTCGGTAATTACCCAATTAACCGACGCACCGACGGCGAATCTGAGGGGCGGTAGGGCCCTTGTCAGAGCTCGGGGGGATCATCTCATGCGGGAGAGACAAAGCGTGTTTGAGGCAAGTCCACGCCGAGTGCGGGTGTACTTCAATCGGCAGCTCATCGGCGACAGCAAGGCCATGATGGTTTTCCATGAAGCTGGACGACTGCCGATTTACTATTTTCCGAAGGAAGACGTATGCATGAAATACCTACAGCCCAGCGGGGCCACGAGCAACCCACAACCAAAAGGTCAAGGGGTGTACTGGCACATCCAGGTCGGCGAGAAACATGCCGAAAATGCAGCGTTCACCTTTCGCAATCCACCGTCGGGCGAACCCAATCTGCAGGGCTATATCGCCTTTCAGTGGGACCAGATGGACGCATGGTTCGAGGAGGACGAGGAAGTGTTTGTGCACGCGCGCGATCCCTATACGCGCGTCGACGTGCTAAATAGTTCGCGCTATGTCAAGATCGTCGTTGACGATGTGCTCGTAGCGGAGACGAGAAGGCCCCGTTTGCTATTCGAAACGGGCCTGCCAACGCGCTATTACATCCCCGCACAGGATACCCGCATGGAACTGCTGGAGCAGTCCACAACAGTCACGCACTGTCCTTATAAGGGCGAGGCGCACTACTACTCAGTGAGAGCGGGTGAGGCTTTGCATAAAGATCTGGTGTGGTACTACCGCTATCCGATTCCAGAGTGCCCAAAAATCGAAGGGCTGCTCTGCTTTTTTAACGAGCGGGTCGACATCTACGAAGACGGTGCATTGCTAACGCGACCGAAGTCGCCGTGGTCGTAAGCAAGTACGAGTTGCTATAACGAACAAACAACTCACCACGAACGAGGCAAATTATGCGTATCGGATTTATTGGGCTGGGCCGTATGGGTCGACCCATGGCAGTCAATCTAATGAAGGCAGGGTACACCTTGACGGTTCACAACCGCAGCCAAGCCGTGGTCGAAGCGCTGGTAGGGCAGGGCGCGAAGCGAGCATCGAGCCCGGCAGATGTGGCACGCGCGAGCGATGTGGTGTTCACGTGCCTGCCTCGTCCTGAAGACGTTGAACACATCTTTCTCGGTAACGGTGGTGCCATCGAAGGGGCGTGCGAGCAACACATCTTTGTGGATACCAGCACTATCGATCCACTGACCAGTCGTAAGGTGGGCAGCGCATTGGCCGAGAAGGGTGTCGCGTTTTTGGATGCACCGATCAGCGGCGGGCCAAAAGGTGCTGAAGCGGCAACATTGACGATCATGGTAGGTGGCGAGCCAGAGGCTTTCACGAAGGTCCAACCCGTACTGGAGACCCTTGGGAAAAACATCTTTCATCTAGGACCCATTGGTGCTGGCGCGACCGCCAAGATCTGTAACCAGTTGATCGTCGGGGTCACGCACGCGCTCGTGAGCGAGGCAATGGTCTTGGGCACGAAGGCCGGGGTCGAGCCACGGGCCTTATACGAGGTGATGAAAGCAAGCTCTGGGCAAAGCCGATCGCTTGAACGCGCGGTGCCCAATTTCATCTTGCCGGGCAGATTCGATGCAGCCTTTGCGATGGACGGCATCTACAAAGACTTAGAATGTGCCATTAAGACAGGCAAGGCGCTCGGTGTACGGCTGCTATTGCCTACCGTCGCCCAGCAATGTTACGAAGAGGCGCGCGCGCTCGGGCATGCCCAGGAAGACGTGGCGGCGGTTATCCGACCGATGGAACGCATTGCCGGGGTGGAGGTGCGAGCCGGTGAGTAACCGAAAACAGAAAACGGAGGCTACGAAACACGCCATATCCGAACAGATGAAGGCGGCCATGGCATGTAAGCGAGAATTTCGGCAATTCCTTTCGCCAGGCTCGTTTTATGTGAACTTGAAAAATGACACCGAGGTGAGCGATTTCGCGCTCGGCAACCCACAAGAGATGCCGCTGCCCGGATTCGCGGCGGCACTGCGACATTGGACGGCACCGCAGCACAAAGATTGGTTTGCCTACACCCTTAATGTGCCAGCGGCACAGGCGTGTGTGGCATCGTCACTCCGTACACGTATGGGCCTACCGTTCGAGGCTGAAGATATCACCATGACCAATGGCGCGTTTGCCGGTCTTGCGGTCTCGATTCGCACTGTAACCGGGCCGGGTACGGAGGTCATTTTTAACAGCCCGCCTTGGTTCAACTACGAGTCGATAATCCTAGCGGCCGGTGCCATACCCGTGCGGGTGAACGTTGACCACCAGAGCTTTGACCTGGATGTGAGGGCAATCGTAGAGGCGATCACTCCGAAAACGCGCGCCGTGATCGTCAATTCACCGAACAACCCGACCGGGAAGATCTATCCGCCGGCAACACTCGCGGCGCTCGCGAAGCTGCTAACAGAGCGCAGCGCGCGGCAGGGGCAACCGATCTATCTCATTTCCGATGAAGCCTACAACCGCATCGTATTCGATGGCCGGAACTTTCCGAGCCCAGTCACTTTCTATCCGTATTCGTTTCTTGTGTACACGTACGGCAAGACATTGCTTACTCCTGGAGAGCGTATCGGCTACATCGCGCTACCTCCCGCCATGCCTGGCCGAGCGGAGCTGCGTGACGCGCTTATCGTCTCTCAGCTCATGACCGGTTGGGCGTTCCCAAACGTAATCCTGCAGTACGCTCTCGAAGAGCTCGAACAGCTTTCCATCGATATCGAGCACCTCCAGGGTAAGCGCGACTATTTGGTGGATGCACTGCGCACGTTCGGTTATGAGGTAAACGTGCCGGAGGGTACGTTTTATCTGATGGTGCGCTCGCCACAGGAAGACGATTGGGCGTTTGCCGAGCGGCTCGCCGCAGAAAAGATACTGGTGTTACCCGGAGTCGTGGTAGAGATGCCAGGTTACTTTCGCGTATCGCTCACCGCGAACGAAAGCATGATCGAGCGCGCACTCCCTGGCTTTGCGCGAGCAATGGAGAAAAAAGCCATAGAGGGCGTGATTTGACGTAGTGGAAAGGCACAATTAGGTGAATGGCATCTGGTCCTTAATGAACAGGACTCTGCCATTGCCGAAGACGACAATCTTTAAGAAGCGGCCGGCACCGCGATCGTAGATCCACTGATTATGTTGCTTGTATGCGGGTGGACCGCACTTCTTCAGGACCTCGTACTCCGTATCGCCCACCTCCACTAGGCGGCTGCCACAGCGCATCGTTGCCGCGAGCACGGCGTTCGGGCTAAACAGCAATAAGGTCAGTAAAACCGTAGCTGTCATCAAACGCTTCATGAAAACGTGCCGCTCGATTGGGTTGCGTCCCGGCGTGGCTCAGGAGTGCCCCAGGTTTTGCGAACCCATGGGTTCATCCGGTGAGAAGTTGACCTCGACGTGATTCCCGTCAGGATCGGCAAGATGTACCTGCTTCAACCCGAGGTCAGGAACGATCGCCGTGCGATAGCTGACGCCATTTGATTTCAGCGCTGCGAGAAAATCCTGCAGTCCCACAGCGCGAAAAGCAAAATGCTCTATCCGGGGATCCCCCACTGCTGGTGATGTAACGGTTTCCACCAAATGAACCACGGCTTTGCCGTTCCAGTAAAGCCATGACCCGTTAAAAGAGAATGGGGGACGTGGCCCAGCGCTCAAACCCAGAACATTTTCATAGAAGCCACGCATTGCCTCCAAGTTGGCGGTACGTAGAGTGACATGGTCCAACCACTTAAGGGGCATTGATTCGGACTTCGGCCGACGGGAATATAGGTGTTTCGTCGAGTGTAAGGGCCGCGTGCCTGCCGACGCAACTTTGGCGGCAGGCACGGGGGTGGCGGAAGGCCGGTTGTGGCCGTGTCTGGCGCTAGGCCGCCGACGGAAGCGTTTCCTCGTTGGCCGGTTCGCCTGTTTGCAGTCGCGTCGCCACGGCCACCTGTGGAGGTTTGTGGCCGTGTGCCTGCGCCTCGGGGGCGCCCAGCCATGAATCCACCGTGTAGTGGATACGGTCGCGACGCATACCGATGTCCTGGAGAACCCAGTCGTCCAACCGCATTAGATGGCGTATCGCCTGGCGCCGCTTGCGGTTGCGCGCCATCGCCTGGTGGAGCCGCTGCAAAAGAGCGGAAATGCCCCCGAACAGCGGCCGTAAAGCAGATTTGATGGTCTGCGACACCGTTGCCAGATAACCGGACCACATATCTGCGCGTAGCTGGCGGGCGCGGCGCAAGTAGTACTGGATTTCCTCGTGGCTGGGCGTGCGGCGAGCAACCGAGATGCCTTGGAGGCTTTGCGTATTTGAGTTTTTCATGTTAGTTTTCCTTTAAAGGCTAAAGATCACAAGTCTTGCATCAGTTAACGATAAATATAAGGATTATTGCACAAATTACAAACGATTATTTCTATGGCGTTAGATTAGAAATTCTAAACAAAACATGATCCACCGATTACCACCCCTGAATGCGTTACGGGCCTTCGCGGCCGCCGGCAGGCACCTCAGTTTCAGCAGGGCGGCGCAGGAACTGCACGTCACTCCCGCAGCGGTGAGTCATCAGATCAAGGCGCTCGAGGATTACCTTGGGGTTTCGCTGTTTCAGCGGCTGAATAAAGCATTAAGGCTTACCGAAGCGGGCCAGGCCTGCCTGCCAGGCGTACGCGAAGGATTCGAGCGGCTGAGCGATGCCGTGGAGGCAGTGAAGGCGCGCGAAGCCCAGCGGCCATTGACCGTAAGCGTGGCGCCGTCGTTCGCCGCGAAGTGGCTAGTGCCGCGTCTGGACCGCTTCCGCGAATCCCATCCGGGCATCGATGTGCGTATCGACGCGACGCACCGTCTGGTGGATCTGGCCCGCGAAGATGTCGATTTTGGGATCCGCTACGGAACCGGCCAGTATCCTGGAATGCACGTCGAGCGTTTGTTAGCAGAGGAAGTGTTCCCTGTGTGTAGTCCGCGACTGCTGCACCGGGCGCACCCGTTGCGATTACCGGCTGATTTACGATGGCACACGTTGTTGCATGTCGCTCGGCCTGTCCACGATGAAATGGAACCCGACTGGCGCATGTGGCTACATGCAGCGGGCGTCGACAACGTAGATGCCGCTCGCGGCCCGCAGTTCAGTATCGCAAGCATGGCGGTGCAGGCCGCCATAGAGGGGCAGGGTGTTGCCCTGGCGGGGCGCGTACTGGTGACTGACGATCTTGTTGCCGGTCGCCTTGTGCGCCCGTTCGACCTGGGTTTCCCAGTCAGCTTTGCCTACTATCTCGTCTGTCCAACCGCTGGGGCCGAGAAGCAGCGGGTCATTGCCTTTCGCGAGTGGTTGATAAGCGAGGCGGCGGCTACGTCGAAAACGTCAAACTAAACGGGGGTTGTGGAACCGGTCAGATCTATGCTACGCCAGCCGCGTTTGTTCGGCAGCTAGTATTCCGATCCTTGTGTCTGACGTCGGCGAGGCTGTACAAGCGTGTCTTGCTTGAGGGCGACCTCAAGTGAAAACACATCCTTGAGCTCATGCCGCATAATACGGATGCTCATGTGGGGCATGTCAGGATCGAAGTCCCACTGTCCGCAAATGAGCTTGACAACGTCCGGCTGACTTTCGGAAAACAACTCCATCACCATCGTGACGACGCGATATTCCATGATGCCGCCGTCGCGATCCATCTGCGCGACCTGAATCGGGGCGAGCGCGAGCTGATAATACCAGTCCCAATAAACCTTCTGGACGACAAACGTATCCGGTTTAATCGTCTGCGGAACGTCCTTCTTAGTGTGCGTTTTTAATACACAGTACGCCAGCCAAATGTTGACGTTATACCAGAGGCGGATCTCCTGTTGTTGAAAGTAGACGCTGTCTGACTTCGCCGGCACGGAAAGCTCACGCTTGAGCGTGAACTTCGAGCCGACCGGAACTTTAAAGTACGGCGTGTTCTCGTTTCCAAATACGTGCTCTTGGTAGAAGTTCTGACACCCGCTTACCAACAGAGCACAGACGCAGACGACAACGGTGCGCATGATCAGACGAGCGAAAAGTTAATAGCTCGGCGACGTTTCACGCCGGCGACCCGATGCTGGAGCAGGTGTGCCTGCTTCGGCGAGCTCGAGTGAGAAGACCCCTGCCAACTCTTGCCGAATCATGTTGATGGTTACATTGGAAATATCTTGGGGCAGCCCCCATTTGCCGCACTTCATCTTGAGTACATCAGGCTGGCTATTCGAGAACAGCTCCATTACCGTAACGACGACGCGATACTCTTGTATGCCGCCCTCATCGAATCGGGCGACGTGTACTCGCGCGTCTTGCGCAAGCTGAAAATACGTCTGCGAGTATACCTTTTGCACCACGAACTCACCGGGCTTGACTGTCTGCGGGACGTCTTTCTTGGTGAAGAGCTGCAAAACACAATACGGCTGATATTGATCTATTTGGTCCCAAGTGAGCATCTTGCCCTTGCGAAAGTAAATGCGGTCGTGTTTCGCTGGCACCATCACCGTACGGGTGAGAACAAGCGTTGAATCAACAGGCACTCTGTAATAAACCGAGTTTTCGTTACCGACAACCGTTTGGCAGCCAGCGAGTAAAACAGAAACAGCTGCAATGAAAATAGCGAATCGAAGCATACCGACCTCCTAATGACCTTTGCTTTCTTTCGGGTCTGGCGAAGAACTAACTATATTAGATAGACCAACTGTTCTCAAAACCGTTCACGTACTCGATTCGAAGGGTCAGGACATGGGAAACTCAGCCGCCCAAAAGCTTCTTCAGATTATCGAACCCGGCCTGATAAATGCCCTGGATTGCCTGTGCCGCATCGGTCTCCGAGGCGCCTTTCGGCTTGAACTCACTGGACCATTCAACGGTGCAACTTTCGCCTTCGCCGGCCCGGCGTACGCGCAGCTCCGACACATAGTTGGCCACGGGTAAGGGGCTCTCCTCGATCGAGTAGCGGTACAGGTGTTCGTCCTCGTCCAGCTTTTCGAGTCGCTCGACGAACGTACCACCCCCGACCAGGTTGAGGCGACGTACCTGGCCACCTTCTTCCAACTCGCTTTTTTCGACAGCAGGATGCCAATCGGGAAGGCCATTAAACTGGCCAATGAGATCCCAAAGCTTCTCCGGCGAAACAGGGAGTTGCGTTTTCATGTTGACCTTGGTCATGATCGAGTCCTCCTTCCAGCAGTAGTGTTGGCGCGTTGCAAAAGTGCGGCCGCAAAATCTTCAGACGTATCAATATCGAGCAGAACAGCATCATCATTCATGTCCACTTGGCAAACAGCATTCTCATGAGCCGCGACGAGCGAACGAGCACCGGTGTCACCTGAGAGAAGGCTCATTTCTGGCAGAAAGCGGCTTGCCCATAGCACTGGGTTGCCGCGGCGGCCATCAAAGGTGGGCACACAGATCGATCGCTCCGCTTCCGGGTCAAAGTGGGCGATGATTCGCTCGATGTGGGAGTGTGTTACCCAAGGCATATCGCCGAGGCAGACAAGCAATCCATCAATCGACGCGGGCAACACTTCAATTCCTCGCTGTAGCGATGTACTCATGCCCTTTGCGTAGTCCGAATTATGGACGAGCTGAACGTCATAGCTCTCCAGTACTTGCTTGATCCGATTCGATTCGTGACCCGTCACGACGACGATCGGTGCAACGGGAGAAGACATTAGCGTGTTGACGACGCGAGCAATTACGGGCTGTCCATCAAGTGTGACCAAAAGTTTGTTGATGGCCCCCGATCGCGTCGAACGGCCAGCCGCCAAGGTCAGCGCGGCGATTCGCCAACTCAAACCTTGCTATCCTCGCGTAGCACTTGCGTGAGCTCGGCCATGATGGAGATTGCAATCTCACCGGGCGTTCTTGCGCCCAAGTCTAAACCAGCAGGCCCATGGATGCGCGATAGCGCTTGTTCATCCAGCCCGCCCTTCGATAACCGCTGGCGCCGCTGCTCTTGGGTCTTCTTGCTTCCCAGGGCGGCAACGTAGAACGCGTCCGACTGTAAAGCCATCTTAAGCGCGGGCTCATCGAGCTTGGGATCATGAGTCAGCAGAACGATGGCGGTACGATCGTCCGGCGCTAGGCGTTGGAGTGCGCGATCTGGCCATTCTTTCATGACGTGAACGAAGGGGAAGCGCTCGTTGGTGGCGAACGCCCGACGCGGATCAATCACCGTTACCTCATAGCCAGCCAAACCAGCCATCGGCGCTAGCGCCTGAGCGATGTGCACAGCGCCGACGATGAGCAGGCGTCGCGGCGGCGCAAATACTTGAACAAAAGCGGTCCCATCCATGGTTTCCACAAGACCACTCTGACCTTTGCGCAACGCCTTGCGAGCAGCCAAAAGCGTTTCTTTGCTGATTCCATCATTCGGGGCAGCGGTATCCGTATAAATGAGACTCTGGCGCCCCGAATCGACGAGCGTAATGAGAGCAACAGGCTTCTTGTCCTGACGCGCTGTCAGGAGCTTAGTTAGGACCGCCTGTTTCATTCGACGTGTTCCACATAGACTCTTACGGTACCACCGCAGGCAAGGCCTACCTTCCAAGCTTGATCGTCACTTACGCCAAACTCAAGAAGGCGAGGCTTTTCCTCTTTTATAACCTCAAGGGCCTCGCGCACGACTGCACCTTCGACGCAACCGCCAGAGACGGAGCCGACGAAGCGACCATCCGTTTCGACAGCGAGTTGACTGCCAACGGGTCGCGGCGAAGAGCCCCAGGTCGATATCACGGTTGCAAGAGCTACGCGTTTGCCGGCCTTGCGCCAAGCGGCAGCTGTCTCGAGCACGTCGTCAAGCGGGGTTGTCATTGTGCCGCTCGCAACCATGGCGTTACGCCTTCAGCCTGTCGCGGCATTGGGTGATTCAGCGCGCTCGCCAGGTTTTCCAGGCTTTCAAGATTATGCACCGAACGAAAGTCATCAACGTGTGGCAACATCGCGCGCATACCGGACGCGAGTGGTTGAAAATCGACGTAGCGTAGTAGCGGGTTCAGCCAGATTAGACGCCGGCAGGATTTGTGCAGCCGTTCCATCTCGCGTTCCAGACCCGCACCGGTATCGCGATCCAAACCATCGGAGATCAACAGCACAATAGCTCCCTGCGCCAGCACACGCCGCGACCAAAATCGATTGAACCAGTGCAGGCAGTGTCCGATGCGCGTACCGCCACTCCAATCGTGTACACCGACCGAAATCCTGTTTAGCGCGACATCGACATCCTTTTCTCGAAGGTAGCGGGTCACGTTCGTCAATCGCGTGCCGAATAGAAACGTCGACACCCGCTCTCGATTGTTGGTCAAGGCATGCGCCAAGTGCAACAGTACACGAGAGTAATGACTCATCGAACCCGATATGTCGCACAACATCACTAACGGTGGAGGCCGATGACGCAGTCGTTTGCGCACGAGCGTGGCACCACCCGAGCGCAGCGCAGCTCGTAGAGTCTTGCGCATGTCAATACGCGTTCCACGTGCATGGGGCCGATACCGGCGCGTCGGTGCCGGTATATCAGGCAAACCTATCGCCATCACGGCAGCCTTGGCCTGCACAAGCTCGTCTGCAGACATGGCCTCGAAGTCTTTACGTCTCAGACGCTCCTGATCAGACCACGTGAACCGTGCATCGAGATCAATCTGTAGCGGTTGATTCACGCGACGCGCACGTGCGCTTGAATCTGAACCCAACGCATCTACAAGCCGCTGGCTTAGTGGCTTTTGGCGCTCATCGGCAGGATGCACGACCGTGGGCAGTACCAACGCCATCATGCGCTCTAGGATCTGCGGGTTTCGCCAGAATACGTGAAACGCTTGATCGAAAAGCTCTCGCTGAGCAGCGCGGTTCACGAACACCGCGTGTAAGGTCCAATAGAAGTCAGACCGGTCACCGATGCCTACAGCACGAACTGCGCGAATGCCTTCCAATACTTGTCCCGGCCCAATAAGAAGCCCCGCTGCACGCAAAGTGCGCGCAAAGTACATCAGGTTAGACACGAGCTTGCCACCATATTGTGTCTGGCTACTGACTCGGGTCATCGCTGCATCCCTGAGACTGAGATTTCGGCTTTGATTTCGTCGAGAATACGCGCCGCTTCGGTCCCGCGAATCTTGGCGACATCGTCCTGGTATTTAAGCAGTACACCCAGGGAATCATTCACAACCGCCGGATCGAGTACCAGGACATCGAGCTGAGTGAGCGCATGTGCCCAATCGATGGACTCTGCTATTCCAGGCAACTTGAACAAATCCATAGATCGGAGACGCTGCACGAAGGCGACGACTTGACGGCGCAATGTTTCACTAGCATCAGGCGCCTTCACACCGAGGATCTCGAGTTCACGTTCGGCATCCGGATAATCAATCCAGTAGTAGAAACAACGACGCTTGAGCGCATCGTGAATCTCGCGGGTGCGGTTGGAGGTGATCACGACAATAGGAGGCGCGGGTGCCTTGATCGTACCGATTTCGGGAATGGTAATCTGGTAATCGGATAACACCTCGAGCAAGTACGCTTCGAAGGGTTCATCTGCACGGTCGAGCTCGTCGATGAGCAACACTGGCGTGCCGTCATCGTGTGGCTCTAACGCCTGTAGCAGTGGACGTTCAACGAGAAACCGCCGCTGGAAGACATCCTCAGCGAGGCGTTCGCGCGAATGCTCGCCAGCCGCCTCGGCCAGGCGAATCTCGATCATTTGACGCGCGTAGTTCCATTCATACACTGCAGACGAAACGTCTAGACCCTCATAACATTGCAGGCGCAACAGCCGGCGGCCGAGTGTTGCTGCGATCACTTTGGCGATTTCGGTTTTGCCGACACCAGCCTCGCCCTCGAGGAATAGCGGGCGACCTAGCTTCAGTGCAAGGAACGCGGCGGTGGCGAGGCTGCGGTCAGCGACGTACTGACCGGAAGCAAGCAGCGTTTCCGCTTCATCGATGCTCTGAGGAAGTTCCATGCCTTAAACAATACCGGCACGGCCCGCTCACCGCCAGATGTGACGCGAGCCAAGGGCAAAAGCGCCGAAACAGCGCGCCCGAGCGACTCAGCCGGCGGCTGCTACAGCCCGCTTGGCCATCACGGTCACGAGATGGGAGCGGTACTCAGCGCTTGCGTGTAGATCTGCGTTCAACGCATCGGCCGGCACTGAGATACCGGCAATGGCGTCGGGGGAGAAATCTGCGGATAGCGCTTTTTCCATCGCCTCTACCCGAAACACGCTGGGAGCTGCGCCAGTGACGGCCACACGAACGCCATCATCGTTCTCTGACACCATCACCCCGACAATGGCGTAGCGCGACGCCGGGTTGGCAAACTTCACGTACCCAGCCCGCTTCGGTATCGGAAAGCTTACGGCGGTAATGAGCTCACTATCATTAAGGGCAGTCTCGAACATCCCGGTGAAGAAATCATCCGCCGTGATGGTACGGTCGTTGGTGTGAACCGTCGCACCCAGCGCGACTACGGCAGCGGGGTAATCGGCGGCAGGATCTGCATTAGCAAGCGAGCCTCCAATAGTTCCACGGTTACGTACCTGCGCGTCGCCGATACTGTCTGCCAGCACAGCGAGGGCAGGGATAGCTTTGGCGACATCATCGGAAGCGCCAACCTCAGCGTGCGTGGTCATGGCGTTCACGACCAGCACTTGATCGTCGCGCTTGATACCCTTGAGTTCAGTAATTCCCCCGAGGTCGATGAGGTCGCTGGGCTGAGCCAAACGCTGCTTGAGGGTCGGAATCAACGTCATGCCACCCGCTAGGAACTTTCCGTCCTGCGCTGATCCCAGTGCTTTCACAGCGTCGGCCGCGGAAGTGGGGCGATGATAAGTGAATTCATACATGGCTTTCTCTCCTTAGGCCGTCGACCGAATCGCCTGCCAAACTTTTTCCGGCGTCGCTGGCATGTCGATGTGGTCCACGCCGATCGCATCAGTGATCGCATTGATTAAAGCTGCCGGAGCGGCGATAGCGCCGGCTTCTCCGCAGCCTTTCACACCTAGTGGATTGTGAGGGCAGGGCGTTTCGGTCAAGCCTACCTTGAAACTCGGGAGATCATCCGCGCGCGGCATACAATAGTCAACGAAGGAGCCGGTCAATAACTGGCCGGTTTCCTCGTCGTAGACGCAGCTTTCAAGCAATGCCTGGCCAACGCCGTGTGTGATACCGCCGTGTACCTGGCCTTCTACGATCATCGGGTTAACAACCTTGCCGAAGTCATCGACCGCGGTCCAGCTGGCGATCTTGGTGACGCCGGTTTCCGGATCGACCTCCACTTCGCAGATGTGACAACCAGCGGGAAAAGTGAAGTTAGCTGGGTCGTAAAAGTAACTCTCGTCGAGACCCGGCTCTAGCTTGTCCAGCGGATAGTTATGTGGGACATAGGCGGTGAGTGCGATGTCGCCGATGCCCACGCTCTTATCGGTACCTTTAACGGTAAACTTTCCTCCCTCGAACTTGATGTCAGTCTCCGCTGCTTCAAGCGAGTAAGCGGCGATCTTCTTGCCCTTGTCGATGATTTTGTCAACCGCTTTGGCAACCGCCGAGCCGCCTACGGCGAGCGAGCGTGATCCGTAAGTGCCCATACCGAACGGAACTCTGTCGGTATCACCGTGGACAACCTCGACGTTCTCAATCGGAACACCGAGTTTGTCAGACACGATCTGTGCGAACGCCGTCTCGTGACCTTGTCCATGCGCATGCGAGCCGCTGAACACGGTCACGGTTCCGGTCGGGTGGCAGCGTACTTGGGCGGCCTCGAAGAGACCGGCGCGGGCGCCGATCAAACCGGCGACGTTTGAGGGCGCAAGGCCACACGCCTCGATATAGGTGCAGAACCCGATCCCGCGAAGCTTGCCGCCCTTTTCACTTTGCTTTCGGCGATTGGCGAACTCCTTATAGTCGGCGAGTTTCAGCGCCTCATCCAGAATAGGGTCGTAATTACCGCTGTCGTACTGCACCACCACGGGTGTTTGATAGGGAAAGGCGTCCGCCGGAATGAAGTTGCGCCGACGAATCTCCACCGCGTCGATACTCATTTCGCGCGATGCCTTTTCTACCAATCGCTCCACTACGTAGGTTGCTTCCGGTCGTCCGGCGCCACGCTCAGCATCGACGGGGGCGGTGTTCGTGAAAACTGCCGTCACATCGCAGCGAACCGCTGGTGTCGTGTACTGGCCTGCCATGACGGGCGCGTAGAGATACGTCGGAATCAACGGCCCAAACGTTGATAAGTAGGCTCCCATGTTGGCAGTCGTGTTCACCCGTAGACCGAGAAACTTGCCGTCTTCGTCGAGTGCGAGCTCCGCATGGGTAATGTGATCGCGCCCGTGCGTGTCGGAGAGAAACGACTCCGAGCGCTCGGCCGTCCACTTCACCGGTCGGCCGACCTTTTTTGCTGCCCACGTCACGACGACCTCTTCGGGGTAGTGCGGAATCTTGGACCCAAAGCCACCCCCCACATCCGGCGAAACGATGCGCAACTTGTGCTCCGGAACCTGCAATACGAACGCGCCCATCAACAAGCGGATCACGTGCGGATTTTGGCTAGTGGTGTACATCGTGTAACTGTCGCTGCCGGGATCATATTCACTGACAGCGGCACGGGGCTCGATAGCGTTGGGGCACTTGCGGTTGTTAACAAGGTCGAGAGTAGTAACATGATGCGCCTGACTGAAGGCCTTGTCGGTAGCCTCCTTATCGCCAAGACCCCACTCAAAGCACACGTTATTCGGGACATCATCGTGTAACTCGGGCGCACCGGCCTTCTCCGCATCTTCCATCGAGACGACCGCGGGCAGCTCCTCATAGTCGATCTCAAGCATCTCCGCTGCGTCCTTAGCCTGGGCCAAGCTTTCGGCGATGATCACTGCAACCAGATCACCGACGAAGCGCACTTTGCCCAGCGCTAACGCCGGCCGTGGTGGTTCTTTGATGGGTCCGCCATCGGGTGCGAACCCACAGGGCACTCCACCAACACCGTCTGCCGCAAGGTCATTGCCTGTCAACACTGCGACAACGCCGGGAGATGATTTGGCTGCACTGGAATCGATTGCCTTGATATTGGCGTGCGCGAGGGTCGAGCGCACGAAGTAGGCATAGACTTGGCCCGGGCGATTAATATCATCGGTGAAATGACCCATACCTGTGAGAAAACGGTAATCCTCTTTGCGGCGTACCGCGGCGCCGATACCGGTCTCAGACATGGTCTTAGCTCCTCATTGCTTCCGCGCCGGCCTTAATCGCCTTGACGATATTGTGGTAGCCGGTGCAACGACAGAGATTACCTTCGAGCCATTCGCGTATTTCGTGCTCGGATGGGTCCGGATTCTCTGACACAAGGTCAAGCGCGCTCATAACCATTCCGGGTGTGCAAAACCCACATTGCAATGCGTGATGCTCCCGAAAGGCTTCTTGCATTGGATGCAACTTGCCGTTTTGTGCGAGCCCTTCAATGGTCGTTACGTCGGCGCCATTCGTCTGCGCGGCGAGTATAGTGCAGCTCTTAACCGACTGACCGTTGACATGGACCACACAGGCGCCGCATTGGCTGGTGTCACAGCCGACGTGGGTACCGGTTAGACCAAAGTGTTCACGCAGAAGCTGAACCAGCAGAGTGCGAGCATCGACTTCCGCCGATACAGCCTTGCCGTTCAGCGTCAAGGAGACGGTGACAGACATGGGCGGTCCCTCACTATGTAGTGGGCGCCGTAATGGCGCATTTAGTATGGTTTTTTAGACCACTCCATTATTGGTACAGTGTGGGGCGCCGTCAAGCACGCCTACAGAAGCTGGATCATGCGGGGCAGCATTGGACCGTTCTCGGCGGGATGTGTAACCAGCCGCCTACGTCGGATTACCGTGAGTGGTTGAGTCGATCAGGGACACGAACCTACTAAAGAAACTGTCCGCCATCTTGCGTGCAGTGCCGCCCAATAGTCGGGACCCGATCTGAGCCAGTTTGCCTCCTGCATGAAAACGGGCCGCGTAGCGTAACACGGTCGCGCCGCCTTCCTCCTCGAGCGCGACATCGGCGCTGCCCTTCGCAAATCCGGCCACGCCCCCCTGACCTTCGCCGATAAGGGTGTAGCTCTTCGGTGGGTCCAGATTTGCCAGGGTTATCTTCGTGGCAAACTTCGCGTTAACGGGCCCAACTCTCGATCGCATTTTCGCGGAAAACTCGGTGTCGGACACCTTCTCAAATGATTCACAACCGGGGATTGACTGTTTGAGGACTTCGGGGTCGGTAAGTGCCTGCCAAACCTCCTGGCGCGGGGCCGGAATATGAAATTCGCCGTTCACGTCCATTTGTCTGTTCTTGTCGGCCCAATTACCGCTTCAAGCTGGCGATTATCGCATAAGGCCGATTCTGTCGCGTACTTCCTTGAGGTAGGATAACGGGATGTTGCGATCATTAAGTGAAAAGCACTAATTCCCCTATGCTTACCGGGCGTGGGCGGTGGTCCAATGGCAATCAGCGTATTTGACCTATTCAAGATCGGTATTGGCCCGTCCAGTTCGCATACCGTCGGACCGATGCGTGCAGCGCTGCAATTCGCCACCGGCCTACGCAATGACGGATTGCTACCCGAGACGGTTGCGATCAAAGCCGAGCTGTTCGGCTCACTCGGCGTCACGGGCAAAGCTCATGGCAGCGACAAAGCGGTTCTACTGGGGCTGGAGGGAGAGGCGCCTGATGAAATCGATACCGACAAGGTACCAGAACGCTTGCGCCACATCCGTGCCCAGAGTCGCTTGAATGTGGTGGGGCTACACGAGATTGCTTTCGATGAAAAGGAACACCTGTTGTTCCACCGCCGACAGTCCTTGCCTTGTCACCCCAACGGCATGCGCTTTGCCGCATTCGACAACACGCGGGCAGAGATTCGTAGCAAGGTGTATTACTCCGTAGGGGGTGGCTTTGTCGTCAATGAAGAAGCAGCGGGCGCGGATCGCCTGAAGGAAGACGACACACAACTGCCTTATCGGTTCAGGACTGGCGCGGAGTTGTTGCAGCTGTGCGCACAACATGACCTTTCCATTAGTGCCGTTATGCTCGAGAACGAAAAGTCGTGGCGTGCCGAGGATGAAGTACGTGGGGGGTTATTACACATCTGGCGCGTTATGCAGCAATGTGTAGAGCGTGGCTGCAAGACCGAAGGCATACTGCCTGGCGGTCTCAAGGTCAAACGCCGCGCCGCTGATCTTTACAAGAAACTAAGCAGTGATCTAGAAGCGGGCCTAGATGATCCTTTGATTACTAGGGACTGGATGAGTCACTTGATCATTATGGACTGGGTAAATCTCTACGCCCTGGCGGTGAACGAAGAGAACGCTGCAGGCGGGCGAGTAGTGACGGCGCCGACCAACGGCGCAGCCGGTATCATTCCTGCGGTGCTACATTACTATGCGCGGTTTTGTCCGGGCGCGGATGAGGAAGGCATCGTATCGTTTCTGCTCACGGCCGGTGCTATCGGCATCTTGTATAAAGAGAATGCATCGATCTCTGGCGCCGAGGTGGGTTGTCAGGGCGAGGTGGGCGTAGCCTGTTCGATGGCTGCTGGTGCGCTCACCGAAGTGCTGAACGGGACCTCTATGCAAGTAGAGAACGCCGCCGAGATCGCAATGGAACACAACCTGGGACTGACGTGTGATCCCGTGGGTGGACTGGTGCAGATCCCTTGCATTGAACGCAACGCCATGGGCTCGGTGAAAGCGATCAATGCGGCGCGCATGGCGCTACGTGGAGATGGCACGCACTTTGTCGCACTCGATAAGGTAATCAAAACCATGCGTGACACAGGCGCTGATATGAAAACGAAATACAAGGAGACCGCTCGCGGCGGCCTCGCTGTGAACGTAATCGAGTGTTAAGGGCGGTTCGCGCCGCGATGCCCATCCTCACGGCCGTCGGCGGTCAGCGCGCTTAACTCATATGAGCCGTAAACCGAAGAAATACTCATTCTTTAGCCTCGTCCGTAATGCGTTCAGTTTCCACCAGAACTGGTGGGAAGCCTGGCGCAGTCCGGAGCCGAAGCAAGCGTACGACGTGGTGATCGTCGGAGGCGGCGGTCATGGCTTGGCGACAGCCTATTACCTTGCCAAGGAACACGGGATTACCAATGTCGCGGTGGTTGAAAAAGGCTGGCTGGGCGGCGGCAATACCGGGCGCAACACGACCATTATTCGCTCCAATTACCTTTGCGACGAAAGTGCACATATATATGAGCACGCGTTGAAACTGTACGAAGGTCTGAGCCACGAGCTCAACTTCAACATCATGCTCAGCCAACGCGGGGTGCTCAATCTTGCCCATAACCTGCATGACTTGCGCGAACTGTCACGGCGGGTCCATGCCATTGAACTTAACGGCATCGATTCGGAGATTTTGACGACCGAGCAAGTGAAGGCGATGGTGCCGATCATGAATACTTCACCCACCTCTCGTTATCCAGTTTTAGGAGCTTCACTACAACGGCGAGGCGGTGTCGCGCGGCATGATGCGGTGGCTTGGGGGTTCGCGCGCGCAGCCGACGCGCGCGGAGTCGACATCATTCAGAACTGCGAGGTGACCGGGATTCGGCGCAGCGGCGCCAAGGTCGAAGGCGTCGAAACCAGCAAGGGCTTTATCAAGGCGAATAAGGTCGGTGTAGTAACGGCGGGCCATTCAAGCGTACTGGCAGAAATGGCTGGACTCAGGCTGCCGATACAAAGTCATCCATTGCAAGCGTTGGTCTCTGAGCCGATCAAGCCGATTCTTGACACGGTCGTGATGTCGGCCTCGGTACATGTGTATGTGAGCCAATCGGACAAGGGTGAGCTCGTCATTGGCGCCGGGATCGACGCGTTTAACTCTTACTCTCAGCGCGGTAGCTTTCCCGTGATCGAAGGGCAAACGGGCGCGTTGCTCGAGCTGTTTCCGATTTTCTCTCGGCTGCGTATGCTGCGACAGTGGGGTGGCATTGTCGATGTGTGCCCCGATGCAAGCCCTATCATTAGTAAGACACCGGTTAAAGGCCTCTACTTCAATTGCGGTTGGGGTACCGGCGGCTTCAAGGCTACGCCAGGTTCGGGCTGGGTATTCGCCTATACGATCGCCCAAGACCGACCCCACGGCTTGAACGCGCCATTCAATCTCGAGCGTTTCACGACTGGACGGTTGATCGATGAGCACGGTGCTGCCGCTGTGTCACACTAGGAGAACTAAGAAACGTGTTACTTATTAAGTGTCCTTGGTGTGGCGAGCGCGACGAACATGAGTTTAGCTATGGTGGCGAAGCGCATATCGCGCGTCCGGAACACCCTGAAGAGCTCTCCGACGAAGAATGGGCCGACTACGTCTTCATGCGCAGTAACCCAAAAGGCCCGTTCTGCGAACGTTGGGCGCATACGCTGGGCTGTCGACGTTGGTTCAATATTCAGCGCGATACGTTCACGCACCAAATCATCGGCGTGTACAAGATGGGGGAACAGCCGCCGGGAGGGCAATCTTGAGCAAGCAGCGCTGGCGGCTAGAAAGAGGCGGGCGTGTCGACCGTAGCCGGTCCTTGTGGTTCAGTTTTAATGGTAAGCGATACGAGGGTTATATCGGTGACACGCTGGCTTCGGCACTGCTGGCTAATGGTATCCATCTGGTCGGACGCAGCTTCAAGTACCACCGGCCGCGCGGCATTCTCAGCGCTGGCAGCGAAGAACCCAATGGACTTGTCCAACTCAACAGCGGTGCGCACACTGAGCCCAACTTGCGGGCGACCCAGGTGGAACTGTACGAGGGGCTCGAAGCGGCAAGCCAGAACTGTTGGCCAAGCGTACGATTTGATCTAGGTGCCATAAATAATGCGTTATCACACATTCTACCTGCTGGCTTTTACTACAAGACCTTCATGTGGCCTAAGCGCTTCTGGAGGCACTACGAGCACTTCATCCGAAAGGCAGCAGGGCTGGGGCGGGCACCCGTGGGGGTCGATCCCGACCAGTACGACAAAACGCATGTCCACTGCGACGTGTTGGTCGTTGGCGCTGGCCCCGCCGGTCTGGCAGCAGCGCGGGCGGCGGCGCAGTGCGGGGCGCGCGTCATATTGGTCGATGAACAGTCGGAGCTCGGTGGTTCACTGCTCAGTAAAGAGGAAGAGATCAATGACAAACCGGCTGAGGAATGGATTACAGAAGTGGTCGATGAAGTTGAAGGCAGGGAAGAGGTCTCGCTGCTGTCACGTACTACGGTCACCGGGTATTACGATCATAATTACCTGATCGCTGCACAGCGCATCACAGACCACGTAGGCCCAGGGAAGGGAGGACACAGGCCGAAGCAGCGCCTGTGGAAGATAAGGGCAAAGCAGGTTGTGCTGGCCACTGGCGCACTGGAACGTCCGATCGTGTTCCACAACAACGACCGACCCGGTGTAATGTTGGCCTCAGCGGCACAATGCTACGTAAACCGTTATGCCGTCAGCCCAGGGCGCAGGGCCGTGGTGTTTACTAACAACGACAGCGCTTATCGGGTTGTGCGCGACTTGTTAGATGCCGGCATCGCTATCGTCGCGCTCGTGGATACCCGCCCGAAGCCAAAGAGTTCGTTGACGACAGTACTGCGAAGCCATGGAGTCGAGATTCTGAATGGCTACGCTGTCGTCGCAGTGCTCGGGACAAACAGGGTAAGACGTGTTGAAGTGATGGCGCTGGACGAAAGCGGCAGGGGCATCACCGGCGCGCCCCGGACGGTCGCTTGCGATTTCTTGTGCATGTCCGGCGGTTGGAGTCCCGTCGTGCATCTGTTTTCTCAATCGCGCGGTCGGCTTGAATACGATCGTGATCGTGCCTGTTTTGTGCCCGCTAAATCGGTGCAGCACCAGCGCTCGGTTGGTGGCGCGAACGGGCATTTCGAGCTCGCAGAATGTTTACACGAAGGGCATGCCGCGGGAATCGCCGCGGCGGCAGACGCCGGATTTAGAGAGATGGAGGGATTGGGGGCCCCATCGGCTAAGTTGGTCGAGGCAGCACCGCTGCGTCCGTGCTGGATGGTGCCGCGTAAGGGGTCGGGTGGCCCGACCAATAAGCACTTCGTCGATTTTCAGAACGATGTTACGGCAACCGACATCGCATTAGCGGCGCGCGAGGGTTACCGTTCGGTCGAGCACTTGAAACGATACACGACTATCGGTATGGGGACCGACCAGGGAAAAACTGGGAACATCAACGCACTAGCAATCTTGGGGCAAACGCTCAGTGAGGATATTCCTGTTGTCGGTACTACAACCTTTCGACCGCCTTACACGCCTTTGACATTTGGCACCATCGCCGGTCGTGACGTGGGCGAACTTGCCGATTCGACCAGGTTGACCTCGATTCATCAGTGGCACGTCACCAACGGTACCAAGTTCGAGGATGTGGGGCAGTGGAAACGTCCTTGGTACTATCCACGCCTTGGCGAATCGATGCACGATGCGGTAAACCGCGAAAGTTTAGCGACCCGTAATGCGATCGGCATCCTCGATGCCAGCACGTTGGGTAAGATCGACATCCAAGGACCAGATGCGGTTGAGCTCCTCGATCGTATCTATACGAACAGCTGGAAGACACTCGCTATTGGCCGTTGCCGCTACGGCATCATGTGCGGCGAGGACGGGATGGTGTTTGATGACGGTGTCACGTCACGTATCGGCGAAAACCATTACTGGATGACAACAACGAGTGGCAACGCCGCCCGCGTGCTCGCGTGGCTGGAAGAATGGCTACAGACGGAATGGCCTGAGCTCAAGGTTTATTGCAACTCGATGACTGAGCACTGGGCCACCGTGGCGATTGCGGGCCCGTTTGCGCGCCGGCTATTGGCCAAACTCACAGACGACATTGACTTAAGTGCGAAGGGCTTCGCGTTCATGAGCCACCGGGAGGGCACGGTCGCTGGGATACGCGCAAGAGTCTTCCGTGTGTCGTTCACGGGTGAGTCATCGTATGAAATTAACATACCCGCGCGCTACGGCTTGGCGCTTTGGAACGCTTTGATGACCGCCGGCGAGGAATATGGCATTACCCCGATTGGCACCGAGACGATGCATGTGTTGCGGGCTGAAAAGGGATACATCATTGCCGGTCAGGATACAGACGGTACGGTAACACCGATTGATCTCGGTATGGAACGCATGGTGAGCAAGCACAAGGACTTTGTTGGCAAGCGCTCGCTGTTTCGGTCAGACACGGTTCGTAAGGATCGCAAACAGCTCGTGGGTTTACTGACATTGGACCCCAACCAAGTGTTGCCCGAAGGAGGGCAAACTGTCGTGAATCCGAATCAGAAACCGCCGATAGATATGATTGGGCATGTGACTTCGAGTTACTACAGCGCCAACCTTAAGCGTTCCATCGCGCTTGGCTTAGTGAAAGGCGGGCGGCGACGGCATGGTGAGATCGTCCATATACCTGTTGAAGGTAAAGCGATTGCCGCGACGATTACCCAGCCGCAGTTTTACGATCCGGAAGGGCAACGATTACGTGAATAAGGACTATTTGCGTCAAAGCGCGCTGACACATCGCCATCTCGAGGTCAGCGCGGTGACCGACCCGGGCGAGGCGGGTGTTAGTCTGTGCGAACGTCCGTTTAGAGGTCAGCTCGCTTTGCGTGGCGATTGCCAGGATCCCGCATTCGTAAAGGGGGTGCAGCAAGCATTAGGGGTTAATGTGCCGGCGGAGTCAAACACCGTCAGCAAAAAAAAGGGCGTTTCGGCGCTTTGGCTGGGTCCTGATGAATGGCTGATCGTATTGCCGGACGGACGTGACGAAGCGGCAACGGAAAAGTTGCGAAAGGCTCTTTCCGGTCAGCATGTTGCCGTCAGCAACGTCAGTGACAGCCGTATCATCATCGGTATGTCGGGTCCGTATGCACGCGATGTGCTGATGAAAGGCTGCAGCATCGATCTACATCCACGTGCGTTCGGGCCGGGCCAGTGCGCGCAGACAGGACTTGCTCGTTGTCACATGTTACTGCATCAGCTTGACAAAGTGCCAACGTATGACGTCTATGTGCATCGCAGCTTTGCCGATTATGTCTGGCGCTGGCTCACAGACGCCGCGGCGGAGTATGAACTTGCCATTGTAGCTTCCAAGCCCGCCGTATCTAATGCCATCAGTGCAGAAAAGCTCAATGCACAATTGAATCCGAAAACTTAACGTCAACTGAGGCTCTCTTAATGTCAAATCAGAAATTCCGGGCGCTGATCGTCAACCAGCAAGAAGGTAAGACCGTTCACGCTTTCCAAGAGTTAACGACCGGTGCGCTTCCCGAAGGCGATGTAGTGGTGCGCGTCGATTATTCGAGCCTCAATTATAAGGACGGCCTGGCGATTACCGGGAAAGGCAGGGTTGTGCGACGCTTTCCGATGGTGCCCGGGGTCGATCTGGCTGGTGTCGTTGAAGCATCTGAGTCACCCGATTTCAAGCAGGGTGATCGCGTGCTATTGACGGGGTGGGGCGTTGGCGAAGGTCACTGGGGTGGCTACGCGCAGAAAGCACGACTCAAGTCCAAGTGGTTAACGCACCTGCCGCAGGAACTGAGCCCTGAGCAAGCCATGGCAATCGGTACTGCCGGGTTCACGGCCATGCTGTGCATGATTGCGCTTGAACAGCGAGGACTCAAAACAGATGGTGGACAGGTGGTTGTGACCGGTGCCGCTGGCGGGGTTGGCAGCCTAGCGGTGGCCTTGCTCGCTAACATGGGATACGAGGTCACCGCCTCGAGCGGGCGCGCCGAGCTGCACGACTACTTGTACTCACTCGGTGCACACAATGTAGTTGATCGCGCGGCACTGGCGCGTGCCGCTAAGCCACTAGAATCGGAAACCTGGGCCGGTGCCGTCGATACGGTTGGCGGGCAAACGCTGGCCGCGGTGCTCAGTCAGATGCGTTACGGTGCAACGGTCGCTGCTTGCGGTCTTGCTGGCGGCATGCAGCTCGAGACCACCGTGTTCCCGTTTATCCTTCGCGGCGTCGCCCTTCAAGGAATCGATTCGGTGATGTACCCCGCAACGCAACGGCCTGCAATATGGGCGCGGCTCGCACGTGATTTGCCGATGGAGAAGCTTGCGACCATGACGCAGACTGTCGGTTTGTCTCAACTGCCCGAGATAGCACCAGCGATCTTAAAGGGGCAGATACGTGGCCGGGTGGTCGTGGATGTAAACGCCTCCTCCTGACCTCCCCCACGAGCTGGGAAAGGTCAGGAGAAGCGGGGAACCACACCTTCCCCCTTTGGGGGGGAAGGCTGAGAGAAGGGCTAACGGGCTCTTTTGGCGCCTCCGCCGCTTGCGCCCTTAGCCGGTGCATATTGTGGCCCGACGACTTCTTGCTGCAGCGCTTTGACGATCCCGTAGCACATGAAAATCATGATCACTGAAAAGGGCAATGCCGCCGTAATCGAAGCCGTCTGCAGCGCGCCCAGTCCACCGGCAAGCAACAAGATTGCCGCCACGGCGCCTTCGCCGAACCCCCAAATCACGCGATGCAATGTACGTGGATTCGGGTCGCCCATCGACAACAGTGTCGCCACCACCAACGTGCCGGAGTCAGAGGACGTAATAAAGTACGTCGCGATAAGCAATGTAGCCACGAATGCGAATAGCGTCGCCAGCCACTCCCAAGTGAATAGCCCAACCACGGTGGGGTTCATCTTGTCCAAGGTGGTGTAAAGCGCGAGCGTGACGTCTTGCTTGACCGCTGCGACGATACCGCCCTGGCCGGCTAACTCGATGTACAGCGCGGTTCCACCGAATAGGGTCAGCCAGATAAATCCGAATGTGGTCGGCAACAACAGCACGCCGATAACAAACTCGCGAATCGTGCGCCCCTTGGAGATGCGGGCAATGAACATGCCGACAAACGGAGACCAGGCGATCCACCACCCCCAATAGAACGCCGTCCACCAGCCTTGCCACGGTCGGTCCTGATTAGCGTCGGTCCAAAGGCTTAGCGGAATCACGTTTGCCAAGTAGTCGCCGGTACTTTGCAGTAACGTCCGCAACAGAAAGCGCGTCGGCCCAAAGGCCAATAGAAAGATAAGGATCGCAAAGCTGAGCCACAGATTCAGATTGCTCAGTATGCGGATGCCCTTGTTGACACCCGAAACGACCGACACAACGGCGATCGCTGAGATAATCGCAATCAATAGGATTTGCCACGGTACTCCGACCGGCATGCCAAACATCTGGTGCAAGCCCGTATTCATCTGTTGCACGCCGAGGCCAAGTGACGTGGCCACACCAAACACCGTCGCGAACACGGCTAAGATGTCGACGGCGTGCCCGATCGGACCGTAAATCCTGTCTCCGATGATCGGATACAGTGACGAGCGGATCGTCAACGGCAAACCTTTGCGGTAAGAGAAGTAAGCAAGCGACAGCGCAACGATGACATAGATCGCCCACGGATGAAGGCCCCAGTGGAAAAATGTAAGTCGCATCGCGGTCACCGCCGCCAGCGCCGATTTCTGTTGGGCTTCCTCAATGAACGGATTACTCTGGAAATGGTAAATCGGTTCGGCGATGCTCCAGAACACCAGCCCGATACCCATGCCACAACCGAACAGCATCGCAAACCAGGCGAAGTTGCTGAACTCGGGTCGGTCGGTGTCTTTGCCTAATCGCACGCTACCGTAGCGACTGACTGCGAGCCAGAGGACGAAGAACAAGAAGAATGCCACGATGGCGATGTAGTACCACTTGAGGGTACCCAGGATAAAACCCTTGACTGCATTAAACGTTCTGGAAGGAATTTCGGCGCCTAGGCCGAGTGCCTGATGGATCGCTTCGGCCTGCAATAACCCGAACAGCAAAAAAACAACAATGACGACCTTGGAGACGATTGCAACTGTGGGATTTGTACCGCCTAGGAATCCCGATTTTGCCACGTGAGGTTTCATGACTGACCTCCTGTCTGTTTGGTGCTGTAGTGATCTACTTTTCTTTAGCGTTTATTGACTTGCTATCTTCTACCCTCGGGGCGATGAAGACACCATACGCTTGCTTCCACTTTGTCGCAATCGAAATCCCGGGGAAGCAAGAGAAGGAGGGTCATGAAACATAATCACGCCCGTGGGCCTTGGCGATTTCGCGAACGTTGGGGTTGACCGATGGCCTAAACGGTACTTCCACCACGGTGGCATCTACCGGTCTGCCAGGTTCTGTCTGATAGTGCTCGGGCAGCCACACCTTCAGCGTAGTGCCCAGCGCTGATAAGGCCAACGGCACGAAACCCATGGCGATATTTGTCTCCAGCTCGGGCGAGTACCAGGGCGACGTAACGTAACCAACTGGATCACCGCCGCGGGCGTCGGCGATCAGCCAGAAGTCCGGCGCATAATCATTGATCGGTTTGCCCCCCAATGCCATGCCTACTAACGTGTTCTTAAAAGGCGGCTTGCCGCTATCGATCGCCTTGCGCATTTCTTCCAGCGCTGCCTTGCCAATGTAATCGGCCTTCTTGTTACGCGGTACTTGATAGCCCAGATTGACCTGGTAAGGCACCGTCTCCGCATCCATGTCCTGGCCCCAGGAAAGGATTCCGGCGGCAATACGACGGTGATGTGCCGGGGCGATCACCCTCAAATTATGAGGCTTGCCTGCGTCGAGCACCGCGTACCACAGGTCTTCCGCATAAAGCGTAGCGTCGCGCAAATAGATCTCATAGCCCTTTTCGCCAGAGAAACCGGTTTGAGAAATAATAACGGGGTGACCGGCTACCTTCGCTTCCATGAGGCCGTACGGTGGCAGATCGGCGACATGCGGGCCAACGAGGTCTATCATCAACGCAACGGATTTGGGGCCCTGTATCTGCACCGGTGAAACATCGATCTCATTGATGTCGACCTTAAAGCGCCTCCCTACATTGACGCCCTGGAGCCAGAGCATCAGGTCCGAATCGGAGAGGCTGAACCAGAACTCATGCTTGGACAGCCGAAGCAGGACTGGGTCGTTCAAGACGCCGCCCTTCTCGTTGCATAAGATCACATAACGCGCACTCATGGGCTGGATACGCGTGGCATCGCGCGTGACGACATAGCTCACAAAGGCTTCGGCGTCAGGGCCAATAACTTGGATCTGGCGTTCGACCGCGACGTTCCACAAAGTGACATGGTTAACGATGGCGTCGTACTCGACCATCATGCCGCCGTCTACGGGTTTGACGTACCCACGCGGGTGATACATGCGGTTATAAATCGTTGCTCGCCAGCATCCCGCTTCGATCGATAAGTGCCAATAAGGCGATTTGCGCACACGCGTGGAAATGAGCATCTCCACCGGCGTGGGTCCGGATTGCCGCAGGTTTATCGGCACCTTGCGCTCACTTTGATCGACAGACGCGTAATTGCGCATGATTCAACTCCTCGTTAGTACAAGCTTGCTATTCCGTTCTTTTCCCGGCTAGGCAATCCTAGGTCAACCCCTAGTCAACGGGTGTTGTCCACGCCGGATCCTTATGTTTAGCCCAGTACAAATCTGTTAGTTGTTTCGTGATCGGGCCGGGCTTCCCGTTGCCAATCGGTTTACCATCGACGCATGTCACGGCCATGACTCCACCGGCCGTAGAGGTAATGAACACCTCGTCCGCATCGTTTATCGTCGCTGCGGGTATAGGCTCCTCGTTCGCGCGAATCCCAACCTCTGCGCATAGTTCGAGTGTCGTGCGCCGGGTGATACCCTCCAGTACCCCCACTGCCGGTGTGGTAACGTGTCCATCTTTAACCATGAGCACATTGAAACCTGGCCCTTCGGTAATATTGCCGTCGCGATCGACAAGGATGACGTTTTCGGCATTGCGGTCATACGCTTCGAACAGGCCCTGGACAAAATCGAGCCAGTGATAATTCTTGATCCGCGGATCGACGGCTTCAGGCGAAATACGACAGATGCCGCTTACGGCGAGATGTAGACCGCGGGCACGCTGCTCTTCGTTGGCGACCCAACCAAACGGAATGGCGAAGGCCATGAACTCGTTGGTGGCGTCTCTCGGGTCTCGACTCGAGGGCGGTGCTACGCCGCGGGTGCAAATCATCTCTACATAGGCGTCGCGCAGACCCGAACGGCGTACGCCCTCCTTCAACGTGCGGATTAGCTCGTCAGGGCCAAGCGGGACGTTAAGTCGCAGCCGTGCGGCTGACTTCAGGAAACGACTTATATGCGCATCGAGACGAAAAAAGCGACCGTGCCATACGTGCACGACATCATAAGTCGCATCGGATCGAAGTAATCCCCAATCTAGAATCGATACCTTGGCCTCTGATAGCGGGCAGAAGCGGCCATCGATGTAGGCGACGCCCGGTGGGTATCCAGCGGCTGAGCTAGGTTGCGCTTTGGCAGAGGTCATTGCGGTACGGTCTGCGTAGGACGACTATAGCATAGGATTAGGCGACCGTTAGTGACTGCACACGCGAAAGCAGGAAGCGTGCGGTCATGAGATCAAGATGTCCACCACCACCGTTCTTGAATAAAGTAATTTCCTCCGGCCTTTTGCGCCCGCTGTACTTACCCTGACAGAGATCGAAAAAGTCGGCCCGGATATCGTCCGCTGTGATCACGCCCGCCTCGATCGGGCCCGAGATATCCCCGCAGTGACTGATCGTCGTTGCCCGCATGTCGACGAAAACCGTTGCGCGACGCACAGCCTCATCGTCCGCTTCGCGCATCGCGTTTGTAAAGCCTCCAACGAGGTCGAGATGAGCACCCGGTTTGAGCCACTGGCCTTTGATCAAGGGTGTCGAGGCCATGGTCGCACAGGAAATCAAGTCGGCCTCCTGTACAATTGTGGGCAAGTCCTCTGTTGCTTGAATCTCAATGTCTTTGAGATGGAGACTGTCGACTAGCGCCCGAGCACGCGAGGCAGTACGGTTCCAGACAAAGACACGCGCTATCGAAGGTCGCACTGCTATGTGCGCCTGAATCAAGTGCGGCGCCATCGCACCGGCGCCGACCATCAGCATCGTCTGCACATCGTCCCTTGCGAGAAACCTGGTACCTAATGCCGAGTCAGCCGCCGTCTTGCGATAGGTCAGTGCGGTGCCGTCGATGCAAGCCTCGGGCTGGCCGTTGTGTCCATTGAACAGTACGTATACCGCTTGCACCGATGGCAAGCCTGTAGCGACGGTTTCGTTCTCAGGAAAAACCGTGATCAGCTTGACACCCAACGCCTGTTGGTGTTTCCAAGCGGCGCGAAGAAAGAAGTGAGTCGGGCTGCCCGATGGGCTTGGCTGCTCCATGAGTAACTCATCAAGCGTGTCGATTCCTTCCTTGTGGTACTGCTCGAAGGCTTTCACTACCGATGGGTAATCAAGCAGCGCGTGGACGCGGTCGGCCTCGATAAAAATCACGTCTTCTGTAGGCGGCTGGCGGGTAGCTTTCAGGCTGCGAAACTTGATCTGGTCACAGATCGGCTCGGTCGGGTGATTATATCGCTACCGGTCGCAAAGCTCTTCCATCAACCGTGAAACAAACGCTTCGCCTCGAGCGACCTGGTCGAGATCGATGAACTCATTCGGTTTGTGTGCTTGCTCCACAAAGCCTGGACCGCAGACGACAGTCGGGATACCCGCATCCTGAAACAATCCACCTTCGGTGCCGAAACTCACCTTAACTGAAGACACGCTGCCGCTTATGCGCTTCGCCAGCTGTGTCGCGTCGCCGCCCTCATCGACAACTAATCCCGGATAGCAGGCCAGCCGTTCCCAGGAGAAACCTGCATCTTTCGAAACCCGCTGCATCTCGGGCAACAAAACCCTCTCAGCGTAGTCTCTTACTTCTTTGAGCAGGGGCTGGACATCGTGATCCGGAAGATTTCGAATCTCGTACTCGAAATCACAGCTTTTCGGGACAATATTCAGGGCGGTACCGCCTTGGATAAGGCCAGTGTGTACAGTAGTGAAAGGCGGATCGAACGCGCGATCGAATGGACCCTGCTCGCGCAACCGTTGGCCGATTTTGCGCAGCAGCGCGACCAGTTCGGCGGCAATTTCGACTGCATTTACGCCTTTATCGGTCAGAGCCGAGTGCGCTTCTAAACCGTGAACTCGGCAACGCACCGCTTGCTTGCCTTTATGACCGGTGACTACCTGCATACCTGTGGGTTCACCAACGACGCAGGCGCGAGGCTTCACAGGCATCGATTCGAGTTGGGCAATCAATCGGTGAACGCCCACACAGCCTATTTCCTCGTCGTATGAAAACGCAAAGTGAACGGGTGTTCTCAGCCCGCGCTCTAGAATCCTCGGCAGAACAGCCAAAGCGATCGCGATGAAGGACTTCATATCGCTTGTGCCTCTTCCATACAACCGACCTTGCTGTTCCTTCACCACGAATGGGTCCGTGTTCCAGTCCTGGTTATCGACTGGCACACAGTCCGTATGCCCAGACAATAGAACGCCCGATGTATGCTGGGGGCCACAGGTCGCATAAAGGTTGGCTTTTTTACGGCCGTCGTCAAACGTCAGATGTGAGTCGATACCGAGATCGGTGAGATAATCGCGGATGTACTCGATCAGGGTTAGATTCGAGTTGCGGCTAGTCGTGTCAAACGACACAAGCTGCTTGATCATGTCGATGCTAACGAGTCCGCTCGCGGACATGTTACTCACGGTTTCCCGTCTGGTATCACTGCTTCAACATCAATTTCCATTAGCATCTCTGGTTTCGCCAGTCCATTCACAATCAAACCGGTCGAACAAGGGTACACTCCCTTGAGCCATTTGCCGACAACCTGGTAGACCGGAACACGATGTGAGCGATCAGTAACGTAGATCGTGATCTTACAGATATGCTCAAGCTTCGCACCAGTCTCCTCGAGCAGGAGCTTCACACATTTCATCGCATTTTCTGCCTGCGCCCCAGGGTCGCCTACGCCGACCATGTTTCCCTCGAGATCCATACCTGTTTGGCCGCGAAGAAAGATATGGTTTCCTGCCCGCACGACCATACATAGATCGTTATCGTAGGCCTGGCCTTGGTAAATATCCTTGGTGTTGTATTTGCGAAGTCGGACATGTGCCATAGTATTCACTCCATCGTGATGGCGTTCTGCTGATTCGACCCGAGCAGGGTATGGTATAACGTTTGTCGACTGCCGGATATATTTCACAAGCCTAAGCAATAAGTTAGCGATGGCCATCCATTTTTCTGAGCAAGAGTTGGCTGAGAGACGAGAGGCCGCGATCGGGCAAATGGTCGACCGCGGCTTGGACGGGTTGCTGATATTCCGCCAGGAAAGCATGTATTACCTGACGGGCTACGACACATTCGGTTATTGCTTCTTCCAGTGTCTGTACCTCGGCGCCGATGGGCGCATGACACTGTTGACACGTGCCCCCGATCTTAGACAAGCACAACACACGTCGGTTATCGAAGACATCCGCGTCTGGGTTGATGAAGCGGGCAAAAACCCGGCCCACGATCTGCGCGCGATTCTGACCGAGCATAAGTGCAGGGGGAAAAGACTTGGCATCGAGTTTGATGCCTACGGCCTTACCGCGCACAACTGGCGTCAAGTGGAGGCAGCACTTGGAAGATTCTGCGTGCTCGAAGATGTGTCCGATCTAGTCAGCCGGTTTCGTGTAATTAAGAGTCGGAGCGAGATTGATTACATTCGCCGTGCAGGGCAGCTTGCGGACGCGGCGCTCGAAAGGGCCATAGCGCTTTCAGGTGCCGGCGCCTTTGAGGGCGATATCCTGGCCGAAATGCATGCGCAGGTGTTTCGCGGGGGCGGTGATTATCCCAGCAATGAGTACATCATCGGCTCTGGACACGACGCGCTTCTGTGCCGCTATTTCACGGGCCGGCGCTACCTGGGCGAGAAAGATCAAATAACATTGGAATTCGCCGGCGTATATCGACGCTATCATGCATGCCTGATGCGTACCTTATTAATAGGTGACACCGACCCGGAACACGTCGATATGCATCAGGCATGTTTAGCAGCGCTGCATCACTCTATGGAGGCGCTAAAACCGGGGCGGCCGATGGGGGATGTGTTTGACGCCCATGCCCGGGCGCTGGACGCGGCGGGGTACCGAGCGCATAGACTAAACGCCTGCGGCTACAGTCTCGGCGCCACCTATACACCGACGTGGATGGATTGGCCAATGTTCTACGCAGGCAACCCGATTATTGTACAACCCAATATGGTTTTCTTTTTGCATATGATTCTTATGAATAGTGATACAAATCGGGCGATGACATTGGGTCAAACGGTACAGGTGACGGAAGAGGGGTGCCAGCCGCTGCACCAGGCATCGCTCGATTTGACTGTGAAAGGATGATGGCACCTTCGTTCCTAAGTCAAAGTTAGTGCGCTTCGTTCTTTCAGAAATCCCGCCAGGATCTTTGCCGTATGAGAGCGTCGTTTCACACGAGCTACTTTTTCCGGCGTTCCCTGAGCGACAATACAACCACCCGCATCGCCACCTTCGGGGCCGAGGTCGATCACCCAATCTGCTTCCGCGATGACATCGAGATTGTGTTCGATGATCACAACCGTATTGCCAGCGGCGACCAAGCGATGTAATACGCGTATGAGTTTTTCCACATCTGCCATGTGCAGACCGATAGTTGGTTCATCGAGTATATAGAGTGTCGCGTTTCGTGCTGACGAGCCAGAGTGCGTACGGCCCGATTCCACTGGTTTCGCTTTAGCCAGCTCGGTTACGAGCTTAATTCGCTGGGCCTCACCGCCACTCAACGTCGGGCTTTGTTGGCCTAAGGTGAGATAACCTAGCCCGACGTCTTGCAGCAGCTTGAGCGCATGATGAATCGGGGTGTGTGCGATAAAAAAATCTACCGCCTCATCGACACTCATTGCCAGCACATCAGCAATAGTTTTGCCCTTGAACTGAGCCGTCAGGGTCTCCGTGTTGAACCGTGCACCGGCGCAGGTCTCGCACGGAATTCTGACATCGGGCAGAAAGCTCATCTCAATTTTTCTCAGACCTTGGCCTTCGCAGATGTCACAGCGCCCGCCGCTCACGTTGAAGGAAAACCGTGCTGGCGAGTAGCCACGCATGCGTGCCTCGGGCGTTCCGGCAAACAGGCGTCGTATATAGTCCCAAAACCCGACATATGTGGCAGGGCACGACCGTGGGGTCTTGCCGATAGGGGTCTGATCGACTTCGAGAACGCGTTGCACCTTAGTCCACTCTTTGATTGTCGCACAACCGAACAGCCGTGGCGTAACACGGCGTCGTGTAGATCGCGGCCGCCTGGTTCGCAGGAGCTGTTGTAAATTGTCATGCAAGACATCCCTCACTAGTGTGCTCTTGCCGCTGCCGCTGACACCGGTAACACAGACTAAACGCTGGAGCGGGATACGCGCGTCTATGTTTTTCAAGTTGTGCAGATACGCGTCGTTGATCTCGAGCTCTGCGTTGTCTTCGCAATCTCCCCAGTGCGTTGTTCTTGGCAACGGATGCTTTAGGGGTTTAGCTAGGAAGCGACCCGTTATAGAGTGCTGATTGCGTAAGAGCTGTTGTACTGTACCTTCACAGACAACCTGTCCGCCGTTCAACCCAGCGCCAGGGCCGAGGTCGATTATGTGTTCAGCCTGCCTGATGGTCTCTTCGTCGTGCTCGACGACAACAACAGTATTACCCTTTGACTCGAGCTTCTGAAGGGTATCGAGGAGCATGCGATTGTCTCTCGCATGCAAGCCAATCGTCGGTTCGTCCAGAATGTAGCACACGCCTCGTAGATTCGATCCCAATTGAGACGCCAATCGGATACGTTGTGCTTCACCGCCGCTTAAGGTCGGTGCCGCACGATCTAATGTGAGGTAGGACAATCCAACATGTATCAGGAAGGCTAGGCGAGAATGAAGCTCTGCCAGGACATCACGGGCGACCAGCGCCTCACGATCGTGCAAGCGCAAGGTGCTAAAAAATTTCTCTGCCTCGCGCACCGATTTACCAGCCAGCTCAACGATCGAGTGGTCCTTGAATCGTACGGCCAAAGCCTCCGGACACAAGCGCTGTCCATCGCAGGTGGAGCACAGGTTATCCTCGTCTTCCCACCATTCGTTCCACCAAATCTCTTCACCACTCTGGTTCTCATCGAAGCCTTCAAGCGAGAGGCCTGTTCCATAACAGTCATCGCACCAGCCATGCTTTGAGTTGAAAGAAAACAGGCGCGGATCGAGCTCATCGAAGCTGCGACCACAACCCGAGCAGGACCGACGCGTTGAAAAAATCCGTTTTCGAATGCTTTTCGCTGTACGCTGATGGGCGAGGACTTGGACAACACCTTTGCCAAAATCCAACGCCCGTTGAACCAGCTCACGCAGCTCGTTTTCCACTCTGGGCGTGACCCTAATCTCGCCAACCGGCAACTCGATGGTATGCTCTTTGAAGCGACTTAGTCTGGGCCAGTCGTCGGTTGGGGCAAAATTGCCATCGACACGCAGATTTGAGAAACCTTTGCGTGCAGCCCATTGCGCCAGATCCGTATAGTAGCCTTTGCGTGCGACAATTAGCGGTGCCAGCAGGTGGATTCGCTTGCCCCGGTAGCTACGCATGATTCTTGCGATTATTGTCTCCGCCGATTGCGGTTGAATCGGAATATCGCACTGCGGACAGTGTTGAGTACCGAGCTTGACGAACAGCAGCCGTAGGAAATGGTATATCTCTGTCATAGTTGCCACGGTGCTTTTACGTCCACCGCGGCTGGTGCGTTGTTCGATCGCGACCGTCGGTGGAACACCAAAGATCGCATCCACGTCTGGGCGTGCGGCCGGCTGCACAAACTGTCGCGCGTAAGCGTTCAATGATTCAAGATAGCGGCGTTGACCTTCAGCAAACAGAATATCGAACGCCACGGTACTCTTGCCGCTTCCACTGATACCGGTAATCACGGTGAAACGGTCGCGCGGGATTCGTATGTCGATGTTTTTGAGGTTATGCTCACGTGCGTTGTGGATCGCTATGGCGTGATTGTGCGCTTTGCCTTTCGCTGTCACCGTCCGGGAAAGGAGGCCTTTTTGCGCAGATTCACGAAGGGTTATCGGAGAAACGGGATTAGTCTGTTGATACTCACGAAGGGCAGCTCCAGTATGGCTTTGATGGCATTTCATCACGTCCGCTGGGGCGCCCACGCAGACTAACTCACCACCGCTATCTCCGCCCTCCGGACCGAGATCGATGATCCAATCGGCGGCCCTGATTATGTCCAAATTGTGTTCGATGACCACCAGTGAATGTCCTTGTTCGATCAATTGTCGAAGGGCGCTCAAAAGTTTGGCGATATCGTCGAAGTGCAAGCCGGTCGTTGGCTCATCAAAAAGGAGCAAGGCGTTTGTATCGCCATTGCGCCCACGGCGCGCTTTGGCTAGATGACCAGCCAGCTTCAGCCGCTGTGCCTCACCACCGCTCAAGGTAGGCACGGGCTGGCCGAGCTTCATGTACTCCAGTCCCACCGCCTGCAACGGTTCAAGTCGACCTAGAACATCAGGCGCATCAGCAAAGAAATCGATTGCTTTTGACACAGTCATATCAAGGACATCGGCGATCGATTTGGCGTCGGCACCAACTGCAGAGGCGGCAGCAGGTAAACGCTTCACCTCCAAGACCTCGGGTCGGTAACGGCGACCGTCACAGTCCGCGCAGCGCAGATAGACATCACTTAGAAACTGCATCTCTACACGCTCGAAACCATTACCTCCGCAAGTGGGGCAGCGGCCGGTGCCGGCGTTAAAGCTAAACGTTCCCGCCGTGTACCGACGCTCTCGCGATAACGGCTCGGTGGCGAACGCTTTGCGAATAGCATCTAGAGCACCGACATAGCTGGCGGGGTTGGAACGGGTAGTCTTACCGATTGGCGACTGGTCGACCATGACGATGTCATTCAAATGCTCGTGGCCACGGATTTCGCGATGATTCCCTGGCTGTTCTTTCGGCTTTGCTTTCAGCTTGCAGAGCGCGTTGTAGAGGACATCACGAATCAGTGTTGACTTGCCCGAACCGCTGACTCCGGTTACGCACACTAGGCGGTTAAGCGGGATACCCACATCGATGTGCTTGAGGTTGTGTTCGGTTGCCCCAATAATCTGCAAGTGATGTGTGGCGGACGTGATTGCTTGCGCCTTATCCTCGCCGTTGGCTGTAATCTTTCTTTTTCCGGTCAGATACTGCGCAGTAAGCGAACGTTTGCAGCGCAATAGCTCAGTCGGTTTGCCCATGAAGACTATCTGTCCACCGTCCTCGCCCGGCCCGGGCCCGAGGTCCAGAATGCGATCTGCCGCAAACATGACTTGACTGTCGTGTTCAACGACGATCAGCGAGTTGCCGGCGTCGCGTAGCCGATGCAGCACACGGGTAACGCGTTGCATGTCACGTGCATGTAGGCCAATGCTTGGCTCATCGAGGACGAACAATGCGTTCACCAACGAGGTACCAAGCGCTGTCGTCAGGTTGATCCGCTGGATTTCGCCGCCGCTCAAAGTACGCGACTGCCGGTCTAGTGTGAGATAGCCAAGGCCGACGTCGACGAGATAGCGTAAGCGACTTCGAATTTCGCTAACGAGCAGCTCAGCGGCCTCGTCCATCGGTGCGCGGAGACGTAAGTGTCGAAAGAAGGCATAGCAACGCTCGATAGGCAAAAGCATCACATCGTGAATAGTGAGTCCTGGCAGCGCGCCTACCGAGTTAGCGTTAGCAGGCTGAAATCGTTCGTTTGCAGGGAGAGCCTGATCCGCATCGGTATGTGTACCGAGCCGCCATAGCAAGGCGTGAAGCGTGAGCCGCGCGCCCTGACAATCAGGGCACGGCGTGTAGGCGCGGTACTTCGATAGAAGAACCCGGATATGCATCTTGTAGCTCTTGGTCTCGAGCCAGCGAAAAAATCGCTCCGCGCCATACCATAGGTCATCCTCCCAGCTTCCCTCGCCCTCGATGACCCAACGTCTCTGCTCCTGTGTCAGGTCGCGCCACGGCATGTCGATCGGGATTCGCCGCTTACGGGCGAAACGTACGAGGTCATCTTGACACTCTCGGTAACTATCGCTTTGCCACGGCTTAACCGCACCATCTGCCAGAGTTTTCGTCGCATCCGGTATTACTAGGTCATAGTCAATACCTATGGTTCTACCGAAACCACGACAGTTCGCGCACGCGCCCACAGGCGAATTGAATGAGAACGAGTTCGGTATGGGATCGCTGTAGTGAATATCGCACTCTGGGCATTGCAGGTTGGATGAGAAGCGCCAGGGGTTGCCGGTCCCCGTACCGCTATGGAGTGGGTAGATATTGACGTTACCGCGGCCGTAATGCAGCGCCGCTTCAAGGCTCTCGACAATGCGGTCGCGCCCGTTTCGCTCGAGAGGTAAACGATCCTGGACAACTTCAAGCACCCGGTCATGTTTGCGATGAATCCGGCTATAGCCTTGACTCGCGAGCAAGGCCTTCACTTCGATTTCAGAGAAGTTCTCCGGAATGCGCACCGGGAAAGTGACGAGGCCAACCGAAGGGAGCGCGCTCGGAGCATTATTTACGCGCACCATAAGCTCGGCGAAAATGCTCTGTGCCGAATCTCGACTTACCAGTCTGCCGCATCCACGACAATAGAGACGCGCTCCCCGAGCAAACAGTAGTTTGAGGTAATCGTTGAGCTCCGTCATGGTGCCAACCGTAGAACGCGAGGTCCGCACCGGGTTCGTTTGATCAATCGCAATAGCGGGTGGGATCCCGTCAATGCGGTTGGCCTTTGGCTTATCCATACGGTCAAGGAATTGGCGGGCGTAGGGCGAGAACGTTTCGACGTAACGGCGTTGGCCTTCGGAGTAAATAGTGTCGAAGGCGAGTGAAGACTTTCCAGATCCGCTGACCCCAGTAACGACAATGAGCTCGTTAAGCGGCAGGCGCAGATCAAAGCCCTTGAGGTTGTTCTGGTGTGCCCCTTCGATGACTATAAATTCCTTACCCATTGGAGTGTTTATGATCAGATCCCGCGAGAAGCGCAAAGCAGAGAATGATACAACCTTGACCCTAAGTCGCCGAGGGGGCTCTCAGCGCAAGCACCGAATGCACGATCAGTGTCGCCAAAACCGCACCCCCACCGACGAAAGTCGCCGCGTTTGGTATTTCGTTAATAGCCAGCCACACCCACAACGGGCCCAGGATCGCCTCGAGCAACATGATTAGCCCCACCTCTGCCGCAGGGATGAAACGGGGTGCACGCACGAACAGGCTAAAAGCTAGCGGCAAAACTACCATGCCAAGTACGGCCAGCAACGCGATGTCGGGTGTGGTTACGGCAAGTGGCTTGGCAATCGGCACGCAAGCTATTGCCACTATGATGCCGCTTATTGCGACAGCCGGAAGCATATCGTTGGCACGCGCCCGGCGAACGACCGTTAGGTGGGCCGCCAAAAAAAAGGCAGTGGCCAGCGCGCACAGGTCGCCAAGCAAGGCGCCGCCACCGAGGTTCCCTGAAAAGATCATGGCGATTCCTGCCAAGGCCGCTAGGATGGCAATCCATGTGCGAAACGGAACATGCTCCCTTAAAAAAACAAAACTCAGGATGGCCGCCAGCAGCGGCGCAACACTAATAATCACTAACGTGTTGGCGGCCGTGGTGAGCGTGATCGACGTGACGAACAGGATCGATGTCACCGCAAGCAGAAAGGCGGCGAGCATACCAAGGCCGCCGATGACGCGCACATATTGTACGAAAGTGCGCGGGTACGTTACGACGAATAACACGGCGAGGGTCAGAGCTGTAAGCAAACCGCGCCAGAACAGCACGGTCCAGTGATCCGTGGTAATCAGACGTAGGATCAACGCATCAGGACTGATAATCAGCGCGCCCGCTGTAGCCAACGTCACTCCTCGCAAATGATTAGAAATCGTTGCCATGCTTACGCAAGACGAAAGAGATGTTGGGGTGAAAATAATATCTAGAAGAGACTTTGCGCCTTTGCGTCTTCGCGTTGGATGTTAGAAACGATCGATACGATACGGAGTAAGGTCAATACTGCTCTCGCCGCCTGCCACCAGGTTGGCGATCAGACGGCCGGTTACGGCGGCGAGCGTCAGGCCCAGATGCTGGTGGGCAAATGCAAAATAGACATTCCGATAGCGCGGGGAGCGACCGATTATGGGTAGATAGTCGGGTACGGTTGGCCGAAAGCCCATCCACTCCGATGCACCGGTAGTATCAAGACCCGGTATCAAGCGTCTTGCTTGTTTCATTAGTATGCGGGCACGCTTATAGTTAGGCGGCGCCTCCAGTCCCGCAAACTCCACCGTTCCAGCCAGACGTAACCCGTGCTCCATCGGCGACGCGGCGAAGTGCTTGTCCATGAACATAATGGGGAGGGGGAGCTCGACTGCCGCTTGTGGCAGCATGACGTGGTAGCCACGCTCGGTATCTAGCGGGACTGGGTTACCCAAAGTTGCCGCTAGTTTGCCTGACCATGCCCCCAGAGCGACGACGACCGTCGTCGTCTCATGCGGGCCGTTGTTGGTTTGAACGCGTATTCGATCCCCCGACTCGACGACGACATTGCTCACATGGGCGCGGATCAGCTCCCCACCATGGCGTTTGAAGTCATCTGCGAGCACCTCGACGAGGCGCAGCGGGTTGATTGTATAGGCCGTATCGGGAAAGAAGACGCCACGTTTAACGTTGTTTGCTAGCGCTGGGACTCGCTCCTGAAGCTGCCCGGGCGCGAGTTCTTCGAAACGAATTTGGTGATGTCGCTGAAACATGCGGCCGCGCTCGTCTGCCGCGTAGGCACGCTCAGACTCGTATGCGAGCAACCAACCACCAGTGCGGACCAGTGTGCGCGCGCCGGCGCGATCGAGAAGTGGCCAGTATGCGTCAAGCGCTTGAGCTTGAAGGGCCGCAAGCGCAGCGGCACTAGCCGTTGCGGTATCGCTATTTGCACACCTTAAGAAACGGTAGAGCCAGGGGAGCAAGCGCGGGAGGTAACGCCATCGGATGCACAGTGGACCGTTTGAGTCGAATAGCATCCTTGGTACTTCTTTGACGATCCCCGGCTGAGGCAGCGGGACCACGCTGCCTGTCGAGATGACCCCGGCATTGCCTTTAGAACAACCCTCACCGGGTGCACCACGGTCAATTATGGTCACCGTAAGGCCTGCCCGCTGCAAATATAACGCGGTGGCGACTCCGACGATGCCGGCGCCGAGCACCATGATGTGGGAATGAGATGGGTTCACTGTACTGGTGGACGTTTCACAACGAAAACGCATGCGACACGGTCGGTTGGCCATCGAGTCGCTTGATGAATTCAAGCCATTGACCAGCCTGACCCTGCGATAAAGACACGCTAGTACAGCGATGGAATTTGCTTTCGAGCATCGTGTCAGACATAGGCTTATCAGGCATCCCGGTGGCGATCGCATTGAACCGTCGTATCTGCTTTCCGTCACGCCGATGAAGTGTCACCCAAGCCGCTTCAGGGTGCTTTTTCATCGTTGCCGGATTACTCGCAAGCTCAGTTGACTCCTGCATAACAACTTTCTTCATTGCACTCTGTAGACTCGGGTCGGCTAGCACTTCATCACGTAGATGCGCCGCGTCGAAATTGCCAAACGCGAGTGCGCAGCCGACAGTAAACGGCATGCTAAACTGGCATTCAGTAATCGTGCGCGGCGATGAGTAGCGTAGGCTCTGGAAGACAAGTGGTGTTACCTCGCACTCGACCTTCTCGACGTCTGCACCATCGATGTTTTCATCTTCGAGAATTGCTAAGGTCGCCTCCACAGCAGCCTGCACCGCTGAGCATGCGGGAAAGAGCTTAAAGGCAGCCCCTGGCTCGATCAGACTATAAACTTCTCCCAACTCATTCGAGATCTGCGGCGCTTTCGCTTCATCATTGATCAGCGCCAGAAACCCATTCTCTCCGTCCAGATGATGACCCGTTCCGCTTATGCCATGCGCCACTGCCTCACAAGCATCGAGACCAGCCTGGGCCGCGCGGCCCGCGTAGTACGGTTTAGCGCCCCCACCAAAGCAGGCGCGCATGCCGATGGCTTGGCCAGCGGCAATGTCAATGGCCTCGCCGATCTGTGGCGCAGTGAGTCCCATCACGCGCGCTGCGCCAACCGCAGCACCAATAACCCCAAGAACGCCCGTAGGCCACCATCCCTGGAACCACAGGCGATCGCCGAGCGCCTTGCCCAGAAGGCATTCGACCTCGACACCAGCGATGAATGCGGTGAGTAAGGATTTTCCGTCGCAGCCTGCATACTGCGCAGCGGCCAAGGTCGCCGGAAAGACTACGGCCGACGCATGAACAATGCCGGCATAGTTGGTGTCGTCGAAGTCGAGTGTGTGTGCGGCGACGCCATTGACGAACGCCGCGCCTGCACTTGCCCCTATACCTTTGTCGGTGCCAACAAGCATGCACGGGCCCAAAGTTGAGCGGCTTAATATTAGCCGACGGATCTTGTCCGCGGTCTGCGTCGCTGAGCCCGCTACCGTGACTCCAACCACATCAATGAGGGAGCGCTTCGCTGCGTGTATCACGACCTCGGGAACATCGTCGAGATCCAGGCGCGCGATCCATTGGCCAACGGTTTTTGCGATTGCCGGCATATCGTCGTCCGTGCTGCCGTTCGGCATGACTGAGGGCAGAAGCGAGTAGGGTATACTGAGACCTCACCGCCAATCTAGGTCTGGGGTAGGAGGACTGAACGTGTCAACCGAGAAGCAAGGGCTACTCGAACGGCTGGCAGGTGGGCCGGTTATCTGCGCAGAAGGTTATCTTTTCGAGCTCGAAAGACGCGGTTACTTACAGGCCGGCGCCTATGTGCCGGAGGCCGTGCTAGATTACCCTGAGGTCGTGGCGCAACTTCACCGCGAGTTCATGCGCGCAGGTTCCGATGTGATCGAAGCCTTCACGTATTACGGCCATCGCGAAAAACTGCGCTTGATTGGCAAAGAACACAAGCTGGAGCCATTGCAACGCAACGCACTCGCGATTGCCAAATCGGTTGCCGCTGAAGCCAAAGGTGAGTCCCCACTGGTTGCTGGCAATATCTGCAACACCAACGTGTACGAACCGGATAACACCGACTCAGAAGACGAAGTCCGGGGCATGTTCGAAGAACAAGTGAATTGGGCGGCAGAGGCGAACGTAGATTTTATTATTGCCGAGACCATCGCCTATCACGGAGAAGCACGGTTAGCGCTGGACGCAATCAAGTCGACTGGCTTGCCGGCCGTTATAACTCTCGCTGTACATCGTGAAGGCAAGCTGCGCGATGACATGTCGGTGGAGGACGGGTGTCAGAGGCTCGAGCAAGCCGGCGCTGATGTCGTCGGTCTCAACTGTGCACGCGGTCCCGATACAATGCTTCCAATCCTAGAACGCGTGCGCGCGTCAGTATCATGCCATGTCGCAGCGCTGCCGGTACCTTATCGGACCACGGCTGAACAGCCCACGTTTCAGTCATTGCAAGACCCGGTCTGCGCTTCGGTTCTGGAGGGTCGCCCGTTCCCAACGGCGCTCGATCCGTTCCAGTGCAGCCGCTACGAGATGGCCGCCTTTGCTCGCAAAGCCTACGATATGAACATACGCTATCTCGGCGTGTGTTGTGGCGCTGGGCCGCATCACATACGTGCCGTTGCAGAAGCGCTCGGTCGCCAGCCACCCGCAAGCAAATACTCGCCTGATATGTCGAAACATTATGCGCTCGGCAGTGATGCAAGCTTGAAACAATACAATGTGGAGTACGTCGATAAGCTCTAAGCCAATCGATTCCATCACCACCCAAGGAGTCTCTGTCAGTGGTTGAAGCGCTTCATTCGCGCAACGGCGGACGTATTCTTGTAGACCAGTTGTGTGTCCACGACGTCGACCGCGCGTTTTGTGTGCCTGGCGAAAGCTATCTTCCGGTGCTCGATGCCTTGTACGACGTGCCAGAGATTGCGCTCATGGTGTGTCGCCACGAGAGCGGCGCCGCCATGATGGCGGACGCGTACGGCAAGCTTACCGGACGTCCGGGTGTATGCTTGGTTACACGCGGCCCTGGTGCGACAAACGCGAGCGCGGGAGCCCACATTGCTTTCCAAGATTCCACACCACTGATTCTGTTGATCGGGCAAGTAGCACGCGCTATTGCGGATCGCGAAGCGTTTCAGGAAATCGACTTTCGACGCATGTACGGTCAAATGGCCAAATGGGTGGCACAGATCGATTTGCCTGAACGCATCCCGGAGTACTTGAGCCGCGCGTTTTACACAGCCACCAATGGTCGCCCTGGTCCAGTCGTGCTTGCACTGCCCGAGGACATGTTAAGCGCTCAGGCACAGGTTTCGGATGCCCAACCTTATAAGAGGTTTCAGGCCTACCCAGGTGCCGCCGATATGACAGGCCTACGCGAGTTATTATGTTCCTCGGAACAACCAATGATGGTTCTCGGTGGAAGCGGTTGGACTGCACAGGCGTGCGACGATATTAAAGCGTTTGCCGAAGCCAACAGCTTGCCCGTCGGGGTCTCGTTCCGATGTCAACATTTGTTTGATAACACCCAATCCAACTACATCGGCGATGTCGGCATCGGTGTTAATCCCAAGCTTGCACGACGTGTGCGCAATGCTGACCTCCTGGTCGTTGTCGGCGCGCGCATGGGGGAGATAACCACGAGCGGTTACACACTGCTCGATATCCCTAACCCGCAGCAAAGGCTTGTGCATGTTTATGCGGATCCCGGGGAACTCGGTCGCGTATACCAGCCAACTATCGCGATCAACGCGAGCATGCCAGCGTTCGCCGCCGCGGCACGAGCGCTTGCGTCCATTGATGCACCGAGATGGGAAAATTTTGCGCGAGAGGCGCGGGAGGATTATCTGGCCCGCCTCGAGCCCACGCGTGGTCCGGGCGACCTTCAGCTTGCCGAAATCGTGGCGTGGCTGCGCAAGCGCTTACCGCCGGACGCGATTGTTACTAACGGGGCCGGCAATTTCTCAGCTTGGGTACACCGGTTCTATCAGTACCGGACGTTCGGCTCACAGCTGGCCCCGACATCGGGCTCGATGGGCTATGGGTTGCCGGCCGCCGTTGCCGCCAAAGCTCAGCACCCGGAACGCACAGTCGTGTGTTTCACCGGTGACGGTTGCTTCCTAATGACCGGCCAAGAGCTGGCTACCGCTGTGCAATACAAACTCAACATTGTTGTCCTAGTCATTAACAACAACATGTACGGCACGATCCGCATGCACCAGGAACGTAACTACCCGGGCCGCGTTTCCGGCACCGCGCTCACTAATCCTGACTTCGCTGCACTCGCCAGGGCTTATGGCGCATACGGTGAGCTGGTCGAGCAAACAACGAACTTCCCGGCTGCTTTCGAACGCGCGGTAGCGGCGGAGAAGCCGGCCCTGCTCGAGCTGCGCATCGATCCCGAGCAGATCACGCCACAAGCGACCTTGAGCGAGATAAGGGGTCGCGACGACTAGCCTAGAAGGACGCGAGCATGCCGACGTTGCTGTTCAAAAGCGATGTCGATTCCGCCGACGCCTGGCGAACGGGGCTCCAGACGTTGATGCCAGACTTAGAGGTACGCGTGTGGCCGGAGCTGGGTAAGCCGACAGATATCGAGTACGCGCTGGTGTGGAAACCGTTAGGCGAAGCTTTGCGTGGCCTGCCGAATCTGAGAGCGATCTTTTCGCTCGGCGCTGGGGTGGATCACTTGCTTGGCGACCCAGGTCTCCCGCCGGGTGTGCCCATTGTGCGTATGATTGACCCGGCGCTGACGGAAGGGATGTGCGAGTACGTCTTGCTCCATGTCCTGCGCTACCACCGAAAGATGCCCGAGTACGAAGTGCTGCAGCATCAACGGCGCTGGCACCCGTTGCGACAAATTCGCCCAAGCGAACGTCAACTGGGAGTCATGGGACTGGGTGTACTCGGGAGCGAAGTCGCGCGCCGTCTCGCCTCACTCGACTTCGCCGTGGCCGGCTGGGCTCGTAGTCCAAAACAGATCGAAGAAATCGAGACTTTCCACGGGCTCGAGCAGCTCAAAGCGTTTCTCGCGCGTACCCAAATATTGATCTGCGTGCTAGCCCTTACGCCTATGACCGAAGGGATCCTAAACAAAGATGCCTTTGCTGCGCTTCCACGTGGGGCCTATTTGATCAACGTCGCACGTGGCGCTCACTTAGTCGAGCAAGACCTACTTGCTGCGCTTGATGACGGTTCGATGGCCGGGGCGACACTCGACGTGTTCCAGACGGAACCACTGTCAAAAAGGCACCCGTTCTGGGGGCATCCGCACGTAACCGTCACCCCGCACATTGCTAGTCTCACAAATCCTTATACTGCCGCGGCACACGTGATCGATAACATACAATGCCTTGAGCATGGCGAACCCCTGACGCACGTCGTGGATCTAGAGCAAGGCTACTAGCGTTCATCGGAGGAGAAACCATGGCTGCGTATTGGCTCGTGCAAATAAACGTGACTAACCCAAATGCCTTTGAGGAATACAAGAAACGAACGCCGGCAGCGCTAGCCAAGTATGGCGGTAGGTTTCTAGTACGAGGCGGTCGGATGCAAGAACTCGAAGGTAGCGGACAATACCCCCGTATCGTCGTTGTCGAGTTCCCGAGCTTTGACCAAGCACTCGCGTGTTATCACTCAAGCGAGTATAGGGAAGTGAAGTCGTTCCGAGAGAACGCGGCCGAAGCCAGGATCGTGCTGGTCGAGGGCGTCTAGAGAATCTCGCTCAGCGCATCGAGCACGGCGTTGGGTTGTTCTGACAGCATGGCATGGCCGCAATTTTCGACTACGATCGTACGCGCTTCCGGAATGGTTTGACCTAGATGCTGCGATGCCGCCGGTGGTGTCATCACATCGCGATCGCCAATAATCAGCAAGGTAGGGCATCGCACCTGCGCCGCTTGCTCTGCGCGATCGCCATACTCGTTGCACGCATTGAGATCTGCATATAACACGCCACCCGCTGCTCGCTCGAGCAAGCGTTCGTTGCCACCGGTTTTCCACATTCCGGGGGCACCGCAGCCACCCACCTGTGCCGGAAAACTGTAACCCCAGAGATTAAGCATATCGACGGCCGCGTGGTCATTGTCCTTGGCCGCACTCAGTAACCGCTCGTGCACAGGCATTGGCGCTGATGTTCCTAGCAGTGCGAGTGCGCGTAAACGCCGCGGATATCGCACGGCCACTTCTAACGCCGCTAATGATCCCATGCTATGCCCCGCGATCGCGGTTTCTTTGAGCCCTACCGTCTCGATCACCTTGTTTATCCACTCGGCCATATCGGTAATCTTGACTAATGCTGAGCCAGCCGAGCGCCCATGGCCGGGCAGATCGACCGCCAGCACATTGCGTCCGTGGCGCGCGAAATAGCGCATGGTAAGCGTCCAAACTGTGTGGTCTAACCCTGCACCGTGAACAAACACGATTGAGGGGTTGGTTGGATTAATTTCTCGACCGAGGGTAGCAACAAACGCAAATTTCCCGTCAACTTGTAGATCCATACCCTAATTTACACCTTCTGGGACAGATACAGCGCGCGGCTCAAGTCCTCGATGAGATCTTCCGGGTCCTCGAGTCCAATAGACAGCCGCACGAGCCCTTCAGAGATCCCAGCGGCCCGCAGCGCTTCTAGATCCATCCGATGATGTGTGGTGCTAGCGGGGTGGATCACTAACGACTTCGCATCGCCGACATTGGCCAAGTGTGAAAACACCTTCAAGCTGTCTATCAAGCGTGCGCCGGCTGCGCGCCCACCCTTAACGCCAAAACTAAGAACGGCACCACAGCCTCTTGGCAGCAGTCTTGTGGCTAGTTCGTGATCCGGGTGATCAGCAAGCTCGGGGTAGCGTACCCAATCGACAGCTTTCGATGAACACAGAAACTCAACGACTTTCCGCGTGTTGTCGATATGTCGTTGCATGCGCAGCGTTAATGTCTCGATACCCTGAAGCAGCTGGAATGCCGTTGTCGGGCTCATGCACGCACCGAAGTCACGCAGTCCTTCTCGACGCGCCCGCGTGATATACGCGGCCGGGCCAAACTCCTCAGCAAAATCGAGACCGTGGAAGCCCTCGTAGGGCTCGGTTAAGGTTGGAAACTTGTCCGACGCTTCCCAATCGAAACGGCCACTATCGACCAGCAAACCGCCAATCACAACACCATGTCCGCCAAGAAACTTTGTTGCGGAGTGGAACATAAGATCAGCACCTAGATCGAATGGCCGGCACAAATAGGGCGTTGTCAACGTAGCGTCGATTAGTAACGGTATTCGCGCCGCGTGAGAAATCTCGGCTAGAGCAGGGATGTTCAAGACCTCTAAACCGGGGTTGCCCACGACCTCGCCAAACAGGAGCTTGGTTTCAGGGCGAATCGCGCTCTCAAACGCCTTGAGGTCGCGCGGATCAACAAAAGTGGTCTCGATTCCGAAACGCGGGAGCGTATAAGCCAGGAGATTGTGTGAACCCCCATAGAGCGAGCGCGATGAAACGATATGGTCACCAGCCCCAACAATCGTTGTGATTGCGAGATGCATGGCTGCCTGTCCGCTAGCCGTTGCGATCGCGCCCACGCCTCCCTCGAGCGCAGCAATGCGCTCTTCCAGCACGGCGTTCGTGGGATTCGATATTCTCGAGTAGACATGACCGGTGCGTTCGAGATTGAACAGCGCCGCAGCATGGTCGGTATCGCGAAAAACAAAGGATGCGGTCTGATAAATCGGCGCTGCCCGTGCACCTGTTGCTGGGTCGGGAAACTGCCCCGCGTGGAGACTCAGTGTATCGAAGCGAAGGTATTTTGGTTCCGCCATGGCCGGTCCTCCTTACTGTACTGCGGGTACGATACACATCGAAATGGATGAGGTTCAACCGCCCAATCCTCGCTAGGTATAGATCTTTACCTATTCGTTCATGCTGGTGGCCTCCACATCTCGCAGCCGGCGTCGGCTACGGAATGCGTCAAAGCTGTAGACGGCCAATGCAGCCCAGATACACAGAAACGTTGCTAGATGGGTCAAGGTAAAGGGCTCACGGTAAGCAACCACCGCGAGTAGAAAATTCAATGTCGGTGCAAGGTACTGCATCAGCCCCACCGTCATCAGCCGAAGTCTTTGCGTCGCCTCGAGAAAACAGACCAGCGGTACTGCGGTCACTAGGCCCGCTGATACCAATAACACATCGGTCTTGAGATCCCCTTGTGCAAACGAACCACTACCGTGAACAGCGAGCCCGGCGAGAAAAACTAAAGCAAGTGGGCTAAGCAACAAGGTTTCGACCGTGAGCCCAAGTACAGCATCCATCCCGGCCTTCTTTCGCAAGAGACCGTAGAATCCAAAGCTGAATGCAAGCGTGAGCGCTACCCACGGGAAAGTTCCGGAGTTAATAACCAGATTGACTACACCGATTGTGGCGAGCGCCACAGCTAGGCTCTGCCATAGATTCAACCGCTCATTCAGGAAAGCCATCCCCAGAACCACGTTGACCAAGGGGTTGATGTAATAGCCGAGACTGGCCTCGAGTAAGCGATCATTGTGGATAGACCAGATGAAAATCAGCCAGTTAGTTGAAACCAGAAGTGCCGTCAGCAGGTAGAAGCCGATGCGCTTGGGACTGCGGAACTCGAACAAAAGCTGTCGTCCGCGTTTTCGTAGCAAAAGCAAGCCACATAACAACAGCATTGACCAGACCACACGATGGCCAAGGACTTCGGTTGCGCCAACGTGATCAACGGCCTTGAAATAGATAGGGGACAGTCCCCAGAGGCCAAAGGCACAAAGCCCATACAACACGCCGGCGAAATCGCCAGCGAGGCTATCGTTAGTTGGGCTTCGAGCAGCACGAGTCATCAGACGACGTCGAAATACCAGGCTTCGGTCGGCCCGCGTGGTGATAATATGTTTAAGAATTTAGATAAGGAATACTATTCTCGTTTGTTCTTATTCTATGTGCTGCTAAGTGCCCGTCTCGTCTAGTCGACTGCTCGAAGCAGTTTTCGCACCGCCGAGGACGTGACCGCCTCACCCGACGTTCGATAAGTTTCATGATTCGCTTCAATGTCACGAAGCTTATAGCGATAGTTCACCATGAGGCCTAACGAATGACGGAGGCCCTTTGGCGAAACGTCGGCCAACCAATTGATACGCTCTACACGGGCGCCATTACTGAGATGAAAGTGGGCAACGCGGTCGATGGCGCGCCCATTTCGCCTTTCATGCACCAGATAATTAGCACACAAGCGCATCAACGGACCTTTAAGGACCTGAGCTACGCGTTTGTCTTGGTACCAGTTGGGCGCTGATAACAAATCGGCAAGGCTGCCAGTACCACTGTCGGGATCGAATAGCGAGTTGATCGCATCCTGTTCGGCAGAGCTGAGAAAATCGACCTTCTGTTGCAAGGTGCTATCTAGATAGCGCCGAAGGCCGGGTATCGGAGAAAGCGTGGCAAAGGTTTTCAATCCCTGCAATTCCTGGACCAGACGATCTACGACGCGTTTTATCAGAAAGCTACCAAAGTTCACGCCTCGTAAGCCCTTTTGCGTATTGGAGATGGAGTAGAAGATGGCGGTATTGATGTCTTGGGGATCCTCCACCGGCGAACTCTTGTCGAGCAAAGTCTGGATGCTGTTCGACATTCCAGCGACGATTGCTATTTCGATAAAAATAAGGGGCTCATCTGGCATGCGCGGGTGAAAGAAGGCATAACATCGGCGATCGGGGCCGAGTCGGTTCTTGAGGTCATCCCATGACTGAATCTCGTGTACGGCCTCGTAAGCGATCAACTTTTCGAGCAAGGCCGCTGGCGCCTCCCAAGTGATCCGTCGTAGCTCAAGAAATCCAACATCGAACCAAGACGTAAGTAGCGCCCGCAAATCATCATCCAAGCTCTGCAGCAACAGGTCACCTTGACTGTAATGCAGCAGATCGGTACGCAGGTCTACAAGAAACTTCACCCCCTCGGGAAGCGAGTTAAACTGTGTCAGCAGTTTCATACGTGGGGGGGTTAGCATTTCACGTAAACGCGCTTCGATTTTCAGCGCGTGCCTCAGATTGTCGATCTCGTGGACCTCTCGCGTCGCTGCGTAGAGCGCCTTGCGATCAACCGCGAAGTCCCCCGCTAGGATCTCCAAAAATCGGCGACGGCCCTGGTCATTGAGGTTCAGGTAGGCATGCCCGAGCGCAGCGGCGCGGGCGCGCGCAGAAACCTCGCCCCCTCTGCCCTCGAGACATTCCCGCATCTGCTGACGCAGGGCTTCGGTGTCTTCGTCTGGGAGGTCCGGCCGTAAGGTTGGGGTCTCGCCCGCCCGGGCCGATTGGCTGATAGCGCGCCAGGCATTGCGAAGGTTAGCTAGGGTGCGATGCAGAATTCCAGTTGACGCAGGCGAACTCAAGAGACAGCCCAATACATTAAAAGGGGTTAAAAATTGCTAACAAGTGTAGGACATCTCTACCACCTACAGCAAACGGCACTGGTCCCAAAGACAACGCTCACGCTACACTGAGGGCGTCAGCGCTAGGAGATTGGAGATGAGAGCACACGCACGGGTTGTGGTCATAGGCGGCGGGGTCGTGGGTGTCAGCACTTTGTACCACCTCACTAAGAAGGGTTGGTCCGACGTGATATTGGTGGAAAAAACGGACCTTACCCATGGCGCGACCTGGCACGCGGCCGGCCTGTTACCACTGTTCAATATGAGCTACAGCGTTGGGCAGCTGCACAAGTACAGCGTTGATCTGTACAAGACACTTGAGGCGGAAACCGGTCAAGACGTTAGTTTTCACGTAACCGGGAATCTTCGTCTGGCTACTAACAAAGAACGCATGGACGAATATCACAAGTATTGCGCCACGGCGAATACCATCGGCGTGCCTTTCGAGATGATTACGCCGAGTGAGATCAAGGAACTCTGGCCCTTATGTAACATCGACGGCCTTGTCGGCGCGTTGTATCACCCACATGACGGTCACATCGCGCCAGCCGATGTGACACAAGCGATGGCGATCGGCGCACGTAACGGCGGCGCTGAGATCTATCGGCAGACTGAGGTGATCGGTATCGAGCAAAGGAAAAGCGGCGAGTGGCTCGTCAGAACCGACAAAGGGGATATTACCTGCGAGCACGTGGTCAGCGCTACGGGGGCGTGGGCGAGGCAGACCGCCGCCATGGTCGGCTTTGACGTACCGGTAATTGCCGTCGAGCACCAATACATTGTGACGGACGAAATTCCAGAATTGGTCGGAAGGCATACGGCCGGCCTGCCCGAAATGGCCGTGCTACGAGAGAGCGACGCCTCCTATTACTTGCGTGAAGAACGTCAAGGCTTAATCCTTGGCCCCTACGAGAAGGGGGCGAAAGCCTGGGCGGTGGATGGCGTTCCTAAGGACTTCGGTCAAGAGTTGCTGCCGCCGGATATTGATCGACTCGAGCCACATATCGAGGCGGCAATCAATCGCGTTCCGATCTTTGGTGAAGCGGGCATCAAAGATTGCATCAACGGCCCGATTCCTTATACGCCAGACGGCAGCCCGATGATTGGACCGGCCTGGGGCCTGACGAACTATTGGCTCAACGAAGGGCATAGCTTTGGCATTACCGCGGCTGGCGGGGCAGGGTGGCAACTTGCGCAATGGATGGTCGACGGCGAGCCAGGCATTGACATGCTCGCGGTTGATTCGCGGCGTTTCGGCACATACGCCAACAAGCAATACACCAAACTCAAGAACGAAGAAGCGTACGAGCATGTCTTCATCATTCATTACCCTGATGAAGAGCGGCCAGCGGCAAGGCCAGCTAAGACCAGCCCTTGTCACGACCGTTTGGCAGCACGCGGTGCTGTATGGGGCCAACGCTACGGCTGGGAGCGGCCGAACTGGTTTGCCCCGCAAGGCGTTGAGCCAAAGGATGTGTGGAGTTTTCGTCGTAGCAACTATTTCGAGCATGTTGGCACTGAATGTCGTTTAGTGCGCGAGCGCGTCGCTATTATCGATATCACCAGCTTTACCAAGCACGAAGTCTCTGGTCCAGGCGTCGAAGCCTACCTAGACCACCTGGTGGCAAATCGAGTTCCCACAAGAATTGGCGGGATGAGCCTTGCGCATGCGCTGGTGCCCTCAGGTGGTGTGCGTAGCGAGTTCACGATTACGCGTACGACTCCCGAACGCTTCTACTTAATCAGTTCTGGCGCGGCCGAATGCTACGATAATGATTGGCTCTTAAAGAATTTACCTGAGAATGGGAACGTTACGCTTAACAACCTGACGACCAGCTACGGCGTGTTGGTGCTAGTGGGGCCTCGGGCGCGCGACGTGCTGACTAAGGTTACCGATGCCGACTTGTCGAACGAAGCGTTCCCGTGGCTTACGGGTCAATCCATGACGGTAGGGGTGGCTCCAGTGCTCGCGCTACGCGTGAACTTCGTGGGCGAGCTCGGATGGGAGCTGCACCACCCGATTGAGTATCAGAACCATCTGTTTGATATCTTGATGAAAGCGGGGGAAGAGTTCGATATTGGTTTGTGTGGCATGCGCGCGATGGACTCGCTCCGGATCGAAAAATCCTATCGGATGTGGGGCCAGGACCTTACGACCGAGTATTCAGCCTTTGAGGCCGGGTTGAACCGTTTCATTCGGTTAGACAAGAGTAATTTCGTTGGACGCGATGCGCTCGTCAAACAGAAAGAAAAGGGAATACCTCAGCGCTTTGTTACGCTCGAGGTCGATGCCGATAATGCTGATGCGTTGGGTAACGAACCGATCTATCAGGATCGCGAGATGGTCGGCCGTGCTACGGCAGGGGCTTACGGACATGTTGTCGGCAAAAGTCTCGCGCTTGCCTACGTCAGGCCAGAGGTCGCAGCAGCCGGTACGGCCGTCGAGATAGAGGTCCTTGGTGAACGTCGTGCGGCCACCGTCATCCCGGAGTCGCCCTGGGATCCCGAAAACGCCCGCCTTCGCGCCTAGAGTAGGCTGCGGTTCACGGTTTCAGGACGGCCGGTTCACGAACAATGTCCGCCTACCGTTTCGAGTTCGAAGACATTGATGGCAATCTGCTTCCGGTATGCGGAGGGTCGGTTAGCTCCCCACGAAACCAATAATCCACATGAATAATCTCTTTTAAGTATCTGTCTTAGAAACTAAATACTCTCCTTCTCTATCAAGTCAATGCCTGGCGCAAATGAACTATAGTTACTTATGCCGAACAACAAAAATGATGCGGGGTGATGGAGGCGACCGGTTCCGTCGGCCTGGTTTCCGGCCCGGAAAGGAGGGGGAAAGCTCGGGTAGAAAATATGTACTCACAGACCATGGCGGTGTCAAGGTCGGCGCGGCTGCTGTTACTAGGTGCGGCCATGGCACTCCTGCCCGAAATCAGCTACGCCCTGGGCCTGGGCAATTTGAAGGTCTATTCGGCGCTCAACGAGCGGCTCAATGCCGAGATTTCCGTTAAATCACTAACACCACGGGAGTCGCAGACGCTTACGGCCGAGACCATTAAACGGCCGGATTTTGCCGCCCCCGACGTCGAGCGCATTTCTTTCGCAATCGAAATCCAAATTACCTTAGTCCGCTACCCGGACGGCGCTTATGCGCTGCAACTGAGCACGGAGCGCCCGGTCAGAGAGCCCTTCGTAAGTTTCCTTCTGCAGGTAGACTGGGCCGGTGGACGCTTAGTGCGGGAGTTCACAGCCCTGATTGACCCGCGCAATTTAGTCGCTGAGAGGATGGCATTCGAGCCCGAGCCACGCCCGCGCGGTAAAGCGGTGCCCGTTCATCCACCGGTGGGCGCGGCGACAGCCATGTTTGTCCCCGTCGAGGCCGCACCCGGCACCGCGCCAATAACGACTCAAGCAAGGTCAGCGCCAAAAGCAACCGCGACCACGCCAGCCACCAAAACCGCACCGAAAACGAAGCCCAGCGCGCCCAAGGCCAAGCCACCTACTCCCACGCCGGCGCCCAAACAGACGCCTGTCCACAAGCCGACACCGCCCGGGCGCGCAGACGCCTCCGTGGCGGTCGCTCTGCCCAGGGCGCGTCTATTGAAGCCCACGTCACCAACGCCGAAGCCAGCGGCCGAACAGACCACGCCGTTAGATGACGAAGAACCCGCCGCCGAAGACCCAGCCACGGAAACGGCGACCGCCCAACAACTCGAGTCGGAGCAGACGACGCGCACTCAAGCGCAGGAAGGCAGCGAACGAGCGCAGAGAGCCCAGTTAACACCTGCGGCAGAGAGCCACACGTTAACTGACACGCCTGATAAACCCTCTGTAGCGACAGCACCACCGGCAGCGCTCGACGAGGGTGGATTAGTCGGTGGCGCGCGTTATCTCGTCAATAACTCAAGCCAGCTGTTGATGATCGCGCTGGCCGTGATTGCCGGTTTGGTCCTTGTTGCGGGCGGGATTGTGCTGTTCGTATACCTACGACGCATGCAATCCGGACACCAACTCGAAGCAGAGCGCGCGCTGGTGGTGCCGGACAACAAAATACCGCCCGAAGAAGGCATGCCCGTGCCCTTCGATCGACGTGGCGGACGGGGGCGGCGGCAGCGCTTTGTGCCGGTGCCGTTTGAGCGGCGACGAGGACCTCGTCGCGCCAGCGACCAGGTGCCGGAATCTGTGGTTTATGCCGATGACCACAACGTACAGACCGGGAGCGCCGATACGGTCGAAGAAACGGAAACTTACCTGGCGTGCGGGGAAGACGACCACGCCGAACGGGCGTTGAAAGACGCGATCGCTAAGAATCCAGAGCGTAGAGGGCTGAAAGTAAAATTGCTCTCAGTGTACTACCTGCGTCAAGATCAGGGCGCCTTCGAAGACTTGGCCAACAAGCTCTATGCCGAGCTCGAGCCAGGCCAATCGCTGCCGTCGAACACCGACGCGCCGATGACAGGGGGCGATGAGTCCATGTTGGACTCAATGACCAGTGACGACGCGACCGATTTCGCTGAGGCGGACACTGACAGCGAGCCCGAGCTAACTCTCGAGGGTTCGGCACCAGACCCCGAAGACGACCCGAACGCGATCGAGTTCGAGACACCTACCTTATACCCCGCCGATGAGACCACTGGCCCAAGCGAACCGGAAGATCGCGAGAAGGAAACGGCGCCAGCCTCTGAGGGAAGCGATGAAGCCACGGAGGCGCCGAAGCTTGAGATGCCGCCGGAGGAGCAGGTGTTCGAACGGGATATAGATGCGCTAGGCATGGACGTGCCGACGGCCGAGGACGAATCTACCGAGAGGATCATGAGTGAGGCGGAGGACGAGGCCGAACGCGACAAGCCAGAAGAGGATGACACCGAGAAGACCGCCCGAGGCATGGAGGTGCTGGAGATTGAGGACCTGGCGGACATCAAAGACGCAGTCGAACGCGGTGTGGAATTGATGGAACAAGGTCGGTCCCCCGGAAAGAAGAAGTCCCGTAAGAAGGACAGGCGTGCCGCAAGGGGCAAGGGCAGAGCCAAGCCCAAGGGAAGCACTCAATCCGTAGACAATGCCAAGCAGGGCAACCCACCAAAATTAAAAGACCCGGCGGTGAAGATCGATCTTGCCAAGGCCTACATAGACATGGGCGATGCCGAACGGGCTCGCACCATCCTCGATGATATGCTAAAGGGCAAGAATCCCGGCGACGACACGTCCAGCTAAGTCTTCCCGCAAACCGCATCTAGCTCGCACCGTCAGCCGGCGCATACAGGCGTATGGTACTATTTCGCACGTATGAAGTTCCCTCGCACAATACGCCTCGATGAATCAGACGCGCAGGTCTATGAAACACCAGCCACGCCGGGTGAATGGGCTGTACCCGGGTCCTTCGTTTTTTTAGATGCGGATCCGTCCAAGCTGGCCGGAAAACGACAACAGGCCTTCGGGCACGGATTTCTTGGCACCGAAAGCTTCGGTTGGAGCACATTGGTCGAGGTTGCCGAGATTAGCCAGGCCGAGTATGAGGCCGTGGTCGATCGGCTGGCGGCTCATTTTGTGGAGCATTACGGTGCGCCAGACATGGCTACGGCCCTGCCAACGGCTCGAGAGGAAGCACAGTTCGCAGTCGGTATTTGTGACCACCAAACTCACACCTTGTTGATGCTTGAACGAGAGCTAGGCGAAGACGGTATTGTCGAGCGATTCAGAGTCGTCCGCCCCAATGCGGCCGACCACGAAAACGTGAAGCTTTGGACCTTCGTCGATGATGATTGACCCCGGTAAGCCGCCCTGCCTGAGAAGTTGCTACCTGATTACCGACTAACAAAATGAAGCCCGAAAGCGGTTCTCTAATCCTTTTCGTCGGAACGCAAAAGGGGCTGTTCCTGGCTCGTTTCGATTCTAAATCAGGTCAATGGGTGCTCGAGGGGCCTCACATTCCAGGCTACGAGATCCTGCATGCCTGGCTTGATCCCAGGGATCAAAAAACGGCCTATGCTTCGGCCTATCACGTTATTTGGGGCGCTCATATCTATCGCAGTGACGACTGTGGGAATACATGGACAGCTTTAGCGCAGGCACCCTGCCATCCCATCGGTGAGGGCGAACCGGCACTGAAAGCCATCTGGTACCTACAACCTGGACACTCGGGGCACCCTGAGATGCTCTACGCCGGCATCGACCCGCCGGGCTTGTTCGTGAGCGATAATCGCGGCGAAACATGGTCTGCCTTGCCGGGCATCAATGAACATCCTACGCGCAACACGTGGGAACCGGCGCGTGGCGGCTTCTCTCTGCATTCAATCTGCGTGGACCCAAGAACCCCCGAGCGTCTTCTTGTCGCTGTCTCGGCCGGGGGAGTCTATCGCTCGGAGGATGGCGGACAGACCTGGGTACCAGCTAACCGGGGCGTGCGCGCCGAGAACCTACCACAAGACAACCCGGAGACTGGGCACAACGTACACCGCTTAATCATGCACCCGCTGCACCCTCAACGTCTTTATCGTCAGTGTTACAACGGCACGTATCGAAGCGACGATGGTGGCGGCACGTGGGTGGAGATTACAGCGGGACTGCCGAGTGACTTTGGTTACGCGATTGCAGCCGACCCTCACGACCCCGACACGTTGTACCAGATCCCGGAGGAGAGCAGTCACGTGCGCGCGACGGTGGAGGGCAAGCTTCGCGTCTATCGCACTCGCAATGCGGGTAGAAACTGGGAAGCGTTGACGCACGGCTTACCGCAGCAACACGCTTATGTCAGTGTGCTTCGCGAGGCCATGGACACCGACCATCGGCAGCCTTGTGGCGTTTACTTCGGGACCTCCGGTGGTCATTTGTTTGCCAGTGACGACGCCGGCGAGCATTGGCGGCTGCTCGCGAGCTTCCTGCCGCGGATTTTGTCGGTGAAGGCGGCCATTATTCTATCATCGGACCAGGCGTCGTGAGCGCAGACAGACTGTTAGACTTACTCAGCGCCCGTTCTGGCTTGGTATGTACGGTCGGCGCAGGCGGCAAGAAAACGACGCTTTACCGTCTGCTCGAAGCACATGGCGGCCGCGCTGCACTTACCTCAACGGTATTTATTCCGATCTTTCCAAAGGACTTCAAAGCACACGTTGTACGCGAACCTGTCGAGACCTTGCTTGCGACTGTCGAACGGGCCTGCACTAAGCACCGTCTAGTCGCCTACACGCAACTGACGAGTAAACGCGATCGCTACCAAGGGGTGCCCGCCTCTAAAGTGGAAGAGATCCATGAGCGGGTGGGTTTTGACGTGACATTCGTAAAGGCAGATGGCGCTCGCACGCGCTTGGTGAAGGCACCCGCTAACGACGAGCCGCAATTGCCCGAGCGTGCGAGCACCATAATCCCGGTCGTGTCAGCAAAAGCCCTTCGCAGGCCGCTGACAGAGCGCCTCGCCCACAGAGTCGAACAAATTGAGCGCATCAGCGGAGCACGGAGTGGCGAAGAATTGCAACCTGAGCATGTCGCGCGATTATTGGCAAGCGAACATGGGCTGCTCAAGGGCGTGGGCCAGGCCCGGGTGATCCCTGTCATCAACATGGTCGATGATCCTGAAAGCACACAGCTGGCGCTGGAAACCGCTGATATGGCACTCCGCCTGACCGATCGCTTTGATCGCGTGGTACTCGCGTGCATGCGTAATGCTGACCCTGTTGTCGAGGTCGTGGAGCGCAGACTCTCCCCCTCCCCCTAGCCCCTTCAGCCCCTCCAACCTCCCCCATCAGGTGGGGGAGGCAAGCGCTGACGCGCTCCATTTGCCGCGTCACCAGCTAGGGAAGCGACCAGGAATAGCTCCCGGGAAGGAGCTATATGGGCTCTCGATTCCCCCTCACGTCGTGGGAGGGGGCTAGGGGGAGGGGGTTAGAGGGTTAGGGGGAGGGGGGCCGCACATCGAAGGCGATGCTAATGCGTTGCCCAGTCGTTTCGAACGGGATCGTTCGGTGATAGAAATACGAGGGGAACAATAGCATCAGTCCTTCCCTCGGTTGCAACAACCTCGTCTCGGGCTCGACTTTGCAGTGGAAATGCTCCGGAGGCTGCCCGAACTCGATCCAGCCTGCCGGTTGCTGATCGGCCGTAGACACGACACCCGGAACCTTTACGTAGTAGACGCCACTGAGCCAAGCCGAGGGGTGAATGTGCGAAATCTGGTGCCCTTGCGCTTCGAGCACAACGGCCCATGCGGTCAACGAAAATTGATTCGGCGGGCTAGTCAGGAAAGGATGATTAACGTCTGCTGGCAGAGTCTTGCGATACGCTTCGACCGCTTCGCGAATCGCATCGGCCAATATTGCCACAGGCCCCGCCGTCGGACCGAGAAGCTCGCCCGAGTGCTTGCCGAGTCGGGTAGCGTGACTCGCTGGCGCCGTGATTAAGGTCGGATGCGTACGTACATGGTGCGCCAAGGCCGCATTAAAGTCGGCTAGGCTCGCGAAGCCGGCTGGCGCCTTGAGCTGCGTGGGCCGAATGAAGCGATCAAAATCAAGCAGCGCTCGAGCCCCATCGCGTTCGCCCAGCTCCGCCAGTGCGACAGCTTTGAATGCCAGTACGCCCGTGTTGCCAGGGCAGCGCTTGAGATAATCATCGCAAACGTCGACTGCGGCGCGTGCGTTACCTTGTTCGAGCAGAATATCCCCCAGGTTCGCATGTACCTGTGCGTTCTCCGGTTCAAGCTCGATCGCGCGCCTATAGGTCGCTACCGCCTCTTGATGCTTTCCCAGCTTATGTAGGGCGTAACCGAGGTTGACATTTGCCTTGACATACTCGGGACTCGCCTTCAGGACATTTTCGTATGCGGCCACCGCCTCATCTAGCTTTCCGAGTTCTTGCAATACGATCCCTAGGTTATAGTTTGCATCAACGTGATCGGGTTGGGCCTCGAGTGCTTTGCGAAAAGCGCTTTCTGCTTCGTTGAATCTTCCGAGCTCGTAAAACGCGCTACCGATGTTATTGTATGCGGCCGGATTTTCGGGGTGTGCCTGGAGAGTACGCTCATAGGTGGTGATGGCTTCATCCAGTTTGCCCATGGCCTTCAGTACGTTGCCAAGATTGAGTAACACCTCCGGAAATTCTGAGTTGATCTCACTTGCCTGGCGATAGGCGTTCTCAGCTTCGTTCAACTTGTCTGATGCCTCGAGCACGATCCCGAGATTGTAGTGAGCATCAAAGTAATCGGGTTTGATCTCTATCGCATGGCGATAAGCTGCCTCGGCCTCATCAAAATGCCCAATGGCGCGAAAGATGTTGCCGAGGTTATTGTAGGCGTCAACGTAATCCGGTTTCTTGCTGATCGCTGCTTCTAACATTCTCAAAGCATGTTCGACATCGCCCAATTGAAACGCTGCCACTCCGCAAAGGTTGAGTGCGTCAGCATGGTCAGGCTGTGCATTCAGCGCTTGTTGGCACAACTTGAACGCATCTTGCGGGAGCCCCGCCTGCAGATACGTCACAGCCTCCGCCAGTAGCGTGCTAATGAAGTCACCGCTGGGTGTTTCGCCGTTGCCGCGATTCTGCCGCGCTAACTTCTTAATCTGACGTCGTTCCTTACGGCCCATGACTTGCTCGTCGTTATCTTGCTTGCTCTAGCAATCCATTCTCCACACCAGCGCTTGCTATCCTCGCACACTGCACCACTGTGAGTTCAGTATTGTCCGGCGATGTCTGCGCCCGCATGAGATTTCCCGGAAGATCCACATGACGGCCACTGTCCATGAGTACATGGACCAGCTCATGCGCCAGTCCAATACCCGGATCCCTGAGACGTTCTGTTACCCAGACCGTGTACCGGAGCGTCGGGCGTGTCCGACTATTACCTTTACCGATCGCCTCTGCCTCATATGCATCCTGCTGCAAGCTATCGCGCACGAAGTAGACTGTCGGCTTGGCGAATCGCAGACGACGTACGAGCTCCTTGGCCGTATGTTCGCGAAAGTACCGAAACGTTTCCGGCCCTTCAAGCAGGTACACATCGACGCTTGGTATGACAATACCGCACTGCTCGAGAAACTTTGCCGACCGTCGCGCATGAAAGCGTAGGATGTCGAAATTCCACTCAGTGCGATCCAGATAAACGAATGTGGGGCGAAAAAAGTATGTTGAACCTGTTGCCCCCTTAGCCGGGAGCAAACTCAGCGTGAGTGCCAAAAATAGTAGCGATGGTACCAAGCTGGCAGCGACGCGGATCGTGTGCCGCGTAGCCTTTGGCCCGATCTTCTCGCACACCGAGCGCGCCGTGTCGTTTGCTGTCAACCACAGCGCAATGGCCCCGAGCACAACAGCCATTGTTAACATGGTGACAATCGGATAGCGGTAGGGGTGGTCCACAGCATCACGCACGGCGAAGGCACGCCGGCTGACGACTGCCAGTTTGGCGTCATCGCGGGCTGGCCGGCGACTCTCTGCCGTCGCCGGATCCGGGATAAATCCCTGAGACACGTACGTTGATTCTCCGGGCAATGGGCGCAACGCGCGCGCGAAGATTGCCGCTCTAAGCTCAGGCGCGCGCCACGAAGGATTCTGTGCCAACAATCGTGCTGCCAACGCGGTCACCCGTGCAGCGGCGTAACTCGAGCCAGAGGCACGCCCATGGCGACCGGCGAAATCGAGCACAGCGAGGTTCTCGGCGGGTACCAGCAGATCAACAGTCCTTGGTCCTATGTTCGAACCGCGAGCAGGTACACCGGTGAGTTCGGCCGAAGTAACAGTAACGATGTTTTGCAACGCCAACGCTGCCGGAAATACGGGACGTTGATCGATGTTCCTGCCATTGTTGCCCGCTGAAACGATAAACAACATCTCGGGATGTTTCTCGGCCGTCTCGGCAAAGACACTCCACTCTTCCGCCTCATTGCTACCGAGCGACATATTGACGATCATCACGCCATTGCCGGCCGCGTCCGCAACGAGATCCGCCATACGGCTCATGTCGGGGCGTGGATAGCGGTAAGGGACCAGTGATGCCGCTGGGGCTTCTCGCAGGAACTGACTCGCCGTTTTGGTGCCGTGCCGCTGTGGAAAAAATGACGAGCGGGCCGGATTGCTGTCGAACGGCCGCCGATCCAAGTCCCAATAGTCATAACCGAGAATCGCGCCACTGTCATCGCGTGCAAGGCGTGCTCTGACTGGATCGAGCAGATAATTCACACCGGCATCGACCATGGCGACAGGTACGCCTGCAGGGTCAGTGCCCGGTGGCACAGGTGGATTGAGCGGTTCACGCACCCCTGTGGGCGACAAGGTGCCGTCTAGGTGCTCCAACGTAACGGCGGCGGTGTGATCGTCTTCGTACACTAGCCGCCGCCCTAATCGAATGACGCACTGTGGATCGGTAAGTGCAAGCAGCAGAGGTTGTTGGCGGCCAGCCATGTTAGCCCAGTGTTCTGCGCTTACCCGACGCAGCTGCCCGCGTGGCGCAATCAACTCGATCCGCAACTCATCACCGCCCTGCATTGCCAAGCGCCGACGCCATCCGATGACTGCGCCGCGCGCCTCAAGCAGCTCGTGCTCGATGGCGGCGGCCCCCTCTATGCGAATTGCAAGCTGCTCGAGGTCCACTTGTGGTGCCTCACAAACGCGGTCAATGGCCTCGCGCACGGCGTCGGTCATATCCCTGGGCGCTGCCGACACCTTAGCGACTCCCGTCGCCCAAGTGATGAGCAAGGCCGCGACGCCAAGCGCAGCGCAATCGTTTACCCGTAGCCCAAACATGCTCCGGTATGGCTACTCCAGTAGGCGGAATGGACGCGCGGCCCTCCCGGCGACGGCCGCAGGTGGGGACTGGCGATATCATGGCATAGGAGCCTATAAGACGCACACCTGGATGCGGACAGGCGCAACGGCCGGCTAGGGGAAGGGGGCCGCCCGCGGCTGGCCTTTCGACCGTCATGTAAGTAGCATTTGTAGACCCCCCTGTGGGCAGCTGGGTGTTATGGGCAAGCTCACTCATCTCAACGAAGCCGGCGAAGCACACATGGTCGACGTGGGTGATAAGACGGTCAGCCACCGTGTCGCCGTCGCTGAAGGCCGCATTCAAATGCAGCCCGCGACCTTGGCATTAGTGCGCCAAGGCGGGCACAAGAAGGGAGACGTCCTAGGGGTTGCCCGCGTCGCCGGCATCATGGCGGCTAAGAAGACGGCTGATCTTATTCCGTTGTGCCACCCAATCGCGCTGACACGCGTGCAGGTTGAGCTCACACCGGCGCCGGAACAAAACTGCGTGATTTGTCGCGCCACCGTAGAGACGCGAGAACGTACGGGCGTCGAAATGGAAGCACTAACCGCCGTGCAGGTGGCGTTGCTCACTATTTACGACATGTGTAAAGCCGTGGATCGGGGAATGATTCTCAGCGACATCTGTCTGTTGCAGAAGTCCGGAGGCCGTTCAGGAACGTGGAAGCGGCAGACGGTACCAGACAGCGAATGAACACAACACCCAGCCTTCCTACCAGTTACGAGTTAGTGGCGCTCGATACGGTTGACAGCGCCGCTGCCGAGGCAAAACGGCTGGCTACACAGGGTGCAGACGAAGGCACGCTGGTCTGGGCTAAAGAGCAAACGGCGGGCTACGGTCGCTTTGGTGCGCCCTGGATCTCTTGTCGCGGCAACTTTCACTGTGCGCTGGTATTGCGCCCGGATGAGCCATCGGCCATGAATACCCAACTTAGCTACGTGGCCGCCATTAGCTTAGGGCTTGCCATTGCTAACGTCTCAGCACCGCGTTCCGAACTGTATTATCGCTGGCCTAACGACATCCTGTTGTACGATGCCAAACTCGCCAACATAATCTTAGAAGGTTCATCGCCAGGATCCGAAGGCCACGACTGGCTTGTACTCGGCGCAGCCGTGAACGTACAGAACCATCCGGAAGATATGGATCCTCCCGCGACGAGCTTGGTGGCAGAGGGCACGCCCGATGCCACAGACGCAGCACTGCTCGAGTACTTCACGCGACATTTTTTGTCATGGATAAATCGCTGGGCAGAGGAAGGCTTTGCGCCGGTGCGAAAAATGTGGATGCAGCAAGCCGATGGTATCGGTAAACCGATCGAGGTGCGGCTAGAGACTGAGACTGTCAGGGGAAACTTTGCCGACATTGATGAGCAAGGTGCATTGATCATTGCGCTGCCCAACGGCGGGCGTAGATCAGTCTCGGTGGCCGAGTTCTTCTTACTTTAACCTCTAGGGACTGATCTTTCCTCTGATCCTACCGAGCCGACTCCGATCATGGCGAAGGCTGTTGACGAAATGTCAGAACTCGGTGTCTACGCGACCGACGCGGACGGTAACATGAGGCTCGTCCACCGTTACCAAGGTGGTGACTATGGGATCGAAGAAATTATCGAATACTTTCGAATCGGAAAGGTAGAATCGACCGAACAGAAGGAAGAGACTACTTTGATTCTAGAGTCGAAGGAACTGCGCGAGCTTAAGACCATGGCAGACGTGCACAGCTTCGATCATGAAGAGGGTTTCATCGAGATGTGTCTAGAGATTCACCGGTTTGCAACAAAAGCACTTGGTAAGGAGTTTCGTTTTACCGCGAACTTCTAGCACGCGCGTGTTCCTCTTTAATAAGAACCTATCAGTGCGCCAGATTCTTCTCTTTGTTCTCGCCCTGCTGGTCCAGGCTGCGTCGGCGTCACAGATGTCGCCGCAAGAAAGAGCCGATCAGCAGATGCTGATGGCAGCAGAGGCGGGACGTACCGATTTGGTTCAGTATATGCTCGACCAGGGCGCTGCCATCGAGGCACGCGACACGCGGCCGCAAGCCAACACTGCGCTGATGCTGGCAGCCAAGCGAGGGCATCGTGAGGTCGCGGCGCTCTTGCTAAAACGCGGGGCCGAAATCAATGCCCGTTCAGCAGACAAATGGACCGCACTGATGCAGGCGGCGCATCAGGGCCATCTCGACATCCTTGAGCTATTGCTAGAGCACGAAGCAGATCTGCGCGCGAGAGAGGACCGCTACGGAAACACGGCGCTGATCTTAGCAGCGGACCGCGGCCACAGCGCCGTTGTGCGGCTGCTCCTGCAGCATGGCGCCGACGCCAACGCCGCCGGAACAAAGCAAGGGAATACGGCATTGATGCAAGCGGCGGCCACCCCAGCGGGTCAGCACACGGCGATTGAGTTGATCGTCAGTGGTGCCGATGTTAATGCACGCGCTAAAGACGGTTGGACGGCGCTGATGGCGACCGCACGGCGTGGCAATAGCGCGTTGCTCGAGCTCCTGCTGGCGAACGGGGCAGATGTCAATGCGCGCACGCTTGACGGCCGTTCCGCCTTGCTGTTGGCCGCGAAAGCCGGCTACACCGCGATCGTCGAGGCCCTGCTGCGCGCGAACGCCGAAATCGATGTGCGTGCTGACAATGGCGAAAACCCTTTGGGGCGCGCCGCGCGCGCAGGCCACGAGGCTATCATTATGCGTCTGATCGATGCTGGTGCCGATGTCAATGCGCCCGGGCGTAACGGGCGCAGGCCGCTCATGATCGCGGCGCGGGCCAACCGAGTGCGCACGGTGGCGTTGCTGCTAGAGCGTGGGGCGGATGTGAACGGTACCGATACTGACGACGGGAATACGGCGCTGATGCTTGCCGCCAACAGTGGCCATATCCGTGTTGTGCAGCTACTGCTCGCAAGCGACGCGGACGTGCACATTCGCGCGAAAGACGGCTGGACTGCATTGCAGGCGGCTGAGATGGTCAGCGATGCGGAAATTATCGACTTGCTCAAGCAGGCGGGGGCGAAACGTTAAGATCCGAGATACAAGCAGGCAGATCTAAGTTAAAGCGACTACAAAATTCTTATCTTGGCTCTTGTACCTTGAACCTTGTATCTACCTCGGCTGGCACACATACGTGTATTCGCCGTTGGCCGTCGCTGCGGTAGGCGGGCAGCTCGACCACGTCGATGTTGACGCCGTAGAGTAATTTTAAGCTATCGCGAGTAATCACATCACTGGGCGCACCAAGACGCACCAGTTTGCCCTCGTGCAACATCGCCACCCTATGTGCACAGAGGAATGCGTGGTCAGGATCGTGGGTGGAAAGAATAATGGCCATGCCTTTCTCCGCGAGTGCGTGTATTTGGTCGAGCACTAACATCTGATTGCCAAAATCAAGGCTCGCGGTTGGCTCGTCCATGACCAGAATCTGCGGTTCTTGTGCCAACGCGCGCGCGATCAGGGTAAGCTGGCGTTCACCGCCACTGATGCGCGTATAGACCGCGTCGCGTAGGTGCATAATATTAAGTGTGTCGAGCGCGCGCTCTGCCGCGTTGATGTCACGTCTCGACGGGCTTGCGAACAATCCCATGTGTGCGGTGCGGCCCATCAATACGGTTTCCAGCACCGTAAACGGGAAATAAGCATTGTGTGCTTGTGGGACATACCCCATGACACGGGCGATCTGTTGCCGAGACCAACCCGCCATGTTTTCTTCGCCCAGACGCACAGTGCCCGCTTGCGGCGGGAGCAGGCCTAGCACGGTCTTGAACAAAGTTGTTTTGCCACTGCCATTCGGTCCAAGCAAGCACAGCACCTCGCCGCCAGTAAGGGTGAAACTCGCTTCTCGACCGACGGGTTTCGACGGGTAACCGAACCCCAGGTTGTCCACGGCCAGTCTCACTGCCACCCTCGCCTTGCCTTCGCGAGCAGCCACAGAAAAAACGGTGCGCCCACAAACGCTGTCAAGATGCCCAGCGGAATTTCGATGGCAGCGGCCGTTCGTGCGAGATCATCTACCACAAGTAAGAAACTCGCGCCCAGCATGATGGAAACGGGGAGCAAGCGTGCAAAGCTTGGCCCGACCAACATACGGGCGATATGAGGGATCATGAGGCCCACCCAACCAATGATTCCGCTGATAGAAACGGCGGCAGCAGTCATCAAGGTCGCGGCACAGATGAAAATAATCCGCATCTTCACAGCGTCTACCCCTAGCGCGCGGGCTTCTTCATCGCCAAGCGACATCACATTCATACGCCAGCGCAACAGGTACAGCGGTATGATCCCAACTAAAATCAACGGCACAATGCCGACAACATCGGAAAGATTGGCTGACGCCAGACTTCCCAACAGCCAGAAAGTAATGGCTGGCAACTGATCGTAAGGATCCGCCAAGACCTTGAGCATTGAAACGCTAGCCCCAGCCAGCGCGCCCATGACCACGCCAGCCAAGACCAACACAAGAATCGGATCATGCCCGCGCACCGCATGGCTGATCATGTAGACAACAAAGACGGTGCCAAGCCCGAACGCAAACGCTAGTAGCTGTATGCCGATCACTGGAAGCGAGAGAAAAATACCCAACGCGGCCCCAAGCCCGGCACCGGCCGAAACCCCTAATATATCTGGCGACACCAGCGGATTGCGGAACATCCCCTGATAAGTCGCGCCAGCACCGGCCAGTGCCGCACCGACCAAGACCGCTGCCACTACCCGCGGCAAACGTGAACGGAATAGGACCGTTTCGATCACTGCCGGCAGGTCGTGTTGCTCGCCGACGAGTTGGCTGTAGACGACAGTAGCAAAGTCGGACAGTGAAATTGGGTACTCGCCGATCAGGAACGATACGATGAAAAGCACCAACAATACGCCGCCTGGCAGCCAGATTGTGCCGGTAGCACCCGGCACTGCGCCGGCGGTACTGACATTGGTGTAGTGCGACTTATTCACTGGCCGGCCCTACGGCACGCCGGAGCAACTGGTCGAGCTGCCGATCGTTCAGATCAATATGGTAAAAAATCCGATAGAACTCGCGCGTCACGAGCCGTAGATCATAGTCGACGTGATCGGGGTAAAGCACAGCAAGCAACCATTTAACACCGATTAACCGGTTCACCGAGGGCGGACGATCGAACCATCCGAACGGCTGATTGGGCGCGAGATAAACCCGGCGGCGCTGTACAGCCTCAACATTCGTCCATAGGGGGTCGGTAAATATTGAGCGAAAAAAACGTGGCTCGAGTGTCAACACAATCTCTGGGTTCCACTTCAAGATCTGTTCGATAGACACTGAGGTAAGGCCGCCACGACCCGCCCCCTCGGCAGCCACGTTCGTCGCGCCGACTAACTCAAGCAGCTCGACATTAATTGAACCGCCGAGCCCAGTTTCTAATCCGTCTGGTCGGCGGCCGTAATAAATGCGTGGCCGTTTGCTTCGCGGAATGTTTCTCAACAGGCGCGGTATTTGCGCAAGCGTGTCTTCAGCATAGCGTGCAAGCTGTTCAGCGCGCTCTTCCTTGCCCAGCAATTTGCCTAACAGCCGGTAAACTTGCGGGATATTCCCGAACGAACCATCGATGAGTAAGTACGGAACGCGGATCTGTTCCTGAACTCGGTTGGCGAGTGAAATATAGGTCGTCCGCACGGAACCGTAATCGAAAATAATATCTGGTTCGGCCCTGAGCACGACTTCCACATTGGCTGTGTTCCCCCGCCCCGTCAGACGCCCGAGCACGGGCAGCTGCGCATAACGCTCCGGCATGAAGGCTGTTTCAGCCGGACGTGGGCGGCGATTCCAACCAATGAGCTGCTCCGGCGCGAGTGTGTACAAAATAATCGAAGCGGGAGGACCGGCGGCATAGACTCGTTTGATATTGCGTGGTACGGCAACCTCACGCCCCGCCGAGTCCACAAAAACCCGCTGCCCGACTTCGCCCGCCATAACGGTGGCGCCGAGCGATAGCCCGACGAGCGCCAAAAACGCGAGCAGCAACCCGTTAACGGGACCGCAGATAGACATGCGTACACACATACGCGTCATGGATCATAGCAAGTTCTATCATACAAATGCGTAACCACGCACGTGTGAGCCAACCGAATTCACATGGCTGCCAAGGGATACGCCATCAGGTTTTAGTGCTGCTGGAAACCGCAACGAAGCCAGTTGCGTTATCTTACGTTGTATGATTGACTCACCGCGTTCGCCGTTCGATCAGGTCTCTGGCGACACCGCGAGTCTACGATTAACCGGAGTCAGTCGCGAATGAGTAAGTTCAATAGAAGAAGTTTTGTGAAGCTCTGTGCCTCGGCGGTGGCACTCATTACCGCCAACCCGAACGTCTTGGCTCGCTCAGACGGCGCCTTGCGGCATTACCGACGCGCCCGGATTGTTGATGATTGGGATCGGCCGCTTGTGATCGCTGATCTCAAGGAAGGTGAGAGCTACATATTCCATTATCCCTACATCAGTACGCCCTGTTTTCTCTTGAACCTCGGCAAGCCAACGGCGGCGGGAACGACGCTTAAGACCAAAGACGGTGACAGCTATCGTTGGCAAGGTGGGGTGGGGCCGAATCGTTCGGTGGTCGCGTTCTCGGCAATCTGTGCGCACCGCATGACCCATCCTGCACGATCGGTGAGCTTTATAAACTATCGGCATAAGAACGTGGACTTTCTCGACAAGGACGAGAACAAGGCCGAACGCTCGCGTATCATTTACTGCTGCTCCGAGAAAAGCGTCTACGATCCGACTCAAGGTGCGCGCGTGTTGGGAGGGCCAGCGCCTCAACCCTTAGCGGCGATCTCGCTTGAATACGACGACAAAAACGGATTGCTATATGCCACAGGCACTTACGGTGGCGATATGTTCGACAAGTTTTTCAAGGAATTCGGCTTTCGCCTACGACTCGAGCACAAAACCACTGACGTCCGTGAGGAGGTTACCGCGGCGCGAGTTTACACATTAGCGGAGTACTGTGAGACGCAGGTGTTGTGCTAACGACGATCGGACAGGGTAACCGCATTCACTGTAGCGCCTGCTTGTCGAGCGATTGATTGATTAGATCGATCATCTCTGCTCGCCCTTGCTTTGCCGCTATCATTAGAGGGGTTTGCCCAGCGCCGTCTTTGCGTTCTATATCGGCACCGTAAGCGATCAATAGCCGAGCGATCTTGACATGGCCGACCGCGGCCGCGTGATGCAATGCGGTGGCACCATTTTCGTCAACGGCGTGCAGGTCCACCGATTCCTGATCGAGCAATAAGCGCACAACTGCAAAACGGCCCTCAAAAGCCGCTTTCATCAAGGGTGTCCAGCCGTAAATGTCGCGAACGTTGACCTCTGCGCCGTGTGCAATCAGTAGCTGTACAATTTCAATATAGCCCTTCGCGGACACAATCATCAGTGCGCCCCAACCGGTGTCGCTGGTCGCATTCACGGCTGCGCCGTGCGAAAGCAATAAGCGCATCGGCGCCGGGTCTCCGGTAACGGCGGCATACATCAAGGCAGTGCCGCCCCGTTGGTTCTCGATATTCACGCGCGCACCGGCGCCCAGCAGCTTTCGCATCAAGTCGATGCGATTGTGACTCGCCGCCAGCATCAACGCCGTGCGCCCGTCCCGTGCCGGTAGGTTGACGTCGTTGACCTGTGGAATCAGGTGCTCAATGGTGGCGAAATCACGCCGGGCGATGGCGAATCGCCAATCATCGTCTAGTGCTGCCCAGGCCAGCGATACCGGCATCCAACTGAGAAAAAGAAGAAGCAGACGAGTGGCAATCTTCATCAGCACGATCGATGCTGGACGGCACACAATCAAACTAAAACATAGTCTGTCGTGGGTATCGCCGCACCTCAGAAGAGTGGTTCGGCTATAACCTAGAATAATCCTTGATATCAAGGGATTATGAAGCTTTATTAAGGTTGTTTCTTGGTCTATTAAGCGGCGGGCGTGTTGTGTTCTACCCAACGCGCCTCGTCATCGAGCGTTTCTTTCTTCCAAAACGGCGCGCGCGATTTAAGCTCTTCAATTAGATAACGGCAGGCCGCAAACGCCGCCGCGCGATGTACCGACCAGACAACGATCAGCACGATCGGATCACCAGGTCGCAGCACGCCGACACGATGAATGACCAAACCATCGACAATATCCCAGCGCGCGTGCGCTTGCTCGCCAATCTCGCGCAAGTGCTTCTCGGTCATCCCTGGGTAATGCTCCAGTTTCATCAACTGTACGGTCTCGCCTTCATTAAAATCGCGCATTGTGCCGATAAAGCTTACGGTGGCCCCGTACATGTCTCCCAGCCCGCACTGATACTGCTGGAGCTCATCCCAGGGGTTGAAACTGGTGTCCCGCAACTCTATGTGCACGGCACGCCTCCGGTCACCGGTGGAAAGAAGGCCACCTCATCGCCATCCTTCACGGGGTGGCTGATATCCGTGTACTCGTGGTTAACGGCAATAAGGACGCTGGGTGGAAACGGTTTGTCGCCCGACACGCGCGCCCACACGTCGGCTACCGTCACCACGTTGTCGGTTTCGATACTGTCATCGGCGCATCCCATGCGGTCGCGCATCCCGGCAAAATACCTGACTTGAATCGACATCAGCATTCTGACCTGTCTGTCACGAGAAATAGTATCGAAACATCGCCTGGGTCGTCCACAAACGCCTATTGCCTTGTGGGCTTGCCCCCAGAAGTACGGCCAGCGCCTGCACCGGCGCGACTTACACCCTCACGGAACTCGTAGTGTTCCACCACCTCGCCAAGGGCGGCCTGCGCGTCATACTTAGCCGTTGCGCGGACTAGTGCGTCATGGCGCACAGCATCGCGCAACAGATCATCAAAGGCCACACCTTGCTCGCTACCGAGTGGGCTTTGCTGGGAGTGGAGCACGCGAAAGTCTTGATCGCTGAAAAACCAACTCAGTCTTGGCTGTTCCGACAGCAGCTTCAAGGTGTCGAACTGAACCGAAGCGCTTCCTGGCGTTATGAGTATCTCGCCCGTCAGCGGGTTATCGGGCAACGTGAAGACTTCGACCCGTATAGTTACCACCGCCGCGTGCTCCAACGCCAACAGGTCGGCTTCCATACCTACCGGAAGCGGGCGTTCGGCCTTGGCCAGTATATGTCGATCTCGCTTCGACTCCGGCCCCGCTACGCGGAAGAACACCGCGGTTTCCCATTGATTTTGGTCCAGCTTGACTGGCACACAGGTTACCGCCGCACCGGCTGTGTGCATGGCCATTTGGACCGCCTTCGGGAACACCTTCATGCCTTTATCTGCTCGCTAGGTGCTTGTTGACGCAGAAATATCATCGGGCCAAGGGCGTACCAAAAAAAGACAGGCCTGCGGACAACGCAGACCTGTCTGGGAACGCTGAATAACAAACTGGGCGGCTTCTTTAACTAGCCTTTCTTCGCTTCGTCGTACCACAGGTCGTGGTGTTGCTTGGCCCATTCCTCGCTGACCTCGCCGGTCCACATCGCGCTGAATGCACCTTGCACGCCCCAGGCGCCAAGATAAATGTGGCCCAACATAAGTGCGATCCACAATACGCCCGCAACGGCGTGTATGAGGTTGGCCACCTGCATGGTTTCGCGCATGCCACTACCGATCCAACCAAGCAGGAACAAACCGGTAACAGATACAGCGATACCGAGCACGACCAAGCCGATCCAGAACGTAAACAGCTTCTCGCCCGCGTTGATGCGTCCAGTATGGGGATGCTTGCCTGTGCCGATATAGCCACCGCCTTGCTTTATCCATTCCCAATCGCCTTTCTCTGGAAGGTTGTGTCGAAACCAAACAATGATCTCTAACACGACACCGACGATGAAAAATGGGCTGAGATAATTGTGAACGTAGATAGCAAATGTGGCCCAGGCGGTGAAGCCTGCCGGGCCCAGTACTGGAATGAGGGCGGCGCGGCCGAATAACAGGCTCAGACCCGTAATCGCCAGCAGTACAAAAAGAATCGCTGTGTACCAGTGCAGCACGCGTTCAGCGGTATTCCAGCGCGCAACGGTCCTCCCCGATGGGGCGCTCTCGACTTTCACCTGCCCGCGAATGATGAGCCAAAGTAGAAGCGCACCGAGCACCGCGGCGAGGACCCACGGCATGATGCTCGCCACCGGCCCATTGCGAACCTGACGCCAATTCTGACCGCCATTCTGGATCAGAACGTTTGTCTCTGGCCCTTGAACGGCCGTGTATCCTGTGACGCCATCACGCACGGCACGCCAGTAGTTCGCGCGCGGATTGGTTTGCTTCTCGGCCGCGGCCTGCGCTGCCGATACGGCGGTGTAAACATAACTCGCGAGCGGCATCACTACGACACCCATAAAAATAATAGCAAAGGTCCAAATAGCCAGGCGTTTATTACGACGTACTACGTCGCGGCCCGTCTTGTCTCTAGCAAATATGCACATAGCCCGGTCTCCCGTGGTTAACTCTGTTAATTCGCCCAATCGCTGTTGCGATAGCCCGAGTCCAAAAACAGCCGCTGACGTAACGCCTGCTGCTGCTCGAGGGAACGGGAACGCTCCGCTTGCAGTTGATCCTCGGCACGCACCCAGGGCTCTTCAATCTTGGCGCAGCTTGCGAGCGCAATCGTGCCCGCTACTACGAACAACAGGCAAACCAGTTTGCTTCCCATGGCGCCCTTCCTCGCTCCTAGTAAACTCACAGGACGGCTGCGGCAAGACGACAACTACCGCCGCCGACGTTTCCGCTAGGGTTCGACCTTAGCGGCCCTGAACGTCTTTAAACCGCTGCTGCAGCTTTTCTTGATGCGCGGGATCCCGCAGCTTGGCGAGCAACGGATCTCTTGCTCCTTTGTAAACACCAGGCTCGTACACGGTGACACTCGGTGATTCATAGCACGCCGAGAGTCCCGCGAGCACAGCAGAAAGCACCAGCAACCCGAGTAATTTGCTGGACATAATGCCCTCCTTTTTCTTCTGCCGAGGCAGGAGTAAGAACAACCAAAAAAGCGGATAGGGAAGGGCGCAAACATCACGCCCTTCCCCAACCACAGTTCTTAGGCCGGGTAGGCCGTCTCCCAACCCCAAGTCTTGGGCCTACCGCCGCGGCGTATCACGCGTTGACGGTAGATATCGGCCACCAAGTCACCGTCACCGGCGAGAAGCGCCTTCGTGGAACACATCTCCGCACAAAGCGGGAGCTTCCCTTCGGCGATGCGGTTGCGGCCATACTTCTCGAACTCGGCGTCCGAGTTGTCTGGCAGAGGTCCGCCGGCGCAGAACGTGCACTTGTCCATCTTGCCGCGTACACCGAACGCAGACTGCTGCGGATACTGCGGCGCGCCGAACGGGCACGCGTAGAAGCAGTAACCACAGCCGATGCACAGATCCTTGTCGTGCAAAACAATGCCGTCGTCCGTGGTATAGAAACAGTCCACGGGGCAGACAGCGGCGCATGGGGCGTCCGTACAGTGCATGCAAGCCACTGAGATAGACTTCTCCCCAGGCACACCATCGTCAAGGACCACGACACGGCGCCGGTTTACTCCCCAGGGTACCTCGTTCTCGTTTTTACACGCGACAACGCAAGCATTGCATTCATTGCAGCGTTCCGCGTCACAGAGGAATTTCATTCTAGCCATTGCTATGTCTCCTCGTCATCGCTAGGTCAGGCAGGGGAGATCTGACACAGCGAGCACTTCGTCTCTTGCATCTGTGTCACCGAGTCGTAGCCGTAAGTCAACGCCGTGTTGGCAGCTTCGCCCAACACGTATGGCCGCGTGCCTTCCGGATACTTATCCCCGAGATCTTTCCCTTCCAACCAGCCACCGAAATGGAACGGCATGAATGCGACGCCCTCGGCCACGCGACGCGTCACCATCGCCATGACCTTTAGCCTCGCCCCTTCGGCACCTTCAAGCCAGACCATCTGTCCGTCGCGGATACCGCGCGCCGTCGCATCCGCCGGATGAATCTCGACGAACATTGTCTGCTGCAGCTCCGCGAGCCACGGATTGGCCCGGGTCTCGTCACCGCCACCCTCGTACTCGACCAGTCGTCCACTTGTCAGAATCATCGGATACTTCCCGGTGAAGTCATTCTGTTGGATCGACCAGTAGCGGGTGGGCAGACGATAGAAGTGACGGTCGTCATAGGTGCGGTATTTCTGCACCAGATCGCGCCGTGGCGTGTACAACGGCTCGCGATGGATCGGCACCGGATCCGGGAAGGTCCACACGACTGCACGGGCCTTCGCGTTACCGAATGGTGCCGTACCATGCTTGATGGCTACCCGCTGGATACCGCCCGAGAGGTCGGTCTTCCAGTTCTTGCCATCCGCCGCCTGCTTCTCGGCTGGGGTGAGGTCATCCCACCAGCCGAGCTGCTTCAGCAGCTTATGGTCGAACTGTGGGTACCCATCCTTGATTTCACTGCCGACCGGATA
>JBHICC010000004.1:0-78513 GCA_046759385.1 Acidiferrobacterales bacterium | reverse complement strand
AGGTATCCATGGGGTATTTTATCCCCCTGGATCCGCATCGCATCGGCGAAGCCTCGTTTACGCGAACGCGCCTGGTAGAATCGAGACATGTTTGGGCGGCCGCAACCGCTGAGTCGTCAGAAGATCCTGACCGAACTAGGGAATGAGGTACGTGAGGTTGAGGATCGACTTCACCTGATGGAGGAGGTGGACTCGACAAACCTGTGGATGCGTAGACGGCTCAAGGGCGGTGAGCGGCCCTTGGTTATCGAATTCGGAGGGGGGGTTATAGAACAGGGTGGATTATTGTAGAACGGCCTCTAGTGGGAGGCGCGTTTCGTGCTTGTATATGTGGGCCGTGTTGGAATCGAACCAACGACCCTCTGATTAAAAGTCAGATGCTCTGCCAACTGAGCTAACGGCCCGTTATCGCACTCGGAAGGGGGTCTGAGGCACGCGAATTATGCGTAGCGTACTGCGAAGTGTCAAATATGACACCGGTGAATAGTCGCGTACGCTTGCGAATCGTGAGACGTTAGTCGTTTTTGTTTTCCCGCCCCTTTGCTCGAGCCGAGCGAGGAGTGAAGTCGAAGCGCAGGCCCGAAGGGGCGCGAGAAGGATCTCGCGCGTCCGGGCCAGGGCCATGGATAGCCCTTGCGCGGACCCTCTGAGGTAAGCTTCGCGCGAGGGTAGCCCGGTTTTCGGGCCGAAGAGCCAGGGGCGAATGGCTTTGGGAACTTTGGCCAAAACCAAAGTTCCTCGTCCGCCGGGACGAGACCCGGCTCATATAACGTCGCTGAAGGCGACATCCTAAAAAGCAAAACGAAAAGGCGGCCGACGTTTCCGCTGGCCGCCTTTGAGGGCAAATCAGATGGCCGCAGGCAGATCTCTAGTGCCCTTCCTCTTTCATCTTCGTCAAACGAATCTGCGCAAGCTTGGCGACAGTCGTGTTGGGAAAGCGCTCGACGACGCTAGTTAGCGCCTGGCGAGCCTTGTCCCATGTCCGCAGCTCGTAATAGCTGTATCCGATCTTAAGTAACGCATCCGGTACTTTCTGGCTTTCCGGATACTGCGTCACGACCTTGTTGAACTCCTCCAGCGCCTGCCCAAAGTTTCGCACGACGTAATTGGCCTCGGCGGTCCAGTATTGTGCGTTACTGGCGAGCGGGCTTTGCGGGTACTTCTGCAGAAACGCCCGGAACGCCTGACTCGCGCGCGTGTAGCGTCCCTGCTTCAGCAGAGTAAATGCCGCATCATATTCGCGTTGTTCCTTCGCGTTGACCGGCGCCGTAGGAGTCGTCGGCGGCGTCGTGCGCGACGGCGTCGGCGTGGCGATGATCGCGGTTGTGGACGAAGGCCGCGTCGGCGTAGTCGTTGTGCCGGTTGGTGTCGTCGCTGCAGTCGGGCCAGCACGCTCAAGCGTGCTTACGCGCTGTTCGATATCTTGCATCATCTGGCGCTGGCTTTCCTTCAAGCGCTCGACCTCGTACGCCTGCGTCTCGACCTGGTTACGAAGTTGACGCAACTCGGCTTGTAAAGCCTCCATTTGCGTCACCAACTCCAGTGCCGTGTCACGCGACAAGGTGACTTCGCCCCGCTGTGCCCACACCATCATGGGCATCAGTACCAGCGCCAACACGACCGCTTTTAGAATAGATGCGTGTACGCGCACAAGTGTCACCCCCGTTTATGGGTACGCGTTGTTCGTTAGCTCAGGTACCCGCCGAGTAGACGAACTCCACGCGCCGATTCACGCGCCAGGAAGACTCGCCGTGGCCCATCGCCAGTGGCTGCTCCTCGCCATACGAGATGATCGTCATCCGATCCTCGGATACACCCAGCACACGGAGCATGCGGTCGACCGACCCGCCGCGACGCTCACCCAAAGCGAGATTATATTCTCGCGTGCCGCGTTCATCAGCATGTCCTTCGAGATTGACCTTGACGTCCGGGTTGGCCGACAGATAAGCCGCGTGTTGCTCGATAATCTGGCGCGCCTCGCTGTCGACCGCGCTGCTATCAAACTCGAAATGAACAATCATCTTGAGGGGCTTGCCACCCATCATGGCTACCTGCCCGCCGCCGGTGCCCAACATCGTGCCTTCGGAACCGGGGCTACCAGGGGTCCCGGTCTGGGCCCCGCCGCTAGCGGTACCACCTGCGCCGGCTGCGCTTGTCGACTGATCCTCAACCGGAGCCTCTTCCTTCACCGCGCTACCGGCGCACGCGCCGAGCGCCGCGGCAACCATCAATGCAACGGCAATATAAAGTACGTTTTTCATCGGGGCATCACTCCTTTAATGCAAGTTTACGATTATACGGCGACCACGCAGGCTCACGCACGTCGCCTTCCTCCAGCTTGTAAAGCTGCCGCACCCGCCCGTCGGACGAGACAGAGGCGAGCACGCCTTTGCCGCCGGCAGCGGTTGCGTAAAGAATCATGCGCCCGTTGGGCGCGAAACTCGGTGATTCATCCAAGGGTGTATCGGACAGGACCTGCAAGGCCCGGTCCTTGATCCGTAGAACCGCGATATGATATCGCCCGCGAAACTCAGTGACCATAGTGAGTATCTCGCCGTTGGCCGCGTATGAGGGCCGTGCGTTGGAATCACCCTCGAAGGTCAAGCGCTCGACCCCCTTGCCGCTGGCCTTCATGCGATAGACCTGAGGTCTGCCGGCGCGATCGGAGGTGAACACGATCTCTTGACCATCTGGAGACCAGGCCGGCTCAGTGTCGATGGCGCGGCTATGAGTCAATCGTTTCAGCCGCTTAGTGTCCAAGTCGAGAACATAGATTTCCGCGTTGCCATCCTTGGATAAGGTCATCGCCAAACGTCTTCCATCAGGTGAATACGCCGGGGCACCGTTGATGCCGGGGAAATCGGCGATCAGACTCCTTTGCTCGGTTGCAATAGTTTGAATGTAGATCCTGGAGCGGCCCCCTTCAAATGAGACATAGGCGAGCTGCTTGCCATTCGGCGACCAGGAGGGCGACAGAATGGGCTCGGTCGAACTCAGTATGGTGGCGGCATTATGGCCGTCAGAGTCGGCCACCTGCAGGTTGAAAATGAGCCCCTTAGGGGTGTCTTCGCGCGTGACATAGGCGATTCGCGTATTGAACGCGCCCGGCTCACCAGTCAGTTTCTCGTAGATAACGTCGGCAATTTGGTGCCCCACAGAGCGCAGTGACGCGACCGTGGCCGTATACCGGAAGCCGGCGAGCTGCTTCTGGCGGAACACGTCGTAGAGCCGGAAGGTGATCTCGAACCGGCCAGCACTGGGTTCGCGCATGGTGCCAATCACCAGGGCCTCGGCCTTGGAGATACGCCAGTCCTTGAATACGACCTCTTTGTTCGCGTGCGGTGTTGATAGAAAGTTCTCCTCCGGGATCAAGGAAAAACGCCCGCTACGCGCGAGATCCATCGCGACCACATTCGAGACATTGTCGACCGCCTGGACCTGGCCCTCGATCCCAAACGGCACAACAGCGATCGGTATGCCGGCGTCCGCGCTCTGTGTGATCTCGATGGTCAGAATTGCCTGCGCGGTCGCGCTCCAAAGGCCGAAAAAAACAACGGCGAGGAAATTATAAAGTCGTTTTTTCATGTCGGTTGTTTTGTCTGCTTATCCGGGTTAAACAGGAATTCGATATCGCGAAAGTATTCGAAGAGGTCTCTGTCCCCAGGCAAGGGTAGCGGCGCGGCTTTGAAAACCGCATTCTCGACCGAACGGTCGAATACCTCATCGCCGCTCGACTTCACGACACTGACCTGCAATACCTCACCGCCTGGCACGAGCTTCACACGCACGGTGCACTTGAGTCCCTTTTCGCTGGCGGGCGGACGCACCCAGTTGCGCGTCACTTTCTGGCGGATCAGGATCTTGTATTTCTCGGTTTCGGTCAGTGCTCGCGCCTGACGTTCCGCGTCCTTGCGCGCTTGCTCCTCCGCCGCCATCATCGCCGCCAATTGCTCTTCAGCCTCTTTCTGCCGTTGCTCGTCCTCCACTTGCTGACGCTCTTGCTCTTGCCTTTGTCTACGCGCCTCTTCGAGCCGCTGCTTTTCTTCTTCAAGCCGTTGTCTTTCCGCAGCCAGGCGCTGCTGCTCTTGCTCAAACCGCTTTTGCTCTTCGGCCCGCTTCTTCGCTTCGGCTTCGCGGCGCGTGCGCTCCATTTCTTTGCGCTGGCGCTCTGCGGCTAGGCGCTTCTTGCGCGCGGCCTCTTTCTTGCGCTGTTCAGCCGCGCGCTTCTTCGCCAGTTCGCGCTTCTTTTTCTCTTCCTCCGCTTTCTTCTGTGCAGGGGTCTTATCGACGGCAATGGCCTGGATCACTTGCACGTTACTGGCGGTGGGCGCAGGCCAACGAAACGCGATCACCAGCGCCGCGATGACGATTAGGTGCAGCGCCACCGCCAAGGTCAGCGCCTTGAAAGAACTTGACGATCTATGCGCTCGTCGCCAACGCATGCTACTTTCTTCGCTTCAAAACCGGTTGAGTAACCAGGCCCACGCTCGGCGCACCGGCTTCTTGCAGCAGTGCCATCGTTTTGACGACCTCGCCATACGGGACGCGGCGGTCACCACGCACCAGGATCGGGGTCTGTGGCCGCAGCCGCATAATCGCGGCGATACGCTTGCGCAGTGCCTTCGCTGTTATCTTGCGGTCGTCCAAATAGTACACCCCTTCGCGATCCACCGTGACAACCAGGGTTTCGACATCCTTGACATTCACCGGATTGGCGGCGGCTTGCGGCAGATCGACCTTCACCCCGGTGCTCAGCAGTGGTGCCGTAATCATAAAGATCACGAGCAGCACCAGCATAACGTCGATGTAGGGAACCACGTTGATTTCGCTCATGAGTTTCTTGCGACGCAGGCGATACGGGTCCATGGTCAGCTCCTCGGTTGTGTCAGTGCCTGGCGTCGAACAATGCTCGAGAACTCGTCCATGAAGCGTTCGTATTGCGTCACAAGTCGCTCCACTTTGTTCGAGTAACGGTTGTAAGCGATCACGGCGGGGATGGCAGCAAGCAAACCCATTGCGGTAGCAATCAACGCCTCGGCGATCCCCGGTGCCACGTGTGCGATCGTAGCCTGCTGCAAGGAGCCCAGTGCCCGGAAGGAGTTCATGATCCCCCAGACGGTACCGAACAGGCCGATGTACGGGCTGGTTGACCCCACCGTCGCAAGAAACGGTAAGTGTATTTCCAGATAATCGATCTCGCGGGAAAGCGCAACACGCATAGCGCGCTGCACGCCTTCCAGGAGATCGGCGGGCTTGGTCTTCCCGGGCTGCACGAGACGTTTGTATTCACGGAATCCATCGACAAAGACGCTCGCCATGCCGGTCGGGTCGCCATCGCTACGGCTGAGCTCAGAGTACATCTGGTTGAGATTACCGCCTGACCAGAAGCGGCGTTCAAAGCGGTCAGCGCTGGCAGCGGCGGATCTAAACACGAAGTATTTTCCGAAAATGAAATACCAGGAGATCAGAGAGGCGAGCAGCAGTACCAACATGACCAACTGCACGACCCAGCTCGCTTGCTTGATCAAGGTAAGCAACGCGATCCCTTCGGCTGATGGTACGACTTCCAAGACAGTTACCTCTCGACTTCAGAAACGATCCGGCGAGGTATCGAGCGGGGCGTAAACCGCCGCGCGTCCAGGCATGCGACTTTGACCTCAGCCTGACAGAGCGTTGTGCTTTCGCGCGCAACGGCCTGCGCGAAGGTTAAGCTGGCATGACCCCTGTGACTGATACTAACGGTAGCATGCAATAAATCGTTAAAACGCCCGGGTTTCAAGAAGTCTACTTTAAGCGTACGCACGGCAAAGATCACACCTTCTTCCTTTGAGAGCGCGTCCTGCTCGAAGCCGAGTGTCCGCAACCATTCGGTGCGGGCGCGTTCCATGAACTTAAGGTAGTTGGCGTAATAGACCACACCGCCCGCGTCTGTATCCTCGTAATAGACCCGCACTGGAATAGCGAAGTGCTTGCCCAATTTGTCGTCCTTAGACATAAACGCGCCCCCCCGGATTCGGGGCTACTCGCCTCCGAACAGGCCGTGCTGCGCGCTCGCCTTCACTGGGGCAGACAACCCGAAATGCTGCCATGCCTTCGCTGTAGCCGTGCGGCCGCGGGGCGTGCGTAACAGAAAACCCTGCTGAATCAGGAACGGTTCGATCACATCCTCGATGGTACCGCGTTCCTCGCCGACGGCGGCGGCGAGGCTGTCAATGCCGACCGGGCCACCTTCAAACGTCTCGATGACGGTAAGCAGCAACTTGCGATCAAGCACATCGAAACCGCGCGCGTCGACATCCAACATCTCCAGTGCTTGCTCAGCGCTCTCCTGGGTGAGGTGACCGTTACCCTTGATTTGCGCGTAATCGCGGGCGCGACGCAATAGCCGATTGGCGATGCGTGGTGTGCCACGCGAACGCTGCGCGATCGCCGTCACCCCTTCACGCTCCACCGGGACACCCAGGATCTTGGCCGAGCGTTCGATGATCTTGGCTAGCTCCTCCGCCGCATAATATTCCAGCCGCTGCACGATACCAAAGCGATCTCTCAGCGGTGAGGTCAGCAAACCCGCGCGCGTAGTCGCACCAACCAGGGTGAACGGCGGCAGATCAAGCTTGATCGAACGCGCCGCCGGACCCTCGCCGATGATGATGTCGAGCTGATAGTCCTCCATCGCCGGATACAGAATCTCTTCGACGACTGGACTTAGGCGATGGATCTCGTCGATGAAAAGCACATCGCGCGGCTGCAGATTCGTAAGCAGTGCCGCTAGATCGCCCGGGCGCTCTAGCACCGGTCCTGACGTCTGACGCAAGCTAACGTCCAACGCGTGGGCGATGATGTGTGCGAGCGTGGTCTTACCTAGCCCCGGCGGACCGAACACCAGCACATGGTCCATCGCTTCTCCACGCTCACGCGCCGCTGGTATGAAGACTTCCATCTGCCGGTGAACGTGCGGCTGACCGATGTAGTCCCTGAGTGATGTCGGGCGTAGGCTACGTTCATTGTTTGCGTCTTCCGGCGTGCTCAGCACGTGTGCTGAGATAAGGCGGTCGGACTCAATCACGTGATTATCCTGCGACACGTTTTAGTGCTTGGCGAATGATCTCTTCGGTACTGAGCCCATTCGAAGGCACACCGCGCACGGCACGGCTCGCCTCGTTGGGCTTATATCCCAACGCAATTAGCGCGCTGACCGCTTCGCTTACTGGATCCTGAGGCGCTGTAAACGCGACCTCGATACCATCAGTCGGGTCGGCGCCGGACCCGGCAAAGGCCTTGTCACGCATCTCGACCACGAGTCGCTCGGCGGTCTTACGTCCAACCCCGGGCGCCTGACTCAGGCGCATGATGTCCTCGTTACTGACGCACCGCATAAACTCGTCCTCGGAAAGGCCTGATAAGATTGCCAACGCCATGCGCGGACCGATGCCGCTTACCTTCAACAAGCTACGAAACAAGCGGCGTTGGGTCTCCCGGCTAAAACCGTATAAAAGTTGCGCATCCTCTCGCACTACCATGTGTGTGTGCAGTACCACGTTCTCACCAACGGGCGGCAAGTCATAAAAGGTGGTCATTGGCGCCTCAAGCTCATACCCCACTCCGCCTACGTCTAATAGTAGTGATGGGGGTTCCTTGCGTAGCAGCTTCCCGCGCAGGCGGCCGATCATCGCACGACTCTCACGCCTTTCATAAAACCCCGCGCCAATGCGGTCTGTCCGACGGTGTGATGTGCATGACAGATTGCGCATGCCAGTGCGTCGGCGGCGTCGGCTTGGGGCATGTCGTTCAGCCCGAGCAGCGCTTTGACCATGTGTTGCACTTGTTCCTTGCGAGCATGGCCGCGACCGACGACTGCACGTTTGACCTGTAGCGCCGAGTACTCGGTAACTTCAAGCTTGTGATTGATGCCAGCGCACAATGCTGCTCCGCGCGCTTGACCGAGCTTGAGTGCCGAGTCGGCATTACGAGCCATGAATACTTTCTCAACCGTGACGACATCAGGCGCATAGATCGTGATGACTTCGCATACCCCGTTGTAGATAGTTTTGAGCCGCTGTGGTTGATCAGCTGTCTCGGTGCGTATGCAGCCGCTGCTGACATAGGCCACGGCACCATCGAAAGCAACGGTAACCACGCCGTAACCGGTGATCCTCGATCCGGGATCGATGCCTAGCACGCGCATCAGCACGCCCGAACCACTAGTAGCTATAACGTCAAGCCTCCTGCCTGACCAACTCTTCCGGAAAGTCAGCGTTGGTGTAGACATTCTGAACATCGTCCAAATCCTCGAGTGTCTCGAGTAGACGCATGGCCTTGTTTGCGTCGTCGCCGGTGAGCCGCACATCGGTCGACGCGCGCTGTGTGATTTCCGCGATTTCGGGCGTCAGGCCCGCCTCCTTCATCGCATCGCGCACCGCTTCGAAATCCTCCGGTGCAGTGAGCACCTCTATCGTCCCGTCTCCATCGGTAACCACGTCGGCGGCGTCGGCGGAGACCGCGGCCTCCATGACAGCCTCCTCATCCGTACCTGCAGAAAAGTTCAGGGTGCCGCGCTTCGTGAAGAGATAAGCCACCGACCCATCGGTTCCGAGGTTGCCGCCGTGCTTGGAGAACGCATGACGCACTTCGTTCACGGTGCGATTGCGATTATCCGTGGCACACTCAACGAGCACCGCCATGCCGCCGGGGCCATAGCCTTCATAGCGCACGTCCTCGTACCTTGCCCCCTCAAGCTCGCCGGTGCCGCGCTTGATGGCGCGCTCCACATTCTCCTTGGGCATGTTCTGGGCCATGGCCTTATCGATCGCTGCACGCAGGCGCGGGTTGGACCCAGGATCGTCGCCGCCTAGCCGTGCGGCAACGGTTATTTCCCGTATCAACTTGGTGAACAGCTTTCCGCGGCGCGCATCTTGGGCACCTTTACGGAAACGGATATTGGCCCATTTACTGTGGCCGGCCATGGATACGCCTGGTCACGCAGTCGCTTGTTTCTCCGGAGAAAAGCACAGAAACGGCCGGGTGGAGTTTACCACTGGATGATTATGGCCCAAAAGGTGGCGGTCCGCTCATTCCATCCGTCCGTCCAACTCCGGCCGAAGTCAGTGATCGCGGTCAAATCGCCCGGTCTTTAGGAAATGGCACACCTGCCGCCCTGCGTTGGCCGAGAGCACCAGGGCGCTATGGGAGACGTGCACGGTGACGGAGTCCGTGGCCCCAGGCAAGTAAGCTTCTTCGAGGGTAACGACACCATCGTTCGGTCGAGGCAGTCCCGGGAAGAAAACCCCCATTCCGATGCTGAGATCGCCCGCGATCACACCGAAATCGCGGTCCGGCAAGCTCCAGTAATCCGGCATACCGGCGAGAAGCTGTTGGATCGAACGTCCCGTGATGCGGCGACCGAGGGCGGTGCGGGTGAGCATCGCAGCCGGGTAGCTCCCCCGATGCGGAGATCCCAGGGTAACGACGCGCCCGGGCGGTTGGTCTGGATGAAGATGAAATAGTGCGCGAATAACGAGCCCACCAAGACTATGACCGACAAGATGTACCGCCGACGCTTCTAGCGAGCGCACGTAGCGGTGTAACGCCTCGGCATTCTCCAACAGGTTGTGCGTCACGGAAGGATAGGAGAAATTGTGGCGCGTATCGAAACCACAATGCTTTAATTGACGGCTAAGCCCAACCATGCACCACCCAGCCAACCATAACCCGTGTACAAGCACCACGGCCTTGCTGTACCGACCAGACCTCACGATGCCATGCCGATTCGAGAGATCAATGCTCCCACTGCGTTTGCACAAGACCGATGGCATCGCGGTTAGTCCAAGATGTCACGCGCTTCCGCGCTTCCGCGAACGAAAGCCACACATAATCATCGTGCTCGGTAGGGTTTAACGTAATGGCTGGTTCGCGCAGCAGCTCGATCGAGAACAGATGCTCAACGTTCTCGCGCGTACCAGGCGCGAAACGGCGCTGCCACGGCGGTGGAATTTCAAAACGATAGGTTTGTCCCCAGTTGCGTAGTTTGGCGGTATCCGTAAGACCCGTCTCCTCTTTGAGTTCGCGACGAGCCGTCGCGCTCGGATCATTTTCTTCCCATTCCATGCTACCGGTCACGGACTGCCAGAAATCAGGTCGATCCTTCCTATGCAATAGCAGCACATTGCCAGTGCGTGTATAGACCACCACCAGGACCGACTCGGGTCGTTTATATTGCTGCATCGAACTTTCAGGGAGTTACTCTTAAGACTGTGCTTTCTTGCTGGAAAGTTCCGTCGGCTTACGTAGCTTAATGTGAAGCTCGCGCAACTGCGTATCGTCTACAACACTTGGCGCTTCGGCCATCAGGTCAGCTGCCTTTTGCGTTTTCGGAAAAGCGATTACATCGCGGATAGACTCGGCACCGGTCATCATAGCGACGATGCGATCGAGGCCGAAGGCGATGCCGCCGTGCGGCGGCGCGCCGAAACGAAGCGCGTCCAGAAGAAAGCCAAACCGCTCTTGGGCCTCCTGCTCCTCAATGCCCAAAGCCGTAAATACGCGGCGCTGGACATCCGGGCGGTGAATTCGGATCGAGCCACCGCCAATCTCGCCGCCATTGATCACCAAGTCATACGCACGCGACTGCACGTTGCCGGGATCGATGTCTACCCGCTCAGCGTCTTCTTCTCTTGGCGCAGTAAACGGATGATGTAGCGCGGTCCAACGCTTGACCTCCGGGTTGTATTCGAACATTGGGAAACCAACGATCCAGACCGGCCTCCAACTGCTTTGTCTTAAGCCGCGGTCAGCACTTAACTGTAAACGCAAGGCCGATAGCGAGTCGTTAACGACCGAGGCATGGTCGGCGCCGAAGAACACTACATCTCCAGCGCAAGCACCGGTGCGCTCCATTATCGCCGTGATAACCGAATCCGGTAGAAATTTCAGAATCGGGGATTGCAGTCCGTCACGGCCGTTCGCAGGGTCAATGACCTTAATATACGCAAGGCCCTTTGCGCCGTAACTGGCGACAAAGGCCGTGTAGTCATCGATCTCCTTGCGCGTCAGCTCGCCGCCCTCCGGCAAACGCAACGCTGCAACCCGCCCACCGGGTCGTTTCGCCGGCTCGGCAAACACCTTGAACTTCACCTCTTGCATCAGGTCACCAACATCAACTAACTCAAGGGGAACTCGCAGATCCGGCCGATCGGTGCCGTAACGCTCGACCGCCTCGGCATAGGTCAGTCGCGGGAATGGATCAGGCAGGCGTTCGCCCAGCACTTCACCAAACAGATCGCGGATCATGGATTCCATCAGCCCCATGACGTCCTCCTCGTCCATGAAGGCCGTTTCGATGTCCAGTTGCGTAAACTCAGGTTGGCGGTCAGCACGCAGATCCTCATCGCGAAAACAGCGCACGATCTGATAATAACGCTCGAACCCAGACACCATCAGAATCTGCTTGAAGATCTGTGGTGACTGCGGCAACGCGAAAAAGTGACCAGGGTAAATGCGTGACGGCACTAGGTAGTCGCGTGCCCCTTCGGGCGTCGATTTGGTAAGCATCGGCGTCTCGATATCGACAAAACCCTTCTCATCAAGGAAACGGCGCAGTGTCGAGGTGACCTGATGACGCAGGCGGATGTTGCGATGCATGACATCGCGGCGCAGGTCAAGGTAACGGTATTTGAGCCGCACTGCCTCGTTGACGTCTGGCTCATCCAACTGGAAAGGCAGCACGTCGGACTTATTGAGTACCTCGAGCTTGGCACCGACGACCTCTACCTGACCCGTTGGCAGGTGCGGATTTTCGGTGCCTTCGGGGCGTCGACGCACACGGCCTTCTGCCCGCAAGACATACTCGTTGCGCACGTTTTCGGCGACGGAGAAGGCGTCGGTCTGGTTAGGATCGAAGACGACCTGCAAAATGCCCTCACGGTCGCGTAGGTCGACGAAGATCAGTCCGCCGTGGTCACGGTAGCTATGCACCCAACCGCAGACACTGACGGGCTTGCCAATCAGCGATTCGTCGACCTGTCCACAGAAATGGCTGCGCATGCTTGGGGCTCCGTCCGTGCGCTCGAGTCAAAGGCGGAGCTTAGGCGGTACCCGATCGCCGGGCAAGTAAAGCCTCCTTGGTCTTCTGCGGAATGACCACGCCTGCCGACATGATCATCTTTAGTCCATCGTCAATGGACATATCCAGAACAATGACCTCTTCAGCAGGCAGCATCAGGAAGAACCCCGAAGTCGGGTTCGGTGTGGTAGGGACAAAAATATTGTTCAGGCTTTCTCCCGTTTTGTGTTCGATCTCCGCCTCCCCGCGCTCACCGGTCAAAAACGCCAAGGTCCAGATGCCTCTGCGGGGATACTCGATGAGCACGACGCTGCGGAACGATTTGCCGGTGCCGGCGAACATGGTCTCCATCACCTGCTTGACGCCGGAGTAGATCGATCGCACCAGCGGGATGCGCGCGAGCAGGCGTTCGCCCAGTCTGACGAGCTCGCGCCCGACTAAGTTGGCGACGATCATGCCGGTGAACAACAAGATCAGCAGGGTGAGCACCACGCCGACACCGGGGACGTGGAAACCCAACAAAGCGTCCGGACGATAATTTGGCGGCAGCAACAGCAGGCTTCGATCCATGAAGTCGATCATAAACTTGATCACGAACCACGTGATGCCCACGGGCACCCAAACGAGAAGCCCGGCAATCAGATACCGCCTTAAGTGACCCATCATGTTGGTGAGTGGTGCGAGTTAGTCGTCGTTGCCGCTCGAGCTGCTCGCGGCCTTTTCCTTCTGTTTCGGCTTGGACTCGGTCGAAGACTCTGACCCCGCCGTCTTCTCCTGTTTTTTCTTCTTGCCGCCGTCCTTAAAGTCCGTAACGTACCATCCCGTGCCCTTCAATTGAAATCCCGCTGCCGAAACGAGCTTTTTTAACTGCGCCTTGCCGCAAGCGGGGCAATCCGTGAGCGCCGGGTCGTCGAACTTCTGAATCGCTTCCAGCTCGTGACCACAGCTCTCACATCGATACTCATAGATCGGCATGCCGAACTCCAAAAAAGACACCGCCCTGCTTTAATGGGGGCGGTGCCGCAGCAAGTCAATAGAATTATAGCCGGCCGCTGTCGATAAAGCATTATTTTTGCTCAGAATTGTTGGTGTTTCGAACCTGCAAGGCCCGCCCACAGGGAGCGCGCGACCCGCCTCAGCTTTGGGCTGGGGCGGCTTGGTCGAATACTCGGCGAGAATGAAAAACGACCGGTTGGAATCGTTTATCGCCCACTCTGATATGGCGCTTGAGGACAAAATCGAACAATAGCGCATTGTAGCGGCGGACTTCGGTCAGCACATCCGCCTCACTGTGAGTGATATAACGCATGGCAACCATCTCTCGCATCGAAAAGATCGGCATCACGCCGGGCAGCGGGTAATCCGATCCGTTCACGAGCCGTGGGTGCCAGTCACGTCGAGCGAGCACCGCTCTGAGGGGTGTGCCCATGCGGTTTGCCTGCGTCATTGCTGAGACGTCGGCAAACAAACGACCCTCGTAGCGCGCGTCATCCATCATTCGTGCGAACAGTTCAAAACTCGCCACCTGCGGGCCATTGGATCCCTGATCGAGGTCGATATCGCTACCGAGGGACGCGCAATGGGCCACAATGACGCGGACGCCGTGATCCAGTGCGCGCCGCAATTTCAGCGGATTGTTCAACTGTTGCAACTCGGGACCATGAACAGCGGCCTCACCCCCGGCGTGCACCAGTAGCGGCAGGCCGCGTTTGGCCATCGCTTCATAGAAGCGATCGCACAATGGCGATGCCGGATCCATGCCCATTGCTGACGGTAACCACTTGATTGCCCGCGCACCGCGGTTGTGGGACTGTGCCAACATTTCGACTGCGTCCTGTCGATAGGGGTGAATCGATGCTATCCACTCGAGTCGCTGTGGATGTTGGCGAGCAACCCGTTCAGCGTATCCATTGGGAATGTGAAAAAGCGTCCGCTCCAGAACGCGCTTACCTTTTTCATCGTAGTAGTAATCGAAAGCAAGCAACATCAAACGCGAGCCTGGCGGGAATTCATCCTGCAACGCCATCATTCGCTTAACGAAACGAACATCGACTTCGCCCTCGACCTCCGCACAGCTTGCATTCGAATACAGCTTCTGCGCGATGTAGGGGAAAGGGTGAGCCAGACTGTAATTAACAGGGTTCACCCAGATTCCGCTGTCGCTGTCGCCGGTACCGATGAGGTGTACGTGGCAATCCCAAAGCTGTTCCGGGTCAATTCCTTCCCACGCCGCTCTTATCAGCTCGTGCTCCGCGAGCCGCGAAGGTAACGGGCCCCCGAGACAAGGATTCCATACCCCTTGGTCGGGCCAGTATCGCCACCCGGTCCAGCCGGCTACGCCTAGTCCCCCCGCACCGAGCGTCGAGAGGAACAAGCGTCGATTCATTACTCACCCTCCTTCTTCATCTGAACACCCGATAAACGGTTTCCCAATGCGGATGAGCGGTAGAAGCGATCTCGCCTACTGGCCCGGCGGACCTCCATCCATAGGGTGCAGGCGAGATCAGTTGCATCGAAGTCTCGGTTTGGAAAAGAAAATTGTTTGTGATCGATCAGGAGGGTGGCCTCCGCGGGAACCGTCTGATGACGTTGCGGCGACACACCGGGCTTGCTGCGATCCAACTTCCACCCGACCCATGCCTGACGGTGTGAAACAGATTGTAAATTAACAAATTAGTAAGCGTTGCTAATCTTCTTGTGAGCATGTCGCAGTATGCCATGGCATCGTAGAGCCGGTGGTGTACCGATCACCCTCGCACCTCGCCAGCAAAAAAACTCGGCAAACGACTTAAAAACGCTACCCCCGTCACGCCGGACTGTGCTAATTTATGGCCGCCCGTATCATTCCCTAAAAACTAACCGTAATCCCCTTAGGAGCGATAGATGGCAACGACAAAACCCTCAACGAAGTCGGAAGTCTATTCCTACATTGCTGAGCGCACCAATCTTAAGAAGAAGGAGATCGGTGCGGTGTTCGATGCGCTCGCCGAGCTCATCGAACGCGATCTAAAAAGGGGTCCGGGTATGTTCAATGTCCCGGGCCTCATGAAGATAAAGCGTGTACACAAAGCCGCAGTGCCCGAACGCAGAGGTATTAATCCGTTTACAAAAGAAGAAACGACTTTTAAGGCCAAGCCAGCGCGCAACGTTGTTAAGGTTCAACCGTTGAAAGGTCTTAAGGAGATGGTCTGATCACTATCGCTTCAATACAATAACAAAGCCATCGCCCACGGATGGGTTTTTTTCATCAAACCAATTTCATTCAGTTCGAATACGCTAAGCAATGCTTGGAGGCTGGCGCCGGGTCAGGTCCTAGATATCGATCCGTAACCGCCGCCTCCGGGCGTAGCAATAACAAACACATCGCCAGTCTTCATGTCAATCTGATCGCGGCCCTCGAGTTGCACCGTGCTGCCGTCTGCACGCTCGACCCAGTTGCGACCCGCAGCACCGGGCTCACCGCCAGCAAGACCGAATGGCGCTACGACGCGTCTGTTGGAAAGAATCGCCGCTGTCATGGGTTCGAGAAAACGAATGCGGCGGATGGCGCCATCGCCGCCATGCCGCACTCCGGCCCCGCCGCTGTGCCCGCGAATCTCGAAGCCTTCCAGCACAACTGGGAAACGCCACTCAAGGACCTCTGGGTCAGTAATGCGCGAGTTCGTCATGTGAGTGTGCACTGCATCCGTACCATCAAAATCCGGTCCGGCACCTGACCCCCCGCAGATGGTCTCGTAGTATTGCCAGCGTTCGTTGCCGAAGGTGAAGTTGTTCATCGTGCCCTGCGCGGCGGCCACCACACCGAGCGCCCCGTAGAGCGTGTCAACGACGACCTGCGAGGTCTCCACATTCCCCGCCACGACTGCCGCGGGATACTCGGGGTTAAGCAAACTACCCTTGGGTATGATGATTTCGAGCGGGATCAGGCAGCCTGCGTTCAACGGTATATCATCGTCGACCAAGGTGCGAAATACGTAAAGCACTGCAGCTTTGCACACGGCAGCCGGGGCGTTGAAGTTACTTGGCTGTTGCGGTGAGGTGTCAGTGAAATCGATACGCGCCCGTCGTGCAGATTTATCGATGGTGATCTCGACGTGCACAGCGCTGCCGTCATCCAACCGGTAAGTAAAGCTCCCGTCTCTCAGCACATCGATCACGCGGCGCACTGACTCTGTAGCGTTGTCCTGAACGTGCTGCATAAATGCATGCACCGTTGGTAGTCCAAAGTGTTGGATCATCTTACGCAGTCCCTGCACACCAGTTTCGTTAGCGGCGATCTGTGCCTTGAGATCCGCCACGTTCTGATCAGGATTGCGCGCGGGATATTTTCCTGACGTTAGCAATTCCCGCAATGGCTGCTCACGGAAGTCGCCGACGTCCACGAGCTTGAAGTTGTCGAACACCAAGCCTTCCTGTTCGATAGAAACACTGTCGGGCGGCATCGAACCCGGGGTGATGCCGCCGATGTCCGCGTGATGTCCGCGCGACCCAACATACAAAAGGATTTCTTTCCCGACGCTATCGAATACGGGAGTTATAACGGTAACATCCGGCAGATGCGTGCCGCCGTTGTAAGGCGCATTCAGTACGTAAGCATCGCCCGGCTTCATTTCATGCGCACAGTGCTTGATAACACTTTGCACACTTTCGCCCATCGAACCCAAGTGCACCGGGATATGCGGTGCATTAGCGACGAGTTGACCTTGTGCATCGAAGATCGCACATGAGAAATCAAGGCGCTCCTTCATGTTCACCGAGTGCGCGGTCTTCTGCAAGGTCGTGCCCATCTGCTCCGCGATCGACATAAACAGATTGTTAAAGATCTCCAGTCGCACGGGATCGACCTCGGTACCAATGGCAGCACTGCGCGCAAGCGCTGTCATCCGAGTTAGGATCACATGATTGCGCTCGCTTAGCTCCGCACACCAGCCCGGCTCAACAACGATCGTGCTGTTATCTTCGATGAGGATCGCCGGGCCTCCCAAGCGCGCGCCGATTGAGAGCTGTGTTCTGTCGAAAACGGGCGTGTCGAACGACTGTTCACCATCCCGTGCCGCGTTGGCGGTGTACATAGTGACCCGCGCAACCGGCTCGGCCAATGGGTCGCCTGGATCTCTGTGGGCACGACCCGCCTTGCCCGCAAGGTCTTCAACGACATCGCCCGCGCCGACGACCTCTACCGAGGCTGCCTCTACCACCAGTGACTTACCCGGTTGGATGAATCCGAACCGCTGACGATGCGCCAATTCGAAGCTAGCGTAGATCGCGTCGGTCGTTCCATAATCGATAACCAACGCGGTATCGGTACCTTCGTAGCGTACGTGTAGTTTACGGACCACGGATATATTCCCATCGGTGACCCCCTGTTGCCGCATTTCTGCGCGTCCCCGCGACTCGAGGCGGGACAACACGCGCTCAAGCTCGGGAGCGAGACCCGCCGCTAGTCTTGCCTCGACTGCCTGCTCACGCATCAAGCGTCGGTCTGCCAACCCCATGCCATAAGCAGAGAGCACACCAGCATAAGGATGAATCAACACACGGGAGATGCTGAGCGCATCCGCGACCAGGCACGCGTGTTGTGGACCAGCGCCACCGAAACAACACAACGCATACTCAGACACATCGTAGCCACGCTGCACCGAGATCTTGCGGATTGCAGTTGCCATATTATCGACGGCGATTTCAAGAAAGCCATGGGCTACTTGTTGTGGTGTACGTGTATCACCGGTCGCTGCTGTGATCTTGGCCGCTAGCTCAAAAAACCTTTCTTGCACAATCTCGCTATTCAGCGGCAGATCCCCCGCGGCTCCGAAAACGTGTGGGAAGTAACGGGGTGCGATCTTGCCGACCATGACGTTGCAATCCGTCACCGTCAGCGGTCCGCCGCGCCGATAACAAGCGGGCCCAGGATTAGCGCCAGCGGACTCTGGGCCAACGCGATAGCGACTGCCATCAAACTTAAGGATCGAACCGCCTCCCGCCGCTACCGTGTGGATGTACATCATGGGAGCACGCATGCGAACACCCGCGACCTCGCTTTCGAAAGTGCGTTCGTAGTCACCATCGTAATGAGAAACATCTGTCGAGGTGCCGCCCATATCGAAACCGATGATCTTGCTAAACCCCGCGGCCGCGCTGGTACATACCGCCCCGACAACACCGGCCGCTGGACCAGACAGGATACTGTTTTTGCCTTGAAACAAACGCGCGTCTACCAAGCCGCCGTTCGATTGCATGAACAGGAGTTGCGTGTGACCAAGCTGCGCGGCGATGTTATCGACGTAACGGCGCAAGAGTGGCGAAAGATAAGCGTCAACTACGGTGGTATCGCCGCGGCCAACGATCTTCATAAGGGGACTGACTTCGTGTGAAGCGGAAACCTGACTGAACCCAATCTCGCGCGCGAGACTCACAATTTTCTGCTCATGGCCAGGATAGCGATAGCTATGCATTAAAACGATCGCAACCGAATCGATCCCTTCGTTATAAGCTGCCCGCAGCGCAGTGCGTGCGCCGTCCAGGTCGATGGCGACGAGCTCTTTACCGTCGGCAGCATAGCGCTCACTTATCTCCACTACCCGCTCGTAAAGCAGCTCGGGAAGCTCAATGCACTGGGCAAAGATCTTAGGCCGATTCTGGTAGCCGATACGCAGCACATCGCGGAACCCCCGTGTGATTACGAGCACGGTTCGCTCCCCCTTGCGCTCGAGCAACGCATTCGTCGCCACCGTCGTGCCCATTTTGACCGACTCGATCGAGTCGGCCGGGAATGCCGCACTGATCGAGATGTCGAGCACATCACGTATGCCCTGCAGCGCCGCGTCCGCATAACGCTCCGGATTGTCCGACAAGAGCTTGTGTGTAATAAGTGCGCCGTCTGGTCGGCGCGCGACGACATCGGTGAACGTGCCACCACGATCAATCCAGAACTGCCATCGGAGTTGATGCGTGTTCATTTGAGCTTGTCAAGGGTCACGGGGGTGTACGGACTATGGGCTAAGGGCTTAGTCTTAAGGGCCTGGCTTTCCGCGTGAACCTTAGTTCCAAGTCCTGAGCCCTTAGTCCTTAGGTTCAGTGTCTCCCAGTAATCGGCACAAAGGCGACCGGAAGAATGTCCTTGCTATGTAAGTTACCGGCTTTGTCTTTCTCCACCTGCATCAAGGTCTGACCCGCATTCGGCGTACCAACCGGAATCGCCATTCTGCCGCCGGGCCTTAATTGCTCAATCAATGAATCCGGAATGTTGCGCGCTGCTGCGGTCACGATGATCGCATCGTATGGTGCGTGCTCCCTCCAACCGTAATAACCGTCACCGATTTTGAACTTGACATTATCGTACCCTTGGCGTGTCAGCCGTGTTTGTGCTTGTTCACCAAGCTCTTTTACTACTTCCACCGTATAGACCTGTTTGAACAACTCGCCCAGCACCGCCGTCTGGTAACCGCATCCGGTACCGACTTCAAGCACAATGTCCTGCTCGTCCGGTCGTAGAAGATCGGTCATCAACGCGACAATGTAGGGCTGGGAGATGGTTTGACCGAAACCAATGGGTAGAGGTTCGTTGCGATAGGCGACGGTGACGACGTCTGACGGCACGAACTCATGGCGGGGCACACTGCCAATTGCCGCCATGACGCGTTTATCAAGCGCCTTCTTGCCAATCCATCGGCTTGTGCTTCTGGTCTCCGCTTCAATTTCACGCACCATTCGGTCGCGCTCTTTCATTGCGTGCCCTCTCATAGCGGGCTATGCCTTTCTACCTTTCAAGCGCTCAAGTCGCAGTCGCTCACGTTCATCGAACAGTCGCCACGCTGCCACCCGGACCGTCATCAGTGTACCGAAGCCGGTACCGCTCGCAATCATAAACATGATCAGGATCTGATACTTGACCGCTTCAAGTGGAGGACTACCGGCTAGAATCTGACCAGTCATCATTCCCGGCAGGCTAACCAGACCCGCGGCGGCCATCGCGTTGATCATAGGTATCAGTCCACTGCGCATGCTGTCACGCCGAACGTTGTCGATCGCTTGCTGCCAAGTGTGGCCGAGCATTAAACGGGCCTCTATGATCGCGCGTTGCTGCCATGCAGCCTCAGTCAAGCGATCAAGCGCGAGCGCGATGCCGGTCATGGTATTGCCAAGCACCATGCCTAGTAGCGGAATCGCATATTGCGGCTGATACCAAGGCTCGGGGCCGATAATGACGACCAGTGCCAGGATCGTTATGGCGAAAGTCGACAGAAACATCGACACGCCGCCTATGCCGAAGCTCCACCAGCCAGCGAGCCGGCGTTTCTGCCGGGCCACCACTTCGCGTGCAGCGACGGCTAACATGACGAATGCCATCAGTGTCACCCACACCAGATTGACATTTTCAAACAAAGCTTTAAGAACAAACCCGATGAGCAACAGCTGCACGACGGTGCGCGTCGCCGCGATTAAGAGCTGCTGACTCAGGCCGAGGCCAATCGGGAACGACAGCGCTGCAAGACCCAAGACGAGGAGCGCTGCTAAGGCGAGGTCCAGGGAACTGAGTGCAATGACGCTCACCGCATTTGACCCTCGCTTAACTCGCCATCGAGCAGACGGAGATGACGGGTGCTAACGCGCCTGATCTGACGCAGATCGTGACTCACCCACAGTACTGGCGCTTTGTGCGCTTTGCGATAGGCGGCGACTGAACGTTCGACTCGACGCACATTCTTGCTATCGAGGCTAGCCGTCGGCTCGTCCAGCAATAAGACCTTGGGTCGCTGCGCGAGTAGCCGCAACAATGCCAGACGTTGACGCTCACCCGTTGATAAACGGGTCACTGCGCGGTCGAGAATCTTGGTGTCAAGGCCTAGATCTTGAAGCGCGGTATCTTCGATACCGTCAAAGTGCGGCGCTACCCTGTCATCCCACCATTCACTTTCCGCTGGCAAAAGACCGACACGCCGTCGCCATTGAGGCCCACTGAAGCTTACGCATTCGGTCCGGTCGAGATACACCTTGCCGTCGTGATCATCGAGATCAGCAACCGCACGCAGCAACACCGTCTTACCCGCACCCGAAGGTCCTGAGATACACACGCACTCACTTGGCTTAATGCTTAGTGTGATCGGTCCGACCGTATGGCTCAACAACTTAACGATGCGCAGACGGCTCACGAGCGTTCTAAGACCAATTCGTCTAGCGCCGTACGCACGTTTTCAGGGATAGGCACCGATTTATTCGTGTCGCGATCGACAAACACATCGACGAAGTAGCCCGCTGCAGCAGCGTCGTCTCTTCCTTGGGTGAACAAACCGATCTCGTAACGGATACTGGATCGACCGAGGTGCGCTACGCGCAAACCGCCATCGATAATTTCGGGAAAAGCCAGCGAACGGTGAAAACGACACATATTCTCTACCGTAAACGGAGCGACCACACCTGTGTGTATGTCGAAGTCAGCCCGGTCGATGAGATAGCGCGTGATCAACGTGTCAAAGTAAGCATAATAGACGACGTTGTTTACGTGTCCGTAAATGTCATTGTCCATCCAACGCGTCGGGATCACCAGGAAATAGGCAAAACGATCCCGGGTTTCGTTTTCTCTTAACGTGGCTTCCGGCACCGCGACCTAAACCTATCTGGGGTAGCCTACACGTGAACAACGGTTCATATTCTTATTTATGGCGCGACCGATCGTTCGAAGCGCGCCGCGGGCTGTATAATGCACAGCTTGCCGAGCGCGCTTCGTATCAGACGTATTATAAAGGAGGACATTCGTCCATGTCAGAAGAAACCATCTTCAGCCAAATCATTAGGCGCGAAATTCCAGCCGACATTGTGTTCCAGGACGATCGCGTGACGGCATTCGCTGATATACGTCCACAAGCCCCGACCCATGTGCTGATTCTTCCCAACAAAGTGATCCCGACGGTCAACGATGTCGTGGTCGAAGATGAAGCGGCACTCGGGCACATGTTCGTCGTAGCGGCACAGATCGCCAAACAACAAGGAATTGCAGACGAAGGCTATCGCTTGATCATCAACTGTGGACGCAATGGCGGGCAAGAGGTCTACCACTTGCACATGCATCTATTGGGCGGACGGCGACTCGGCCCCATGTTGATACGCAGAGACTGACGCGGCCTTTTCAGCCCTTATGAGGAAGGTCGCGTTGGCGCAGCTCTACCCGCCGGACTTTGCCGGTGGTTGTCATCGGCAGCTCATCGATGAACTCAATTTGCCGTGGATACTCGTATGCGGCCAGCCGCGTGCGCACGGATTCTTGGATTTCCTTCCTGAGCTCATTCGACGACTGATACCCACGCGCCAGTACAATATACGCTTTGACAACATTGCCGCGTAGCTCGTCGGGGCTGCCAACGACCGCCGCCTGCGCTACCGCTGGATGCTTCAATAGGCAGTCCTCGATCTCTCCCGGACCAATGCGATAGCCTGCGCTTGAGATAACGTCATCCTTACGTCCAACGAACCAGAGGTATTCATCCTCGTCGCGGTACCCGATGTCTCCAGTGCAAAACCACTCGCCAACAAACTTTTCGCGCGTCGCCTCTTCGTTGCGCCAGTAGCCAAGAAACATAACCGGATCGCCGCGTTTCGCCGCGAGCTCGCCAGTCTTGCCAGTCGACATTGGTCGGCCTGCTCCGTCGATCACATCGACCGTGTGTCCCGGATAGGGTTTGCCCATGGAACCGGGCCTGACTGGCATGATCGCGGAGCAATTTCCGACAAGGTAATTGAACTCGGTCTGTCCCCACATCTCGTTTATCTCGACACCGAGCGCCTCCTTTCCCCAATCGTAGAGTTCCGCCCCGACTGCCTCGCCTGCTGACATGATGCCACGCAGCTTCAACCTGAAGCGCCCCCGGACGTCGCCTATCTGGCGAATCATCTTCAGCGCCGTGGGAGGAACGAAGGCATTGGTCACACCGTATTTTTCAATCAGGTGACACGCCTTCTCCGCATCAAACTTACCGCCCTCGTAAGCCAAGATCGGTCGTGCGTAACACCAGCTGGGCATCAGCGCATCCAACAACCCACCCGTCCACGCCCAATCAGCCGGGGTCCAGAAGCAATCCCCCTTTCTAGGGAAAAAGTTCTGCGAGAGCTCGAATCCAGTCAGATTTCCGAGCAACGATCGATGCGCGATTAGCGCGCCTTTTGGGGGTCCCGTGGTACCGGAGGTATAGATCAGCAAGGCCGGATCATTAGCGTGCGTATCAACACGCTCAAATGAGTCCGATGCTTTTTCGATAAGTTGCCAGAACGTAGCATCGGTGCCGTCATCATCGCACTTTATGACCACCTCCAAGTCCGGCAAGTCCGTCCGCATAGCCTCGATCATAGGCACACGCGCATCGTCCGTGATTACCGTCTTGGCGGCACTGTTTCGCAAACGATAGTCAACGGCATCGGGTCCGAATAAGATCGAGAGCGGCAGTGCAACCGCACCGATCTTGTACGCGGCTAGATGGGCAATGGCCGTTTCCGCACGTTGCGGAAGAACGATGGCGATCCGATCGCCGCGGTCTACGCCAAGTGCCAACAGCACATTAGCAAACCTGTCCGAGAGCGTCCTAATCTGACCGAAGGTATAGCTCTGTGCCTCGCCGTCCTCGTTCTCGTAGTAGAGTGCGGTTTTGTCTGCGTACTGCACATGCCGGTCGCAGACCTCTAGAGCGATGTTGTAGTACTCGGGGACCTGCCATCGAAACGAGGAATGGATCGCATCAAAATCTTTTTGGCGCGGATCAATGAGTTGCATCAGCGAGCTCTCTCCATTAGCGAGTAGCGAGTTTCGAGTGGCAATACGTTTGAAGATATTTCGATGGTTTTTCCCGCTACCAGCTGCTCGCCACTAGCTACTATCTAATAGCTACTAACTACTCGCCACCTGCACTTTGTCTTGTGACTTTGCTAATGCCTGATCGATATCCCAAATGATGTCATCCAAGGTTTCGAGACCGACCGAAATGCGAAGCATATCGGGCGTGACACCTGCCGCGACCTGTTCTTCTTCGGAAAGTTGACGATGGGTCGTGGATGCCGGATGGATGACAAGGGTCTTTGCATCGCCAATATTGGCCAGATGGCTCAGGAACTGCACACCCTCGATAAACTTCACGCCGGCCTCGAGGCCCCCTTTGATTCCGAAGGTTAAGACGGAGCTCGCGCCCCTCGGGAGATATTTCTGTGCCAACGCATGCTGAGGGTGATCCGGGAGCCCCGCATACTTGACCCAGGTGACGGCTCGATGTTGTTGTAGGAATTTCGCGACAGCCAAAGCATTTTCACAATGCTTATCCATACGCACGTGCAAAGTCTCCAAGCCCTGCAGAAACAAAAACGCGTTAAAGGGACTCAGTGTCGGTCCCAAGGTGCGCAAAGTTTCGCACCGTGCCTTCATGGTGTAGCCAAAATCACCAAAGGTTTCGTAAAAGCGAATCCCATGATATGCCTTAGACGGTTCCATCATGGCCGGAAACTTGCCGTTGTCCCAGGGGAATCTGCCAGATTCGACGAGTACGCCGCCAATGGATGTGCCATGGCCACAGATATACTTCGTTGCCGAATGCACGACGAGGTCGGCCCCATGCTCGATCGGTCGGCATAGATAGGGTGTCGCCATGGTGTTGTCGACAACCAACGGGATTCCGTGCTCGCCGGCGATTGCTGCAACCGCTTCGATATCCAGGATGTTGTTCAGCGGATTACCGATGGTCTCACCGTACAACAGTTTGGTCTTCGGCGTGATCGCACGCCTGAAGTTCTTTGGATCGTCCGGGTCAACGAATGTCGATTGGATCCCCAACTTCTTAAAGGTCACGTCGAACTGCGTCACGGTGCCGCCATACAACGTGCTCGCAGATACCAGGTGGTCGCCCGCTTCAAGAATGGTCAGGATCGCCGTCATCTGCGCCGCCATCCCAGAAGAGACGGCCACCGCCGCGCGCCCGCGCTCTAGCGCCGCCATGCGCTCCTCAAACACCGCATTCGTCGGGTTCATTAGGCGACTGTAAATATTGCCGAACGTCTGCAGATTAAAGAGGCTGGCCGCATGATCCGCGCTATCGAACACATACGCCACCGATTGATAGATCGGCACGGCGCGGGCCGCGGTTGCTGGGTCTGGCAACTGACCTGCATGCAGACATAACGTTTCGAAACCAAATTCTCTGTCAGGCATCGTGCTTACCTCTCTACTCGAACCTCAAGCGTCGCCCAAATGTATGCCCCGACGCTTTGTCCACACGCTTCAATTCGCGATCACCTTCGTTCGCTTTGAAGAGATGACACGGGTATTAACACCAACAAAATTGAGGCCGCCAAACAGGCGCCCGTGTTCGATTTTCATGCAGTGATTCATTACCACCTCTAGTCCTGCTTGGCGCGCACGCTCCGCGGCTTCCTCATTAGCGATACCCAACTGCATCCACACCACCTTCGCACCGATCTTGATGGCGTCTTCGACAAATGGGGGCACTTGGCTCGGGTGCTGAAAGATCTGGACGACGTCGACCGAATCCGGGATGTCTCTTAGACTCGGATAACATTTTTCGCCGAGGATCTCTTCGTACCGCGGGTTAACCGGAATGACGCGGTACCCGTGTTCTTGCAAGTATTTGGCGGCGAAAAAGCTGGGCCGGTACCAGTTAGCCGAAAGACCAACCGAGGCGACAGTGCGATTGTCTTGCAGGATTCGACGCAGTGTTGGAATGTCGATCATAGCCCGCATTATGTGCAAATCGCCAGCATCGCGTCGAGCCTTCTTTGCTAGGGGTGATAAAGGCCGGAAGTGAGCTAGTCGTACTTGCGAATGTCGTCGATAACCTTCCCATCGCTGGCAAGACTTCCCGTCGCCACAAAGCAAACCTCTCCGCGCAGCTTACAGACCTCGCGCATAGTGTTAGTGATGGTCTGGGCTAATTGACCACTCTTGCCTTCAACCTCACAGTGCAAGGTCATGGTGTCTTTTACATCGTCGCGGTCAACGATCAAGCGCGCTTTCTTAATCTCGGGATGGCGTTTGGTAATCTGAGCCACCTGCGCTGGCGTGACGAACATGCCGCGCACCTTGGTGGTTTGATCGGCACGGCCAAGCCAACCTTTGATTCGGAGGTTAGTGCGACCACAAGGGCTTAAACCCGGCATCACTGCAGACAAGTCCCCGGTCGCGAACCGGATCAGAGGGTATTCCGGATTGAAAGTCGTCACCACAACTTCGCCGATATCGCCCTCGGCAACAACATCCCCCGTGCCGGGACGCACGAACTCGACAATAACGCCTTCGTCGATGATCATCCCTTCTCGTGCCGGTGACTCGTAAGCGATCAAGCCGAGGTCTGCGGTAATGTAGCTTTGCAGCGTTTCAATGCCATGATCCTTGAACTCGTTTCGCAGGCTAAGCGGAAACGCCTCGCCCGACACCTCAGCTTTGCGCAAGCTTGACATGTCAGCGCCGGTTTCATTGCCCTTAGCGAGCAGGATTTTCAAGAAAGACGGTGTTCCGACGTAGCCATCGGGTCGCAGATCGACGATCGCTTGTAGTTGCAGCTCGGTCTGCCCTACACCACCGGGGACGACCGCGCAGCCGAGCGCATGGGCACCCGTCTCGACCATCGAACCCGCTGGCGTCAAATGGTAGCTAAACGTATTGTAAATAAGATCTCCTTCACGGAAACCCGCAGCGAACAATGCACGCGCAACGCGCCAGTAGTCACGTCGATGGGCTTCCGGTTCGTAGATCGGTCCGGGTGAGGAGAAGATCTTTGCAACCTTGCCCGGTTGCACCGTCGCGAGGCCGCCAAAAGGGGGTGCTTGGCGCTGTAACTCCACCAGCTCAGACTTGCGTGTGATCGGAAGCTGGGCCAAGGCCTCAGGCGTAATAATGTCAGCGCCATTTATCCCCGAAAGGATACGGCCGAACGCCGGAGAATGGCGCTGAGCATACGCAATTTGCTTGGGCAGTGCTTCGAACTGGGCCGTTCGCCGCTGCTCGGGATCACGGGTCTCAAGTTCGTCAAAGTATTCGTGCTCCGCGCCCATGCTCATTCGCCCAACAACTCAACGCAAAGACCCTCGAATGGGCGTTTCCAGATGAGCGCACTTCGCGCCTTTGCGTTTTTGTTGCCTTGTCTTCCAGGATTACGCCAGCCAGCGCTTGCGGCGGCGGTAGTGCTTGAAGTCGCGGAAGCTTCTGCGCTTCTCGCCGCTCACGCCGAGATAGAATTCCTTGACGTCCTCATTCTCGGACAATGTCTTGGCGTCACCATCGAGCACAACGCGTCCGTTCTCCAAGATGTAACCGTACTGTGAGTAATGCAGCGCCATATTGGTATTCTGCTCAGCGAGCAAGAAACTGACTTTTTCGTTCTCGTTGAGCCGTTTGACAATGTCGAAAATCTCCTCGACCAGTTGTGGTGCCAGCCCCATCGACGGCTCATCGAGTAAGATCATCTTAGGCCGCGACATCAAGGCGCGACCGAGCGCCGTCATCTGTTGCTCACCGCCGGAGATGTAGCCTGCTTGCCCGGAGCGCCGCTCTTTCAAGCGCGGGAAGTACTTGTAGACCATCTCCAGATCCTGCCCAATGGCGGCACGGCCATCCGTACGCGCATAGGCACCGCTCAGCAGGTTTTCCTCCACGGTCAGATGCTCAAAACAGCGCCGACCTTCCATGACCTGGATCACACCGCGCTTGACCAAGTCCGAAGCGGTAAGCCTGTCGACCCGCTCTCCGCTGTACTCGATCGACCCTTTCGTGACCTCGCCACGTTCAGCCTTGAGCAGATTGGAAACGGCCTTGAGGGTGGTGGTCTTGCCGGCGCCGTTGGCCCCGAGGAGGGCGACAATACCCCCCTCAGGGACCTCTAGCGAAACACCTTTCAACACCAAGATGACATGGTCATAGATCACCTCGATGTTGTTGACGGCCAGTAGCGGCGTGCCGTCGGCCGTCACGTACGCGTCAACCGGCGCACTTGCGCGGCGCGATGTTGTTCTCCTTGGCGTATTCTGCCGCGGCTTTCTCGATCATGGGCCGTACGACGTCGCGCATCGTTGGAACCCAATCACTAACCATATTCCACTTCTTGCCGTCCCACTGCTGGATAATGATGGGGCCGCCTGTCTCGTGGTCCGCGCACGTTACCTCGAAACCCCGCGTGAAACCGCCCATGCCGAGCGCGCTCAGACGACGATTGGTGACGTGCAGGTGTTCGAGCCCCCACCGGACCTGCTCGCCGGTCATTGGCTTGTTACCAAACTTTTGCATGGCGGTACGGATCGCCTCGACGCTGAACATGGCGTTGACCAGAGTACGATTGTAGAGCACTTCACCAAAGTTGTTCCTCTTGGCTACAGCCACGTCACCATCGTAGACATAATAGATGATGTCCTTGTGCACTTGGAATCCCGTACCCGCAAAGTGAAATGCCGTGGACTTGTAGCCAATGGCGCCCTTGCCGGCGGGGATCACATCCGCATTGCTTCCGGACCACCAGTTACCGACGAAGTGATCCATGGGATAGTTGATGGCAGCCGCCTCCTTCACGGCGACCTGGTTCATCACTCCCCATCCTGACATGAAGACCCAATCGGGTCGCAGCCTGCGGATCTGCAGCCACGTCGCCTTCTGCTCCTGACCCGGATGGTCGACGGCCAGCAAGGTTAGCTTGTAGCCGTATTTGTCAGCCAACACCTTGAGAGTAGGATTCGCCTCCTTGCCGTAGGCGCTATTGTGGTAGACATGGGCGATCTTCATACCCTTAAGCTTATCCAAGCCGCCTTCCTGCTGGGCCACGTAATTGATGAAGCCGGAAGCCTGGCTCCAGTAGCTGGTCGGGAAGTTGAACGCCCACTCAAACACCGTGCCATCGGCAGCCGCCGTTCGACCATAGCCCATAGATAAGATCGGAATCTTGTCCACAGGGGCTTTCGGGATCAGCTGGTAGGTAATACCGGTGCTGTAGGGATTGACGAGGGCCGCCCCGGTGGGCCCTTTGTTCTTCAGCTTCTCGTAGCACTCGACGCCGAGCTTGGTGTTGTACTGGGTCTCGCACTCCTCGAAGACAATCTTCACCCCGTTGATGCCGCCGTCGCGTTTGTTGATCAAGGTATAGTAATCACGGAAGCCGTTGGCCACGGGAATGCCGCTGGGGGCGTAAGGGCCCGTGCGGTACACGAGCATAGGAATGAATTGCTCGTTCTGCGCCACCGCTTGCGTGGCGAACAGCCCCGAGACGGCAGTCGCCGCTCCCAGGCTTATTACGCCTAGTTTCTTGAATATCATGATCTCCTCCTACTGCAGTGATGGTTGAAGTTATCCAGCAGAGCAGAAAACTGTAGCACGGGATTCACTACCGGGCCAAGGCCTGGGGCTGCAGATAACGTCTTGATCTAATACGGAAACGGCCAGCGCCTAAGCTTCTCCTTGGCAATCTGCCACAGGCGGGCGAAGCCATGGGGCTCGACAATCAGGAAGTAGACAATCAGCCCCCCGAAAATCATGACTTCTAGGTGCTTCTGCAGGTCTGTCGCCATCGCCACGCCGAACATCTGCGGGGCATTGGTGAGGAATACCGGCACCAAGGTGATGAACGCAGCCCCCAGGAAAGATCCAAGGATGCTGCCGAGCCCGCCGATGATGACCATGAACAGCACCTGGAAAGAGACGTTGATATCGAAGGCCTCGGTCTCTGCGCTCCCTAACCATAGGAACAGGCTCATCGCCCCGGCAACGCCGCAGTAGAACGACGAGATCGCGAAGGCGAGCAGTTTGGTTTGGAATGGCCGTATACCGATAATCTCGGCGGCGATGTCCATATCACGAATCGCCATCCATGAACGGCCGATTCGGCCACGCACGAGGTTTTTCGCCACAATCGCGAACACGGCCACGATCGTGAGCGCGACCAGATAGCGCGTTGGGGCCGTGGCTTCAGGCCCGGTTACCATGATGTCGAAAAAGGTGCGCGGTGGGGCAGTGATCGTCCCCGATGGGTTGTAGTTGTAGAACCAAGGAACTTTGTTGAACATCCAACTCAAGAAAAACTGTGCCGCCAAGGTGGCCACCGCTAGATAAAAACCTTTGATGCGAAGGCTCGGGATGCCGAAGATGATGCCCACGCCAGCGGCGATGAACCCGGAGAGCAGAAACGCTACGACGACGTTCATATCAGGAAACATCGTTACAAGCTTGTAGGTACTGTAAGCCCCGACCGCCATGAAAGCGCCGGTGCCCAGACTAAGCTGGCCGGCATAACCCGTAAGCAAGTTCAAGCCGATCGCGGCCATGGCGAAGACAAGAAACGGGATCAGCACCGCCTGCAGCCAATATTCGCTTGCGACATAAGGCACGAATAGATAGGCAATCACGAGCACGGCGATCACGAACCATCGATCTTGCGCGATCGGGAACATCCCCTGATCGGCGATGTAGCTACTCTTAAACTGTCCTGCTTCGCGGTAAAACATTGATTCGTCAAACTCGTTCGATAATTCTCTCTCCAAATAACCCTTGCGGCCGGAAGAGGAGAAACACCAACGCCAGTACATATGCAAACCAGTTCTCGATCGCGCCGCCGACCAGTGGCCCCCAATAGATCTCAGCGACTTTTTCGCCGACACCTATAATAAGTCCGCCGATGATCGCACCTGGGACCGACGTGAAGCCTCCGAGAATCAGTACCGGAAGCGCCTTAAGCGCGATCAATGATAACGAGAACTGCACACCGCTCTTCGCACCCCACATGATGCCCGCCACCATCGCGACGATGCCCGCCACCGACCACACAATTACCCAGATCGTCTTCAAGGGAATACCCACGGACATGGCCGCCTGGTGGTCATCGGCCACTGCTCGCAGCGCCCGACCAACCGGCGTCTTGTGAAAGAAAACCGCCAGCACACCCACTAACACGGCACCAGTAACCGCAGCGAATAAATCAAACTCGTTCAGCAGGATGCCGCCGATCTCGAAGGACTCGCTGGGGATGCCGACATCGAGCTTCTTCACGTTGCTACCCCACAGAAGCTCGCCGAAACCCTCGAGGAAAAATGTCAACCCTATCGTCGCCATAAATAGGATGATGTGCTCTTGATTCACGAGCGGCCTCAGCATAACGCGCTCGATCGCAAAGGCGAGTGCGACCATGACCGCCATTGTCAGAATCAGCGCGAGCCAAACCGGTACACCGTGCTCGATCAGTCCTACCAAGGTTAGCGCCGCAAAAAGTACCATCACGCCCTGGGCAAAGTTGAATACGCCCGACGCCTTGAAGATCAGTACGAAGCCTAGCGCGACCAGCGAGTACATGACGCCCGTTAACAGGCCGTTAATCACGACCTCCGCGAAGAACACCGGGCCGCTCCAGATATCGGCAAACGGGGCAACGAAGAATGCGTATAGTGTTTCCATCTTCTCCTTAGCCGTTAATGCGCTACACCGAGGTAAGCATCGATAACTTCTTGGTTGCCGCGCACCTCGTCGGGCGTGCCGTCAGCAATCTTGCGGCCATAGTCCAACACCACGACGCGGTCCGAGATGTCCATCACTACACCCATGTCATGCTCGATCAGCACGATTGTGGTACCGAACTGCTCGTTCACATCGAGGACAAAACGACACATGTCCTCCTTCTCCTCGGTATTCATGCCCGCCATTGGCTCATCGAGTAGCAACAGATCCGGTTCTGCCGCGAGCGCGCGCCCTAACTCTACCCGTTTTTGCAGACCATAAGGCAAACGGCCAACGTGAGTCTTGCGGATTGCCTGAATCTCGAGGAAATCGATGATGCGCTCGGCGCTTTCGCGGTGCACCATCTCCTCGTTGCGCGCAGGCCCAATGTACAACGCCTGCCACAGAAAATTGCTATGCATCTTGAGGTTGCGCCCGGTCATGATGTTATCGAGCGTCGTCATACCTTTGAAAAGCCCGATGTTCTGAAAGGTACGGGCAATGCCTTGTGCGGCAGCCTCGTGAGTGCGCATCTGTTCGCGTGTCACGCCTTTGTAGGTAATAGCCCCTTCTTGTGGATGGTAAAAGCCGTTGATGACGTTGAGCATCGAGCTCTTGCCCGCGCCGTTAGGGCCGATAATGGCGCGGATCTCGCCTTGGCGCACATCGAAACTCACGTTCTCGAGTGCGCGCACGCCGCCGAAGGCGAGACTTACGTTCTCGGCACTAAGCAAGATCTGCTCGGACTCTCTGGCGGTCGCCACTGTGGGAACCTCGTCAGTTAGCGGCCGTGGCAAGCTCGTTACGCGACACGTCGCGTATCTCGAGGTCAGCGCGCACAGATCCTTTGCGACCATCCTCGAAGGTTACTTCGGTTTCGATCTTGCAACGTGACCCGTCAGCGTAGAGCGCCTCGACCAGTTTGTCATACTTTTCAGCGACGAAACTGCGACGTACCTTGCGGGTGCGGGTAAGCTCACCGTCATCGGCATCTAACTCCTTGTGCAGGACCAGGAACCGATGGATCTGCGACGAAGCGAGATGGGAGTCTTTTGCCAGGTCTCGGTTTACCTGTTCGACACAGCTCTGAAGTAGCTCGTAAACCTCCCTGCGGGCAGCGAGTTCCTGGTAGCTACCGTATGGGATGTTGTGCCGCTCGGCCCAGTTACCGACAGCCTCGAGATCGATGTTAAGCAATGCAGTCACGTAGTCTCGTGTATCACCAAAGGTGACCGCCTCTTTGATATAGGGAAAGAACTTGAGCTTATTCTCGAGGTACTTGGGCGCGAACATGGAGCCATCATTGAGTTTACCGACATCCTTAGCCCGGTCGATGATCTTGAGGTGTCCATCCTCATCGAAGAATCCGGCATCGCCGGTGTGGACCCAACCGTCCGATGTCTTGGTCGCGGCCGTGGCTTCGCTGTTCTTGTAATACTCCTGAAAGACGCCTGGGCTGCGGTACAACACCTCACCGCTGTTGGCAATCTTGATCTCTACCTCCGGAGCGGGTGTGCCCACGGTGTCGAGCTTGACCTGCGCATCGGGCTGCATCGTGACAAACACGGACGCTTCGGTCTGACCGTAGAGCTGTTTCACGTTGATCCCGAGCGATCTATAGAAATCAAAGATATCCGGGCCGATTGCCTCGCCGGCTGTGTACGCCAGCCGTATTCGCGAGAAGCCCAAGGTATTGCGCAGCGGCCCGTACACAAACACGTTGCCAAGCGCATAAAGCAATCGATCTTTGAAGGGTACCGTTTTGCCATCGAGGATGGGCGCGCCGCTGCGCCGTGCCACCGTCATGAAGAAGTCAAAGAGCTTACGCTTCAGCCAGCCGGCATCCTCCATCCTTATCATCACGGTCGTGAGAATGTTTTCGTAGATGCGTGGCGGCGCAAAGAAAAAGGTCGGCCCTACCTCGCGCAAATCCGTCAGCACGGTCGCGCTGCTCTCGGGACAGCTGACACAGAACCCGCCCACGTAAGACTCACCGTATGAATATACATGGTCGCCCACCCACGCCATGGGTAGATATGCCAGCACCTCGTCATCCTCATGCAGATTGTCGAACTTGATGCCGTTGCGTGCCGAGATGACGACGTTATCGTGCGTCAGAATAACCCCTTTGGGACTACCGGTCGTGCCTGAGGTATACAAGATAACCGAGACATCGCCTCCCCGGCCGGTATTGACCTGATCCATGAAAAAGCCGGAGTGACTTGCGTCGAACTCACGTCCCAGCTTCTGAACATCCTCGAAATCGTACAAGTACTCCTGCGTATAGTTACGCAACCCGCGCGAGTCATCGTAGATGATCAGCTCCAGTTTCGGGCACCGATCCTTGATCTCTAACAGCTTGTCGACTTGCTCCTGGTCCTCGGCCAGCGCAAAGCGCGCCTCGGCATGCTCCAAGACGTACTGCAGCTCCTGTGCGACGGAGTCCTGATACATAGGCACCGGAATCCCGCCGAGACATTGTGCCGCGCACATGGCCCAGTAAAGTCGCGGGCGGTTATCGCCAATAATGGCGACCTTGTCGCCGCGCTTGAGTCCTTTGGCCGCGAGACCGCATGCGAGTGCACGCACCTCGTCGGCAACTTGGCTCCAGGTCCACGTTTGCCAGATGCCGTAGTCTTTCTCGCGGATCGCGGGCCTAGTCGCATGGAAGCGGGCACGCTCGAGCAAGAGCTTGGGGAAGGTATCCAGCTCGGTGTTCGATTCGGCGACGGAAACCGTCTTTGTGTCGTTCACGCGATCACCCTTTGGACCGCCAGCATACACACTGGCTTACAAGAATTTTAAATGTTCCTTATTTGCAGGGACTTTGCAACACACGACGGAGCGGATCTGCGCATTGTCGTAGGCCGATCGTACACATAACTTATTGTTTTGGCGTTATTTAAGATGACCCCCCTAGCCGGCTGAGCCCCGGTCGAAGCCTGTGCCCAGTCAGTTCGGCATATTCGCTTTGACGCGCTCGAACACCGCTTTGATGACATCCATATCCCCAGGACGCAGCCCCCAGTTGAGCCTGAGATCATCGCCCTGCTTACGCGGGACGACATGCATATGGAAATGTAACACCGACTGCGCTGCGCCTTTGCCGTTGGCTTGAACCAGATTGATCCCCTCAGGGTTCAGCGTCTTACTCACCGCTTCGGCCACTTTCTTCAGGGTCTTTGATGTAGCTGCGATCAACTCTGGCGGGATGGCGTAGACATCTTCCCAATGCTCCTTGGGAATCGCTAGCGCATGGCCTGCGTTCGCAGGGTTGATGTCCATGAACGCAATTGTCTGATCGTCCTCATAGAGCTTGAAACACGGAATCTCACCGGCAACGATCTTGCAGAAGATACAATCGGAATCAGTGCGCACTGTTTTATCTCGGTGGTTAGCAACTAGTGATCGGTAGCAGACAAGTCAGGTCATCATAAAAAATTCTCTGCTACGAGTCACGAACTACGAATCACGAATCTCGTTTTTTCGCGGAACGCAAGAACGCTTTCATGTGGAAGCGCATCTGTCCCGGGACATACATAAACTCTCGGCCAATGGGACAGGCGCGCCGTGCCAGACAACCATGATGTAGGCACTCGGCACCGGCCACCTTCGCAATATGGTCGCGGCAGGCTTTAAGGTCGAACCGCCCGGGACTCAGTGCATCAACGGGGCAAGCAGCCAAGCATGGTCGTGTCTCGCAGGTCTCACATGGACTCGGCCGTGGGGTAAATGGCGGCAGCTCAATCAATGCGGCAAACAGCAACGCAGCGCGGTAGGCGTGCCACAACCCGTAATCTGGGTGTATTAACGGGCCGATCGGCGATGGTGTGACAGACTCGGCCCGTTGCGCCCAGCGCTGAAACGGCAGAAAGGGTGGACCATCGAACGGAAACAGTACGTGCGCACTGCACTGTTCGGCTACAGGATTTAGCACCTCGCGCGTCCAACGATTGAGCGGATCAGGCTCATCTCTATGCGCATCGATCTGGGCATAAGCCTTCCACATTGACTCTCCCGCGTTACCGACAAGCACGACGGTTTTCACAACCCGACCATCGGGCAGCGGTGATACCTGATCCGCTGGCTCAGGATGAAATCCGCCGCGCAAAATCAATCCCACGGCCTGAATACGCGAATCAATTTCTGCCAAATGCATCAACGTTCCCCTTCGGCTGCGGGCAAGACATCAGCGTACACGAAAGGTCCACGCTGTGTGATTTCGCCAACGCGCACAGTGATCCTCCTTTGAAACATCGGACCGGCATAGGCGAAAGTATGAAACTCCCCGTTCTCGCCGCAAGGATCCACGCCCTTCGGGAGATCGTCGAGAAAATCGTTATCAAAAACACGTCCGGCAAAAGAATCGGGTAACGCCTTGGCGTCGACGCAGGTAACGTGCGCCCGCAGCCCTTTCGCTACCATTTCGTTCGCCAGTGTGCGCGTGTCCCTTTGCCATAATGGAAACAGCGGCTTGACGCCAGCGCTCGCCAGTAGTGACTCGCGATAGATACGAATGTCCTCGAGAAACAAGTCGCCAAACACGACAGCGTCTAAGCCGCTCTGCTTCGCATGCGCCAGCGCGTCACCAATGGCCGCCTCGTACACATCGTTGGGGCAGGGATCCGGAATCGGCACAGTGATGAGTGGCAGGCCACACGCGTGCGCTTGTTCGTGCAGCAGTGCCTCGCGTACGGCATGAATCGCGACCCGTCCCGGCGGCCTGTTCACGGTCGTTAATAGGCCCGATATCTCGACACCACCCTGTCGACGCAAAACATCCAGCGCATAAGCGCTGTCCTTACCGCTGCTCCAAAACACAAGTGCTTTCATAGCCGGAACAAAAGGATTTGGCGATCTCAATAGTATCGCTGTGCGCCACAAGGCTACAGCCCCGGCTTCGGCTCTGTCGGGGGGCTCGTGCTGTTACTGGCGACAGCTTTCCTGCTACGCTTGCGATTCGCATGCGGGTCGTATCACTGAACTGCTCGAATACCGAGATCGTATGTGCGCTCGACTGCGCCGATTTACTGGTGGGCGTAGACGACCATTCGGACTACCCCGAGGAGGTTGTCGAGCGCCTGCCACGTGTGGGCCCTGATCTGGGCATCGAGATAGAGCGGGTGCGGGCACTCAAACCCGATTTGGTGCTCGCCTCACTGACTGTGCCCGGGCATGAGAAGATCGTGGCGGCGTTAAAGCAAGCCGAGCTGCCCTACCATGCACCGGCGCCAACCTCACTAGACGACGTTTACCGTGACATTCGTGAGATCGCGCACTTGCTGGGTGTGTCACAGCGTGGTGAAGCGGTGGTGGCGAGCATGTGCCAACATATCCAAGTTGAGCACAGCAGTCATCGCCGCCCAAGCATACTCGTGCAGTGGTGGCCCAAACCGGTAATCGCGCCCGGGAAGCAAAGCTGGGTCAACATGCTCCTGGCCGCGGCCGGCGCCGTCAATCCGCTGGCCCAACGTGATGTGAAGAGCACACCGCTAGAGGACGCCGAGCTGTGCTCACTTGATCCCGACGCCATCGTTATTTCATGGTGCGGCGTCAAACCGGAGAAGTACCGGCCCAACGTGGTTTATCGCAATGAAGCCTGGCGGTTGATGAGGGCACTTGTAAACCAACGTGTTTACTGCGTTCCCGAGGCTTACCTCGGACGCCCGTCACCGCGCTTGGTCGAAGGGTACAAAGCGCTACGAAACATCGTCACTGAGCTCCAGAAGAGTTGATGAAACAAACAAAGCGAGACCGTTAGTGATGTCCGTGTCGCTTGACCTAACCGGAGAGACGGCCTTAGTGACGGGTGCATCAAGTGGTCTCGGGCGCCACTTCGCATCGACCTTGGCAGGTGCCGGCGCGGCGGTTGTGCTTGCTGCGCGGCGCCAGGATCAACTGCGTGACGCCGCTGAACAGATTAAATCGAGAGGAGGACACGCGTTCCCCATTACGATGGATGTAATGGAATCCGAGAGTGTTAGCGCCGGATTCGATATCGCAATGACGAATATGGGTCCCGTATCCATCATCGTCAACAGTGCTGGCGTCGTGAGTACAGATTCAGCGCTGGACCTCAAGGAACGCGATTGGGACCGAGTTGTCGATACCAACCTCAAAGGTGCATGGCTCGTTGCACAGGAGGGGGCACGACGTCTCGTCGAGGCCGAACGTGGTGGCAGCATCATCAATATTGCCTCAGTGCTCGCCTTTCGTGTTACCGGTCACACCGCTCCGTATGTTGCGTCGAAGGCCGGCCTTATGCACTTGACGCGCGCGCTGGCGCTCGAGTGGGCGCGCCATGGTATCCGTGTAAACGCGATTGCACCTGGATATATCAAGACCGATCTCAATCGTGATTTCTTTGCCAGTGCGCCCGGTCAGGCGATGATTAAACGTATCCCGCAGCGCCGGTTAGGCGCGCCCGAGGACCTCGATGGTGCGCTATTACTTTTGGCGTCGGACGCCTCTCGCTACATGACCGGCAGCGCCATTGTCGTCGACGGCGGACACCTCCAATCAAGCCTGTAAGCAGGATACGCCATGGACTTCACATTGAGCCCTGAGATTGAAACGTATCGACAACGCATCCGCGCTTTCGTCGATAAGCACATCATCCCACTTGAGGTCAGACCTGAGGCTTACGACGAAGGTGAGATGATTAGAGACGTGTATTTGCAGCAGCTACGAACGAAAGCGCGCTCCGAAGGACTGTGGTGTTTTCAGATGCCGAAGGAGCGCGGTGGACAAGGGTTTGGGATCGTTGGCATAACCGCGTGTTACGAAGAGATGAACCGATCAATCTTCGGGCCTGCCGTTTTCAACTGCTCCGCCCCGGATGATGGCAACATGATCCTGCTTAATAAGGTAGGCAACGAGGTGCAAAAAGCGCACTGGCTACAACCGATCATCGACGGGGAGGTGCGCTCGGCTATTGTGATGACGGAACCACACCCAGGTGCGGGTTCCGATCCCGCGGGTATGATGCGAACCACCGCAACGAAGAAAGGGAACAAATGGATCATCAGCGGCCATAAGTGGTTCATCACCGGCGCTGAAGCCGCGCATCACTTCATTCTGATCGCACGCACATCCGATGATGCACGTAAAGGTCTGACCGCATTCTTGTTTCATCGCGACGATCCCGGCTGGCACATAGTGCGCCGAATTCCGGTCATGGGACCCGAAGAGCACGGCGGACATTGCGAGCTCAAGTTTGATGGCCTCGAGATCCCTGACGAGAATCGTCTCATGGAGGTCGGTGATGGGCTCAAGGTCACACAGATCCGACTCGGCACTGCGCGGCTGACGCACTGCATGCGCTGGCTTGGGATGGCCCGGCGTGCACTCGAAATCGCGACGGCGTACATACGGGAGCGTGAGGCATTCGGGGTAACGCTTGCCGACCATGAAGGCGTGCAGTGGATGCTTGGCGAAGCGGCACTGGACGTACACGCCGGCCGGTTGCTAACGATGCATGCGGCGTGGAAACTGGATCAAGGCGACTTCGCCCGCAAGGAAGTCTCGATGGCCAAGGTGGCAGTCGCTGATACCTTGCACAAGGCCGTCGATACCGCGATTCAACTTTGCGGCGCCAAAGGTTACTCAAAGGATACCGTACTGGAATGGATGTACCGGTATGCGCGACAAGCGCGCCTCGTCGATGGCGCCTCAGAGGTACACAAGATGGTGCTGTCACGCAACTTGTTCGATAAAGGAACAGAGTTCTGGTCGTGGGACTAAGCGAGCATCAACATGGAGCAATAGCTGAGTTTATTGCACAGGCCGCCGGCGCGACCGAGGCACGTGTCGCGAGGCTGGAACGTCTCGGTGGGGGCGCCGTTCAGGAAAACTACGGACTCGAAATCGACGTTACCGGCGGTGAGTTGACCGGTCAGCAATCCTTGGTACTGCGCACCGATTCACCGTCGTGCGTCTCAATCAGCTTGTCTCGCCCACAGGAGTTCGCTGTGCTGCAGACCGCGTTTGCGGCCGGCGTCGCTGTGCCTGAACCGCTGTGGTTATGCGAGAACGAGGCGGTGCTTGGCCGCCCATTTTTCATTATGCGACGACTTCGGGGGTCAGCCTCGGGCAGACCGCTGGTGCGGAGCGCCATGCCTGAGGCACAACGCGAGACCTTGGTCGAGCAGTTGGGCGAAGAGCTGGCTCGCCTACATCGTGTCCGGCCACCCGTGGATCGGTTGGACTTCTTGCCGGTGCCCGAACCTTCGCCGACATTCGCGCGGATCGCGCTTTATCGGCGCGCGCTCGACGCGCTGCCTGGCGCAGAGCCTGCATTGGAATGGGGATTGCGATGGCTCGAGCAATGTGCACCCGCCGCAGGCAACGTGGCGCTGTGTCACAGCGATTACCGAACCGGTAACTATATGGTGGACGGCCGCGCGCTCACGGGTATCGTCGATTGGGAATTCGCATCGTGGAGTGATCCGTACGAAGACCTTGGATGGTTCTGCGCGCGTTGTTGGCGATTCGGTGCTTGGGACCGGGAAGCGGGCGGCCTCGGCAGTCGCACGGCCTTCTATCGTGGCTATGAGCATATATCGGGTCGTCCTGTCGATTATGAGCGTGTGGGCTACTGGGAAGCGATGGCGGCGGTACGCTGGGCGATTATCGCCCTTCAGCAAGCCGAGCGCCATCTTTCGGGTGAACAGACGTCGCTCGAGCTCGCGCTGACCGGTCGCATGGTGCCAGAGATGGAACTCGACATGTTTCTGCAGATCCATGAACTCGAGAAACGGGAGCCGGCGCGTGCCTGACCGGCCAGTTGGAGCAGAACTGCTTGTGGTGGCGCGCGAGACGTTGCTAAAGGAGTTGCTCCCTGAGATCACAGACGAGTGCAGGTATTCAGCCTTGATGGTGGCCAACGCGATCGGCATCGCGGCGCGCGAAGCGAAGGACGGTAAAGCCGTTGCCGAGCTGGAGCTGCAGATGTTCACTGAGCTCTATGGCGCTAGCTGTGTTGGCACCAACAAGACAACGGCGAGACAGCTCGCCGCGCTCGAGGCACGACTGGCGCGCGATATTCGCGCTGGCCGATTCGATGGCAAGACCGGTGAGCGGTTACGTGAAATGCTTTTCGCGCATGTGCAAGCAAGATTACGCATAAGCAACCCGAAGTACCTCAAGGGCGCCGGGCTTAGCGATGAGTAATTTCAAGAACGGCCCTTAATGCGTTACGGACGTACGCAGAAGGAAAGCAGCTCAGCGTGTGCTGCAAAGTTGGAATGCGTTCAATGATGATGAATAAGTACGACCAACACCTCGACAAGACCGCGGCTAACTTCAGGCCGCTTACTCCCATTTCCTTCCTTGCGCGCTCGGCAGCTGTGTACCCCAACAAGACGGCGATTATTCACGGCGATACGCGTTTCGACTATGCCACTTTTTACACCCGCTGCCGGCGCTTGGCCTCAGCGTTGGTCAGTCGTGGCATTGCGCCTGGCGATACCGTATCGGTGATGGCACCCAATGTGCCGGCATTGCTCGAAGCTCATTATGGTGTACCCATGTGTGGCGCGGTGCTGAATGCGCTTAACATCCGACTGGATGCAAACACCATTGCCTTCATCCTTCAGCACGGCGAAGCCAAGTTGCTGATTGCAGATCGGCAGTTCAGCGGTGTCATCAGCAAAGCACTAGAACAGCTACCCGATTGCCCCGTTGTTATAGACATCGACGACCCCCTCGGTGAGGGGGGCACGGCCATCGGGCAGCAGGAATACGAGACTTTCCTCGATGAGGGAGATCCTGATTACGTATGGTCAGGCCCGCAAGATGAATGGCAGGCAATTACGCTCAACTATACGTCCGGCACAACGGGTAACCCAAAGGGTGTGGTCTACCACCACCGCGGGGCCTACTTGAACGCGCTCGGGAACAGTATGGCCATCGGGTTGCACCCTGATTCGGTCTATCTTTGGACCCTTCCCATGTTTCACTGTAACGGCTGGACTTACACCTGGGCAGTTACAGCCGTCGGCGGGACCCACGTGTGTCTGCGTAAGGTCGATCCTGCGTTGGTGTTCGAGTCAATCGTGATGAACAGAGTCACGCACATGTGTGGCGCGCCGATTGTGCTCAACACCTTGATCAATGCGCCTGAGAAAACAAAGCGTCGATTCCCCCAAACCGTTGAGGTCGCAACCGGCGGGGCGGCGCCACCGAGCACGGTAATCAGCCAAATGGAAGCAATGGGCTTCCACGTTATTCATCTCTACGGCCTTACCGAGAGCTTCGGACCGGCGATGCTCTGTGCGTGGCAACAGGATTGGGACGCTCTCGATAAGTCACAGCAGACAGCAATGATCGCACGCCAGGGCGTGCGCTACCCGACGCTCGATGACCTCCGCGTGATCGATCGTGAAAGCCACGTCGATGTGCCGGCGGATGGCGAAACCGTTGGCGAGTTGTGGCTGCGAGGGAATACGGTGATGAAGGGCTATCTCAAGAATCCGCAAGCAACGGACGACGCCCTGTCAGGCGGTTGGCTTCGGACCGGTGATCTCGGAGTCGTCCATCCCGATGGTTATATCGAGATCAAGGATCGCGCCAAGGACATCATCATCTCTGGCGGTGAGAACATCTCGAGCCTTGAGATAGAAGAGACGTTGTACAAACATCCGGCGGTGATGGAAGCGGCCGTGGTCGCACGCCCGGACGAGAAATGGGGCGAGGCAGTCTGCGCGTTCATCACGCTTAAGGCGGGTGCCAATGATGTTAGTGACGCGGAGATTATCAACTTCTGCCGCGACAACATGGCACACTTCAAGGTCCCCAGGAAAGTGATATTCTGTGAGCTCCCCAAGACCTCGACCGGCAAGATCCAAAAGACTGTGCTGCGTGAACAAGCACGTGCGCTGAACGACTAGCGCCTGCCAGTCCCAGACCCGACTCCGCCGCGTTGAACATCCGCGGCTCGGCTGCCATGGGATCACGCGGGTACCCGGTTTTTGCGCTGCACCAGTCCCCGGCCGCTTCGTCTCCCCCTGACTATACTCGCCTGAGGGCCCCTGAGGATCAGTTCGGTCCGGTCCTACCGTCGGGTGGCACATTGCTTGCCCATAGCCCAAGAGCAGCGAAAGCACTGAAATACTGGATGTCCAAGAGTCGCACGAGAAAGGCGGGCAGCGCACGCCTATGGTCAGCCTGGGTAGCGGCAGCCTGCCTGACCTTGGCTGGTGATGCCTACACCTTGTCGCCGAAGCTCAATTTCCGCAGCCTCGACGGCACCACCCAGCTGTTGAAAAAGGAAGTCCTGCGGGTCAACCGGGACCTGCTAATCCTCAGCGAAGCGCTTACGTATCCTACCGAAACGCGCATCACCGTGTCGCTGTCAATCGATGGCAACAGCCCGGTGTTACTGGACGCGGCCGAGCTCAGAATCAATGACCAACTGATCGCGCGCCATCGCTATTCGGAAGTGGAGGCCAAAGCGCTCCTTCGCGGCGGCGTGCATCGGCTCTACACCGGCAATCTTAGTGAAGGTGAGCACGACCTCGCTGTGTCCCTGAAAGGCAGAACCGCAAAAGGTCGTCCATATGGGCAGAGCGCATCGATGATCGTAAACAAGCGCGCTGGTCCCAAACGCGTCGAGATGGCCATCGTTAAGCCGCTTGGCATGCGTCAACCCGAGCTCCATCTACCGATACTTCCTCGTGACCGCTCGGTGCGGCACGTTCAGGACCCTCACTTCGGTGAGGTCTTGTTCGAGGCATACCAGAAGAGATATTTCGCCGCTGTCACTAAGCTCATGTCGGCGCAAACGATGCGCAGGGTAACGCGCCACGAATATGAGGCCGCGTTGCTGTTGGCTGACCTGTATCGGGCTTACGGGCTTCATCGCGAGTCCAGCCGGTTGTTTGCCCGACTCTTGAAGCAAGGGGTGCCGCCGGATGTTGAGGCAAGGGTGCGTTTCTCTTTAGCAAAGAGCTGGTACCAACGGGGATATCTCAAAGAAGCGCAACAAACGCTTCTGCGTATGCGCCAGCCGCTGTCTCCGGCGCTACAAGCCGAGCAACGTATTCTGCTTGCGCTGGTATTAATGAAGCGCAACCGGTATGGCGAAGGGGTCGCTGTGCTCAGTCAGCTCACCGGCAAATCGGAATGGGTCACTTATGCCCGCTATAACATGGGGGTGGGCCTTATTCAGATCGGTCGTATTCAGGAAGGTGTCGCGTTACTCGAGAAGATCGCGCGGATGCGGGCCAAGGATAGCGAGATGAAGGCCCTGAGAGATAAAGCGAATCTCGCGCTCGGCTTCGCCTTCTTAGGTGTGCCTGATCCCCAGAAAGCGAAGTCCTATTTCAGAGAGGTGCGTCTAAGCGGGCCGTTCTCCAACAAAGCGCTGCTAGGACTGGGATGGGCACTGTCGGCAAGAGGCAAACATAAGCAGTCACTCGCACCTTGGATGGAGTTACGGAACCGAGGTGACATCGATGTCGCCGTGCAGGAGTCTCTGCTAGCGGTGCCCTATGCGCTGAGCAACCTCGAGGCTTACCAACAGGCGATCGAGCAGTACGAGAACGCTATCACCGTTTACAACGCCGAGATTGAGCGATTGGGACACGCGATTGAAACGCTGCGATCAGGCAAGCTGGTGGTGGGTGTCGTTGCGGACAGAGATATAAGCCAACAGCTATGGGTCGTTCCGGAGGAGTTGTTCTCAGACACGTCGGAAAACCGTTACCTCATCCATGTGTTCGCCAGCCACGCTTTTCAAGCGACATTAAAAAACTACCGCGACCTTCTGTCGCTTTCCAAGAATCTGGGCTGCTGGTCTACAGCCGTAACGGCGACACCAGAACTAGCGCGTTCATTAGCGTCAGTCAAACAGAAGATCGCACAAGAAGCGACAGTGGAAAATGTTACGGCAGATAACAACGCGTGCGGACGACTCAACGACGCCGCATACTGGCAATTCAGTAGCGACTACGAGCCCAGTCTCTGGCAAACCACGACTGCCAACATCCAGTCAAGTGATGAAATATCACAACCGCATCTAGCGACGAAATCAGCGGCGATCACCGACACACAAAACGAAGACCTCGAGGCACGTATTGCCCCGCTACGCGTGCGTATCGCTCAGCTGCAAACCAAGGTCGGTGCGCTCGTTCGTATCCACGAGCAATATCTCCAGCAACAGGCAGCGCAGGAACTCGAGCGGCAACAGAGCCGGCTTCGTGCCTATGTTACGCAAGCGCGGTTTGGCATCGCCCAAGTCTATGACCGATCAGCTGGGCACGCCGAGCAAACACGATGACAAACGTACGTTACAACGTGCTCATCCTCTGTCTCATCCTCACTGGATGCGTATCCGCGCCGACCGAGGATGCGATCAAGAACATTGAGGATCGGAATTTCGAGGTGCAGCAGCAAGCCCCGAGCCAGGGTGGTCGAAACAAGGCGATCCAAAGCTATCGTGACTTTCTTAAGAAAGAAGAGAGTGATCCGCTGCGGGCCGAGGCGATGCGCCGGCTCGCAGACCTGGAAATGGAGCGAACCGAGGCCGCATACCTAGACAAAGCAAAGCAGCTGGAACAAGGCGGGAAAGGTGAAGCCAAGCTGAAGCCCGCGGACTACCAGAAGGCCATTAAGACCTATGTTGAACTCCTGCGTACGCATCCAAACTACCCCGGCAACGATCAGGTATTTTATCAACTGGCGCGTGCGTATGAGCAGAATGGGGACTACCGGCACGCGCTTCGCACGTTGGATCGGCTGGTCGAGCGATATCCAGATGTGAAGTTTATTGACGAAGTACAGTTCCGACGAGGTGAACTGCTGTTTGTCAAGGAATCGTATCGCGCCTCGGAACGTGCGTATTCGGCCGTTATAAAGTTCGGTGATACTTCTCTGTTCTATGAACGCGCGTTGTACAAACATGGATGGTCACTATTTAAGCAATCGCGCTATGAACCTGCGCTGGATTCATTTTCCACGCTGCTCGATCGTAAGCTTGCCCGTGTTGAATCCCGCGACACACAGAAAGAAGTTCGGTCTCTTGGTCGAGGCGACCAGGAGCTTGTAAACGATACTTACAGGGTCACGACCCTGAGTTTTTCTTATCTAGGCGGTGAAAAAACAATCACCCGATATTTCAAGAAAAAGGGGGCGCGCCCGTACGAAGCGGACGTGTACGACAATTTGGGAAAGCTTTACATCAAGCAAGAACGCTATCAGGACGCGGCTAACGTTTTCGATGAGTTCATCAGGGAGCACGCGAGCGAGCAACGCGCGCCGCTGTTCCAAGTGAAGATCATCGACGCGTATAAGCAGGGCCGTTTCCCGACGCTGCTGCTCAGCGCCAAGGAGAAACTCATCACCGCTTACGGCGTGGGTAGTAAGTTCTGGACGGCGCAAGACAGAGCTACGCAGGCAATGATTGCGCCTCATCTCAAGCGCAACATCGAAGATCTGGCTCGCCACTTTCACGCCCAGGCGCAACGCAGCCGCAAGGCGGCTGACTACCACTTCGCAGCCCGCTGGTACGGCGAGTTCGTGCAAGCGTTTCCCGACGATAGACACGCGCCAAAGATGAACTTTCTGCTCGCCGAGACGTTGTTTGATGGCAAACGCTATGGCGAAGCGGCGATTCAGTATGAGAAAACCGCTTACACATATGCGCCACATGCGGACGGCGCTGAAGCTGGCTACGCGGCGTTGCTCGCGCATAAAAAACGCGAACAAGAGCTCCGTGGGCGCAAGCGTGCGGAATACCGGCGTCGCTCGCTCGCGAGCGCCGTGCGTTTTGCGGATGCTTTCCCCCGCGATAAGCGTGCTCCGGCCGTCGTAACAAAAGCCGCTGAAGACCTGTTCGCACTTAATGAGTTAAAGCAAGCCACCGAGGCGGCGCGGCGCGTCGTCATCATGAAGCCGTTACCCGCGATGGGGCTGCGCCGCACTGCATGGACCGTGATTGCCCACGCACAGTTTGAACAGAGCGCCTATGCTGAGGCTGAGCACGCCTATCAGGCGGTGCTGCATTTGACACCGAACGATGATGTGAAACGAACCGAGCTGATAGAGCGATTAGCGTCCTCCGTTTACAAGCAAGGTGAACAAGAGCGTGTTGCCGGCAACCTGCAGGTGGCGGTGTCCCATTTTCTGCGCGTGAGGAAAATCGCGCCCACGTCATCGATCACGCCCACCGCTGAGTACGACGCCGCCGCGGGCCTGATCGCGTTGAAGGATTGGCGTCGTGCAGTAAGCGTACTGGAGAGCTTTCGCAAGAGTTTCCCTAATCACCCTTTGCAAGGTGATGTCCCCGAGAAGCTGGCTGCGGCCTATCTAGAAGGCAAACAGTGGGGGCGTGCGGCCGCGGTGTTTGAACACATCGCTGCTCAGCGATCAGACAGAAAGGTAAAACGAGAAGCTCTGTGGCAGGCGGCCGAACTATATGAAAAGGGTGCGCACAGAAAGTCCGCGGTGGCCGTCTACAAACGGTACATCCGGGTGTTTCCCGACGCTTTCGAACAGGGGATAGAGGCGCGCCACCGGCTTGCGCAGCTCTATCTGACGAGTAGGCAGGGTACAACGTACTACTATTGGCTGAGGCAGATTGTCGACGCCGCAGACACTGACCGCAAGCAACACACAGAGCGTACACGCTACCTAGCAGCGAAAGCGGCTTTCTCACTCGGCGAACGTGCGTATCGGGAGTTTGCCGAGCTGCGGTTGGTTATTCCGCTCGCAAGTAGCCTAAAGGCGAAAAAAAAGAAGATGCAAGTGGCCCTCAAAGCGTACGGTCGTGCTACTGACTACGGTGTGGCCGAATACACGACGGCGGCGACTTTTCGTATCGCCGAGATTTACCACAGCCTGAGCCGCGACCTGATCGCGTCCGAACGTCCAAAGGGACTATCCACTCAGGAACTCGAACAGTACGACGTTTTGCTTGAGGAGCAAGCATACCCCTTCGAGGAAAAGGCGATCGAAATTCACGAGCTTAACGCCAAGCGGGTCGCCGACGACGTCTATGATGAATGGGTAAGAAAGAGCTTTGAGCAATTGAGAAAACTGCGCCCAGTGCAATATGCAAAGTTTGAGAAGAGCGAACGGCTTAGTAATGCGATTCAATAGCAGCTTGACATTGTCCATTGTCTTTTGCGTAACCGCGCTCGCTGGCTGTGCGGCAACAAGCCCGCGTTCGAGTGAACCACAAGCCCCGGCGAGACATGCTGGGTCGGCTGACCAGGCTAAGGTGGCTATCAGTTCGCTCGCTGTCAGCGAGTACGAGCGTGCGCTTGCCGCCATGAATGCCAAGCGCGACACGCAGGCGGAACGAATACTGCATGCAATGACTCAAACCTACGACGATCTGGCCGGGCCGCACGTGAATCTGGGCATCATCTACCACCGTAATGGCAGAAATCGAGAGGCTGAGCAGACATTCAGGAAGGCCATCGAAATCAATCCGAACAGACCAGACAGCCACAACCACCTGGGCATTGTTTTGCGCGAACGGGGCCGCTTTCAAGAAGCGCATGATGCCTACCTTAGAGCGCTTGAGCTCGATCGTTCTTATGCGTACGCCCATCTGAATCTTGGCATTCTTTATGATCTTTACCTTCTAGATTCCCGCAAGGCGTTACAGCACTACCAACGCTATCAGAAATTAACGACCGGGCCCGACCCGCAAGTTGTCAAGTGGATCGTGGATCTTAAGAGACGGATGAAACGCCGGAAGGCCAACGTGAGGTAGTTTTGATGAAGTACATCGTAACAACGCTTTCACTGATAGGCGCGTTCGCCTTGAACCACGTCGAGGCACAGGACCGCATAGAACTGCCAGGGGCGTCTATCATCGGCAACCGTGAGCTGCCTAAAGTCCTATATATAGTCCCATGGAAGAAACCGAATGCGGACATGCTGATGGGCAGTCCCGTTGCTAACCTGGTCCAAGACGCGCTCTCTCTTATAGATCGAGACGTATTTCGTCGAGAGATCGAATACTACGATCACATCGAGCGCGGCAGTACAACCAATCCGGAATTGAAGAAATAGTCATTTAGTCTTCGAGATTAAGCGTTTCCTTTGGAGGCCATTATGGAAACTTACGGCACAATAGTTAGTTTTTTTCAAGACGGCGGCATCTTCATGTATCCGATCATGATCGTTCTTACGGTGGGCGCAAGTATTGCCATCGAACGCTATCTTTTCTTAAGTCGCTCAACCAGCGTAAACAGGAGGGTGTGGAACGAACTGATGCCGCTTGTTAAGTCGGGAGACTATAAGAAGGCGTACGCGCTGACGTCGGAGTCCAAAGCAGCCATAGGAAAGATCTTGAACTATGGTCTTTCCCGCACTGGAGTGGCGCGACGGCGCGACGACGTTGAGACCGCCATGGAGGAAGGTCTGATGGAAGTGGTGCCATCACTCGAGAAGCGGACCCATTACATTGCTACGTTCGCAAACATTGCGACGTTATTAGGTCTGCTCGGCACTATCATCGGTCTGATCAAGGCTTTTACCGCGGTGTCACACGCCGACCCTGCGGAAAAGGCGGACCTCCTCTCGGCAAGCATTTCGGTAGCGATGAACACGACCGCCTTTGGCTTGATGGTGGCAATCCCACTATTACTTATTTACTCCGTCCTGCAATCAAAAACCACAACGTTAGTTGATAGTCTGGAGATGGCCTCGGTCAAGTTCATCAATATGTTGACCGAGCAGAAGAAGACAGGCGAACCGGCGTGATCAAATATCGCAGACGGCGGGCCAATAAGGACCCAGCCGACCTTAACATTACCGCCTTTATGAACCTCATGGTGGTATTAGTACCGTTTCTATTGATAACGGCCGTCTTTTCGCGCATCACGATACTCGAGCTCAATCTACCGCCGGCTTCTGAAAACCAGGTGAAGCTCAAGAAGAAGCTAGAACTGGAGGTCATCCTACGCAAGGATGCGTTAGAAGTCGGCGACCGTAACCGCGGATTGATAAAGCGCATCGAAAGCAGGGACGGACAGCATGATCTCGAAGCGCTGTCGATGGTACTCCAGCAGATCAAAGCGCAATTTCCTCAGAAGAACAACGCGACAATTCTGGCAGAGACCACGACCCCCTACGATTTGCTGGTGCAGGTTATGGATGCGGTTCGAGTTGTCGAAGTATCGCAAGGCCAATCGATGGTTCACGCCGAGCTGTTTCCGGAGATAGCAATCGGAGATGCGCCTATGCCGAGGCAGAAAAAGCGGCGACAGAAGCAACGGTAAGCATTCATGAAAATGTCACGCAGAGCTCAGCGCATGCAGCGCCAGCACAACCGCAGGAAACCGTTCACCGGTTTCAATATGGTGGCGCTCATGGATATTTTCACGATCCTCGTGTTTTTCCTGTTGGTCAATTCGGGTCAGGTCGAAACCCTGCCTGCCAATCAAGGATTGAAGCTGCCGGAGTCTGTTGCCAGGAAAAAGCCGGAAGAGACGTTGGTGGTAATGGTCAATGATCGTGACATCTTGGTACGCGGTAAGATAATCGCGTCTGTTGCTTCAGTCCTGGATTCGCCATCACTCGTGATCGCGTCGCTTAAATCCGAGCTCGATCATCATGCGAGGCGGGCACGTAAACGAAACAGAGGAGCAGCTGGCCAAGAGATCACTATCATGGGTGATAAGCAGATTCCATTCCAATTGCTCAAGAAAGTGATGGTTACCTGCACGCGTGCGAATTTCACCAAGATCTCGCTCGCGGTACTGCAGAAGGCCCGCCAAGGGTAAAGATCATGGCGGCCGCAGCGTCCTCTTACCATTCACCTTATTTGCCCTGGACTACGTCAGCCGACGAGCAGCACCGTCTCCGTAAGATCGCCTCGCGGGTCTTTGTCGTATGCCTTTTTTTCGCACTGATCATGCCATTTCTGCCCGTGCCCGAAATCGATCGCGAGAAAGCCGAGAGACTCCCACCCCGTCTCGCACGGCTCGTATTGGAACGGAAGAAAGTAAAGCCGCCGGAGCCCGTCAGGCCAATTCAGCAGGTGACAAAGAAGCCGAAAACGAAGGCCGCTAAGAAGACGCCAAAGGCTAAGAAAAAAGCGGCTAAACGGGACGTGCGCACGGCACGTGAACGAGCCCAACGCGCTGGCTTGCTCGCCTTTAGTGACGAGCTTGCGGCATTGCGCGAGCAGCCGGTGCTCGAGGGGCTAAAGAAGGACAAACCGTTGCAACGTGGGCCGGGACAGGCAGCAAAAGCAGACCGTTCTGTGATCCTGGCCAATGCGTCGAAAGCGAGCGCTGGCATCAAGGCCTCTTCGGTAAGCCGAAACATTGGTGGTGAAGCGCTGTCGGGACGCGCAAGTACCAAGGTGGACAGCCCCGTCAGCAAGGTGGAGCAGCAGGCACGGGTATCGCGAGCCACGAGCAGGCGCAGGCCATCGCGAACTATCGAAGATATTCAGCTCGTCTTCGACAGAAACAAGGCTGCCATCTACTCAATCTACAACCGCGCTTTGCGTAAGGATCCTACTTTAGAAGGAAAGGTGGTATTGAAAATCACGATCCAGCCTTCCGGCAAGGTAACGGCTTGCGAGATCGTCTCGAGTGACCTCGGTAACCCGGCGCTGGAAAGAAAGATCGTTGCGCGAGTGATGCTCTTCGATTTCGGTATTAAGAACGTAGAAACCATGGTCGTTACTTACCCGATCGATTTTCTTCCTTCTTAAGAGAAACCTCGCCAGCTGACATCATCGCTTCAAGCCGAGCGAACGTGGCATACTTGTGATGTCAGGAACGGGGGTCGTTTTGCTTGTGGCGGCAACACAGTGAAAAAGGTACATGTCTTAACGCATAAGGAAGAATTGGATCCAACTCGGCTCTCCGACAAGACCGTCGTGGTGCTCGATGTTCTATTTGCAACATCGACGATGATTGCAGCATTGCAGCACGGCGCAAGGGATGTCATCCCCGCTCTCGATGAAACAGCTGCGCGAACCGAGGCGAATCAATGCTCGCCAGACAGTTATGTCCTTGCCGGTGAGAAACACCGAGAGCGCATCCCAGATTTTGCCCACTACGCCCCGCTGGCGTTAATCGAGCACGGCATCGCCGGCAAACGAGTCATCTATACAACCACCAATGGCACGATAGCGCTTCTGCAGGCGGCCGAAGCCCCACGCGTATACGCTGCCGCGTTGTTGAATGCAACGGCAATCACCAAGCATGTGCGAGTGAATCACGTAGACGGAACCGTGCTGATTTTGTGTGCGGGCTCGCGGGGCGCTATGACCCTCGAGGATTTCTACGGTGCGGGCTTGCTGGTCGAACGATTTCTGACGGACTCGCAGACATCCTGGGCGCCCTCGGACGCGGCACAAGCCGCGCTCCGTGTTTATCAGAAAAACGATGCCTACGAATGCCTGCGTCGCTCCCGGATCGGTCGCATCGTGGAGAAGGACGGTTTAGGAGAAGAGGTGCGCTTTGCTGCCCACGTCGACGTATTCACTGTCGTGCCTGTTCTTACAGACGGGCGATTGCTGCGCGCCGATCAGGTAGACCCAAACACTAACGAATCTGGTCAGGGCAGTTAGCGAGATTTATGTCTCATCTCAAGGTTGGACAGTATTTGCTCGAATACAAATGGATCGGCCCAGCGCCGCATGAGGCAACCAGTCTGGTGTTTTTGCACGAAGGACTCGGCTGTCTTGGGATGTGGAGGAATTTCCCCGCGCATGTTGCAGAGCTCACCGGCTGTGGTGCCTTGCTCTACAGCCGTAGCGGCTACGGCGATTCCACGCCGCTCGAACGCCCGCGTACTGCGCGGTATCTCCACGAGGAAGCGCTTAAGGTATTGCCCGAGGTGCTACGCATAAACGCTGTGGAACAACCGCTGTTGATTGGGCACAGCGACGGAGCATCGATCGCCCTGATTTACGCCGGATGTGGAAGGTTCGATGTGCGCGCGCTAATTCTCGAAGCACCACATGTATTCGTAGAAGACGCTACGATCAAGGGCATTGAACGGACTGGCGAACACTATCGCGGCACGGATCTATCACAAAAACTCGCCCGTTATCACGGCGATCAAACCAATGCGATGTTTTGGAGTTGGTACGATACCTGGTTGAGCCCGGCATTTCGAGATTGGAATATCGAGGAGTGCCTTTCGGACGTGACCTGCCCCGTCTTGATTATTCGGGGCGAGGATGATGAATATGGAACATCTGAGCAACTGAAAGCGGTTGTATCCCAGGTCTCCGGTCCGGTTGAGACACTAATGCTATCTGACTGCGGCCATACGCCACATCGAGATCAGCCAGAACAAACGCTTCAGCGTATGACTCGCTTTATCAAACAGCTGTTTTAGCGCGGTCGTCTGGCAGTCGCTCCGCTACTTGCGCCTGATTCGCTTGCCGCTCGATCGAGTGTGTGGGCGGTATTGCGCTGCCGCCATCCATCGCTTGTGCTTGGGCCAACTGCCACCGTGCGGATGTTTTTCAATTACCTTCAGCACAGTGTGATGCTCAGTCGCGCTGCGATCCAACATATCCTGAAAAGACAGCCCATGCATATGTCGCCAGAAGAGATACAACAACGCTACAAGCAGCACGTAGAGAATCCAACCTGATTCAAGCATCGTTTTAACCTGTCACAGAAATGTTCGGGCATCCAAGTCTCCACGACCGCTCGGAAGGCGTTGCCCGCAGCGCAAATCTTTGCTCATTCGGATAGCGGCTTCGCGGCCGCGATAATAGCCAGGCAAAGACACTATGTCGATATAGCCCAGCTTACGATAGAAAACGTGCGCACCGCGATTGTTGGCACGCACCTCTAAACTTACGATGAACGTGCCGGCGACTCGCGCAGATTTCTCTAACCACGTAACCAATCCACTCCCGATCCCCAGGTGCCGGTAGTGCGACTGCACAGCAAGTAGGTTCAAATGTGCGCTCGCTTCGCGAAAATGCATTATGGCGAAGCCGACAATTCGCCCTTGTGCACGCGCCGTCAACACAACAGCATCGTGACAGCGAATGTAGTAGGCTACCCGCCGAGCATCCCATGACCATGGGAGGTCGTACTCGATGAGCTCGCGAGACATACAAGCGATGCTGGTTGCGTCAATTAAGGATGCAAGCTTGAGTTTAATGTCGTTGAGCATGTAGTACTCGTTGCGGCCTGTTATCAGGCGAACACCGGCACGCCGAAGAGGTAGGGATGCAGCACGACAAGTACGACATAAGCCACCAGCCCTATCGCAACGGCAATCACATCTTTCGTTAGCGCGTACCTGGTTTTGGACTTGGTATCACCGCGCATGTTGGCGGATACCATGTCGAATAGGGCAAATAGGCCAATGGTTCCGAACAGGAGCAAAGATGCGAGATCTCCGTTAGCTAGCAAGTGCGCCGCGGACCAAAGGGTAACCGCCCAAAGCATCGGATGAGCCGTGAAACGCTTTACATTGCTAGGCAAGTAGGCCGCCGACAGTAGAACAAAAGCAAGTAACATGAGCAGCGGAGCTATGTGCCTACCCCAAACAGGCGGTTGCCAGAGCGGGACGAAATCCGCCCTGCCCTTACCGACGATGATAAGAATGAGCCCCGCGAGTGAAATGGCCGCGAACACACCCTTGTATCCTCGCTCACCGAACCGCTGGATTAGTCCCTGGCGCAGATCGGAAAACGTCGGCACCAGATGGATGCCCAAGAACACAACGAGACCAAGAATGAGAACAGACATAAGTCTAGCGATTAAAGAATGAAATTCGATACAGTTAGTTCGCCCACAACCATCCGAATACGCCCGCAGTAAGGAGCCCGTAGACGAATGCGTCGATCAGGTGCTTGGCCACCGTGTTCCACGGCCGTCCGAACCATATTGCGTCCGGGATCAGCGCTGCACCGTATGCCAACCACGCCACCGTCCCGGTGAGCCGAAACACCGAGAGATAGTCGTCGCCGGATGCAAGCGATCGACTGGCCACATATGCAACGGCGGTACCGACCAATAGGTAGTAGATGAATGACAGAATCATGTTTCTACCCATCGCCGGGGCGCCATTTGGGACTACGGTAATGAAAGCGACGGGGCCTTGCTCGAACCTTTTCTGCGCCTCGGGTTGCTTCATCTCATCCCAAGACACGCAATGCGGAATGTTGTACTGACCGGGCGTCAGGTTCTGTGGGGCCAGTGCCTTACGGGCTGAGTCCTCATCCGGTAACCCTTTGAACTCGGATTTATGGTGCGGTAGCACCATCCAGACTAATGCACTTGCGATCCACACGAGAACTGCGGACAAGACGATCGCGAGCCAGAGCGAGCCAATCGTCACCATGACAAATCTCCCTCCAACAATGAAAAAAGAAAGTATAAGCCCAAGATCGAGCTCTGCCCATTTCTTCTTAGTATAACCGTAACCGAGTAAGGATCATGTCTAGCGGGTGTGCAGATCTCCGATGCTTTCGGCCATGCAAACCAAAACCCCCGGCGCCAACAGTGCGTACGCCGCCGCACCAAGATAATCAGCAATGCTACCGTAGGGAGAGGTATCAGGACGCAACCCAAAGAGCGGCAAAAGAAGCGCGCCAACTATGGCCACGACCGCGGGATTTAGAAGACCGCTCCCAGCTGCGAGGCGGCCTGTGATGTAGCCGGCGACGATGCCGGTTAGTATGTGGAGCACTTCGAAACCGTAGAAAGCACTTACGAACCTCGGAAACAGGATTGTAAGTAACCAATACATCGACAAGAGGTCGAGAGAAATCGCTTTCGGGTAGAGTTTTACTGTCTACGCCAAGGCAGTACTAAGACTCGTTGAAACTAACCTCGGCACTCCCGAGTGTGCCAAAGTCGGCGCGGATCTTGTCGCCAGGTTTTGCCGTATACACATCAATGCACGTACCCGTCGTCACGATGTTACCCGCCTTAAGCGCGTGCCCCCACGTCGGTAGCTCGTTGGCAAGCCAAGCAAGTGCATTCAGCGGATGTCCGAGAACATTAGCGCCACTACCGATCGCCTTCACCTCGCCGTTCACGATCAGCTGAACGGTATGTTCCGAAAGATCCAAATCACGCCACTCGTCGGACGCTGTGCCGGCAATCCAGGCCTGATGAACCGCGTTGTCCGAGATCAGTAATGGCGCATCGAACTTGCCCCAGTCGGAAAAACGGTGGCCGACAAGCTCGATCGCTGGAACCATCCTTTCGACATAGTTAATGATTGTCTCAGCGGTTTGTTGAACGCCTACGGTCGGCACATCCTGCGAGATAACGAAAGCAAACTCGGCCTCAATGCCGAGGATGGCGAAATCGTCACCCTTTAGCAAAGCGGGGCTGGGATGTACGAAAGCTGTAAGCAAGCGGCCGAAGACAGGCGCGTCGGTGTTAAGGAGCTTCTGTGCTGATTCGTTAGTACAGGCAATTTTATATCCGATAACGTGCCCGCCGTATCGCTCCAGGAATCGTCTAACCAGGGAATCCTGGATCGCGTAGCCGGAAGCGATATCCTGAGGTCGAATTTGGACGGGACAATCGACTTCGGTACACCGATTGAATCTCAATTGAGCGAGGAAATCGGCGGCTTCTGAGCATGAGTCCAATGCGATATCTCGCTTGCCTAAGTAAATCGTTACTGGTCTACGACCGAACCATCGCGGTGCAGACGTGTCTTTACGGGTCTGGGCCGGAAGGGAAAACGCTCCTCCGCGTCTTCGGCCAACTCAGTACCGATACCGGGCCCGTTCGGAACGACAATAAAGCCGTCTTCTACCTTAAGTGATGTTTTCACCAATCCAGCCGCAACGGCCTCACCCCCCATCGGGATGTGCGCGGCGCGTGCGGTGCCCTCCACCAGGGGATACTCCTGAAGCGTGAAGTTAGGTATACAGGCCGCGAGTTGCACACAGGCTGCCGTGCTCACTGGACTCAAGGGGTTGTGAGGTACGACGCCGACATAGCGCGCTTCGGCTAAGGCAGCGATTTTCTTGGAGTGCGTGAGCCCGCCGCAAAGACACACGTCTGGGCGCACGTACTGCACTGCGCCTCTGGCGAGCAACATCTCGAACTCGTGGATGGTGTGCAGCCGCTCGCCCGTAGCAATGGGAATATGAACCTTCGACGCAATCTCTGCCATCGCATCCAAGTTATCGGGCAGTGTCGGGTCTTCGATAAAAAACGGCCGGTATAGCTCGATGCCACGTGCAAGCGCGACTGCTTGGGCGGGGGTAAGTCGACGGTGGACCTCAATACAAAGATCGACGTCGGACCCTACCGCCTCTCGGTATCGCCGCACTCGTTCTACCGCCGACTCAATCAAAGTCGCGTACGCTTCATAGTACGGCTCCTCGCGCGGTTCATCCAAGAAAGGCGAGAGGTGTCCGATTGCGGTGAACCCTTTCTCTTTGGCATCGCTACAGGCCTGGACTAAGGCTTCGGTCGAATTGCCAAAGACATGACAATAGGCTCTGGCCGTGTCGCGGCATTTCCCGCCCAGTAGCTGGTACGCCGGTACGCCGAAGTGCTTGCCGGCGATGTCCCACAACGCGATGTCGATAGCGCTGAGTGCGCCCATAATCGCCGCCCCTCGGAAGTGCGTCCAACGATACAGATATTGCCAGTGATGCTCGATGCGAAGTGGATCCTGACCAATGAGGTAACGCTTGAACGTATTCACTGCTTCGGCGGAAGCCTCGAGAAATGCCCACGCACCCGATTCGCCGAGGCCCTTTATGCCCTCGTCGGTACTCACTTCTACAAAAAGAAATCGATCGAGTAGTAATGGCTTAACGTCTGTAATCTTCACGATTTGTTTTCTGCGTGGCCGCGTTTCTTATTAAGCTCGTTCAATGACAAATGCCTCCTGGTAAAACCGTCGAGACCATCGGCGTACAGCCAAGCCTCCAAATTCTCTTTTCTGCTAGGCCAGTTATCGTCCGTCATGGCGAACCACGCCGTATCGCGGTTTCGGCCTTTCACTATCATATGCTTCTTGAACACGCCCTCGTAGGTAAACCCCAGCCTTATGGCTGCCTGACGGGATGCTTGGTTGAGCGCATCACACTTCCATTCGACCCGGCGGTACATAAGCTTCTCGAACGCATGGCACAGCATGATATAGACCGCTTCGGTGTTAATCGCCGTCCGTTGATAAGCGGATCCGTACCAGATGTGAGCTAGCTCGATGCGCCGCATAGGCGGTACGTTATTGGCGAAACTCGCCACGCCGACGCGGGTGTGTGAAACCTGCTCGACGACGGTGAAGAACAGTGGGTCCTCGGACACCGCTTGTTCCTGCAGCCACTGCGCCATTGTTCTCGCGTCAGCAAACGGTCCGTAGGCCATGTAGGCCCAGAGTCGTTCTTTTTCCTCGCTGCCGTGTGACGAGGTATATAGATCGCTCACGTCTCGTGCCGGCTCCAGCGGCACTAGTGAAACGAACTTACCGGACAGCGTGGTTCGACTTAGGGAGACAGACCGCCGGGGTGATAGGACCGGTTCGCTCACCGGCATCTTTGTCGCTCTCTCTGACATTACCTTACGTTGTGAGGATGATCCGCTAAAGATCCGTTACGACACAAGGCGGTTCGCCAAGCCGCCTAGCTACTCGACATCTCTTTGATGAATCGATCCGCCTCAGCAATGGACCGATTCATGTCCTTAATCAGCAAAGTAATGTCCGCCTCAATCGAGGCTCGCTGCGTACGCAGCGCCGCGACGGCGCGTGCATTAAGATTATGCTTTAGAAAAAGCACCCGATCACGGAATGCGCTGAGCACCGGGTCCATTTTTCTTTCGGCGCGCTTCATCGCTCTGAGCAGCTGCTTGTACCGGGTGCGCGTGGCGTTCAGCTGACGTTGGCTACCCCGCCGAAGCTCCTGACTCGTATATTGCGTGAGTTCCTTTTCCCACTCGATAAACAGATCCGTGGCAACTCGTTCCACAGCTGCAATGCGCTCACGCACAGAGTCTGCTCTCGACTGGCTGTCTTCATACTCGCCTTTTAGGTTGCGGTACTGTCTTTCCAAGTCGCCACCATCATAATTTGTTACAGCGATGAATTGTTCCAGTGCTGAGGCGAACTGCTCTTTGGCATTCTCCTGTACCTTGCGTGCATCGCCGACGCGGTCAACGAGAATGTCGCGCTTCTCATAACCAAACTTCTCCATGGTCCCGTAGTACACGCTCTGACAAGCTGGAAGCAGGCTGATCGCGATGAGCGCAAGGCTTGGGATCAGGGATTTAAAAGGCGAGTTAGTCTTAAACATCATGGCGAGGCTTACGTGGCGTGATCGAGCCAAAAATGGACTGCTCGGAACAACCATCACCTACCGCCCTGCAACGTTTGCACCTTCTCCTTGATTTTGAGGGGACCGCTTACCCCGTGGAAGGTGACTTCGCTTCCCGGATCGGCCGCACTGCTGAAATTGATGTCACCGAGTCGAAATAAGCGCTGGAACAAGGATTGGTTTATGCTCACGCCTCGTAGATCCTTGACCCGAATAAAGCTAATATCGCGCGCGATTATTCCATGGCGACTCTCTATAGTGTCGTTGCTTATGGAATACTTCCAGGAGTATCGCCGATAAAACGCAACCACAAGCAGCACGACAAACGCCACGCCTGCCGTGGCTGCGCCGATAAGCAATAAGTCGGCCCTGGCTGGATCCCGCACGCTTTCAATCGCGAGGAAAACAGCCAAAACGAGTAACACGACCTTGACGGTGAGGACAAACCACTGATTTCGCCAAGCGGGACGGCCCACGTAGTTCATTCTTGTAATCCTCCGTGTGCGTTTGAGGCGCTCGAAAATAAAACCCGACCGGCCACTCCGGCCTCACAGCGCCTCTATCGTCTAGCGGCGCCGAGGCAAGGATCGGGCTCCATCGGCTAGTATAAGCCGATCAGGCGGCAGTGAAAAAATCCAAAGAACAGTGTGCGATGATTTCGGGGTCGCGGCTTACATATTGCGCCGATACTGGCCACCGACCTCGAACAGGCACTGCGTGATCTGGCCTAGCGAGCAGTAACGCACGGCGTCCATGAGAACGGCAAAGACATTCTCGTCGTTAATGGCCGCGCGCTTGATGCGCTCCAGGGCGGATGCCGCCTGCTCTTTATGTTTCTCCTGGAACGCGCGCAGCCGGCGAATTTGATTCTGCTTCTCCTTCTCTGTGGATCGCGCAAGCTTTACCGTCACGTCTTGTGGCGGAGTCGGGTTGAGGAAGGTATTAACGCCGATAATAGGTAGACTGCCGTCGTGCTTGCGCCGCTCGTAGTACAGAGATTCGTCTTGGATCTTGCCCCGCTGGTAGCCGGTCTCCATTGCACCCAACACGCCCCCGCGTTCGGCGATGCGCTCGAACTCCTGTAGGACCGCCTCCTCGACGAGATCCGTGAGCTCTTCGATGATGAACGCGCCCTGGTTAGCATTTTCATTCTTGGCCAGTCCCCATTCGCGATTGATGATGAGCTGTATCGCCATCGCTCGACGTAGAGACTCTTCCGTGGGCGTCGTGATCGCCTCATCGTATGCGTTCGTATGCAGGCTGTTGCAATGATCATAGACCGCGATCAGCGCTTGGAGTGTCGTGCGAATGTCATTGAAGTCGATCTCCTGCGCGTGTAATGAGCGGCCCGAGGTCTGGATGTGGTACTTGAGCTTCTGGCCGCGCTCATTAGCGCCATAGCGGAAGCGCATCGCGGTCGCCCAGATCCGGCGTGCGACGCGCCCCATCACCGAATACTCGGGATCCATGCCATTGGAGAAAAAGAATGAGAGGTTAGGCGCGAAGTCATCAATATGCATACCGCGAGCGAGGTAGGCCTCAACATAGGTGAAGCCGTTGGCCAAAGTGAAGGCAAGTTGACTGATGGGGTTCGCACCGGCTTCTGCAATGTGGTAGCCGGATATCGATACCGAGTAGAAGTTGCGGATACTGTTCTGGATGAAATACTCCTGGATGTCGCCCATCAGCTTGAGGCTAAACTCGGTCGAGAAGATGCATGTGTTCTGACCCTGATCCTCCTTCAGGATATCTGCCTGTACCGTGCCGCGGACGTTTTCTAACGCCCAAGCACGAACCTTCTCGATTTCCTCGTCGGTCGGCGGTCGCCCGTTGTCTTGTTCGAACCTGTCGAGTTGTTGCTGGATCGCCGTGTTTAAGAACATTGCCAGGATCGTCGGGGCTGGGCCGTTAATGGTCATCGACACTGACGTCATCGGATCACACAGGTCGAATTCATCGTAGAGCGCCTGCATGTCTTCCAAGGTAGCGATCGACACACCAGAATTTCCCACCTTGCCGTAGATATCGGGGCGCTGGTCCGGATCCCAGCCGTAAAGCGTGACCGAGTCGAAGGCGGTCGAGAGCCGCTTGGCCTCGTAATCCTTGGAAAGGTACTTGAAGCGCTTGTTGGTGCGAAACGGGTCGCCCTCGCCCGCGAACATACGCGTCGGCTCTTCCTCCCCACGCTTGAAGGCGAATACACCCGCCGTATACGGAAATGTACCCGGGATGTTCTCCAGCAGCAGCCATTTCAAAAGTTCGCCGTGGTCCTCGTATCTGGGAAGCACCACCTTGGGAATTTTGGTCCCCGACAACGTTGTATAGGTGAGTGGCGTACGAATCTCGTTATCGCGGATTTTCACGACGTACTCGTCGCCAGAATAGCTCGCTTTGATCTGAGGCCAGATATCCAGCAGCTTGCGCGTGCGTGCGTCAAGTGCCTGTTCGCGTTCGGCAATGAGCGCATCCAGTGCAGCCGCATCCTTATCCGCTGCCTCGAGCATACGCTTTGATTCCTGCAGATGTTGTCGCTCCCGCGCAAGCTGCGCCTGTTCATGCGCTGTTTGACGATACGTTCGTACAACCTCTGCGATCTCGGCGAGATAGCCTTGCCGGGTTGGCGGGACAATCACGGTTGCCTTGGTCGACGCACGCACCGTGACGCGGGGCAGCCGACCATTTTCTCGCGCTAGGCCCTTTTCACCCAACACATCGAGCAGCGCTTGGTAGAGCGCGGTGACGCCGTCATCGTTGAAGCGCGCAGCGATCGTTCCATAGACAGGCATTTCCTCAGGCGGCGCACTGAATGCCTCGCGGTTGCGCTGCACCTGTTTGCGTACGTCGCGCAACGCATCCTGCGCACCCTTGCGGTCGAACTTGTTGATAGCGATGAAGTCGGCGTAGTCCAGCATCTCGATTTTCTCGAGCTGACTGGCTGCACCGAACTCCGGTGTCATCACGTAGAGCGAGACATCAACAAACGGCACAATGGCAGCGTCGCCTTGACCAATACCTGGTGTTTCCACAAAAACCAGATCAAAAGCGGCGAGCTTTGTCGCAGCAATGATCTCGGAAAGCGCTGGTGGCATTTCGTTACCGGCCGTCCGTGTCGCAAGCGAACGCATGTAGACACCGGGTGAGTCAATCGCGTTCATGCGAATGCGATCACCCAACAACGCTCCGCCGGTCTTGCGTCGAGAGGGGTCCACCGCAATAATCGCGATCTTGAACTTGTCGTGACGGTCCAGCCGAAAGCGCAGCACCAACTCGTCAGTCAGCGAGGACTTTCCCGAACCGCCCGTCCCGGTTATGCCGATCACGGGTATGTGCTTCTTGAGCGCGCGCACCTCTGCTATCAGTTTCTGCATCAATGCACGATCCGCGTTCCCGCTCTCAAGCATTGAGATCACGCGCGCGAGCGAGCGCGCCTCGCCTGCTGCTAACGTTGCGATATCAACCAGCGCTTTCTCGATCGGATCGTAGTCACTGCGCGCGAGCATGTCGTTGATCATGCCCTGCAACCCCATTTGCTGACCGTCATCAGGGCTGTAGATACGCGTTACGCCATACTCATGAAGCTCATTCATTTCGGCAGGAACAATCACGCCGCCGCCGCCGGCGAAGACCCGGATGTCGCTCGCGCCCCGGTCGCGTAACAGGTCCAGCATGTACTTGAAGTACTCGACGTGGCCGCCCTGGTAGGAGCTCACAGCGATGGCTTGAACGTCCTCCTGGATAGCGGCGTTGACAATCTCGTTGACGGAACGGTTATGCCCCAAGTGAATGACTTCGGTGCCGGCAGCCTGGAGGATGCGGCGCATGATATTGATAGAGGCATCGTGACCGTCGAAGAGGCTCGCCGCCGTGACGAAACGCAGCTTGTGTTTCGTCTTGTACGCCTTGTTGAGGGATGCGATTTTGGCCGCTGCGGTCTGAGACACGGTTCCCCTCCGGCGGAGCACTTGGGGCAGGATCAGCGCTCCTGTCTCCTGATTCTGTATTACGTTTACGTAAACGTCAACTCAATATCCCTGCAAAATGCAGGAATTTACGTTTACGTAAAGGGAAATCTCATCATCCATCATATATAATCGCACCGATTCTACATCGCCTTGGGGATCATGACCGAGACTTACACGATCAGGCAGCTCGCCCAAGAATTCGACGTTACCACGCGAACGATCCGCTTCTATGAGGATCAGGGCTTGCTGAGCCCGGCTCGGAACGGCCAAGCACGGGTTTACAGCGCACGCGATCGGGTCCGCTTAAAGCTAGTGGTGAGAGGCAAACGGCTGGGCTTCTCGCTCACCGAAATCAGCGAGATGCTCGATATGTACGATGCCGAAACCGGGGAAGTGGGGCAACTTCAACACTTTCTGGCAAAAATCGATGAGCGACGGGCGCTGTTGAGCCAGCAGCAGCGTGATATCGAAGTCACCCTGAAGGAGCTTCATGACATTGAAGCGCAGTGCAAGGGGCGCCTCGCCAAGCTGAAAAGCTCGAACAAACCGTCATAGATTGACGTTTACGTAAACGTAAGTTAGGGTCTTAAAGGAGCGCCCAAAATTGGCACGCGCGGGTGTTGGGCCAGCGGCCGAATACCCAGCCCCGGGGGAAACGCATGCCTTCGCCGACACCATCAGATCCAGGCTACGCCGAACGCGTCCATCAGAGCTTTGCACAACAGCAGATCATGGATCTCATCGGCGCCGCGCTCGTCGACGTCCAGCCGGGCTACTGTGAGATCCACCTTCCTTACCGACCGGAACTAAGCCAGCAGGACGGCTATTTTCACGCCGGCATCATCAGCACTATCGCTGACTCTGCCGCTGGTTACGCCGGCTTTACCTTAATGCCCGTTCATTCGCGTGTGCTGACGGTCGAGTATAAGCTCAATCTGTTGCGACCTGGCGACGGTGAGCGCCTGATCGCGCGCGGGCACGTGGTCAACGCGGGAAAGACGTTGGTTATTGCCAAAGCCGACGTTGGTGTATTGAAAAACGGCGCAGAGAAAATGTGCGCCACGTTGTTACAGACGTTGTTCACGTTGACAGACGCAGCCCACAAGCCCAAAGAGGCCGATCAATCATGACGACAAGCGCGTTCCCTTCGCTCAACTTCGAACTGGGTGAGACGGCCGACATGCTACGCGAGTCCGTACAAGCATTCGCGAGCGCCGAAATCGCACCCCGAGCAGCGGACATCGACCGTGACAACGAGTTTCCTTCTGACCTATGGCGCAAGATGGGCGATCTCGGTCTACTCGGAATCACCGTCGAACAAGCATACGGTGGTGCCGCGATGGGTTATCTGGAGCACGTGGTGGCCGTCGAAGAGATCAGTCGCGCGTCTGCATCGGTCGGTTTGTCTTATGGTGCCCATTCCAACATTTGCGTTAATCAGATTCGGCGCAACGGAACGGAAACCCAAAAGCGCAAGTACCTACCCAAGCTCATCAGTGGTGAACACGTAGGTGCACTGGCAATGAGCGAGACCGGCGCGGGCTCTGATGTCGTGAGCATGCGCACGCGTGCCGACAAAAAAGATAATCATTATCTTCTTAACGGTAACAAGATGTGGATCACTAACGGCCCCGATGCAGCCACCTTAGTGGTCTACGCTAAGACCGATCCTGACGCAGGCCCGAAAGGGATAACCGCTTTCATCATCGAGAAGGGCTTCACCGGCTTTTCAACCGCACAAAAACTGGACAAGCTCGGCATGCGCGGATCCAACACCTGCGAGCTCGTGTTCGAGGACTGCAAAGTGCCCGCAGAGAATGTGCTCGGTAAGGTGAATGACGGGGTGGCTGTGCTTATGAGCGGGCTCGATTACGAGCGACTAGTGTTGGCGGGAGGTCCACTTGGCATCATGCAGGCCTGCATGGATGTGGTCGTACCGTACGTCCATGAGCGCACGCAGTTCGGTCGACCGATAGGCGAGTTCGAGCTGATGCAGGGTAAGCTCGCCGACATGTACACGACGATGAACGCGTGCAAGGCTTATGTATATGCTGTCGCTCAAGCCTATGATCGTGGGGAAGCCAGTCGCAAGGATGCCGCTGGCGTGATTCTCTATGCTGCTGAAAAAGCCACTTGGATGACGCTCGAGGCCATTCAGGCATTGGGTGGTAACGGCTATATCAACGAGTATCCGACCGGCCGTTTGTTGCGAGACGCCAAACTCTACGAGATCGGCGCTGGCACCAGCGAAATACGGCGCATGTTGATCGGGCGGGAACTGTTCGAGGAAACCATCTGAGCGAGTGCGATCCTTACGATGCGCAGCGCATGAGTATTAAGTAATGGTCCTAGAGATGCGGCAACGATGTGAAAAGTGTGAAGTGGCGCTTGCGCCTGACGGCGAGGCCTACATCTGCACGTATGAATGTACATTTTGCCGCGGCTGCACAGAAACGATGCAATACACCTGTTCGAACTGTAACGGTGAGCTGCTTCAACGGCCGCGCCGTGTGACCCGAGGTGAGGCACGATGACCAAGACCGATTCGATCGTTATTGTGGGCACCGCCCGCACTCCTATGGGTGGCTTCCAAGGTGATCTGAAACACGTCGCGGCGCCGGAACTTGGCGCGACCGCTATCCGCGCTGCACTGGAGCGAGCGAACGTGCCGCCTGGAGAGGTGCAGGAGGTAATCATGGGTTGCGTGCTGCCAGCCGGACAAGGGCAGGCGCCCGCGCGCCAGGCTTCGCTAAGCGCAGGAATACCGAAGAGTGTGGGCTGTACCACAATAAACAAGATGTGTGGCTCCGGCATGAAGGCGGCAATGCTGGCGCACGACTTGATCGCTGCGGGTACGAACGACGTCATGGTGGCCGGTGGTATGGAGAGCATGAGCAACGCGCCTTATCTAATGCCAAAGGCACGTGATGGTCTGCGCATGGGTCATGGGGAGTTGGTCGATCACATGTTCTTCGATGGTCTCGAGGATGCTTACGATAAAGGACGCTTGATGGGGACGTTCGCTGAAGACACGGCCGATCGCTACGGTTTCAGCCGCGTGGCTCAGGACGAGTTCGCCATTACGTCGTTGGAGCGGGCGAAAAAAGCTATCGATGACGGCACCTTCGATAAGGAGGTCACCCCGGTGACCGTGAAAACGCGCAAGGGTGAACACGTCGTCGAGCACGATGAGCAGCCGCATAAAGCAAATATCGAAAAGATCTCGAAGCTGCGGCCCGCGTTCCGCAAGAACGGGACGGTGACGGCGGCGAATTCAAGCTCGATCTCGGACGGTGCCGCTGCACTCGTACTGATGCGGTCCTCGGAGGCCGAAAAGCGTGGACTGAATCCGCACGCGCGCATTCTCGGACACGCGACCCATGCGCACGAGCCCAACTGGTTCACTACCGCTCCGGTCGATGCCATCGGCAAGGTGCTTGAGAATACCAAATGGTCTACAGCCGAGGTGGATCTCTTTGAAATCAACGAAGCGTTCGCCGTCGTGACAATGGCGGCGATGCACGACCTAGACCTCCCTTACGGCAAGGTCAATGTGCATGGCGGGGCCTGTGCACTTGGACATCCGATCGGTGCCTCGGGCGCACGAATTCTCGTGACTTTGCTTACTGCCATGGAGAAATATGATGTACGCCGTGGTGTCGCCGCACTGTGTATTGGCGGCGGCGAGGCTACGGCGATGGCGGTGGAAAGGGTTTAAAACCAAGTGAGAAGTATGAAGCGTGAAGAATCAAGGAAATCCAAAAACTGAAATTGGTTTTGCTTGCTACTTGCTACTTCAAACTTGATACTTGATCTATGAACAAACCCATCGATTTCTATTTCGATTTCTCATCGCCGTACGGCTACATTGCAAGCCGCCGTATCGATGATATTGCTGAACGCCACGGCCGAGCGGTTACCTGGCGACCCTATCTGATGGGTGCGGTTTTCAAGATCAATGGCCGCGGGCCGCTACCGCAACAGCCATTGGTCGGCGAATACGCGTGCCGTGATTTTGCCCGCTCGGCACGGCTGTATAGCGTACCTTTCACGATGCCAGAACGCCTACCAGTCTCCGGAGTTGCGCCAAGCCGTGCGTATTACTGGCTGTACGATCAAGATCCGGCAAAGGCAAAAGCGCTGGCGCAGGCACTCTATAGCGCCTTCTTCGTGGGCAGCCGAGACATATCGGATCCAGAAACGGTAGCGGTCGTCGCCGAACCATTCGACATCGGCCGTGACACCATGCTGACCGCGTTGCAGGATACCGCTGTAAAGGCGCGCTTGCGCCAGGAGACCGAGGCCGCGATTGCGCGCGGTGTATTCGGCTCGCCCTATGTGATCGTCGATGACGAGCCGTTTTGGGGAAATGACCGGCTGGACCACGTAGACCGTTGGCTTCGCACCGGCGGTTGGTAGCGCACTGACCGATCAAGAAGGATCCCAGTCCCAGCGCTTATCGCTCCGTGTCTTGCCTCGGCGGTATCGAATATGTCGTTGTCACGTGAGCCACGAGCTCGTCCTCACCGTCTCGAAACAGACCGACCTCCCCGACCGCAAGCCGTTTACCGAGCTTTAGGATACGCGCTTCAGCGATGACATCACCCGGGCTCGGTCGTCGCAGAAAGTTGATGTTGAGATTGGTGGTGACGGCAAGCTCTACAGGCCCGATCAGGCTAAGCACTGCTCCATACATGGCTAGGTCGGCGAGTCCCATGAGCACCGGCCCAGCGATAGTTCCACCCGGGCGTATGAAATCGTCCCGGAACGGGACTCGGATTCGAGCGCTGCCTTCGTCAAGCTGCTCGACCTTCACCCCGAGCTGTCCCATGAAGGGCACCCGCTCGCGGGCGATCTGCTCAAATTCCGCTATCGAGACGCGCGACATGTCTATCTATTGATCCTGCCCGGCGCTTGAAGTCTCGCTACCAGTGGCCGCAGAATGAGGCAGTATAACGCCCCGCCGAGGCGAGGCCAGTCACGATCTGAACAACAACCGGTCGGCACAGGAGGATTCCCATGGGCGACACTGACCTCAGCGGCAATCCTTACGAATCCGGGCTCGATCCAGTCCCGGCGAACTACGTGCCGCTGTCACCACTGAGCTTCATCGCGCGTGCCGCCCACGTTTATCCCGATCACACATCGGTGATCCACGGTGATGTGCGCTACACCTGGTCGCAGACTTACACCCGCTGCCGCCGTCTCGCTGCGGCGCTCAAGGGTTACGGGATCACGCTGGGTGACACGGTTGCGGTTATGGCACCCAACATACCGGCGATTTACGAAACCCATTTTGGCGTGGCTATGACGGGGGCGGTACTGAATACGCTCAATGTCCGGCTCGATGCCAATACGATCAGCTTCATTCTCGACCACGGTGCGGCCAAGGTCTTGATCACCGATCGGGAGTTTTCGGGCGTTATCAAACAGGCGCTGCAGAACCTAAAGCGCAAGCCTGTCGTGATCGATATTGACGATCCACTCGTACCGGAGGGTGAGCTTCTAGGCGAAATCACGTACGAGGCCTTGCTCGAGCGGGGCGATCCAGAGTTCGCATGGTCACTGCCGCAGAGCGAGTGGCAGGCCATTTCCTTGAACTATACCTCCGGCACGACCGGAAACCCGAAGGGCGTCGTTTATCACCATCGTGGCGCCTATCTCAACGCACTAAGCAACATTCTTGCATGGGACATGGGACATCACCCCGTGTACCTATGGACCTTACCGATGTTTCATTGCAATGGCTGGTGCTTCCCCTGGACCTTAGCTGCGCTTGGGGGCACGAGCGTGAGCCTGCGCAAGGTGAATGCACCGAACATCTTCGATGCAATCGCCGATCACCGCGTCACGCACTTTTGTGGCGCGCCAATCGTTTTGAACCTTGTCATCAATGCAAGACCAGAAGAACGTCGTGAATTTTCGCATACGGTCGAGGTCATGACTGCCGCTGCACCGCCGCCGGCCTCGGTCTTGGCGGCAATGGAACAGGCCGGCTTTCACATGACTCATGTTTACGGACTTACCGAAACATACGGCCCAGCCGTCGTGTGCGCATGGAAAAAGGAATGGGACCAACAGCCGATGGAAGAGCAGGCACGCCTCAAAGCGCGCCAAGGTGTCACGTACCACGCACTGCAAGAACTACAGGTCATAAACCCTGAAAACATGACACCCGTGCCTGCCGACGGTAAAACCATGGGTGAGGTGATGTTTCGCGGAAACATCGTGATGAAGGGTTACTTAAAGAACGACAAAGCAACTAAGGAGTCGTTTGCAGGTGGCTGGTTTCATTCAGGCGATCTCGGCGTCATGCATCCGGACGGATACATTCAACTAAAGGATCGCTCCAAAGACGTCATCATTTCAGGCGGTGAAAATATTTCTTCGATCGAGGTTGAAGATGTGCTTTATCGTCATCCCGATGTGCTTGAAGCCGCCGTGGTCGCACGCCCGGATGACAAGTGGGGCGAAACACCGTGTGCGTTCGTAAACTTGAAAGACTCAGCGTCGGATACAACGGCAGACGACATCATCGCGTTTTGCCGAGAACACCTCGCACATTACAAAGCTCCGAAGACAGTGCTGTTCGGCCCACTACCGAAAACTTCGACCGGCAAGATTCAGAAGTACAAGTTGCGCGATCGCGCGCGCGAGCTCGAAAGCGCTTAGCACCCGTCTTCGGACGCAGACTAGCGTCGCCTCGTACCAGCCTCAACCTCATGATATAGCTTGCGTTTTTTATCGCCCTGTTGACGTTTACGTAAACGTAAGTTACGGTCGGGCCAGAAGGAGTCGCTTATGCCACTATCAACCCCCGCCCCCCGCAAGCTCGTTCACCGACGTGCGGTCAAGTGTCGCGGTTACCACCGTGAAGATGGTCTCTGGGACATCGAAGGTCATGTTGTCGACACCAAGACTTACGCTTTTGAAAACCGCGAACGCGGAACCATCGAGCCGGGCGAGCCAATTCATGACATGTGGGTACGCGTAACGGTTGACGATAATTTGGTAATCCACGATGCCGAAGCCGTCACCGATCACGGACCCTTTAGCGTATGTCCTGCGATTGCCGACCGCTTCAAGTTGCTTGTTGGGTTGCGCATCGGCCGCGGTTGGCGCCGTAAGGTTCAGGAACTGTTGGGTGGCGTCAACGGCTGCACGCATTTGCGGGAATTGCTTGGACCAGTCGCGACCACTGCTTTTCAAACGATTTACCCTATAAAGTCGCGACGCAAGGGAGAGGCAAACAATGGCAAAAAGCCGCCGATCCTTGATAGTTGCCACGCACTTGCGAGTAACAGCGAGATCGTAAAGGTGCACTGGCCACGATTCTATACCGGCTAACGCTCACCTCGGCGGGAGTGCGGCGGGCGATGAAGAAACTAGAGTGGTATTTCGATTTCATCTCTCCCTTCTCGTATCTGGCCACGGACCAATTTCACCGATTGCCCGCGCACGTGGCAATAACGTGTATCCCGGTGCTGTTTGCCGGACTCCTCGAGTACTGGAAACAAAAGGGACCCGCAGAGCTACTAACGAAGCGACGCTTCACTAACCGTTACGTGCAGTGGCTTGCCGTTAGACACGGCGTCCCCTTCAAGGCACCACCCGCGCATCCGTTTAACCCTCTGCGTGTCCTGCGTCTTAGCATTGCGCTCGATAATGATCTGGAGATCATCCGAGAAATCTTTCACTTTATCTGGCGCGAGGGACGACGTCCGGATGCGCCCGAAGATTGGCAAGCCTTGAAACAGCAGCTGAATGTACCCGATGCCGACGAGCGCATTGCCGCACCGGCGGTGAAGGATGCGCTGCGCAACAATGGCGAGTGCGCATTGGCGGCAGGCGTCTTTGGCGTGCCGACTTTCATCGTTGACGGTGAGCTTTTTTGGGGATTCGACGGGTTCGAATTCTTGATCGACTACCTGAACGATCCCGAATTGCTAAACCGTGAGGAAATGCGGCGGGTCACTGACCTGCCTATCGGCGTCGAGCGACGCCGAAGGTAGATGTGTTGACAGCCTCACTGGTTTCGCCGAAAGGCGACTTGCGGAGGGAGGATCTCTAACTACTCGACGCAAAGAGCTTTCTGATCTAAGAGACTTTTGCCTTTGCGTCTTTGCGTTGGATGTCGGAAGTTACTTAGGCTGCATCCGGATCGCGCCGTCGAGGCGGATGCAATCGCCATTGATCATCTCGTTATCGATGATGTGCATCACCAGCTTGGCATACTCATCCGGTCTGCCAAACCGCTTCGGAAAGGGAGGTTGTTTCGCAAGACTCTCTTGAACCTCCTCCGGCATACCGAGCAGCATCGGTGTGGCGATCAGACCCGGCACGATAGTCACCACCCGAATCCCCGCACCCGAGAACTCACGCGCGGCTTGAAGTGTAAGCGCCACCACACCACCCTTGGAGGCGCTGTAGGCGGCCTGACCAACCTGCCCCTCAAACGCGGCGATCGAGGCAGTGCAGAGAATGACGCCACGTTCATCGGTTTCCTCAACCGGATCGAGCGAACGCATATCTGCCGCCGCGAGCCGCATGATGTTGAACGTGCCAACGAGGTTAACATCGATGACGCGTGTAAAGTCCTCCAGCGGCATCGGACCGTCGCGACCGACGATGCGCTTGGCCGTGGCAATGCCAGCACAGTTGACACAGATCCGCACCGGCCCGTGCGCGTCACGCGCGTTGGCGACAGCGGCTTCGGCACTTTTGGCGTCCGCTACATCGCATTCAACCGCGAGCCCGTCGATCTCCTTGGCAACGTCACCGGCACCCGCCATATTGACATCCAAAAGCGAAACCTTGGCACCGGCCGCAGCGAGGAAGCGCGCGGTCTCCGCGCCCATGCCCGAACCGCCGCCTGTCACAATCGCGGGATAACCCTTGACGTTCATACACGCCTCCACATGCCTTTGTTAACCATGGCTTTAAATATCGAGGCCGCGCGACTCAGCGCGGATAAATGATCATCTGCGTACAGCGAAACAACGCCAAGGTGCGTTCTTCGGATAGATCCATAACCTTGGCGTCCCACACTTGCGTGCGCCGACCGCCGTGAACCAGCTGCGCGCGGCATACGATCGTTCCCTCGCGCACGGTGCCTAAAAAATTGGACTTGAGCTCGACCGTGGTGAAATTCGACGCGCCTTCGGGCAGATTCGCGAGCGTGCCGTTGCCACAGCACGTATCGGCGAGCGCCACAACGGTCGCGGCATGTAAATAACCATTCGGCGCCATGTGATCCGCTCGCAGCGAAAGGCGTGCAGCGGCTGAACCGGATTCTAATGCGAAGAAACTCACACCGAGCACGCCGGGAAGCGTGCCTTGTATACGCTCGTTCGCTTCTTCGAAGGTATGTGCCAAGAGCGCGATTCCCTGATCTGCGCCGCTCAATCGAGAACGACCGCATAAGCTAGCCGCTTTCGAGAGCGGATGCAAACGTGGCTGTCTATCTGTGATGCACGACGGATCGATATAATAGCGTTACCGCTCAACACGCGAGGTGCGAGTCTTGGAACGCGAATCGATGGCGTACGATGTTGTGATCGTCGGTGCGGGACCATCGGGTCTTGCCACCGCGATTCGGCTAAAACAGTTAGCTGCCGAGTATGATCACGAGGTCAACGTCTGCATTGTCGAGAAGGGTTCGGAAGTTGGTGCCCACATTCTCTCGGGGGCCGTGCTCGAACCGCGCGCGTTGAACGAGTTGCTACCGGAATGGAAAGCGCAAGGTGCGCCTATTCACACCGCGGCCACTGAGGATCGCTTCATCTATTTGACAGCGAATGGGCAGTTTCGTCTGCCCACACCCTCGCAGATGAAGAATCACGGTAATTACATCATCAGTCTGGGTAGCCTTTGTCGATGGCTCGCGGAGCAAGCCGAAGTCCTCGGCGTGGAAATCTACCCCGGCTTTGCCGCCGCCGAGGTTCTCTATCACGAGAATGACCGCGTAAGAGGCGTGGCAACGGGAAACATGGGCGTGGGGCGCGACGGCAAGCCAACCGATAACTTCCAGCCTGGGGTGGAGCTTCACGCACGCTATACCTTGCTCGCCGAAGGCTGCCGTGGATCTTTAACCAAAACCTTGTTCGAGCGCTTTAATTTGCGCGACGGGGTCGATCCGCAAACGTACGGGATCGGCCTGAAAGAGTTATGGGAAGTCGATCCGAGCAAGCACCGGCCGGGACTGGTCATCCATACAGTCGGTTGGCCGCTTGACTCTCGCACTTACGGCGGCTCTTTCGTTTACCATCTGGAAAACAACCAGGTCGCGGTCGGTTTCGTGATCGGTCTCGATTACAAGAACCCGTATCTGAGTCCGTACGACGAGTTCCAGCGCTTTAAAACCCACCCCCTGATACGGCCGACGCTCGTCGGGGGTCGTCGCATCGCCTACGGTGCACGGGCGCTGAATGAAGGCGGCTATCAATCGATTCCGAAGCTGACATTCCCCGGCGGCGCATTAATCGGTGACTGCGGTGGGTTTCTGAATGTAGCCAAGATCAAAGGTACCCACACGGCGATGAAATCCGGTATGAGTGCAGCCGAAACCGTGTTCGAAAGCTTGCGGGCAGGACAAGACGACTCACTTAACGATTACCCGGAGCGCCTCAGAAAATCCTGGGTGTGGGACGAGCTTTACCGGGTGCGCAATATTCGCCCCGCGTTCCGCTGGGGGCTCTACCGCGGCATGGCGTACGCCGGACTCGATACCTATGTGCTGCGCGGGCGTGCGCCGTGGACATTTCATAATCACGCCGATCATGCATTGCTCAAAAAGGCCAACGCCTGTGCGCCCATTGATTATCCCAAATATGACGGCGAAGTTTCTTTCGATAAGTTGTCCTCGGTTTTCCTCTCCAACACGAACCACGAGGAAAATCAGCCCGCCCATTTGACTCTCACGGATGCTTCGGTTCCTATCGCCATCAACTTGAAGGATTACGACGCCCCGGAGCAGCGCTACTGCCCGGCCGGTGTTTACGAGATTATCCGCGACGACGATGGAACGAACCCGCGATTGCAAATTAATGCCCAGAACTGTGTTCATTGCAAAACCTGCGACATTAAAGATCCAACCCAAAACATCAACTGGGTCGTGCCTGAAGGTGGGGGTGGACCGAATTATCCCAACATGTAATAGCATGGCCCGTCCCATCCGATTACTCGATTTACCCGAGCTCAACATCGCGATCTTTTCGTTCTTGCTGCATTTTGTCTGGGAGATGCAGCAAATGCCGTTCTTTGATGAGCCGGCAGAGTGGACGATTTGGGACATGACCAAGGTTTATACGCGTGCAACATTCGGTGACGTCGGTATTGCGCTTACCGCCTTCTGGACCGTAGCTGTGTTTGCGCGTTCGCGCGCGTGGGTGCTTCACCCCACCGCGAAAGACCTCGTACTCTTTATCGCTATAGGGGTGATGATTACGATTGTGTTCGAGGCCCTGGCGACACAAGTACTCGATCGTTGGCAATATGCAGCAACGATGCCCGCCCTCCCGATCCTGGGCATAGGCCTATCTCCTCTGCTGCAATGGGTGGCGCTGCCACCGCTTGTCGTATGGTTCGTGCGGCGCCAGCTCACCTGACTTTTTCCATTCATGGCGACACTCCATGCACGTCTGACGGAAGGCCCTGTCCGTCAGCACTTGGTCAAGCTCACGGTGCCAATGATCTGGGGCATCCTCGCGCTAATGCTGTTCTATTTGACCGACACCTGGTTCGTCGCGCAACTGGGTGCGAAAGAACTGGCAGCAATCAGCTTCAGCTTTCCGGTCATCATGGTACTCATCAGTTTGGGCATCGGACTCATGGCGGGCACGTCGTCCGTTCTCGCGCGGGCAATCGGGGAAGGTAATCAGGACCGCGTACGACGGTTGACCAGCGATGCCGCCGCATTGTCCGTGCTCGTGTCGTTTGTTGTCACACTTGCTGGCCTACTCACTATTGAACCGGTGTTCCGCTTACTGGGCGCTAGCGATGATTTACTTCCGCTGATCCACGATTACATGGCCATCTGGTACGCGGGCTACGTGTGTTTCCTCGTGCCTATGGTCGGCAACGGCGTAATCCGTGCGACGGGTGATAGTCGCCTGCCGAGTCAACTGTTGGTCGGCGCCGCGGTTCTGAACCTGATTCTCGATCCCTTGTTGATATTCGGGTGGCTCGGCTTCCCGCGTCTTGAGCTACAGGGTGCGGCGATCGCCAGTGTGGCGTCGCGGGTTGTGGCAATGCTGCTCGGCTTTTACGTGCTGCAGTTCAGGTTGCACATGATCACGTATCAGGTGCCGAGCCTGGCTATGCTATTGGATTCTTGGAGACGGGTGTTGCATGTCGGCCTGCCTGCTGCCGGGACAAACATCATTATTCCGGTCTCCACAGCGGTCATCATTGCCCTGATTGCAGATTTCGGTAGCGAGGCGGTGGCAGGCTTTGGTATTGCCACGCGAATCGAGGGCGTTAGCCTGGTCGTTTTTTTTGCCATGTCGGCAATCATCGGGCCGTTCGTTGGTCAGAACCTTGGGGCCGGCAAAGCTGAACGCATTCACGAAGCCATGCGGATAAGCGGTGGCTTCTGTCTCGGATTGGGGGTTTTGCTTGCGATCGCGTTAGCCGCTGCGGCCGAGCCCCTTGCTCGCCTGTTCAACGATGACCCGCAAGTGGTGGCGGTCGCCTCGCTGTATCTCTGGCTTGTGCCAATCAGCTACGGCACGGCGGGCATCATCATGGTCGCTAACGCGGCCTTTAACGGTCTCGGGAACCCTTTGCCAGCGGTCGTGATCTCGGTGACGCGCATGTTCGTTATCTATATTCCGCTGGCCTACGCGGGCGCCTATTTCTTCGATGTATCTGGAATCTTCGTTGCCGCAAGCCTGTCAAATTTGCTCGTCGGTGCCGCGGCATACGTTTGGCATCAGCGCGTGAATCAACGGCGCCTGATGTCGCACTCGCGCTAAAAAAGGAATCAAAAGAGATCCACCCAGAAGCGTTCCTTACCGATTCTTGAAATCCGGCTTACGTTTCTCGACGAAGGCTGCCATCCCTTCTTTCTGATCTTCGGTGGCAAACGTTGACTGGAACAGCCGGCGCTCGAACCGCACGCCTTCGGCGAGCGTAGTTTCGTAGGCGCGGTTGATCGACTCTTTGATCATCATCACAACCGGATGCGAGAACCCAGCGATAGTCTGTGCCGTCTTCACCGCCTCATCGACGAGCTCTGCAGCTGGAACAATGCGGCTGACCAAACCGGCGCGTTCGGCCTCCTGCACGTCCATCATGCGGCCCGTGAGGCAGAGTTCCATCGCTTTTGACTTGCCCACAAAACGCGTCAGCCGTTGCGTACCGCCGATACCCGGCAAAATGCCGAGTGTAATCTCCGGTTGACCGAACTTTGCGTTATCGGCAGCGAGGATGAAATCGCACAGCATCGCCAGCTCGCAGCCCCCTCCGAGCGCGTAGCCAGCGACAGCGGCGACGATCGGTTTGCGGCAGCCCACGATACGCTCATGACCTGAAGTAGCGAAATCCGCAAGGTAAACGTCCATATAGCTTTTGTCTTGCATTTCCTTGATATCGGCACCGGCGGCAAATGCTTTTTCGCTGCCTGTCAAAACAATCGCGCCGATGTCCTCATCGGCTTCGAACGCATCCAATGCCTGCCCCAACTCCGACATCAGAGCACTCGATAAGGCGTTCAATGCTTTCGGTCGGTTGAGCGTAATCAAACCGACGCCGTTGCGTTTTTGTACAAAGATATTTTCGTAATTCATCGGCTCCCCTCCCCCTTCTCATCCCACCCCCACAAGTGGCGAGGACGAGTTGGTCTAAGTTCGTTTGTCTAAGAGTTGCCTACTCCCACAAGGGGGGTGGCACGAAAGAGTTTGTTCTTTCAGTTAGAACTGCTCGTCATCCAACGCCAAGGTTGCGTTGGAGCCACGCGTAATTGTCTGTAGTAAAGCCGTCGCTTGCGACATGATGTGTTCGGCGTAGAAGCGCGCGGTTGCAAGCTTGCCTTGATAGAATTGTGAATCGCTGCCAGCGGCGTTGAGTTTTTGTTGCGCGATCGCGGCCGCGCGCGCCATCTGCCAACCACCGACGACGATACCGAAAAGATGCAGGTACGGCACTGACGCCGCCACCGGTAGCCGCCGATCTCGTTCGTCGGAAGCGAGGATCCATTCGGTCGCCTCGGCAAGCGCGTCGACACCCTCGGTCAACGCCGCCCCGATCTCTTCTGTACCGTCGGACGTTAGATCGATCGCTGTCTCGCGGATGGTCTCGATTAACATTTTTGCTGATAACCCTTTGGTTTTTATTACTTTTCTACTCACCAAATCATTGGCTTGGATGCCGGTGGTGCCTTCGTAGATGGTCGTGATGCGCGCGTCGCGCAAGTGTTGGCTCGCGCCCGTCTCCTCGATGTAGCCCATGCCACCATGCACTTGAATACCGATTGACGCAATGTCTACGCCTGTCTCTGTACACCAACCCTTGACGATCGGAGTCAACAAATCGACCAGCTCATGTTGTCGCTTTCGTTCATCTTTGTCAGGATGGTGCAGACTCTTATCGAACGCGCTCGCTGCCAGGTACGCCACGGCACGCATCGCTTCGACTTGCGACTTCATCATCATCAACATGCGCCGTACATCGGGGTGATGAATGATGGTGGCGCGATCTCCTTCTCGAGTTCCTATCGGCCGTCCCTGCACACGTTGCTTGGCATACTCACGCGCCTGTTGGTAGGCGCGTTCAGCGATAGCCAATCCTTCAACGCCAACTGCCAGCCGCGCAAGGTTCATCATGGTAAACATGTACTCGAGCCCGCGATTCTGCTCGCCCAAAAGATAACCGACCGCGCCATCGTTATCGCCATAGGCAAGCACGGCGGTGGGGCTCGCGTTAATACCGAGCTTGTGCTCGAGCGAAACGCAATGAACATCATTGCGTTCCCCAAGACGCCCGTCCTCGCCAACCACAAACTTGGGAACGATGAACATCGAGATGCCTTTCACTCCAGGTGGTGCATCGGGTAGGCGCGCGAGGACCAGATGAATGATGTTGTCGGCAAGATCGTGATCACCGTAGGTGATGAAGATTTTTTGCCCGGTAATCAGATAATGATCGCCTTGTGGTACCGCTTTGGTGCGTACAGCGCTCAAATCAGAACCCGCCTGCGGCTCGGTAAGATTCATCGTGCCGGTCCAAGTGCCGGCCGTCAGTGGTCGCACATAGGTGGATTGCTGTTGTGCTGAGCCGTGCTTGAGAATGGCCTTAACCGCGGCCTGCGTCAGCAACGGACATAGACCGAAGGACATGTTCGCCGCATGCAGCATCTCCTGAACCGCCGTGGCGACCAGCCAGGGTAGACCCTGCCCACCATACTCGGCATCAAGCGCGAGGCCGTTCCAACCCCCGTCAATAAACTGTTTGTAGGCCGCCTTCCAGCCGTCCGGCATTTGCACGATGCCGTCCACGAGTTTTGCGCCTTCGCGATCACCGGGCTGATTCAGCGGCGCTAACAACTCGGCGGTGAGCTTGCCCGCTTCTTCCAAAATGGCGTTCACCAGATCCGGGGTAGCCTGGCCATAATCCGGTAATGCCGCAACGCCGCCGAGATCGGCGAGCTCGTTGAGCACAAACTCCATCTCACGTACGGGCGGGACGTAATCGGTCATGGTTTTGACGATTCCTCAGTCATGCTGAGGCATGCACGCGTTCTTCAACTTCGTAGGCCCAGAAGAACTTTTGCTCTGCGAGCGGCCGACCGCCTCGTGCGCACTCTTGC
>JBHICC010000003.1:0-80552 GCA_046759385.1 Acidiferrobacterales bacterium | reverse complement strand
CAAACGGTGGCATACCGGTACCAGCGCGTCCGTCACGTATCGTGCCCAGAAGAAACTTATCTGACGAGATGCTTAACAGCTCCTTGTTGGTCAGCGAGGGTGCAAACCCGGGCTTGCCGATGGCATCGGCTTGGTGGCAGACAGAGCAGTTCTGGTTGTAGAGCTGCTTGCCCTTTTCTATGGTCGCCGCATCCTCTGCGATGGCCAATTGTGACTGACCCGCCACGAGGACAACCAGGCTGACCAACGCAGGCACGGCATATTTTAAACTCGGCATGCTGACCCCCTTGATGTTTACCAACAAGAAAATGGCGTTCCCCCTCATTTGAAATTTAGGCCTCCCTTTCGCATTTAGTCCTTGACTTGGATCAAATGAACTTGCGTTTAACGCCGTCACGCCAGTGTTCGTATCAGCCGACTGGTTGACCCGCCGCTTGTCCTCGCCCTTAATAGACTAATGTTTGCTCGATGCAGACGAACTGTCGCTGGGCGGTTTAGACCACGCTCCGTTTCTTAGTCGTCCTTACCCCAGTCATCATCCGCTGGCGCACGCGCCGTGCCTTTGTGACAGTCAGCGCACGGCACCCCTTCTCTTTCGTACCGTTCGTGCTCTGCCTCGACAAACTCCTCGGGCAGTTTATGGGCGATCCCTTGATGACAATCAATGCAGGTCTTGTCTTCTTTCAGGGATTGTTTGTGTTTTCTACGCCCATTCTCTTTTTGTGCACTGAAGTCCATGGAGAGAAAGCTGTGACAGTTTCGGCATTCCCTTGAATCCGTCGCCTTCATGGTCTCCCATACAACTTTGGCAAGCTGAAGGCGTTTTGCTGCGAACTTTTCTGGCGTACTGACGCTCCCGCCAATGTGATGAAAAAGCTCGTTGGTAGCTTGCACCTTGCGTACGAACATGTGAACCCATTGTTTGGGAACGTGACAGTCGGGACACGTAGCTCGGACCCCCGTGCGGTTACTGTAATGGATGGTTTTCTTGTACTCGCGGTAAACGTTTTTCTCCATCTCGTGACATGAGATGCAAAAAGCCTCGGTGTTGCTTGCTTCCATCGCGGTGTTGAACCCGCCCCAAAAAGTGATTCCCGCAACAACGCCAACGGCAAGCACTGTGCCAAGAGAATGACGTGTACATGGTCTACACAACGCACGCCACGAGCGCGCGATGAAGTTTTCAGTATTCTTGTGGTCGCCTTTTGTTGGGGCCATATTCTTTTGTCCCTCGTGGTCGTGTTTGCAATTCTGTCAATGCAGCCCTAAATAGGTGCACAGCTTACGAAAGGGTTTTTCCCAGGGCGTCGTCATTGAACTCGCGCCAGGAGCCTAACTGGACAGTTATCCCTTCCCTCTCTACACGCCAATCGCTACCAGCTTGGCGTCAGCCAATAGCGTCGGACCTGAAGTCGTGCTCACGACACCGGAAAGAGCAATCGCTGCACGACTTGCGATCTAGCCCGAAACTCTCCCGCATCCTCGCGAAGCCGCACCAGACCGGCTAGATCGACGTGCACGGCCACGACATCATCTTCCACGATGTAGTCTACGGCGCATAGTCCACACCGCCGTAACAGAACCTGCAGATAGTCTAAAGGCCGGGCGTTCGAACTTCGCCAAAAGCGGCACATATTCACTTAGTTGTTTTTCGCGCCCTGGTCGATCCAGGTCTTGATCAGCTCGATTTCCTTCTTTGACAAGGACCGCTGCCCATGCGGCATTCTGATAGACGAGTGTGTTTTTCCCGCGACCAGCAGATAAAGTGTGCTTGTAATACCCGTACCAGGAACGATTACCTCACCGAACCGGGTTCCTTTCATGACGTTTTCGTAGCTGTCAACCCGGAAGCCGCTTTGCTTGTGGCCCTTGCCTTCAGACAGGTGACATTCGGTACAGTATTGTTGGAAGATCGGTTCGACATCAGCCTGGTAGCTGACCTGACGCGTACAGGCAATCACGACACCGGACAGCAATGCGACCGTCACGACCGAACATGTCTTGAACCGCAACATTCGTGGGTCCTCTCTAGCCGCAACCCCATGCATCTCGGGCGGCTGGATGGTTCCTATTTAGCACAGCTTGGCCTAAAAATGCTTTGAGGTGGGTCAAATTTCTGTGGTTTCCTGGGCGATGGTTGGAATCGCGATGTTTGCGTGTTGTACTGGAAAATGCTCAGTGCTCGTACCCCCAATGCCTCGGTTGACCTGGGAGAACGCGTGCTGTAAGTAAGGAAACACAAGTATTTCCTGGGGAGCCGCGGCTTGCCGCCCAATAAGATCATCGGATTTCGCCCGGTACGGGTAGACTGCCAGCATTGCAGTCTCGCCCGCTTGTGTCTTCCGGCGAGCCTCGATCAGAGCGACGTCTCGCGCTTGGACAAATTAGTCACTGCCCGGCGGCTATTACGGCGGGGGGAGCACTTGTTCCGCGTGGGCGATCGCGTGCACTCCGTTTATGCCGTTCGCAGCGGGGTAATCAAAACCTCCGCACTGACAGACGACGGCGACGAGCAGGTAATGGGCTTTCACTTACCCGGTGAGCTCGTTGGCCTCGGTGCTGTCGGCGGCGAACGTCATGGCTGCACGGCAACCGCGCTCGACACTGCTAGTGTTTGTGATCTGCCGTTTCATCGTTTGGAGGAACTTAGCCGCGAGCTGCCCAGTTTGGATGAGCAGTTGCACCGCCTCATGAGTCAGGAAATCGCTGACGAGCACGAACTCTTGCTCCTGCTCGGAAAAAAGAGCGCATTGGAGCGTTTGGCCGCGTTTCTGCTAACCTTGTCTCATCGTCTGGCCAAGCGAGGCCTGTCGGCACGCGAGTTTAATCTAAGTATGTCTCGGAAAGACATTGCCAATTATCTTGCGCTTACCTTGGAAACGGTCAGTCGAACGTTCGGCCATCTTCAAGCGCAAGGGTTGATAAGCGTTAGGGGCAAGCATGTCGAGATTGAAGATCGCAACGGTTTACGGGCGGTAACAAGTTCTAGCGCAAACGAATCGGCGTCGCGTGAATCCTGACTGTGGAGAATAAAAAAATCATTGACTTTCCGGCGATTCAGGTCGCATGTCAGAACTGTCGCCTGTCATCGTTGTGTCTGCCCGCTGGTTTGGACGGTGCGGACGTGGACAAACTCGATACCCTGATCCGGCGTGCCAGCCCGTTACGCCGTGGCGACTACCTGTTCCGAACGGGTGACACCATGAAAGCACTCTATGCGCTGCGCTCAGGGACTATGAAATCGTTCACGATTAGCCCGGACGGCCAAGAGAAGGTGTTCGGGTTTCATCTGCCGGGCGAACTCCTCGGGTTCGACGGCATAGGAACGGGCCAACATCAATGTACGGCAAGTGCGCTTGATACCTCCAGCATCTGCCAGCTGCCAGTGGATCGCTTGCAGAACCTGGCCGAGCATCTGCCCAGCCTTAGTTGGCAGCTGCAGCGGTTGATGGGCCAAGAGATCGTGCGCGAGCACGAAATGCTCTTATTGTTAAGCCAGATGAACGCGCAGGAACGTCTGGCCGCCTTCTTGCTGAATCTGTCCGAACGTTTTGGTCAAAGGGGCTTGTCCAATCACGAGTTTTACCTGGGCATGGCACGCCAAGACATCGCCAACTACCTCGGCCTGACCTTGGAAACGGTCAGTCGCACGTTCTCGCAGTTTCAGCATGATGGGCTGATTGCTGTCGAACGCCGCCACATCCAGATCCTCGATCGCGGTGGCCTAGCCGCACTGGCTGGCGCGTGTTGTTCGCCTTCATCTCGCGTATCCTAGGCGCCCCTGCCGGAATCGCCGAGTTTCCGGAATCTTGATCCACGTCAAGGAAAGCGCTGCTCCTCTGTAGTTCCATAGGGACCCGCCGAAAAGGGCCGCAGAATGGCGGCCTCGATTCGTCAGCACAGGATAGAGTGGTCGAGCGGCGAGGCTGGGGTAAGCTTTGTACCAAACAGTTCATTTTGATCGCCAATTGATTCAGAAATACGATACGGCGGGGCCGCGTTATACCTCGTACCCGACCGCCGTACAGTTCCACGAAGGCTTTGGGGAGGACGACTATCGCATCCACGCGCGAGCGACGAACGACGACCCGATACCACGTCCGCTTTCGCTTTATGTGCACATCCCGTTCTGTGCCACGGTCTGTTATTACTGCGCGTGTAATAAGGTTGTGACGAAAAACCGGGCGCGCGCGGCGGCTTATCTAGTGCAGCTGAAACGCGAAATTGCCCTTCAAGCAAGTCTGTTTGATAAAGACCGTCAGGTCGACCAGCTCCATTGGGGCGGGGGAACGCCAACCTTTCTCAATCATGGGCAGCTCCGCGACCTGATGACTGCGATCAGGCGCCCCTTCACCTTACGCGATGACGATGCGGCCGAGTATTCAATTGAAATTGACCCGCGCGGCATTGGTGAGGTCACGATCGCGCTCTTAAGGGATCTTGGCTTTAACCGAGTGAGCATCGGTGCGCAAGACTTCAACCCGCAGGTGCAGCTCGCGGTCAATCGCGTTCAGACGCAGGAGGAGACCGTAACTGCCATGGAAGCTGCCCGCCGCGAGGGATTCAAATCGATCAACCTTGACTTGATGTATGGGCTGCCTTTGCAAACTGTCGAAAGCTTCGATCAAACATTGGATACAGTCATAATGGCGGGTCCCGATCGGTTGTCCGTCTTCAATTACGCGCATTTGCCGGAACGCTTCAAGACCCAGCGCCAGATCAGGGAGGCCGATCTACCGTCTGCGGCCGAGAAGTTGGAAATCTTACAGCACACGATCGAGAAGTTAACAAGCGCAGGGTATGTCTACATCGGCATGGATCACTTCGCGCGGCCGGATGACGAGCTCGCGTCTGCCCAGCGCAACGGCACGCTTTGTCGAAACTTTCAGGGTTATTCCACCCACGGCGATTGTGATCTCGTGGGGATGGGAATCACCGCGATCGGCACCGTGGGCGACGCGTACGCGCAGAATATCCACGACCTAGATGAATATCAGCGACGCCTCGATGCCGGACACCTGGCGATCCAGCGCGGTGTACAGCTCAGCCCAGATGATCGCCTGCGCCAGGAGATCATCGGCGAGCTAATCTGTCATTTCTCGCTTGATACCCATGCACTGGAACAACGGTGGGGCATCGATTTTAATAGTTATTTCGCCTTCGAGCGGCCACGACTAGAAGGGATGTTGATCGACGGTTTGCTGGCGCTGAAGGGCGGCACCTTGGTCGTTTTGCCGGCGGGGCGCTTACTCATACGCAACATCTGCATGGTTTTCGACAAGTACTTGAGAGATAAGAGTCGCGCTGGAAAGTTTTCGAAGGTTATCTAGCGAAACTGTCGAGACCCCTTTAAGGTTAAGCGGTACGCCGGTCTGCGAGCCGGTCGGCTTCTTGCAGATATTCTCGGTGCCGTTCCGTGTAGTCCTCGAGGAATTCAAACAAGCCGCTGTCTTGCACGGGATTGGGATCGCGGAAGATCGCGAGGTCAGCATGGTGGTCGGTAGCCAACGGTAGGAGTCGGGTGATGACCGTGCCCCCCAACCAAGACTCCAGGACCGCGACCGGTTGGCCGAATATGTGAGCTCCCAAAACCGCCCCTCGGCCAGAGTATGCGCGGCGCGCAAAGCGTGCGTCCACCGCGCCGAATCCCCCTTAGTACTTTCGTAAACAAGACCGAGAATAGTCTGCTCCTCTATAGCCAAGGCGATCTAGGACGTTTCACGACGCGCGCCTCCCGGTGGCAGCGTTGCCCAGTATAGGGTCGCGATACGGAGTGGGGTTTGATGTAGATCAGAGTGGGGTCGAATGGGCCGGCCGCGTCCACGCCGGCCTAGCCCCGTCGCACTGAAGTATCCGGGTACGCGCGCGTGGTTAACCGCCAAGTTATCCAGGTTGCCATGGGGGGTGATTTGATCCGTATCAAATTAATTTGATCTTGTTCTTCAAAAAAAGCCGTGTCGGCCCTTAAATATGACGCAAATCAAAGAACCGCGCTTGCCGTGCCTATAAGCTTACAAACAATATATTACCATTGCTCTTGCGACAGGAGGCGGCGATGCGTAAGCAAACAAACACCGAGAAGGTGACTCGCGGTACCAGAAGGAACGGCAAGCTCAGTCGCAGGGACTTTATGAAGGGACTCGGCGCGGGCACGGCCGCGGCCACGTTCGCGACCACCTTCCCCACCAAGACACCCGCTTTGACCGTCAAATCCACGGTCCGCTACGGGATGGTGATCGACACGCGGCGATGTATCGGCTGCCATGCTTGCACCGTCGCCTGCAAAGCCGAGTTTGGCGTGCCGTTGGGCGTTAACCGTTCTTGGGTAGAGTACGTGGAAAAAGGCACCTACCCGAATGTAAACCGAAGCTTTGTTCCGCGCTTGTGTAACCAATGCACCTATCCACCCTGTGTTGACGTGTGCCCCACCGGCGCGACGTGGAAGCGAAAAGAAGACGGCGTCGTCGTGGTTGATCCGAACATCTGCATCGGCTGCAAGTACTGTGTTCAGGCCTGCCCCTATGAGGCGCGGTTTCCCAATCCGGTCACCGGCACAGTCGAGAAGTGTGACTTCTGCCTGCACCGAGTGTCCCGCGGCCTGGTCCCGGCCTGTGTCGAGACCTGCATTGGCCGGGCACGCATCTTTGGTGACCTGAATGATCCTAACAGTGAGATCTCCAGGCTGGTCGCTTCCAACCCGGTGCAGGTGCTGCGCCCCGGGCAGGGTACACAACCGAATGTGTTCTATATCGGCCTGGACCATGCCGATGAACACACCGCTCGTGCCCACGATGAGTATATCCGCGTGACCACACACCGGCGGGAAAAGGAAAGGAGGTAGCCATGTCGCACGAACTGTACTGGGGTTTCCCCGTTATTCTCTACTTGTTCCTCGCAGGAGTCGGCGCCGGTGCGCTAACCGTCAGTGCGTCCGTGTTTCTGCGCGGCGGTGGCGGTGCGTTTGGCGGCAGCCATTTCTCGGTCGGGCGTTACGGCGCCTTTATCGCGCCGTTACCGGTAATGATCGGTTGCGGGTTGCTCGTCTTCGAGCTGGGCTCGTTTCAGGCAGGAGACTGGTTCAAGTGGCTCAATCTGTACAAGACCATCACCCTGTCCCCGATGTCTATCGGGACGTGGCTGTTAACGGTCTTTATCTTAACGAGCCTCGCTTACGCGTACACGTTTATGCGCCCCGACGCGGCACCGGGTGACGAGCACGACAAGCTGAGAAAGGCGTTGGCCTGGATCAATGTGCCGCTGGGCATCGGTGTTGCGGTCTACACGGGCGTTCTGCTCGGTGCCATGCCATCGCGGCCATTCTGGAACTCGCCCATCATCGCAATGTTATTCTTGCTTTCGGCGCTGTCGACGGGGGTGGCGGTGCTGCTACTGGTGCGGGCGCTAACGCAAAGGCAAGAGACCGAGGCGGCGGCCAGCGCCTACAACGACAGTGCCTACCTGTTGACGGCTTCCGATGTGTTGCTCATCGGGTTCGAGTTGTTGGTCGTGTTCTTGTTCCTGATGTTCGCGCATCTGACCGTGGGTAACGTCAGGGATGCCGTCGCCGTGGTACTCCCCGGTGGCAGTATGGCACCGCTTTTTTGGATCGGCTTCGTGGTGGTGGGGCTGTTGGTGCCGGTTCTGATCGAGCTGTTCTACGTGATCCCGAAGCTGCTCTACCAGCAGGCCTTCACCCTACCTAGGGGCGTCGAGATTGCCGTGCCGGTCATCGTGCTCACGGGCGGGTTCTTGCTCCGCTATGTGGTCGTGGTAGCCGGGCAGATCACGGGTCCCGTCGGGATCTGAAAGGAGGACAAGATGACAACGCGTCGAGAATTCTTGAAGCTTGGAGCCGCCTCGGCCACGGTGGCCGCAACCGGCGGCGTGGCCCTCACTGCTGCCAACGCCAAGTCGATGCTGAAAGGGGGCAAGGACTTCTCACCGCGCACGGGCGCAGAGCGTAAGGCCGTGCCAACCGCGTGTTGGCAATGCGTTTCCCGCTGTCCGGCGATCGGTTATGTCGAAGGCGGAAGGCTTGTAAAGATAAGCGGCCAGCCCAACTCCATCAGGACCGAGGGGTTCATCTGCTCGAGAGGCAATGCCGGCATCAATCAGGTCTATGATCCGGACCGGGTGCTTTATCCGATGAAGCGCGTCGGCAAGCGCGGCGAGGGCAAATGGACGCGGATCTCTTGGGATCAAGCGCTTACTGAGGTAGCCGGGCGGCTGCAGAAGCTGCGTGATGAAGGCCATCCCGAGAAGTTCATGTTCCACTACGGCCGCATGAAGGCCAGCTCCAGCAAGCTCATCAAGAGCGCGTTCCTCGGGGCTTATGGTACTAAGACCATCGGTAACCACACGAGCATCTGCGAGGGGGGCAAATGGACGGCGCAGGAGCTCACTTGGGGTAAGCACTACGATAACTGGGATTTCGACAATACCCGATACATCTTGAACTTCGGGAGCAACTGTTTGGAGGCTCATACCAATCATACCTCTGTAGCACATAGATTAGTGCGGGCGTTAGTCGACAACCGGGTCAAGATGGTCACTTTCGACGTGCGGTTGTCCAATACCGCGGCGAAGTCGAATGAGTGGATACCGGTGAAACCTGGCACGGATGGGGCAGTCGCTCTTGCTATGTGCCATGTCATCATGAGCGAGGATCTCTACCGCGGTGAGGGCGAGGCCTTCTTAAAGTTCTGCAAGGCGACGCGAGATCACAACGCATCAGTGAGCGAGAAGGTCGCGGCGCTGAAGTCGCATCTGGCGCAGTACACGCCCGAGTGGGCCGAAAAAGTGAGCGGCGTCAACGCAGAAAAGATCCGCTCGATCGCGCGCGGGTTCGCCACGGCCAAGCCCGCCGTTGTCATCAGCTACCGCGGTGCCGTCGCGCACTATAACGGCAATGATAGCGAGCGAGCGATCCAGATGCTTGCTGCCATCACGGGCAACGTCGACAATCCTGGAGGCCGCTGCCAGGGCGTGGGCGCGAAATGGAAGTACCCAAAGGGACCAAAGCACAAGCCCAAGGCGAAGAAGCTTAAGATCATCGACGGCTTTCCGGGACAAGCGGCGTTGCCGACGCACCATGTCAGTCATCAGGTGCTCAAGATGATCAAAGACGGCAGTGCGGGCCGGCCCGACGTGTACATGTGGTACTGCTATCAGCCGGTGTACTCGAATGGGAACTGCCAGGAGAACATCGAAATCCTGAAGGATGAGAGCCTGATCCCCTACACGGTTGCCGTCACGACGTCTTATGACGAGTCGGCGGCACTGGCGGATCTCATTCTCCCCGACGCGACCTATCTTGAGCGTTGGGACTGGGAGGACATGGTCTCGCCCAAGCAAGTTCCCGAGTACTACTTGCGGCAGCCGGTGGTGACGCCGCTCGGCGAGGTGCGTGACTTCGGCGATGTGTGTTGCGAGCTCGCCGAGCGTATGGGTTTTCCGCTTGGCGTCAAGTCGAAGGAGGAGTTCGTCAAGAAATCGTGCGAGAAGACACCCGGGGTCAAGGAAGCCGGCGGTTTCGAGTACATGAAAGCGCATGGCGTGTGGCACGACCCGAAGGTGAAGCCCAAATACTACGGCTACAAGAAGCAAATGGCAGCGTCTGCCGTAGGCAAGGACGGCGTGATCTACGATGCAGCGACTGGTGTTTACTGGAACTGGAAGAAGTCCAAGGCCAAGAGCGAGGACGAGGCACGTGCCACGGGCTACATGCACACGAAGAATGCGTACAAAGGTTACGTCGGTCAGAAAATCGGTGACAGCGTCTATACCGGCTACAAGCCTGACAAGGTGAACAAGTCCGGTTTCTTCGAGCTCTATTCCGATCTCATGAAGGAGAAGGGCCTGCCAGCCTTGCCGACCTATACCGCTGTACCCGAGCATAAGGATATGAGATCAAATCAATTGATTCTCACGACGTTCAAGGTCAATGTGCAAACCCACTCGCGCACGCAGAACTGCAAGTGGCTGACTGAGATCTATCACGAGAATCCGGCCTGGCTAAATCCGCAGAGCGCGGAGCGGCTCGGGATCAAGGACGGGGATGTCATCCGCGTGCGCTCCGAGATCGGCGGGATCGAAACCAAGGCACGGGTCACACCGGCTGTGTTCCCCGGTGTCGTTGCCATCTCGTTTCACTGTGGACACTGGGAGTATGGGCGTTATGCTTCTGGCAACAAGTCGCCAATGGGTGAGGGCTCCGATCGTGACCTCAAGCTCAAGTGGTGGAAAGATAATGGCGCCCATCCGAACTGGCTGATCCCCAACAAACCGGATCCAGTGAACGGTCAACAGCGGTGGATGGACACCGTCGTTGAGGTGAACAAAGTGTAGCCGATGGCCACAAGCAATGGTCAAACACGTCTCCCTAATCCGGAGAGGATGGTTCAGCAGACCACAGAGCGCAGTAACGTCTATGGTTTGCTGGCCACCGCGTATCGGGACGTGCCGACAATCGAATTGTTAAGGCAAATAAGAGACCCGGCATTTCTTCGGGCGCTCAATGACGTCGGCGTCAGGTTCGACGAGTCTTTTCTAGGCTCTCCCGAGGAACCACTGTTAGCTAAGCTTTCATGTGAATACACGCGGCTGTTTCTCGGTCCTGGCAAGCATATTTCCCCGCACGAATCCGTGCATACGCTCGCCGATGGCGAGGGTCTGTGGGGGAAGTCAACGATTCAAGTGCAGGCCTTCCTTGAGTCTGCAGGTGTTGAATTTCGATCCGGCTATCATGGGCTGCCCGATCATATCAGCACGGAACTAGAGTTCATGCAAAAGATCACAGAAGCGGAGGCTCAAGCCTGGAAGCGAGAAGCCTGCGCTGAGGCGATGCAATGGTTGGCGGTCGAAAAAGAATTCGTCGACCAACACCTCGCTCAGTGGGTCCCCGGGTTTTGTGAGAAAGTGATAGGCGACGCGGAGTCATCGTTCTACCGGGAGATAGCTCAACTGACCAGGGACTTCGTAGCGTTGGAAAAGCAAGAGATCGAAAGACTTGGGCGGAGACCTCTATTACAATAGCAACATTTAGCAACCTAGATTGATAGAAAGGAGAACATGATGGGGGAAATCCGATCGAAGGCTTACCTTGCTTTAAAAGAAAAACACGCTACGTTCATGGATGCGGTCGAAGCGCTTGGTCAAGCCGCTAAGCAAGGAGGGCCCCTGGATGCAAAAACTGGACACCTAATCCAGCTCTCGGCAGCTGCCGCGATTCGCTCTGAGGGCGCCGTCCACAGTCACACCCGACGCGCCCTTGAGGCCGGTGCCAAGGCGGGCGAGATTTATCACACCTTGATCCTTCTGGCCAGCACGATCGGTTTCCCCACCGTTGTGGCAGCGCTGACTTGGGCTGACGACGTGATCGAAGGCAAGAAATAACTCAACGTGACCTTTTACGCGCTCGGACGGTGCTGATCTTGGGCAGATTCCGGTTCGTCTTCATCCATCAGAATCTTGTGCGCCGGCCCTTCCAGGTCATCGAACTGGCCTGACTCAAAGCTCTAGACAACGACCACACGACGGGCCCGGCGAAGAGAAGGGCTAAGGGGATATATTAAGTACAAAACTCCCAGCCACTCGCACCGAAACGAACCTGCTCTTGGCATAAATGTCGTCATCCCCGCTCTTGTCAACGTGGCGGAGAGGAGTATGCCTTGCCACCATAGCCGCTACTATGCCACATGTGTACCCACCCGTTCTTATATTTTCTAAGTTAAAAGAATAACTTATGGTTTTTTTGGCGACCCGCTAGCAGCAGTTGCTTTCGTTACAGCACTTAGTCGATAGGCTATATTTAGAAACGATGGTTGAAGCGACAAATAGGGCGATCGCCGGTGACGACGGAGGAGCGGCGACCGCTGCAACCACGGATCCCCTCCGAATGCTCGGCCAGGTATTAATGTTGGCCGTCCGGCACAAGGCCTCGGACGTACACCTTCGCGCCCGTAACCATCCGATTCTGCGTATTGACGGTGTTCTGCGTGCTGTGCGCGAGATTCCCGCGTTCCCGCCGGATATGTTGGACAGGATCGCGCGCACGATGATGTCGGCACGGCATGTCACCGACTTCGAACGCGATCACCAGGTCGACCTGTCCTTCGGCTTCAAGGACATCGGGCGTGTGCGTGCGAACATCTTTCAGCAGCGCGGCAGCGTCGGTTTGGTGCTGCGTGTCATCAGCACCGACATTCCACGACCGCAGGAGCTCAAGCTACCTGATATTGTAGTTAACCTTGTGAAGCAAGAACGCGGCTTGGTGCTGGTAACGGGCGCGACCGGTTCCGGTAAGTCGACAACCCTGGCGTCATTGACTAACGAAATCAACCTGTCGCGAACTAAGCACATCATTACCATCGAGGACCCGATCGAGTTCTTGTTCACCGAACGCCGCTCCATCATCACGCAGCGCGAGATCGGTATGGACACCAATACCTTTGCCGACGCCATGCGTGCCGCAATGCGTGAAGACCCGGACGTAATTCTGCTCGGTGAAATGCGCGACCCCGAAACGATCGAGACCGCACTAACGGCGGCCGAAACCGGCCACCTGGTGTTGTCCACCATGCACGCGCCCGCCGTGGCTGAAGCGATCCCGCGCATCATCACCGTCTTTCCGCCCGAAGCCCAGGCGAGCATCCGCGGCAAGCTCGCGCAGAATCTCTACGGCATCGTCGCACAGCGCCTTATTCCGACGAAATCCGGTCAAGGGCGAATTGTCGCGTGTGAGGTTATGACGGTATCAGCTCTGGCACGCGAGCTGATTCTCGATCCACTCAAGGTCAAGGATCTTTCCGACCTCATTAAGAAAGGAACGTTGGCGGAAGGCATGTTGAGCTTCGATCAATGTCTGTTCGATCTCTTTAAACACGGCGAGATCGATGACGAAATTGCCCTACAACACGCTACCAGCGCCACTGACCTCAAGCTCAAGCTGGACGGCTTTTAGTTCGCTAACCGTTAGTCGTGAGCCGTAAGGCTCACTCCAGATCTATGAAACTGCCAGTGCCGAGGCGCGTTACAAGATCGTGCTAGCGTAGTCAGCCAAGCGCGAACGTTCACCACGACGCAAGGTAACGTGACCGCTGTGATCCCACTCTTTGAAACGGTCCACCGCGTAGGTGAGGCCTGAGGTGGTCTCCGTCAGGTAGGGTGTGTCGATTTGAGCGATGTTGCCAAGGCATACGACCTTGCTGCCGGGGCCGGCACGTGTGATGAGTGTTTTCATTTGATGCGGTGTCAGGTTCTGGGCCTCGTCGATGATGATGTATTTTTTCAAGAAAGTGCGACCGCGCATAAAGTTCAGTGATTTCAAGCGAACCCGGTTACGTATGAAATCGTGTGTGGCCGCCCGGCCCCACGATCCGTGACTGTGACTACCGGTTTCGTGGAGCACATCGAGATTATCTTCGAGCGCGCCCATCCAGGGTTCCATTTTTTCCTCTTCAGTACCCGGAAGGAACCCGATGTCCTCGCCCACGGGGACGGTAACTCGTGTTACAACGATCTCAGTGTAACGCTTGTCCTCCAGTGTTTGCGCGAGCCCGGCTGCTAAGGTGAGTAACGTCTTGCCGGTGCCGGCATGGCCAAGGAGTGTGACAATGTCAATCCGCGGATCCATTAGGAGGTTCAGCGCGAAATTCTGCTCGCGGTTGCGTGCATTAATGCCCCAGACGCTGTGTTGATCGTGCACATAGTCTGTGATGGGTTCGAGCGAGGCCGACAACGAATCATGCTGTCGCACGATCAAAGCGGGTTCGCTTTCGAAATAAAGAAACTGATTGGGAAACCAGCCTCTGGTTCGAGGATTATCGATGGGGTAAGGGGCGTCCTTGCGCTCGCCACGTCTCGATTTTGGTTGTGTTACGGTACCCCAGGCCTTGTCGTCAAGCTTTTCCATGCCGCTATAGAGTAAATCAGCATCATCCAGCACCTGATCGCTTGTGTAGTCTTCAGCGCGGATACCAAGCGCATGCGCCTTAATCCGGAGATTAATGTCCTTGGAGATTAACGTGACGTCGCCGTCAGGATGGGCCTTGTCAAGATCGAGTGTAATGCCGAGCAAAGTGTTATCGTTGTTCTCTGGCGATAGCCCGTTCGGCAAGGCGCTCCTGACGGCTTCGGAGTAGAAATACAAGCGCCCAGCATTGGCGTTTTTCGCAACCCCGGGCAACTCCACACCGCTCGATATGTCCCCGTTGGCGTGCTCGACCAGATCATCGAGAAAGCGACTAACTTGGCGCACGTTACGTGCTACCTCCGACATTCCGACCTTAGCCGCATCAAGCTCCTCAAGCACAACGATAGGCAAATAGACGTCATGTCCCTGAAACCGAAGCAGCGCCGTCGGATCGTGAATCAAGACATTCGTGTCGAGGACAAAGATTCGCTTACGCGTACTCACAGCTCAATCCGCTTCACGTTCGATACTGCAGCAATGTGGGGCAATGATGCCATCCTCAGCCCCCTCGTCGGTTAGCACCGCGCCCGTTACCGGGTTCGGCCGAAACGTCGTGCAACCCTTAAGGTCTTTGTCATACGCGCCTTCATAAACGGAACGGAACTCGTCAAAACTGTAATCCTCTGGGATGCTAATTGTCTTTGAGATGGCATTGTCGACATAGGGCTGAACCGTGGCCTGCATATCGAGATGCGCCGCCGGTGAAAGGCCTCGTGCATCGACAAATTGATCGGGTAGCGATTGATTCGCATCGTTGTTCTCTCGCCACTGACTGTAGGCGTAATCATGCAGATTATAGGTTGCGTAACCGCCTTCGGCCTCCAGTACACGCCTAGAATAAGAAAAGTCGTAGACTGGCTCGATACCGCTTGAGATATTGTTTGCGAGCAGGCTAATTGTGCCGGTCGGCGCGATTGTCGTAAGGTGGCTGTTGCGGATACCGTAGTTGGCGATGCCGCTCTGAATGTCTTTCGGCAGGCTGCGGATAAACGACCCCTGAAGGTGCTGTTCTTTCTCTAGGAAAGGAAAGCCTCCCTTTTCTCGTGCGAGTGTAACCGACGTGCGATACGCTGAATGACAGATCGCACGCATCGCGTCCGCTGCGAGCTCGCGGGTCTGCGATTTGCCGTAGTGTAACCCTAACATAATCATGGTATCAGCCAGACCCGTTAAACCAAGACCAATGCGCCGGGTACCCCGCGCCTGCTCGGCTTGCTGCAACAGCGGAAACTGCGAGATCTCAATTACGTTGTCGAGCATCCTGGTCGCTAAAGCCGCTGTAGCACTGATACCTTCGATATCTAGGCGCGCATCGTCGGAGAAGGGGTTGTGAACGAAACGGGTTAGGTTGATCGCGCCCAGGTCACAAGCCCCGTAGGGGGGAAGCGGCAGCTCACCACAGGGATTGGTCGCGGTGATGTGCTCCCGATACCAGAGGTTGTTCATCCGATTGATACGATCTATAAACAACACCCCCGGCTCGGCGTATTCATAGGTCGCGCGCATGATTTTATCCCAGAGCATACGTGCGCGTACGCGCCGTAGCACCTGGCACGGCGCCGGCACCGCTTGCCCCGACCAGCGTCGATCGATCGTCTCCTCGGTCGCGGGCCGCTCGCCAAGCTCTGCAGTCGGAAAGACTAATGCCCAATCTTCGTTGCGCTTGACCGCTTCCATGAAATCATCGGTTACCTGCACTGACAGGTTAAAGTGTCGGAGCTCGCGGCTGTCTTGCTTGGCGGCGACAAACGTCTCGATGTCGGGATGATCACAACGCAAGGTTGCCATCATCGCGCCTCGCCGAGCGCCGGTAGATAGTAAGGTAGCGCACATGCTGTCCCAGATGCGCATGAACGAGACGGGTCCGGAGGCAATGCTTCCTGTGCTGCGCGCGCGGGTGCCGTGAGGACGCAAGGTCGAGAAGTCATAACCGACCCCACCTCCCTGTTGCATCGTCAATGCGCCCTCCTTCAGATTCTCAAAGATGCTTTCCATCGAATCGTGAATCATGCCCATAACGAAACAATTAAACAGGGTCACCCGTTTTGCCGTGCCGGCACCTGCCTGGATACGACCACCCGGCAAGAACTTGAAACCCTGCAACACGTTGTAGAAGCGCTCTGTCCAGGTGTCGCGGTCCCGCACTTCCACGTTCGCCAAAGCTTTCGCGATCCGATGCCATGTGTCTTCGATCGTTCGGTCGTGAATAACGTTGCCGTCCCGATAGCGGTACTTGGTGTCCCAAATATGCTGGGCAATGTCGGCGGTGAAAGGCGTATCGGTCATCTAGCTTAGAGCACGATGTTCTGTGATCTCGCGATCCGCCTGCCGCGCAAGCTCCCGTAGCGCATCGGATACATGGACCGGATAGGACGGGTCGATCTCGAGCTTTTGCAGGTGCGCCGGCAAGCAGGACAGTTGCTCAGCGGCACGCGCCCGCGCAGCGATAAGTGACTCGTAAGAGGGCACACGTTTTCCCTCCTGCATCACAAGCTCGATCAGAGGTTCGTCGGCACTGTCATCGGCATCTGTCGTTAGCACGTCGCTGCGCATGCGCCTAGCGTCATCAAAAGAACGGTACACTTGTTTTCGGCCTGGCCAGGTGGCCTTACCCTCGGAGCGCTTGCGCCGAGGGTGCCCGGCATACTCAACAAGCTTGTACGCACAGTCGAGATAGGGCGCGTCGGCCGACGTATCCAACCGTGTGCCAATACCGAAACCGTCAATGGGCGCACCTCGATCAAGCAGCTCGCGTAACGCGAGCTCGTCCAAGTTGCCGCTGCTAAAGATAGTGGTATCGGTGAGCCCACCGTCATCGAGAATCTTTCGGACCTTCTTGGCGTGGTCAACTAAGTCCCCGCTGTCGAGGCGCACGCCCTTGATGGCAATACCTTTATTCTTAAGTTGTGGAGCCAGTTCGACTACCGTCCTCGCAGCCGCCTCGGTGTCGTAGGTATCGATAAGCAGCACAACGTTATCCGGTTGGGCATGCGCAAAGTGCTCGAAGGCCTCGGCTTCAGTAGCATGGGCCTGTACGAAAGAATGTGCCATGGTGCCGAAGATCGGAATATCAAATAGCTGACCCCCCAGCACCGTGGCTGTACCCGTGAAGCCGGCGAGATAGCTGGCACGTGCCGCCAGAAGACCGGCTTCAGCGCCGTGCGCACGCCGCAGCCCGAAGTCGACGAGCACCTTGCCAGGCGCGACCAGGGCGCAGCGCGCCGCTTTGGAGGCGATGAGTGTCTGAAAGTGAAGCAAATTGATGAGCCGCGTCTCCACAAGCTGGGCCTCCGGGAGTGACGCGGTGACACGGAGAATCGGCTCGTTGGGAAAGAACACCGTGCCTTCGGGCATCGCATGCACATCACCCCTAAAGCGCAACTGCGCCAAATGATCAACGAAGGGCTGCGTGAATTGGCCCGTGTCAACCAAGTAGTTCAGTGACGTTTGATCGAAACGAAAGCTCTCCAGGTACTCAAGTGCCTGCTCGAGTCCGGCCGCAACCAAAAACCCGCGGTCGGGAGGCAGTTGGCGGACAAAGAACTCATAGACCGCGGTTTCTCCCATGCCCTGCTCATAGAAACCCTGCAGCATCGTGAGCATGTACAAATCGGTGAGCAGGGCATTGGATGAGGCATTCATGCAGCGAGTACTTCTACACAAAGCGGCTTGGCGCCGAGGTTCTCCATTTCGCGCTCCGCTTTCTCGCCGTCCCCCGGCTCTACGTTTACTGCACGAACGGCGTCTCGCAGAAGAAAGACGGTGAAATTGTGTTTGAGTGCATCCCTTACTGTGTTTAAGACGCAATAGTCAGTAGCCAGCCCGCCGATGAACAGGCGCGTCACCCCCTGTCTCTGAAGACGTTCTGCGAGATCCGTGCCCTCGAATCCGGAGTAGGCGTCTTTTCCGGGTGTCGTCGCTTTCGAAACCACGATGGCGTCTTGCGGTGTGTTTAACCCCGGCGCGAACTGCGCGCCCGGGCTGTCAGCGATGCAATGCGGTGGCCAGATGCCCCCCTGCGCTTTGAACGAGCAGTGGTTCTGCGGGTGCCAGTCGCGGGTGGCGTAGATGGGTAAGCCGCTTGCTTCAAATGCCTCGATGTAGCGATTCAAAACCGGGATGACTTCATCGCCACGGGGGACGGCGAGGTTGCCGCCGGGTAGAAAATCGTTTTGCAGATCCACAATGACTAAAGCATCGCCTCGCTTGGGCTTGGCATCACTGGGTTCCATGGTGGCGTCTCCTCAAAGTTTCCACGTGTTTTGTGCAAGTTAACTGCGTGATCGAGACCACCGAACACTGGGACTTATTGTAAATCTATGGGCGCGCCGGCTTAAGTAATCAAAGGCAGCCGCGGCGTCTTTTCGGCGCTAGCCCCGTGGCTTTACGCTACTAACTCAATCAGCCGGGTCGCATCCCGAGGCGCGGCGCCTTCAGCGTCGTTGTCGAAATACACATGTACCTCACGCCCTTGCTCTCGCCACATCTGCGCACGTGCCGCCCAGCGCTTGAGCGATTGTGTGCTATAGGCCGAGACATAGGTTCGGGTGTGTCCGTGCAATCTCACGTACGCGAGATCTGTCGTGACCCTGTCCCACATAGGCCAATCTGCGGCGTCCGAGAGGCACGCTGCCACCCCGTGTTCATGTAGACAATCCGCCACCTGTTCATCAAACCACGATGGATGACGGAACTCCACGCTATGGCGCACCTCCGGCCAATGTGCGAGCGCCCGCGCGAAGCCGACGAGCTTGTCCATGCTCTTGCGCAGATAGCCGGGAGTTTGCCACAGCACAACAGCAAGTTTCTTACCGAGCGCTTGTGCGCGTTCACGTTCCAAACGGATCGAAGGTATCGGATCAGCGAGTTTCTTATTGTGGGTAAGAAAACGGTTGCCCTTGATAGCGAAGCGAAAGTCAGTCGGCGTTTGATCTCGCCAGCGCTCGAATGTACTTGTGTTTTGAAGGCGATAGAATGTTGAGTTTATCTCGAGCCCAGTGAACTGCTGGGCACAGAAGTGCAACCAATCTTTCTGTGGTATTCCGGAATAGAAGGTCTCTTTCCAACTCTTATAGTTCCATCCGCTGGTTCCTATATAGGCGCGCGCAATCATAGGCAAAAGCCGAGCATAGCCCCGGTGCGCTGGTCGGTAGCGCCAACTGGTCTGGAACTATCCTTTAATGCAAACCAATGGTTCAAGACGCGCCACTCGGCGCGAGAGCCCCGCGACGTCAGCGGCATCGACGACCGTGCTGACGTCTTTATAGGCACCTGGCGCTTCTTCCGCCACGCCACGCATCGAAGGGCTGCGAATAATGATGCCGCGTTCGGCAAGCTCATCGACGAGCGCGCGGCCTTTCCACGTGCGCTTAGCTTGGTGCCGGCTCATGGCGCGCCCGGCGCCGTGACAGGACGAGCTAAACGACAAGGTTTCACCCGCACGCGTGCCAACGAGAATATACGACGCTGTCCCCATGGATCCGCCGATCAGAACCGGCTGGCCGACGTCGCGCAAAACAGCAGGCAGATCGGGATGGTCCGGTCCGAACGCGCGCGTTGCCCCCTTGCGGTGCACGAACAAACACTTTCGTTCCCCATTGACGCGATGATGCTCGACCTTGCAAGTGTTATGGGAGACATCGTAGAGCAGCCTCAGTTCTGCCCGGGGTAATACGTCGGCAAATACCTCGCGCGTTAAGTGCGTAATGATTTGCCGATTGGCCAGCGCGCAATTAATCGCCGCCCGCATGGCGCCAAGATAGGACTTGCCGACTGCCGAATCCAACGGTGCACAAGCCAGTTCCCGGTCGGGCAGCATAATGCCATGCTGCTGTGCGCTGATGGCCATTTTCTTCAGAAACTCAGTTCCAATCTGATGTCCTAGGCCGCGAGAACCGCAGTGTATGCTCACAACAACATCGCCTTGGCGTAGCCCGAACGCTTCCCCCACTTCAGAATCGTACACCTCGGTGACGTGTTGAACCTCAAGATAATGATTGCCCGACCCGAGCGTACCCATCTCGTCACGCTGACGTTTCTTTGCTTGCGGGGAAACAGCCGCAGGCTGCGCGCCGGCCATCGAACCGTGCTCCTCGATGCGCTCGAGGTCTCGGCGATCACCATAGCCTTGTTCGATCGCCCAATGTGCGCCGCCCGTGAGCATGGCGTCCATCGCCTCGGTTTCCAGTCGAATGCGCCCAGTGCTGCCGACACCGACAGGTATCTTGCGGTAGAGCGCATCGGCTAGCGGCGTTTGTGCAGCCTCGATATCAGTCCGCGTTAGGCCCGTGTGCAGGGTGCGCACGCCACAGGAAATGTCGAAACCCACGCCACCTGCCGAGATCACGCCGCCTTCGGCCGGGTCGAACGCCGCTACCCCGCCGATGGGGAACCCGTAGCCCCAATGCGCATCGGGCATCGCGTAGGAGGCCTGCACGATACCAGGTAGGGTAGCCACATTGGTAACCTGCTCGTAGACTTTGTGATCCATGTTGCCGACGAGCGTTTCGTTGCCGTAAATAATCCCTGGCGCGCGCATTTTCCCACGTGCTTCGATACGCCAACTGAACTCCGACTCGCGCTTCAGAAGGTTTAGATCCATAGTATCGGTTACAGGCGACTGGTGACACTAGTGACTAGTGATTCGTCGATACTATCAACTAGTCACTAATCACGGTTCACTGGTCACGAAAATCATACATCTACCACACACTGGGCGACCCAAACACCACCACGATCGCGTCCGACATGAAGCGCCGTGTAAGTCGCGCCTTTTACCTCAACCGCAGGCTGATGTCGTTGCGTGTCCACTTTCTCCCCCCAGGCCCTCGCCGCTATACTGCCATTAGTGATACTTACTTCAAATCGTCCAAACAGCATGTTGCGTGTTGCCATTTCATAGATCAGCGCGTTGAGCCAGTCGACCAGGAGTAGCTCATCGTCAGGCGCTTCGCACGCGATCGATATTTCTTCTTTGTTTTCGACATTCTTCGGATCTGTAATTACTGCGGTCATGGCCAATGCCGCCTGTTCAAATGCCGCGTTCCTGGAGTCGCCAGTCCCGCGCACACCCATGTCCGCCTCATGTGGAAAATGCTCCCAGCGCCCGTCCATGGAGATTAATGAGATAACGGTACGTGCGTTACCGCTCCATCAGACACACATAGGTGTTGCACGAGTTCGCTTTCCTCGACATCGGACCAATGTTCGTAGGCGTCGGCCACGGCAAAACCCCAGCCTTCGCGCACATTGGGGCAATACACCGCGGTTACCTTGGTCGCTAGCTGCTCGGCCGCACTCGCGTGAGCAGTGGGTACCGCCACCGCAATCGTATCTGCCCCCGCGCGCGTCAAGGCATCGACCGCAACGCGCATGGTGAATCCTGACGCGAGCCCGTCGTCCACGACAAACACCAGGCGCTGGGCCAAGTTTGGCAACGAGCGGTTTCCTCGCAGTTCGCCGCAGCGCCGTTTGACCTTGGTACCGGTAGCCGCGATTCCCTGTGCCACTTGGTCCTTGGTGAGCCCCACACGGCGGACCAAGGCATCGTTGATTTTCACCGTACCGTCGAATGCCACCGCCCCGTAACCGACCTCGGTGTTCCAAGGCAGGGTCATCTTGCTAACTACGGCCACATCTAGCGCAAGCCCAAGGCTTTTCGCCAAGGTTGCCGCGACCGGTACACCGCCAGCCGGGATGCCGAACACCAGCGCGTTGGTACCATCGTAGCCTTTCAGCATCTTGGCGAGCACGCGACCCGCATGGATACGGTCGCGAAATACGTGTGCGCGGTCTCTTAAATGATCGAGTTCGTGAATGCGTTGAGCCTGAGGTGTCATCGCGAGCAAAGCCAATCGAACGCCGGCCGGGCGCTACGCGGCAAAGTCTTTCAGGCGTACGGGCAGGCGTCGGGCACCCCAGACTCCGGGCTCGGCTTCGAACACTCCGGCGCACGGTGTTCCACAGGACGCGCACGTGCCGTCCCTATTCAGATGCCAAGCCGTGAGAACGTACCAGTCTCGACCGATCAGTTTCTGGCCGCATGCGTGGCAGTAGCTGCTGCCACCTTTTTCATCATGTACGTTGCCGGTATAGGCGTAGCGCACTCCGTTTTTGACCGCAATGTTCCGCGCACGCGTGAGCGTCGAAGCGGACGTGCGCGGTTTGTCCATCATTTTCCAATCGGGATGGAACGCGGTGAAATGCCATGGGACATCCTGGCCGACACTCTCGACTACCCACTGTGTCATCTCTTCGAGTTCGTTCTCAGAATCATTTTCACCTGGGATCAGTAATGTCGTTATCTCGAACCAGACGTCGGTTTCGTGCTTGAGATACTTGAGTGTGTCCAACACCGGTTGCAAGTGCCCGCCACAGATCTTGTAGTAGAATTTTTCGGTAAACGCCTTAAGATCGACGTTTGCGGCATCCATATGCCGATAGAACTCCACGCGTGGTTCATCGGCAATGTAGCCCGCAGTCACTGCCACTGATCTGATGTCGGCCTCACGGCAGGCGAGCGCCACGTCAATCGCATACTCCATGAAGATCACGGGGTCGTTATAGGTGTAAGCGACGCTGCGACAATCCAATCGCTGCGCAACCCTCGCAATCTTTTCAGGTGAAGCCTGATCGGCCAAGGTATCGATCTCGCGGGACTTGCTAATATCCCAGTTCTGGCAAAACTTGCAGGCGAGATTGCAACCCGCGGTACCGAAGGACAAGATCGGTGTACCTGGGAGATAGTGGTTGAGTGGTTTTTTTTCGATCGGGTCGACGCAATACCCGCTCGATCTTCCGTAGGTTGTCAGCACGATCTCGTCGGCCTGATTCGCGCGGACGAAGCACACGCCACGTTGACCTGGGCGAAGCTTGCAATAGCGTGGGCAGACATCGCATTGCACGCGGCCGTTTTCCAGCTTATGCCAGTACCGGGTCGGGACAACCGTACCCAGTTCTTCGCGGTCTTTCATGGCCAATTCGTCGTGGCTGCGCCAGGATCACCTAATATAGATATATATTGAATGGGGCGCGGGCGACTGAATTCAAAGCTGTAATCATCAAATTGTACACGGATCTTGAAAAAACACCCGTTTCGGCGCATTTTTGAACTGAGCAATGAGGATTTAGCGCTATGGTAAACGTGCGTAAACCGGCTGTCGCCGGCCTGTTCTATCCGGCAGATCCGGGCGAACTAAGCACCATGGTAAACGCGCTCATCGGCGAGGTGGAGCAGTCCGCAGCGGCGCCGGTACCCAAAGCGGTAATTGCCCCACACGCGGGCTACATCTATTCAGGGCCGATCGCCGCGAGTGTCTACGTGCGCATCGTGCCCGCGCGTGAATTGGTAACCCGAGTCATTCTATTGGGTCCGGCGCATCGGGTGCCGCTGCGGGGACTTGCGCTACCGCATGTTGACAGCCTGGCAACACCGTTAGGCGAGGTAACGATCGACAAAGATGCGGTGGAAAAAATCATTGATTTGCCACAGGTACAGGTCATGGATGAGGCACATACGCAGGAACACAGCTTGGAGGTGCATCTTCCTTTTCTACAAACGGTGCTGGCGAATTTTACAGTCGTGCCATTAGCAGTGGGACGCGCCACGCCCTCGGAGGTTGCGCAAGTATTGAAGATCCTTTGGGGGGGTCCGGAGACGTTGATCGTGGTTAGTTCCGATCTGAGCCATTACCACGACTACGAGACGGCACGCCGTCTGGACAGTGCAACGTCGCGCGCAATCGAGCGGTTGAGACCCGAAGACATCGAATACGATCACGCTTGCGGCCGCGATCCGGTCAATGGGCTACTGCATATCGCACGCAGTCGAGGTATGCGTGCGACAACCATCGATTTGCGAAATTCAGGCGATACCGCCGGACCCCGGAATCAGGTAGTAGGCTATGGCGCTTACCTCTTCCAATAAGCTCGGTCCCGGTCTTTCATCCGCGGAGCGCGAGACGCTCTTAACGTTGGCAACGGCGTCGATCGAGAAGGGACTTATCGGCGAGCGACTGCGCATAGATTCCAGCGAGTACAGCCTGCAGCTGCGTGAACCCGGTGCGAGCTTTGTTACCATCAAGGTCGCTCTCGAGCTGCGCGGCTGTATTGGTTCACTTGATCGAAAACGGGTGTTGGCTGAGGACGTCGTGTGCAACGCTTATTCGGCCGCGTTTAGTGATCCGCGTTTCTCGCCGTTGACCGCAACCGAGTTCAACCAACTAAATGTGCACATCTCTGTTCTGGGACGCCCCGAGCCCATCGTATTCACGTCCGAGGGCGACTTGGTTCGACAACTCCGTCCCGGAATCGACGGGGTGATACTGGAGCAAGGTACTTATCGCGCGACCTATCTCCCCTCGGTCTGGGAGTCGCTGCCCGATCCGCATGAATTTTTGTGTCAACTTAAAGGTAAAGCGGGACTTGCCTCTGACTCCTGGTCCGACGAAATCAAGGTCCAGCGTTATACGATAGAGAGTATTCCCTGAGGAGTGATCGGCCTAGCGGATGGCTGGCACCATCTTCAGGATCTTGCCGCCCGCGTGATCGGCCACATAAAGCTCTCGCACCTCATCCTCGCCGAAACTACTGATCGCATGACGTGTCTTCAGCAACTTTCGCTGACGCGTTACGCGGTAACCATCGTAACGCAATCCCCAGATACGTTCGGTTACGTAATCTCCGTAAACATAAACGCCGCACAATGCCGGGATCGCGCGGCCCCGATACACGAACCCACCGGTAACAGAGAATCCCTCGGGCTGTGGATAGGTAAAGATCGGCAGTGAGAGGCCGGTTTTATTACAGCGTCGATTGACATCAGGGGTACAGATGTTGCCTTCCATGATGTTCCAACCATAGTTGCCGCCTTTCTCGATCACATCGATCTCCTCATAGCTATTCTGCCCGACGTCAGCTAGATAAAGACGTCCGTTTGCTACGTCGAAAGAGAAACGCCAGGGGTTGCGCAATCCGTAGGCCCAGATCTCGGGGCGATATCCCGGTCGGCCTGTGAATGGGTTGTCAGGCGGGATCGCATAGGCTTGACTTGGCGTGCGCCGATCGATGTCGACACGCAACATTGCGCCCAATAACGTATCGGTTTTTTGTCCGTTGTCATGGGGGTCGTTGGCAGCACCGCCATCGCCCATGCCGATGTAGAGGTAGCCCTCGGGTCCGAATGCCAGTTGTCCACCATTATGGTTACCGAATGGCTGTCGGATCTTCAGTAACACGCGCTCGCTGCGTGAGTTGGCATGATTTGGAGTCGCGCGTTCAAACTCCCCCACAATCGTGAAAAGGCCACGGTCGCGCGTAGTGTAATTGACATAGAAGCGGCCATTTCTCGCGTAGTTTGGATGGAAGGCCACGCTCAATAATCCGCGTTCACCGCCACTGACCACACGATCCTGTATGTCCAAGAAGGGCTGAGCACGCAGCTGGCCAACTTCGAGTATGCGGATCACACCGCCTTGTTCGACGATAAAGAGCCGGTTACTACCATCACCGGCATTGGTGACGTGCACCGGTTTCCTAAGGCCGCTTGCGACCTCGCGCAGCGCGATGCGCGGGATGGGCTGGTTTGCGTTTTTCTCAGCACAAACGACGGCGTGAGCAGATTCGCCGAGAGCCAACATGGCGAGCAAATGCAATGCCGTCAACACCGTTGCTATCGTGTTTCGTGACATGGTTCCTCCACGCCCAAGCACGCTCCGCACGCTTGATCTACTGACCCGATTTAGCCGTCTAGTTTGCGGTTTTGCCGGCGGCCCGTTCCAGCCCGCGTTTTGCAGGGCCGAGAGCGGCTTACTTGTCAACCCGGAGAGGGGACAGTACCATGCCGTTTACCGGATTATCCCAGGATTACCCGCTATGTTTCACGGCAGCATGGTTGCTTTGGTTACGCCGATGCGAGAAGACGGCACGGTGGATCTGGCCGCCCTGCCTCCGTTAATTGATTTCCACGTCGACAACGGTACCAGCGCCATTATTGCCGTCGGAACAACCGGTGAGTCGGCGACGGTGAATATCGAGGAGCATTGCCGCATCATTAGGGAGACGGTGGCGCACGTTAACGGACGGATTCCAGTTATCGCTGGTACCGGTGCCAACTCGACAGCCGAAGCCATTGAACTTACGCGCTACGCTCACGAAGCGCGCGCGGACGCCAGTCTGCTAGTTACCCCATACTATAATAAGCCGACGCAGGAGGGGTTGTATCAGCACTACAAGGCGATTGCCGAGGCGGTCGCAATACCTCAGATTCTCTACAACGTGCCAGGCCGTACAGCCTGTGACATGTTACCGGAAACGGTCATACGCCTCGGCCCCATTCCTAACATCGTCGGCGTTAAGGAGGCTACGGGCGACATCGAGCGGGTCGTGCAGATCACGCAAGCTTGCGGCGATTCGATGGATGTCTACTCGGGCGACGATGCGACTGCGCTGGACTTGATCCTAGCCGGTGGTAAAGGCGTGATCTCGGTGACAGCGAACGTAGCCCCGCGCCAGATGAGCGAGATGTGCCGAGCGGCGTTGGAGAAGGACGAAGCGACCGCGCGGGATATCAACGATCGTTTGATGGATCTCCATAAAAAACTGTTTGTAGAATCTAACCCTATTCCGGTCAAATGGGCGTTGAAGGAGATGGGACTGATCGAAGGTGGGATCCGTCTGCCGTTGACGCCATTGTCCGAGTCATTCCACGAACCGGTACGCCAGACACTGCGCGGCGCGGGCGTACTGTAGTTCATCTATATTCTTAAGTAGACTGTTTTTTGAGTGCGCACAGCATGAAGAGTACCAGTCTTATACTCGCTCTCTTCTTGCTTACCGTCGTGGCGGGGGGCTGCGGCGGTTCTAAGAAAGGTACTAAGATTGACTACGAGGCGACACGGACCTTACCGCCGCTTGAGGTGCCGCCAGACCTCAGCAGCTTGCCACCCGACTCGCACACATCGAGGACCGGTACGGCGGGCGCGGCGACATACTCGGCATTCGAGGCAGAGCGCAAGCAACAAGGGGGCGGCACGCAACACGCCGGGTTGCTCCCGCAATATGACAATATCCGGCTTGTACGCGCTGGCGCTCAACAGTGGTTGGTCGTCAAGGCCGCGCCTGATCAACTTTGGCCGCTGTTGCGTGACTTCGTCGATAAGATGGGGCTGACTATCGCGAAGGAAGAACCGGCGGCGGGAATTATCGAGACTAACTGGGCGGAGAACCGGGCGTTGGCAGGCGGCGGCGTGTCACGGTTTTTCTCAAAGATCACCGGACAAGGCGCTGGCACGGGCCTGCGTGATAAGTACCGCATCCGCCTCGAGCGGGCTGAAGAGCCCGGCAGCACGGAAATCTTTATGAGCCACCGCGGCTTGCAGAGCGTGATCGTGTATGACACCGGTCCCGTCGATGTATCGGGACGCGAGCTTGAGGGCCATTCGGCCTGGAAGCCACGACCCTCTGATCCCGACCTTGAAGCCGAGATGTTGCGTCGCCTGATGGTGCACCTGGGAACATCGCGCCCGAAAGCCGATACCATCACCGCTGCGGTCGAGACCAGTATCAAGCCCAAGTTAGCCCGCGCTAAATTGATTCGCGCCGAGAACGGTCATTCTTACCTGGCGCTGGCGGACGGTCGTGAGCGTGCGTGGCGACGCGTGGGTCTGTCGCTGGATCGAATCGGGTTCACCGTCGAGGAACGCGACCACTCCAATTGGACATATTATGTCCGTTACATTATTCCCGACGAAACCAGTAGGAAGAAAAAGAAGAAAAAAAAGAGGAAAAAGAGAGAGGAACAAGACATCGAGTGGCGGGTCGCCCTGAAGGAATCCGGAGTTGGCACAACGGTTGAGGTTCTGAACCAAGAAGGTGTGCCCGATGCTTCGAAGACGAGCGAGCAGATCCTAGGCCTGCTCTATGAACAGCTTAAGTAGCAAAGGAAGTTAGCGGCTGATCACACAGCGATCCGGCATGCGCTTCGCGTGCCTCGGCAGCGGCAGCCGGGGAAACGCCCTCCTTGTCGAAAGCGGCTCCACCTGCTTGATGGTGGACTGCGGATTCTCGCAGCGGGAAACTACAATGCGCCTGGCACGACTGAGGTGTGAGCCGACTCGTCTCAGTGCCTTACTGTTGACCCATGAGCACGCCGACCACGCGAGAGGGGTCGGAGCACTCGCACGGCGCTTCAATTTGCCCGTGTGGATGACCGTCGGGACGTTCCGTGCACTTAAAGCTTTACTCACGCCGCTGTCGACCGTACAGTTGTTCAGTCCACACGAGCCTTTTGAGATCGGGGATATTCTCGTTACGCCGTACCCCGTCCCGCACGACGCCCGCGAACCAAGCCAGTTCGCTTTCTCCGCGGGTAGTGTCCGCTTGGGCCTTCTCACCGATACCGGTAGCATCACAAGCCACATCGAATCCGTGCTGTATGACTGCGACGGCCTGTTCCTGGAATGCAACCACGATCGTGAGATGCTTTGGGGCGGACCCTATCCGGAACCGGTCAAGACGCGCATTGCCAGTCAATTTGGCCATCTAGACAACGCGGACGCGGCCGAGCTGCTCTCTCGTCTGAATCACCGTCGTTTGCAACACCTGGTAGCGATGCATCTGAGCGAGACCAACAATACCCCTGAGCTTGCCCGGGCCGCGCTAAGCACGATCTTGCAGTGTGCGCCAGAATGGATACAGGTGGCCAGTCAGCGCTCCGGTTTGGCCTGGCGTACTCTGTTAGCCTCGCCAGTCTAGCGCGTATGCCATGACGGCACCGACATCGCAGCCCCAATCTGGCGCGCACCAGCAGGACGTGCATGTCCAGCAAATACAGGGTTCCCCAGCGCTGTCAGCTTTCCGAAGGGAGAAGCTGTTGCGCGAGCTACGTGAACTCGTGCCTACCGTGGAGCAGGTCTATGCGGAGTACTGGCATTTCGCCGATACGTCGGGGCCCTTGAACCCCGACGAGACCGCGGTGTTGAACCAACTGTTGGCCTATGGGCCGACCCCGGCCCCTAAACAGCACGCAGCTAAGCTTGTTCTAATCGTTCCACGATTAGGGACCATCTCACCCTGGGCGAGCAAGGCGACGGATATCGTGCGCTTGTGCGGGCTGAAACGGGTGAAGCGTGTCGAGCGGGGCATCGCTTGGTATTTCGTCAAGCAGCATGACGACATTCTGACGTCGGAAGAGCGTGATCGCTTGCTGCCCGCTATCCATGACCGAATGACGCAGAGTGTACTGAACGACTTCGGTGAGGTCGCAGCATTGTTCTCTCAGTCCGAGCCGACACAGGTATCTGTCGTCGACTTGCTGGGAGGTGGGGCGGAGACGTTGGTCAACGCTAACGCCGAACTCGGTTTGGCGCTATCGCCTGACGAAATCGACTATCTCGTCGGTCATTTCAGGCGTATGCAGCGCAACCCTACTGATGTCGAACTGATGATGTTCGCCCAGGCTAACTCTGAGCATTGCCGGCACAAGATTTTTAACGCCAGCTGGGTCATCGACGGTCGTGCCAAGGGCGCCTCTTTGTTCGCCATGATTCAGCAATCACACGAGCGTAGCCCGCGCGGCACGCTCGTCGCGTATGCCGACAACGCCGCTATTATGCAAGGCTTTCGCGTTGGTCGCTTCTTCCCGGATTCCGTCACCAAGGCGTACTGCTATCAGGAAGACGTCACACCGATCTTGATGAAAGTCGAAACCCATAACCATCCGACGGCGATCTCGCCGTATCCCGGGGCGGCGACGGGTTCAGGCGGAGAAATTCGTGATGAGGGGGCGACAGGGAGAGGTGCAAAACCGAAAGCGGGCATTACCGGTTTTTCGGTGTCGAATCTGCTGATTCCGGGGGCCGAGCGCCCATGGGAAACAGACTTCGGAAAGCCCGACCGGATAGCAAGCGCGCTTGCGATCATGCTCGACGGGCCCATCGGCGGTGCGGCGTTTAACAACGAGTTTGGACGCCCGAATATCGGTGGCTATTTCCGGACGTTCTGTGAACAGGTAAACAGCGAAGTCCGGGGCTACCACAAGCCGATTATGTTGGCCGGTGGCGTCGGCAACATCCGCGCCCAGCACATTCGCAAAGCGGATGTTCCTGTGGGTACGCCGTTGGTTGTCATCGGTGGACCGGCAATGTTGATTGGTTTGGGTGGCGGTGCCGCTTCCAGTATGGCCAGTGGCACCAGCGTGGAGGATCTGGATTTCGCTTCGGTACAACGCGACAACGCGGAGATGCAACGCCGCTGTCAGGAAGTGATCGACCAGTGCTGGGCGCTCGGTGAGCGTACCCCGATTCTGTCCATTCATGATGTCGGTGCCGGGGGGTTATCGAACGCGCTACCCGAGTTGGTCGACGGAGCCGGGCGAGGCGCGCAATTCGATCTGCGCGCGATTCCTAATGATCAGCCCGGAATGTCGCCTATGGAGATTTGGGCTAACGAAGCCCAGGAGCGTTACGTGTTTGCTATTGATTCGACTCGCCTGGCCACGTTTCGTGCGCTCTGCGAGCGCGAACGTTGCCCGGTTGCCGTAATTGGTACCGTCACGGACGACCGGAGGATCGTACTAGAAGACAATCTGTTTGCGACGGGCGGGACAATAGAGTCCGCAAATGCGGACCGCGGGCACCGCCCCATTGACCTCGACCTTGCTGTTCTATTCGGCAACCCACCGAAGTTAGTACTTGACGTCAAGCGGATGAAACGCAAGCTTCCGCGCTTTAAGACACGCCACATTGATGTCAAAGAGGCGGCGTATCGCGTGCTGCGATTGCCGGCCGTTGCTGACAAGACCTTTCTCATTACGATCGGAGACCGCACGGTTTCGGGATTGGTGTGCCGCGACCAGATGGTCGGGCCTTGGCAGGTGCCAGTCGCGGATGTCGCGGTGACTGCTAGCAGCTACCAAGGGGTCACCGGCGAGGTGATGGCGATTGGTGAGCGTACACCGGTTGCGCTGATCGATCCTGCGGCGAGCGGGCGCATGGCTGTGGGTGAGGCATTGACTAATTTGGCAGCCGCGCGCATTGAGAAGTTACCCGACGTGAAGCTCTCTGCAAACTGGATGGCAGCCGCGGGTCATCCCGGTGAGGATGCGGCGCTGTTTGATACGGTGCGCGCTGTCGCGGAGGAGCTCTGCCCTGCACTCGGTGTGTCCATCCCGGTTGGCAAGGACTCGCTTTCTATGAAAACGATGTGGTGCGATGCAGAAGGCACCGAGCGAGCGGTGACGGCGCCGTTGTCTTTGGTTGTGTCGGCGTTCGCGCCGGTTCTGGACGTCACCAAGACTTTGACGCCGGCGCTACGGCATGACTGCGGTCCAACGGTGTTGCTCGTGCTCGACCTCGGCAAGAGCCGAAACCGCCTAGGCGGTTCGGCACTGACGCAGGTCTACAATCAGACTGGCCATGTTGCCCCGGATATCGACGATCCACGGGTGCCCAAGCTTTTCTTCCACGTCATCCAAGCGCTCAACGAGCTCGGCCACGTTGTCGCTTACCACGATCGCTCAGACGGTGGCTTGTTTGCCACCGTTTGTGAAATGGCGTTTGCTGGCCGCACCGGCGTATCTCTTGATCTCACTGCGCTCGGTCGTGACCCGGTGGCCGCGCTTTTTTCGGAAGAGCTAGGAGCGGTCTTGCAAGTGCCGCGGGATCGTTTGGGAGGTAAGGGCAAAAACGAAGGTGGGATTCTCGGCGCGTTATTGAAGGCAGGGCTCGGGGCGCACGCACACGTCGTCGGCACGATAACCAAGGATGACAGTATTACCTTCACACATAAGGGTAAGGTGCTCTTGAGCGAGCCACGTGTGAATTTGCAGCGCGCATGGTCCGAGACCACATTCAAGATGCAGTCATTGCGTGACAATGCGCAGTGTGCCCAAGAAGAATACGACCGCATCCTGGACGTGGGTGATCCGGGATTGAGTGCGACGCTATCGTTCGATCCCGCCGAAGATGTTGCCGCGCCGTTTATCATCAAGGGCGAAAAGCCTCGCCTTGCAATCTTGCGCGAGCAAGGTGTGAACGGCCATGTAGAGATGGCCGCCGCCTTCGACCGCGCCGGCTTCACGGCTGTCGATGTGACCATGAGCGATATCATCGATGGGCGAGCATCGCTCGAAGATTTTACTGGCCTTGCCGCATGCGGAGGTTTTTCCTTCGGTGACGTGCTAGGTGCGGGCCAAGGCTGGGCTAAGTTAATTCTGTTCAACGACCGTGCGCGTGATGAATTTTCCACCTTCTTCAACAGAACCAATACGTTTGCGTTGGGGGTATGTAACGGCTGCCAGATGATGGCGAACCTGCGCGAGCTTATTCCCGGTGCCTCGTGTTGGCCGTATTTTGTGCGAAATCACTCTGAGCAGTTCGAGGCACGCGTGTCCATGGTGGAAGTGCCGCGGAATCCGTCGATCTTTCTGCGCGGGATCGAAGGATCAAGATTACCGATTGCGGTGGCGCATGGAGAAGGGCGTGCTCAGTTTGATGAGAAGCAAGATCTGAGGGAGGCTGAGCGGGATCAGTTGATTGCATTGCGCTTCGTCGACAACCGTGGTGAGGTGACGGAAGCCTATCCCTACAATCCGAACGGTTCCCCCGCCGGTATCACTGGGCTGACAACGCCCGATGGACGTTTCACGATCATGATGCCGCATCCAGAGCGCGTGTTCCGCACTGTCAATAACTCCTGGCATCCGGACGACTGGCCTGACGACGGGCCGTGGCTGCGGCTGTTTCGTAATGCGCGTGTGTGGGTAGGTTAAGTGTCGCCTAGCGGCGACGACATACTAGCGGGGTTCCGCCCCCGCGCGACGGGTGACTTTCGTTTCGGCGAAAGTCACCAAAGCCATTTGCCCCTGACTCTGCGCCGCGCACCCTAAACGTCAGGTGCGCGGTTCCTTCCCTCGACGCTCGTCTCAGAAGGTTCGCGCAAGGGGCATCCTTGCCCCTGGCGCGAACACCGGGGTCCCTGCCCGGCCGCTTCGCGCTTGCGCTTCGCCTTCGCACCTCGCTCGGCTTGAGTAAAGGGGCGAAAAAACAAAAGGTGGGTGGTGACTAACGACTGACGGTTCACCACCCGCGGGTCCAGGACAGTCGATAGATCAAAGCGCCACGCCCAGTAAGTCAACCTTCCTGACGTAGCCCGTTGGTCGCACCCGTTGGGGGCTGCCCCGGTCTGGGCTACGTCGTGTTTAAGTATAATAAATTCAATACGTTACCTTGCGTTTCGATTTTAGCTTCGGATGGCATGGCCTGTGCAGCGAACTGCCGAGCGGAGAACGCACGAGAGGGCCTGCCTAATGGGAGCAAGGGTAACAGTTGCTGTCCTGATCGGTCTGCTGCTAACGGGGACCACGAATCATGTCGAAGGCGCGATGTATGTCTATCAGGCAACCGACGGCTCATGGGCGTTTACCGACTACGCGCTGACTGGGAGCCAGTACACGCTCGTGCGCAAGGCGCCCCAGGCACGCGGCGCCGCGATTGCTGCTCGCAGCAGCGATGCACGCCACCGAGGCGACCCCGCGGCCTACGATCGAATCATCCGGCGCATGGCGCGGGTCTACGACGTTGATGCGGCCCTAATAAAAGCCGTCATGCATGCGGAGTCCGCGTTTAATCCGTATGCCCGGTCACGCAAAGGTGCGTCGGGTCTGATGCAGCTGATGCCCGACACGGCACACCGCTATGGTGTCAGTGATATCTATGACCCCGTGCAGAATGTGCGTGCCGGCGTGCGGTACCTCAGCGAGCTGATAGAGCAGTTCAACAATAAAATGCACTTGGTGCTTGCGGCCTACAATGCAGGGGAAGGCGCAGTCAAGCAGCATAAAGGCATACCGCCCTATGCTGAGACGCGCAAATACGTCAAAAAAGTACTTCGCTACAAACGCCGCTACGCGAAGAAGTTCTAGAATTACTCGCCAGGTAATCTCTCTGACCGGCATGTCGACACCCGTCCATCGTATCGACGCGCTTGCAAAGTCTTATCATGTGACGGCAATTGCCTGCGGCGGTCTGATTGCCAGTCTCTTTTCTATGTGCTTGTCGTAGAAATTCTACGCAGTCGGGGGTTTGCTGGCGTGTTAGCAGCGGATCTGCGGGCGTCGTTGCAGTATGGATGCTATGGATTGGCCGTCGCATTGACGATCGCGATCAGGCCCATTCAACGAAGGATCAGCGCCGTCAGACCTTCGGATGATACTCACCAAGCGGTCAAGCGATTTGCGCACGGCACGATGATTGCCTTTGCTTTGAGCGAAATGCCGGCCGTGATGGGATTGATGCTGTTTGTGCTAGTTGGGTTGCAGGCCGACTTCTACGTGCTTTGGCTGTTTTCACTTGTGCTGATGCTGTTGCAATTTCCGAGACAGAGAAATTGGCGAGATCGCTTGCGCCGATCGCCCACCAGCCGCTGAATGGTCGATCAGCTACCTTTTCTTGCTTCGGCGAGCTGTACGAGCAAATCGTTGAGCCGATGCACGAAGCCTGCCGGATCCTCGAGCTGGGCACCCTCGCTTAGCAGCGCTTGATCGAAGAGTAGCTGCGCCCACTCCCCGAAGCGGTTATCGTCGTCTTCTGCGATTATTTGACATACGATGGCGTGTTTTGGGTTAACCTCCAGGATCGGTTTTCCCATGGGCACATCCTGGCCCACGGACTTCAGAAGGCGCTCCAGATTGCCGCTCATGTCTTCGGCGTCGACCACTAGGCAGGCGACTGACGTGGTAAGGCGCTGGGTGACGCGCACGTCCTTAACCCGCTCGTCTAAGGCTTTCTTTAGGCGCTCTACGAATTCCTTGTGTTTTTCAAACACCTCTTGTTGTTGCTCTTTGTCATCCTTAGTTTGCATCTTGCCAAGATCAAGCTCGCCTTTTGCCACGGACTGAAGTGGTTTCTTGTCGAATTCGTTGAGATGTATCACTAGCCATTCGTCAATGCGATCGGAAAGTAAAAGTACCTCGACGCCTTTCTCACGAAAGATCTCCAAATGAGCACTGTTCTTGGCACCGGCAAAGCTGTCAGCAGTGATGTAATAGATGTTGTCTTGGCCTTCCTTCATGCGACCCACATAATCTTCCAGTGAGACATCTTGTCTTTCGCTGTCGTTGTGAGTTGATGCGAAACGCAGCAGCTTTGCGATGCGCTCGCGATTCGCGACATCCTCGACCATGCCCTCCTTCAATACTTTACCGAACTCTTTCCAAAAAGTTGCGTACTGCGTTTTATCCTTTTTACTGATGTTTTCGAGCAAGCCCAATATTTTCTTCACGGAAGCGGCACGGATCGTGTCTATTGCCTTGCTTTTTTGCAGGATCTCGCGCGAAATGTTAAGCGGCAGATCACTTGAATCGATCACGCCGCGCACGAATCGCAGATAAGCGGGCATCAGCTGCTCGGCATCGTCCATAATGAACACCCGTTTAACATAAAGCTTGATTCCCAGACGCCCAGTGCGGTCCCAGATATCAAAGGGCGCACGCGCTGGGATGTATAGCAAGGAAATATACTCTTGCTTTCCCTCGACTCGATTGTGGGTGTATGCGAGCGGCGCCTCGAAGTCGTGTGCCACATGCTTATAGAATTCCTCGTACTCCTCCTTCTCGATCTCTTTCTTGGGGCGGGCCCACAGCGCAGACGCGCGATTGACAGTTTCATCCTCTGTGTCTTTCTTATCCTCCGCCTGCATTAGGATGGGCAAGCTGATGTGATCAGAGAACTTGCGAACGATAGTGCGTAACCGGTGATTGTCGAGAAACTCGTCCTCACCTTTTCGCAGGTGAAGAATAACATCGGTACCACGACTGGCCTTCTCCACTGTCTCCAGCGTGTAGTCGCCTTTACCTTCAGACGCCCAACGCACGCCGTGCTCGGCGCCTAGGCCTGTTCGACGGCTGATCACCGTTACTTTGTCGGCAACGATGAAGGCGGAGTAGAACCCAACTCCGAATTGGCCGATCAGCTTTGCATCCTTGGCTTGGTCACCCGTCAGCGCCTTGAGGAATTCCTGAGTGCCTGATTTGGCAATTGTGCCGATATTGTCGATTATCTCACTGCGCGACATGCCAATACCGTTATCCGACACCGTGATCGTGCGCGCCTTCTTGTCGTAGGCGATCCCGATCTGAAGCTCGGCGTCGCCCTCATAGAGGGCATCGTCGGAAAGCGCCTCGAAGCGCAGTTTGTCGGCCGCATCCGAGGCGTTAGATATCAGCTCACGCAGAAAGATTTCTTTGTTGCTATACAAGGAGTGAATGACGATATCGAGTAACTGCTTGACTTCCGTCTGAAAACCAAGCGTTTCTTTATGTGCTTCCACGCTCATGGGGCGGCAATGCTCCTCAATACGTTGATAGGTAACTCCATATTACTAGGGACTGAGGTGCGGGGATTCAAGAGCGGGCGCATGACCACACTCTACGGTAAACGCCTCACCGAGCAAATATCTCGGGCAGATTCGCCTTGTGGGGCGGCACAAGGGCTGGCACACTCGCCTGCGATTTGCGCTGAGTCTCCAACGTGCCGAGTGTCGGAGGGGCTACACGTTGGGTCAAGAGATCAGCTGCAGCCGGTTTAGCAAGCGCGACTTTGAGCGATTCAAAGCATGATTGCACGAGGAGACTGCACTCCTTGAGGCATGGTTTCGGGAAGATACAAAAACTTACAGCTCTACCCGCCCCTACTGCCTACGGCGATCGAAGACGAGTCGGCCCGACTTCCGCATCTACGCCTGCACAACGGCACGATCTGGCGGTGGAATCGGCCTTTGATAGGTTTCTGTCCTAAAGGACGGCCGCACAAACGCATCGAGCATCGCGTTGTACCCGCGGGTCCGAGTATAATTGACACCGTCGCTAATGCCGCGCTGTTCTTTGGTCTGGTCAATACCCTTGCCAGGCAGGCGCGCGCGCCGGAAGCCCAGCTCCCGTTCGAACAGGCGCGGACGAACTTCTACACCGCCGCCAAGGACGGGCTGGATGCGGAGATCGTCTGGCTGCAAGGTAAGCCCATGCCAATTCGGGCGTTGCTGCTTGATGAGCTCTTGGCGATGCCCCAACGCGGGTTAGAAAAGCAGGGCCTCGCGCCTGGGGCGATTCGGCGCTTCCTCAATATCATCGAGGCGCGGGTGCGCAGCGCGCGCAATGACGCCGCTTGGCAGCGGGCGCATGTAGAAAAACATGGCAAGGACGTGGAAGGCCCGGTGGCTGCATACCGTGCCCATCCGCGCGGCGGAGCACCGGTTCATGAGTGGGAGCTTTAGATGTTAAATGTGATCAACAGCGTGCCGGAGGGTTTGTTGGAACTGGAGGCGCCGCGCCTACACGAGGTACTGCCGGGACCTACACTGATGCATTTGTCCGGGCGGCGCCCGCAGCCGTTATTCGTCTCGGTGCTCTTGCATGGCAACGAGGATACCGGCTGGCTGGCGGTTCGCGAGTTGCTGCGTAAGTATCAGGACAAGAAGCTTCCACGAGCACTGTCTGTGTTTGTCGGCAACGTGCTTGCCGCCCGCTTGCGGGAGCGCTTCTTGCCTGGACAGCCGGACTACAATCGGATCTGGGAAACGAACGCCGATAGGCAGCCTCTACCGGAGCACAAGATGGTGCGACAGGTCGTGGAGGAGATGCGCGTACATCGCGTGTTTGCAAGCATCGACATCCACAATACGAGTGGCATGAATCCGCACTATGCTAGCGTGCGGCGCATCGATCATCGCTTTTTGCACCTGGCTACATTGTTTGGGCGTACCGTCGTTTATTTCGTGAAACCCGATGGTGTACAGGTAGCGGCATTTTCAGAGCTGTGCCCCGCAGTTACGGTCGAATGCGGGCGTCCGGGCGAGTCGCGGGGCGTAGAGCACGCTTTAGAGTATCTGGAGGCGGGCTTGCATCTGGCTGAGATCCCTAACCATCCCGTGGCGACGCATGACATCGATCTCTTTCACACGGTGGCGATTGTTAAAGTCCCATCTGAGACTAGCTTCGGCTTCGGCGACGATAGCCTCGACATTCGCTTGGTCGATGATCTCGACACACTTAACTTCCGCGAGCTTCCTATCGAAACGACGTTCGGCTGGATACGGCCGGACTGCAAGGCATATCTCGATGTACGTGATGAACGTGGCCACGATGTTACAAATCAGTTCTTCGGGCTGGCAGAGAGGGAAATTCGTACCGCGAAATCCGTGATCCCGGCGATGTTAACCTTAAGTGCCCAGGCGATCCGCCAGGATTGCTTATGCTATCTAATGGAAAGATACCAGGATTATTACGAGGCCACGGTCGGTCATTTAAGCGCATCCGGAAACGGGCGGTCTTGACTACGCCAACTGATCCGTTCGCGCTCACGCAGTGGCGCCACGCTGTGGCGGGGCTTTATGGACACGTGCGCGAGGCGTCAAACGCCAATGGCGCAGCCACGGCAGAGCACTTTCGCAGGGGGCGCGACGCGCTCTTCAAAACACACCCCTCGAGCCCTCTTTCCCTTGAGCAGCGTGCCGCGTTCGAAGGGCTCGATTACTATCCGTTTAACCCCGCTTACTCGGTACTGGGCACCCTCGATCGTGCCGTGGAGCACCAGTCGGAAGAGACTGATCTCGCGGCAGACGGTGTGCTGCGTTACACGCGCGTGGCACAGGCCCACTTTGAGTTGGGCGGCGAGGTGGGCATGCTGAACGCTTACTGGCTCGAAGGATACGGCGGCGGGCTATTCTTGCCGTTTCGTGATTGTACGAACGGTGAGACGACCTATGGAGGCGGGCGTTTTCTTTACGACACGATAAAGGGAGCCGATCTTGGGGTTACTGATGAGCAGGTCGTGCTCGATTTTAACTATGCTTACAATCCCTCGTGCGCCTATGCAGACCGCTGGGTGTGCCCGTTGATACCGGAAGAAAATAGACTCGAATTGGCTGTTGAAGCCGGCGAGCGAGTGCTCTGATTATGGTTCTCGTCACCGGCGGCTACGGTCACATTGCGTCTTGGATAGCTCGTTTGTTGGCGAGCAACGAGCGGGAAGTCGTCCTTTATGATGTCGAGCAGCGCGCGCTCGATTATCTTGATCCCGTTTCTGATCACATAAGATTCATCCAAGGCGATGTGTTGGATTTCGCTGCTCTAACTGACGTGTTCAAAACCTACGGCCGTGACATCGAAGGTGTCATTCATACGGTAGGCGTTATGGGTGAGCTGGTGTTGGATAATCCACGTCACAACGTCGAGACCAATCTTATGGGTCTGGTCAATGTGCTTGAGCTCGCGCGTCGGCTTGAGGTCAAAAAAGTGGTCTATACGAGTACCGGTGCCGTCTATGGTGTGGTCGATGGATTCGCGTCTGAAGATAACGCGCCGAACCCGACGGACCTCTACGCTGCGACGAAAACGTCGGCAGAATACCTGGGCTTTCAATATGAGCAGAGCTTTGGGCTGGACTTTAGAATCGCAAGGCTCTATTTCGTGTACGGTCCGGGAAAATATCCCTCTCGCTTTATTCGGCTTTACAAGCTGGCATTTGGTGCCCTGGAAGGCATTGAAGGATTGCAAATGGAGAAAGGGGCGGATCAGCGGCTGGACTTCACATATGTCGAGGACGCCGCCCGTGGGATCGTTCTATTGTTCAATGCCGAGGGCTTAAGCGAGAAGACATTCAACATTGCCACGGGCCGGGCGCACACAGTCGGTGAAGTGGCCAATCTGGCCCAGCGTTATACCCACTTCCCCGTTAGGGTGAACATCGGTCCAGGTGCGCTTATGCGGCGCAGTGAAGCGCTTGATATCAGTCGCGCCAAGCGGGAACTCAGCTATGAGCCACGCTACGAACTGGAAGAAGGCGTACGCCGCTACGCGGATTGGTTGAGGGATCAGCGATCCGCGGCGCATTAACTCCTTGTCCACTGATTGTGCGATGCAAGAACTTGAACTGTTTTTGATCGTTCCGCTTTCATTTTTCGCGTTTCTGCTGAAGAGCGTTGCCGCCTTTGGCCCCGGTGTCGTGCTTGTGCCTTTGGGGGCGTTGGTCTTTGGCGCTAAAGAGGTCGTAGTTGTTATTGGTTTCTTAGATTTGATCAGCAACACCGCCTTGTTCAAACTTGATCACGCTTGGGTACACAAGGGGTTCTGGCTACCCATGGCGCTGGCGGCGGTGATCGGCTCAGCGATCGGCGCAGCGTTCCTCGCCTGGGCGCCGGCGAATTATTTCAATATCGTCTTCGGGCTCGCGCTGCTGCCGCTTGGGCTCTGGTTTATGCTCGGTGGACGGGCGCGCAAGGCCGCGGCGCTTGCGGATGATCTATCTGCACATCCAGGCCGCGTCGACCTGGCGGTCGCGGCCACAGCCGGCTGTCTCGGCGGCCTGATCGGCATTACCGGTCCTGCGCTTGCCTGGCATCTGGGTCGTCGTTACACCAAGGCGCTTTTCAGAAAGGTCATGATACCGATTTTGTTTGCTTCGGCGCTTGCCCGAGTGACAACCTATATCGGTGCCGGCGTGGTTTCGGGAGAAGCGTTGACATTGGTCGCCCTCGCCCTACCAGGGCTTTTTCTAGGAATATTAGTTGGGAATCGAATCTTCGCGCGAATCTCGGAAATCTGGTTCAGCCGCATCGTTGGGGGGTTGATCACCCTTTCGGGCGCGCGACTCCTGTCATAGTCGTAACCGTTTGCATATCGTTTTTTTCGCACAAACCAACCTAACCTGACCAGGCCGCGTGCCCGACTATGGCTCGCGCCTAAGTCCATTCCCCACCGCCTTGCGCAATCGTTCTTGCTCTTCGCGCTGCTGCAGAGCCCACATATGCGAGTAAAGCCCATCGCGGGCGAGCAACTCAGAGTGGGTGCCGCGCTCGACGATGCAACCCTCCGCCATTACCAAAATCTGATCGGCGTCCATCACGGTCGAGAGGCGGTGCGCGATGACGAGCGTGGTGTGGTTGGCCGCGACTTCTCGCAGTTGCGCCTGAATAGCCTGCTCGGTCGCTGAATCAAGCGCTGATGTCGCCTCATCGAATACGAGGATTTTAGGATTCTTAAGAATTGTCCGGGCGATGGCAACCCGCTGCTTCTCACCACCCGAGAGCTTAAGCCCGCGCTCACCGACGATTGAGTTATAGCCTTTTGGTAAAGATTCAATAAAGGCGTGAATCTGGGCGTGTTTGGCGGCCAGGATGATTTCGTCATGACTGGCACCCGGATGTCCGTAAGCGATGTTGTAGTAAATGGTGTCGTTGAATAGCACTGTGTCCTGTGGAACGACGCCGATTGCGCTACGCAAGCTCGATTGTGTAACGTCGCGAATGTCTTGCCCATCAATCAGAATGCGTCCGGCGCTGACGTCGTAAAAGCGAAAGATCAGTCGTGCCAGAGTGGACTTACCGGCTCCACTGTGGCCTACCACCGCAACCTTGTGATTGGTAGGAACCGAGAAATCCACGCCGAACAAAATCTGTCGATCGGGATCGTAACCGAAGTCAACGTGCTCAAAGCGAATATCTCCCCCACGTACGGATAAATCACTTGCCCGCGGCTTGTCTTGCACCTCCGGAGGCGCCTCGAGCAGGCCGAACATGCGTTCCATGTCCGCGAGCGCGTGGCGAATCTCACGGTACACGGTCCCGAGGAACCGAAGTGGCATGTAGAGCTGAATTAGAAACGCGTTCACCATCACAAGGTCGCCGAGTGTCATTGACCCACTTACAACCCCTTGGCTGGCGAGTACCATCAGCAAAGTTACGCCGACAGCGATAATTGCGCCTTGCCCCGCGTTTAGCGCTGACAGTGACGTCTGAGTTCGAATCGCTGCGTTCTCCCATGAGCACAAGTTGTCGTCGTAGCGCTTCGCTTCGTAGTCCTCATTCGTAAAGTACTTAACGGTCTCATAGTTGAGCAAACTATCAATCGCAGATGTGTTCGCTTTCGAGTCCATCTCATTCATTGCGCGGCGAAATTTCATGCGCCACTCGGTGACCCAGAACGTGAATAGGATATAGGTACCAAGAGTTACGAAGGTGATGACCGCGAACCACACATCAAACTTGATTAGCAATATTCCTACGACTAGGCCGATTTCGAGTAAGGTCGGCAGCACATTGAAGATACTGAAAGTCAACAAAAAGCGAATGCCAGCGGTACCACGTTCGATATCTCGCGAAACCCCACCTGTGCGCCGATCGAGATGAAAGCGAAGTGCAAGATTGTGCAAATGCCGAAAAACTTTGAGCGCAATTCGGCGAATGGAGCGCTGCATGACCTTAGCGAATACGACATCACGCAGCTCGCCGAAAAGGGCGTTTACTAGCCGCAATCCGCCGTATGCGAGCAGAAGGAACAGCGGGAGTATGAGTATGGCTTGTGGTCGATCGAGCGCATCGACGATTTCCTTTAGCACCAGCGGAATCGCCACGCTCGCCAACTTAGACAACCCCAGGAAGAAAACCGCCAATAAGACACGGCCGCGAAACTCCCAGAGATACGGCAGCAAAGTGCGAATTGGAGTCCAGGGGTTCTGGCTCGTCGGCGGAGGCGGGTAGAGGCTGGGATCCACGGATTCGCTCAGTAAGTTACGTCAGTGCAGACGCATTTTACCTGACCGCATGCGCAAGCCCGAAGGCAGAGCCAGTGTTGCCGAGACAGACGGGTCGAGGGTCAGAGGCGGGGGTCGCCGCTACGTCGCCGGAGGCCAATTCGGCGTATCGGCGTCCTCCGAGGACAAGGTGGTCTCGCTGCCGAAGTTGAACTCCGGTGCGGTGTCGGCATGCTGGAAATAATTGCCCTGCAAGTAGTCGAGCTCGTAGCTGTAAAGCAGGGACAGCGTTTCTTCGTCTTCTACACATTTGCCGATGGTTTTTTTGTTTAATATTTTGGCCGCCTGCACGATAGTTTTCAGCGCCAACTGTTTGATGTTGTCCTGCGCGCAGTTGCGCACGAGCGCGCCGTCTATCTTCAAGAACTCAACGGGCAGCTCTCGCAGGCGACCCAAAAGGGCCAGGCGCGCACCAAAGTTATCGAGCGAGTGCCGACACCCGAGCTTATGTGTGGCCTGCATGAAAGCCTCAGTCGCCTGAAAGTTGTTGTCGAGCAATGTCTCGTCCGTCTCCAGGATCAAATGCTCACCGGCAAGATCACTTTCCTTGAGAACTCCCTGGATCAACGGCACAAGCACTTCATTCTGCGGAGCGTGCATCGACAGGTTGACGAAAAACGAGGCTTTCTGACCTTCCTGATGCAGTTCAACTAGCCCCTTCAGTGCGTGTTCGACCACCCACTCATCGATGGCGCTTGCCTGCCCGGACTCCTCGGCGACCGCCATAAACTCACCGGCAGAAATCAGTTCATCGTTATCCCCAGGCATGCGAATCAAGACTTCGTAGTACTCGGAAGGATCTCCAATGAGGTTGATAATCGGCTGGTAGACGAGCTGGAAGGTGCTACTGTCTAGCGCATGCTGAATGCGGTTGCGCCATACTGCGAGACGCTGCGCGTCTGCGTCTTTGGTACTACTAGACCGAGGGCGCGTTTCCGTCGCAGGCGCGGATGGCTTCTTTCGTTTCTTGGCTTGCTCGCATGCGCCATAGGCGAGTGACAAAATCTTCTCCACGCTGCCGGCCGTTTCATCAATCATGATTAAGCCTAAGGTGCAATCCGACGCGTCGGCTTGCCCAACAACCGCTGACGATGCATCCTCTACGCATTGATTAAGTGTCTTCGCGATCGCCTGCGCATCGTCTTGGTCGTCCTTGGCTAACAGAACCGCGAACTCATCACCGCCGAAACGCGACACGATCCCATCGTCACCGAGCTTATTGATAAACAACGAGCCGATTTCGCTCAACAGCCGGTCACCACGCGAGCTTCCGAATTTCTCATTAATTTCCTTCAGGCCGTCTAGTTCGATGTACACAAGCGCGCCGCTTCCACCGCCACCCTTGGCCTGCTCAATTGCGCTACCGAGTTGCTCCAGGAAGTACTCGCGCTTATGGGCACCCGTGAGATCGTCACGATCGCTAATCTCGTCGCGCTTGATCTGGACAGCGGCGTGTCTTGAGAGATCGACGACGACAATCTGGGTACAGCTCTCGCCGCCGAGACTGATCAGCGACATACTGACCTCAACGGGAAGCCGCGAGCTGTCTTTCTTCACCGCGGTGAAGATTTGCGGGCCGGAGACACCGACGCCTTTCTTGTTCGTTTTGCGAAGATATTCTTTAAAGCCAGCGTGATCGCTTTTGTCGATCAAATTTAGGACGGGTATGCCTTCGAGCTCCTCCAAGCCTTCGTAACCAAACAGCTTCAAGTACGCTCGATTCGCATCTACGTGCATGCCTTCGTGGCTATAGCAGATTGCTTCGCGCGAACCATCTATCATGGCCTGATGTTTGTTTTCGATCTCATGGAGACGCTCGTTGGTTTGCCGGTACTCACCACGCTCGGCAACGCTTGTAAGCTCTCGCTCGATCACGGGAACTAAGCGCACGAGATCGTCTTTTAACAACACATCGCGGGCACCAGCGCGCATCACTTTGGCGAGATCGTCGCTATGGATCGCCTTGGTGACCACGATGAACGGCAGATCGCGACCCGAGTGCTTCAATGTGTCGAGTGCGAGAATGGCACCGAAGTGAGGTAGCTGATACTCCGAGATGACAAGGTCCCATTCCGCTTTTGCCAGTGCCGCCTGCATGCCGGCCATATCCTGTACGCGCTGCGATTTCAACATATAATCGCTCTTGCGCAGCGTGCTGACCGGGAGATCCGCATCGTCCGGCGAGTCATCGACAATCAATAAACGTAAGATTTTCTTTTCCAACGCGGGGGTCTCGATGCTAAAGATAGTTTAGGCCAAAATCCACGAGTCGCCTACCGCGCTGCCGGCGTTATACGTGTAATCGATTAATCAGTTATGCGGGGAAAGACTACCAAATGGTCGGCCTCGACTCGGATTCCGACCGTTTCACCCACTGCGTGATCGGAGTGACTCGGAAACAGCGAAAGGACCTGTCCGCCGGTCGACAGTTGCAAGGTATACAGAATCTCCGCACCCTTGAACGCCTTTTGTACTACCTCGCCGCGCAGATCGCTGGCGGGATCAGGCACAATGTCGTCGGGCCGGAACAAGACCTCGATCGGCGCTTTCTCGCCCCAAGGGTAGGCGCGGTTACCCTGAACCATACCCAGCTCGGTCTCGACCGTATCCGGCGTCAACAGAGTCCCTGGGACAAAGACGCCCTGGCCGATAAAGTCGGCGACAAATCGGCAAGCAGGCTCGTGATATAGGTTGTAGGGCGTGTCCCACTGCAGTAGCTGGCCATCGTACATGACCCCGACCTTATCACCCAGAGCGAAGGCTTCGTGTTGGTCATGCGTAACTAGGACTGCGGTAGTCCCTTGCTCTTTCAAGATATCGCGCACTTCTGTGCTCAGACGTTCACGGAATTCGATGTCCAGGTTGGAAAATGGCTCATCCATGAGAATGAGATCCGGTCGTGGTGCAAGCGCCCGCGCAAGTGCCACACGCTGTTGTTGACCGCCGGAAAGCTCGTGTGGATAGCGCTCACCCATGCCACCTAATCCTACTGTGGCGAGTAAATCACTCACAACACGTAGTTTCGTAGTGCCAGGCGTGTTGCGCAAACCGAAGCCGACGTTTTGGTTGACGTTGAGGTGTGGGAACAGGGCATAATCTTGAAAGACCATGCCGAGATTGCGTCTCTCGGGCGGCAACGTGAACCCCGGCCGCGACACATGCTGACCCTTAAGCAAGATCTCTCCCTCAGTCAACGGATGAAATCCAGCGATTGCGCGCAACACCGTTGTTTTGCCGCAACCACTTGGTCCCAGCAGGCACACAACGCTGCCCGGTGTCACGTTCATGCCGAGCCCGCGTACCGCCGGGTGGCCGTTATAGCGGCAGTCAACGTCAATCAAGGTGAGCAGATCGGGCAACATCGCCTCCTAATGAGAACGGAGTGCCGATGATATCAAATCTCATTTGCCCAATCCTGTTGCCCGGTGGTCCCGCATAAAACGCGGTTGAACAGCGCCGAGTTCATGAACGCGTGCCAAACAGAAACTCAAGCAAGGCTTTTTGTGAATGCAGACGATTTTCGGCCTCGGCCCAGACGACACTTTGTGGTCCGTCAATTACCTCAGCCGTGACCTCGTGCCCCCGGTACGCGGGTAGGCAGTGCATGAAGACGGCGTCCGGCTTCGCCTCGCCCATGAGCACTTCGTCAACGAGGAAGTCGCTGAAATCGCGTTCGCGTTTAGCCTTTTCTTGCTCTTGCCCCATACTCGCCCACGTATCCGTAATGACTACATCGACGTTCCGAACGGCCGCTTTGGGATCATGCCCAAGCGTGACCTGACTGCTGAACGCCCCTAACACGCTTGCTTTTGGCTCGTAGCCCTTCGGAGTGGCAATTCGCAGATGAAAGTTCAGCAAGCCCGCCGCGTTGATCCAGGAATGACAAACATTGTTGCCGTCACCAATCCAGGCGGCGGTTCTGCCTTCGATGTCACCACGCTGCTCCTGGAAGGTTTGAATATCAGCCAGCAATTGACACGGGTGAAACATATCACTGAGTGCATTGATTACAGGCACACTGGCATTAGCGGCAAAAACCTCGAGCGTCGCATGCGCGTGGCTGCGAACTACGATTGCGTCGACCATGCGAGATAGAACACGCGCTGTGTCCTCGATCGGTTCACCCCGACCAAGATGGGTATCACGCGGTGAAAGGAATATACTGTGTCCACCGAGCTGCATTATCCCTGCCTCGAAAGACACCCGCGTCCTTGTGGAAGACTTTTCGAATATCAGCGCTAGCGTTTTACTGCGAAGTGGCTCGTGCCGCTCGCCCCGCTTGCTGATTGCCTTGAGCTCGGCTGCGCGTCTGAGTAATCGTTTAAGCTCATCGGCGCTCAAGTCTGTTAACGTGAGAAAATGGCGGTGCGTCACTAACCACCCCCAAACTCTCGCACAATTCCTACTGTGGTCTTGACGATGTGATCAGCATCTCTATCATTGATGACGAGCGGCGGCAACAAACGTACCACTCTCTCGGCCGTGACGTTAATCAACACGCCTTTATCAAGCGCCACGGTGACGAGCTCACGACAGGGTCGTTCTAGCTCGATGCCAAGCATTAACCCTTGACCGCGTACCTGTGCAACCCCGGGATGCTCCGACAGTTCGTGTGCCAAAGTCTCAAGCATGCGTTTGCCTAGCTCGGCGGCACGCTTCGCGAGCTTCGCGCTTTCCATGGTCTCAAGCACTGCCAGCCCAACATGACAGGCGAGCGGATTGCCCCCGAACGTTGACCCGTGGGTACCCGGCTGGAACACTTCGGCGGCTAGACCGCGCGCCAGACAAGCACCGATCGGCACGCCGTTACCCAGCGATTTAGCGAGGGTCATAACATCGGGTCTCACGTCATAATGTTGATGCGCGAACCATCGGCCTGTGCGACATAGGCCCGTTTGGATCTCGTCCAACATCAACAGCCAACCTTGCGTATCACACAGCTCCCGCAAACCGCGCAGGTAGCCAACGCGCGGTAACACGATCCCGCCTTCACCAAGGATCGGCTCTACCAGCACCGCCACGATGTCGGTCGTGTTTTCGCTGACCAGTTTCAATGCCTCCAAGTCGTCGTAAGGGACACGCCGAAAACCCTGCACTAACGGTTCGAAACCTGCCTGTACCTTGCGGCTGCCCGTTGCCGACAAGGTTGCCAACGTGCGTCCGTGGAAGCTGCCCTCAGTAACGACGATTGACGGTGCACGGATTTGGCGGCGCTTGCCGTAAAGGCGCGCGAGTTTAATTGCCGCCTCGTTGGCCTCGGCGCCTGAGTTACAAAAGAAGGCGCTGTCCATGTCGGCCAGTGTGCACAGACGCTCGCTCAGCGCTTCTTGCCACTCGACGTGATAGAGATTCGACGTGTGAACAAGAGTTCTGGCTTGTTCGCTCAACGCCGCGGTAACGGCCGGATGGCAATGTCCCAGGCCGCACACAGCGATGCCCGCGACGGCGTCTAGGTAACGCCGGCCGTGGTTGTCCCAAAGCCATGCGCCCTCACCGCGCGTAAAGCTGACCGGCAAGCGATCGTAAGTGTTGATCAAGTGGGCAGCTGGCGCCATAAAAAACTAAACGCCCTGCGGGCAGGGCGCCGTCGTTGAACCTCGCAAGGTCGAAATTCTAGACTGTAATTATTGTTGTGCCAAGCGGTCAGCGGTTAGTACGGTACGCTGGGATGTCAACTGAAAATGCCAAATTGATGCGCGTGCGTACCAATGACCATAAAAAAGATCATAGGAATGGACAACATGGTATTTGTCCGAGAAGCTAGCAGCGCCACCCGTGCTGCCTTGGCCTTCTCTGCATCGGTCGCTTCGACTAAGCCGAGCACTTTCTTCTGGTTAGGCCAGATCAAGACCCAGACGTTGAACAGCATGATAGTGCCGAGCCAAGCACCAATACCGATATAGGCCGCGGCGCCCTGAAGCAGCGCGGCATTCATGAAACCGTGCCCTCCACGCATGAGGTAGTACGCCCCAGACAGCCAAGTAACCACTGCCGCCCAACGAAACCACAATAACGCACGCGGTGCTATATGTTTCGTAATACCGGGTGCCGTCCCATCGGCCTTGGCCTGTGCTAAACCGGGAACCTGGACGAAGTTGAAATAATAAAGAAGGCCAATCCAGGTAATGCCCGCTAGGATGTGTATCCAGCGATCAATCACGAGTTCCATATGCCTATCCTCTTATCCGGTTCTTTTGTCGTGAAGGTCCGATGCGGTTTACAGTGGCAAAAAAGCCTTGGCAAAAAAGTAGAGGATGATGGTCAGAACCAACCCAGAAATGATAGTGCCAGCGATGGAATCAAGCGGATTCTTCATGTGCGCTCCTCTTTGACCTTCGATTCGGCTATCTAATTCTTGACCGATTTTGTCGGGCATTAGCCTAAGCCAGAACCAATGCGATTTCAAGACAATCCATTTCGCCTCGATAGCAGCGACGATACTCATGCGAGCCTGATTGCGCGCCAAGTTAGAAGCGAGTGACACCCGTTGACATGGTGGGCAGCCGCTGATTGCGTGCCGGCGGGTCGAATGATCGTGCTTGCATTGCGTCACGTCATTTCAGAGAAGTTGCCTCGGTGTATTTCAGCATCGTCGATGCTACTCGGAATCAGCCAGCCGGGGGCCGTGTGCCTGAGGGAACAGTATCATCTCGCGATTTAAACGCTTGTCGGATATCTCTATACTTTGGTTTTCTTAACTCTGATATTCGACTAATGACTGACATCCGCAAAGTTGTACTCGCGTATTCGGGCGGCTTGGATACCTCGGTCATCTTGAAATGGCTTCAAGAGACATATCAATGCGAGATCGTCACGTTTACTGCTGACATTGGACAAGGCGAGGAGCTTGAGCCAGCACGTGCCAAGGCGGAACGGCTGGGTGTGCACGAGATTTACATCGAGGATCTACAAGAGGAGTTCGTTAAAGACTTTGTCTTTCCTATGTTCCGTGCCAACACCGTTTATGAAGGTGAGTATCTGCTCGGCACAGCGATTGCTCGTCCCCTCATCGCCAAACGGCTGATTGAGATTGCACGTGAGACCGGTGCAGATGCGATTGCTCACGGCGCGACCGGCAAGGGTAACGATCAAGTGCGTTTTGAACTAGCTGCCTATGCGCTGAACCCCGATATTCGTGTCATCGCGCCATGGCGCGAGTGGGATCTGACCTCACGCGAGAAGCTCCTAGCCTACGCAGAGCGGCATGATATTCCAGTCGAAAAGAAACGCGGGAGCGACTCACCTTATTCCATGGACGCCAACCTTCTGCACATTTCCTATGAAGGTGGCCCTTTGGAGGATCCTTGGGTTGAGCCTGAAGCATCCATATGGTCGCGAACTGCCGCCTCAGAAGAGGCCCCAGACAAGCCCGTGTACACAGAGATTGCTTTTGCGCGAGGTGACCCCGTGGCCATTGACGGCAGGTCGCTGACGCCAGCGCGGCTTTTGACTGAACTCAACGAGCTCGGCGGGCGCCATGGAATCGGTCGTGCCGACATCGTCGAGAACCGCTATGTGGGTATGAAATCGCGCGGCTGTTACGAGACACCCGGTGGAACGATTTTGTTGAAAGCGCATCGGGCGATGGAATCTATCACCCTGGATCGCGAGGCAGCGCACCTTAAGGACGAAGTCATGCCGCGCTATGCGAGCCTAATCTATAACGGCTATTGGTGGAGTCCGGAACGCAACATGCTACAGGTGGCCATTGATGCATCGCAAACCTCGGTAAACGGGCAGGTGCGATTGAAACTTCATAAAGGTAATGTCGCGGTCGTGGGAAGGCGTTCGGACAGAGATAGCCTATTCGATGCAGATGTTGTTACGTTCGATGAGGATGCGGGCGCTTACGATCAGGGTCAAGCTGAGGGTTTCATCAAGCTCAACGCACTGCGCATGCGCATCGCGGCTAGAAGAAGGCCTCGCTGAAGTGTAACGCCAATCAGATCTCGTAATGCCAGCTGCGAGCGGCTTGTGCGGTAGTACTTTCTAGCGACGGCGGGCACATCCGTCGATGAGTGAGAACGCGGACCACAAACCCGCCCCGACGATCGGCATCGTCATGCCAGTTCTCAACGAAGCTGCTGGGATCGAGCAGTGTCTAGCCGAGCTGACTCAACGACAGGTCTTTCAAGAGGTAATCGTCGTCGATGGCGGTAGCCAGGACCCTACTCTCGATATCGTGCGCGAGTTCACAAGCCGTCATGACATGCGCAATGGCCCTGTGTTTCGCTTGCTTGAAGCACCAATCGGGCGGGCATCGCAGATGAACGCAGGTGCCTGCGAGGCGAGTTCGGACATACTGCTTTTCTTGCATGCTGACACAACGTTGCCCAGCGAAGCTGCTGAGCGCGTGCGCTGGGCGGTAACGCGTGGATCCTTATGGGGCCGCTTTGATGTGCGTCTTGACGATAGGCGTGTACTCTTTCGAATCGTCGAGCGGCTGATGAACTGGCGTTCGGCGCTGACGGGTATTGCCACCGGGGATCAGGCCATTTTTGTTCGGCGCGACTTCTTCGAGCGACTTGGCGGGTATGCCCGGGTTCGTCTAATGGAGGATATCGAGCTGTCCCGGCGACTTAAGGTGTTGCAGCGACCTGCCCGCGTTCGCGACACCGTAACGACCTCGACCAGGCGCTGGCGAAAAAACGGTGTCGTTCGCACGGTGTTACTGATGTGGTGGTTGCGCCTGCTGTATTGGCTAGGCGCTTCACCGGATTGGTTGGCGCGTTTCTACCGAGGCAGGAAATGACGTGAAGTCGCCCGATCTCATTTTGTTTGCTAAGCAGCCGAACCTCGGTCAGGTCAAAACGCGGCTGCAGCCTGACTACGATCCCGATCAAATCGTCGAGATCGCAAAGTTTCTGATCCGTGCCACCGTCGAACTCGCGGTTAGCGGCTGGCCCAGCAGCGTGTATTTGTACGGAGTGCCAGACGCGGACCACGCGTTTTTCCACGAACTTGCAGAGGAGTTTCGCGTTCATCTAGCCTCCCAGACCAGCGGAGACCTCGGCAAGCGAATGTTGCAAGCGCTGCGTGAAGGCATCTCTCGCGGTTCCGCGGCCGCTGTGATGGGTTGTGACGTTCCACAATGTCGCTGGGAAGTCGTTGAACGCGCCCACGAACATCTGGCCAGCGGTAAAAATGTAATCGGACCTACCGAGGATGGCGGATACTACTTAATCGGGCTGCAGAAGGCGCCAAGCAGACTTTTTGACAATATCGAGTGGGGCAGCGCTAGTGTGCTGCAGACTACCCTAGTGCAAGCGCGCAAATTCGGTATGGAGTTTGAGCAGCTCCCCAAGCTTCGCGACGTCGATACGGGCGACGCACTTTGGCTCGTGGCCCAAGAATACGAACCACTACGCAAGCACTTGTACCACGTGCTTAGGGGCTCGGCATAGCCCAAACAAGAGCGTTGCTGGACTCGCCTACGCGAGCGTGCCACCGCAACTGCTGCCGCTGCCAGCGGTACAGCCGAAGCAATGGGATCCGACCCCGATCGCACTGTCTGCCAAGCTGGATGCATCAATATCCCAGAGGTAGCGGTGGCGTTTGGCACCAAGCGGAAGATCGACCATCTGATTGAAGTCGCAGTCGTATACTCGCGCTAGCCAATCAACACTCAACAGATACCGACACATTAAACCTGACACGGTGTCTGCATTAAAGTTGTCCATCAATAGCTGCTGGTAGGATTCCCTCTGGCCAGTGCGATCGAGAAAGTGTGCAAAACGATTAATCGGGAGGTTAGTTAGTGCTAGCAGGCGATTGAAGCGGATGCCAAAGTCTTCGAGTAGTCGCGCTCTGTAGTCTTCTTCCAGCTGCATTTGTGGCGGCGGCAGAGTCGGGCCCCCAGGGTTGTAGACCAGGTCTAGCGTGAGTGCCTGGTCGATTCCGTAGCCGCAGGCATTAAGTCGCCGTAAGGCACCGATGCTTTTGGCGAACACGCCCTTGCCGCGCTGCGCGTCGACGTTCTTGCGGCTATAGCAGGGCAATGAGCAGACCAGGCGTACGCGTCGCTCGGCATACCACTCAGCTAGATCTTCCTGACCGGGCTCGAACAGTACCGTAAGGTTGCAGCGAGACGTGATTTGAGCGTTCATCGCCTGGAAATGATCGACAAACCGGCGAAAATTAGGATTAATCTCAGGCGCACCGCCGGTAATATCGACCTTTGACATACGTGCACGGTGAGCCCATTCGAGAATTCGTTCCATCGTTTCCCACGTCATGATCTCAGTACGCTTGGGTCCGGCATCGACGTGGCAATGGTTGCAAGCCTGGTTGCACAGCCGCCCGACGTTGATCTGCAATTCGCGCAATTCCGTACGCCGCAACGGTCCAAGACCCAAGGTATTAAGGTGGGTGGTGAAGAATGTGTCGGGTCCCGGCGTACGTACTTTTGCAACTGCCCGCTGCATGTTGGTGCTTGTTCCTTTATGTTTTTCGTTTAGCGGCGCCCGCAATCGGCGGATGATCCCATAAGTTACTGCTGAGGGAAACGGGCCCATCACGCGTTTGCTTACTATTTGTGGCGTTTTAGCCCGGGATCGCTCGTGTACGCCAATCGGCTCGCAAGCCGCATGTAGGGTAGGACTCACACGAGCTGGGAAGGTTTCATCGAGCCTGGCGATTGAGGCAATCGAGGTATTCAGTTTCTGGTAACTCGGCCGCCTGTCGTTGTGCTTGCCACAGCCACTCGGCAAGACATTCCATCATGCGATGTTCTACGGCATGGGCGTCATCGAGTCGGGCAAGCAAGCGATGATACGCGCCAAGCACACCCGCAGGCCGATCGGTGCTGAGTTGTTCGTGAATCGCCACGTGCAAGCCCAAGTGAAGAAACGGGTTCGTCTCGCCGGCGTCAGGCAAATAGTCACGGTCTACATGGGCTTCGGGGTGGTCCAGCACAGCATGGTATTCAGGGTGACGTAGGGCGATATCAACGACCGCCTTGTCGATCCCTTCAAGCGGCAGGTCTTCGCGATGTTTGCGCCAAGCGTCGAAAAATACATCGCGCATTTGTTTGCGCTCAGTTCCGAAAAGCATGGACTAGGCCGTGCTGGTCCGAAACAGACCCATCACGAACGAGTACTGATACAAGTAATTGGCGTCTTCAAGCGGTCCGATCTCGCCGTTGCCGTAGATCCCGACAAACGGCAATTCCGGGAAACGCTCCTTCAGCAGTTCGAAATCACGGTCACGATTGCCGAAGAAATTCGGTCCGCGCCCCATGCAGGGGAAGAGTAAGGCAAAGTCAGGTCGTGCCCCGAGCACCTGGGCGCTGCTTTCAATTGCAGCGCGTGTGTCACGTTCCGCCGCAAGCGCATCCCGTATGGCCCAAAACAGCCGCTCGCCGCGGTCTAGTGGGTGCGACAATGTGATCGACTTGTCCTTTAAGTTAGCCGAGACGATGTGGTTCAGTCGGTAACGGCCGTCGCGAATCGCGGTATGCGGATCGCCGAAGGTTACACCACCCATGATCAGGTGTAACGGAATGCGATCCATCTTGCGCACGCCGACTGGCAAAGATTGGACCAGGACGTTGAGCGCCGGATAATTTCCGAGTCGCAAAACGTCGTAGCCCTGGACCTCGGCCACTTCGATAGGTGAAGTCAATGCACGCATGCCTTGAGAAACGTTGATCGCTGCCTCGACGTTGTCGAGGACTACCTCCACACAACCGCCCTCGGCCACACGACTGCCGCTCCACACCTTGAACGGACCTTCGCCGTCAAGATCAGCCGAAACCGCTCCAATGCGAAGTGGGGGCACATCTAGCCAATCGGCGGTAAGGCCGGAAGGCGTGCACAAGCTCAAAACCGGTCGCTCCGGATTAGCCTCAGCAGGAAGCGTTAGGTGAACGGGATCGCCGAAGATCATCGCGGCGGCGCCGGGGCTGTCTAGCACCCATTCCTGGTCGGTGAGCACTCCCGCGCCGGTACAACCCACCACTTGGGTGCAGCCAGCGGTGCGTGCCGCCGCCCGCAAAGCGGGCTCGGGGTTAACTGCGAAATCCGGTGTAAGAAACAGCAGAACACCATTGGCGCGGGTGAGTTGCGCACGTTCAAGGGCCTTGTGAACCGCGATCGATGCATGTTCGGGCAACGTACGGCCACCACGACTGAGACCTGTGGCGACGTGCTGCGCACTCATAGAGTTACTTTATCCTTATATTCGCATAAATCATAGATCACGCAGGTCCCGCATTGAGGTTTGCGGGCCATACACACGTAGCGCCCGTGCAGGATTAGCCAATGATGCGCGTGTCGCCGATACCGCGCAGGCACGACTTTGAGCAGATTCTGCTCCACCGCAAGCGGCGTTTTCCCAGGCGCGAGCTTCGTTCGGTTAGCCACGCGAAAGATGTGTGTATCGACGGCGATGGTAGGTTCGCCGAAGGCCGTATTAAGCACTACATTGGCTGTTTTTCGGCCCACGCCCGGCAGTGACTCGAGGGCGCTTCGCGTGCGTGGTACTTGCCCTCCGTGTTGTTCAACGAGAATTTTTGACGTCTTAATCAGGTTTGCCGCTTTGCTGTTATAGAGACCGATGGCCTTGATGTAGCGCTTGAGCCGTCTTACACCGAGCTTAAGCATGGTCTGCGGTGTTGGGGCGATCCGAAAAAGCTCGGCCGTCGCGCTATTGACACTGGTATCCGTGGCCTGGGCGGAGAGAATGACGGCCACTAGCAGCTGAAACGGACTGGTGTATTTCAGTTCCGTGGTGGGCGATGGATTCGCGCGTTCTAGGCGCTGAAAGATTTTTCGGCGCTTCCCCGCATCCATCGTTAGGTGTTCCTGAGACAGACTGTTATCTGAAAGCAAGACGTGTGGCGTCAGGTCTTAGATGTTGCGTTCTGTCGCGCTTTTCTCGCACGCACGCGTTGAACAGCGGCTTTGATTTCTTCTCTTATGTCTTGGTTCTTTTCGCTTTTGCGATCTGTAGGCTTTGCAACATTGGGTCGTGTTAGCTTGCCCTGTCCCTGGCGTGTTTGATGCGCTAGGCGCTGCAACCGTGCCTGTGCGCGATCGCGTGCGCGATTCGCGTGCTCCCACGCATAGTCCGGCCACGGCCAGTTGCCCGTTGCTCCCTGTGCGCGGAACGGTACCATATCGATGCAGGCTACGGGGCAGGGCGGAACACACAGTTCACAGCCGGTACACTCAGTCGCAATCACAGTGTGCATCTTTTTGGCGGTGCCGAGAATGGCGTCAACGGGACAGGCTTGAATGCAAAGCTTACAGCCTATGCAGGTGTTTTCATCGATAACGGCAACAAGCCGGGGTTGATACACACCATAATGTGGGTCAAGCGGCTTAGATGGCACATTGAGTAGTCTCGCGAGCTGCTCGATTGTTTTCTCGCCGCCAGGCGGACAGCGGTTAATGTCGGCGTCACCGCGCGCTACCGCGTCTGCGTAGAGTCGGCAGCGGGGATAGCCGCACTGCGTGCATTGTGTCTGCGGCAACCAGTGGTCGATGCGCTCTGCTAACGCTTGCGTGCGATCGGTGTTCATTGTTTTAGGTGATCCGTGAACCCGCTGGTACCCCGTCATCGGCGGAAAGCAGCCAAAGCTCTTTACCGCCAGGCCCGGCAGCGAGAACCATACCTTGGGAAACACCGAAACGCATCTTGCGAGGTGCTAGATTAGCGACCATTACGGTCAAACGCCCTTCGAGATCCTCAGGCGCGTAAGCTTCCTTGATTCCGGCAAACACTGTCCGCGTTTCCCCACCTAGATCAAGCGTTAACTCGAGCAGCTTGTCCGCACCCTCGACATGGCGCGCGGCGGCAATTCGGGCGATTCGCAAATCAACCTTGGCGAAATCCTCGTATGTAATTTCGTCTGCAATGGGTTCGTCCACGAGTGCCCCCCCGTGTGTGTTCCTTTTCTCCATGGTTCCTAGCTCCTCTTTGGCAGCGTTGATCAATGCACTGATGGCCTTCGGGTCAACGCGCGTCAACAAATGTCTAAACGGTTTAATGTTGTGGCCTATAAGCGGTTTACTACAAGCCGCCCAAGTCATGGGCGCGGTATCGAGAAACGCTTCGGCCTTGGCCGCTGTTACCGGTAGCACTGGCTTGAGATACCCTATGAGCACGCGAAAGAAATTAAGCCCTTGAGTGCAAATGCCCTGAAGCTCTTTCTCGCGTCCGGCCTCTTTCGCAACGACCCAGGGCTGGCGTTCGTTGATGTACTGATTGGCTTCATCAGCGAGTGCCATGATCTCGCGTATCGCACGACTGTACTCGCGTGCGTCGTAATACGCAGCAATCGTTTCGCCGGCATCGATAAAGCGCTGGTAGAGCGTCGCGTCCGGGAGTGCAGGGGCGAGTCTTCCATTGAAATGTGTGTTGATAAAACCGGCGCAGCGGCTCGCGATGTTGACCAGCTTGCCGATGAGATCAGCGTTTACTCGAGCGACGAAGTCATCGAGATTAAGATCGATGTCCTCGACACGGTTGTTTAGCTTGGCCGCGAAGTAGTAGCGCAGGTACTCGGGGTTCAAGTGTTCGAGATACGTTCGTGCGGTGATGAACGTACCCCGAGACTTAGACATTTTCTCACCGTTCACGGTGAGGAATCCATGCGCGAAAATTGCCGTTGGCGCGCGAAAGCCGGCACCTGCTAGCATCGCCGGCCAGAATAGCGCGTGGAAATACAGAATATCTTTGCCGATGAAATGGTAGACTTCAGTCTTGCTGTCCTTAGCCCAGTAGGCATCGAAATCTAGTCCTTCTCGCTCGCACAGGTTTTTGAAGCTTGCCATGTAGCCGATCGGCGCATCAAGCCAGACGTAAAAATACTTCCCCGGGGCATCCGGGATCTCAAAGCCGAAATAAGGCGCATCGCGACTGATATCCCATTCGCGTAACCCCTCGCTGAACCATTCATCGAGTTTGTTGACTACCTCGGGCTGCAGTGACCCGCCGCGGGTCCACGCGCGTAGCATCGGTTCGAAGTTTTGCAACTTAAAGAAGTAGTGCTCAGACTCCTTGTAGATCGGTTTAGCACCCGAGATTGCCGACACGGGGTTCTTGAGTTCTATCGGTGTATACGTTGCCCCGCAGACCTCGCAGCTGTCCCCATACTGGTCAGGGGCCCCGCAGCGCGGGCATTCGCCCTTGATAAAGCGGTCGGGCAGGAACATATTCTTGATCGGGTCGTAGGCCTGCTCGATTACACGTGAGCTGATATGGCCACCGGCTTTAAGCCGCTCATAGATCAAACTGGACAGTTTGCGGTTTTCTTCCGAGTGCGTTGTGTAGTAGTTGTCGAACTCGACCGCAAATTCGGCGAAGTCAGCCTGGTGCTCACGCCCGAAGTACTCGACCAACTCGTCAGGGGTGATGCCCTCATTCTGGGCTCGAACCATGATCGGCGTGCCGTGTGCATCGTCGGCGCAGACATAGATGCAGTCGTGCCCCCGCATTTTCTGGAAGCGCACCCAGATGTCGCTCTGTATGTACTCGACCAGATGCCCCACATGGATCGACCCGTTAGCGTAGGGTAAGGCACTGGTCGCTAAGATCGTTCGTTTTATTTTTGCCATGAAGACTGTGGAAATCGCTTGATCGCTCGTACCGGCATGACTTTCACAAACGCACAGTGTAGCATTTTGCCTCCCGGCACGAGCATAACGGATAGCCCATGACAGACGTTTCGCAGCTTCAGGTAGAAGCCGCCCTGAAGAAGGTCGTTGATCCTTACCTTAAAGAGGATTTGGTGACAGCTAAGGCAGTCAAGAAGGTTGCCGTTGACGGGGGCAACGTGGTTGTCGACGTAGTCCTGGGCTATCCGGCAAAAGGTTGGCAGCAAGAATTGGCGCGACAGCTCAAAGAGAAAGTAGCAGCGATATCCGGCGTCAGTGATGCGACGATCAACGTTGCATCGCAGATCGCGACGCACGCCGTCCAGAAAGGAGTGAGTCCTCTGCAGGGCGTGAAGAACATGATCGCCGTGGCATCGGGGAAGGGCGGAGTTGGCAAGTCTACGGTGGCCGTGAACTTGGCACTAGCGCTTTCCGCTGAGGGCGCGAACGCAGCCGTGCTCGATGCCGATATCTACGGTCCCAGCCAGCCGCGTATGCTCGGGGTGAAAGCCAAACCCCAGTCCAAGGACGGCCGTACCTTAGAGCCGCTACGCAGCTATCACGTTCAGACCATGTCCATCGGTTTTCTCATCGAAGAAGAAACGCCGATGATTTGGCGTGGACCGATGGTAACGCAGGCCCTGGAACAACTGCTCAAAGACACACGCTGGGACAATGTCGATTACCTCATTATCGATTTGCCTCCCGGCACCGGTGACATTCAGCTCACCTTAGCGCAAAGAGTGCCGGTTAGCGGGGCGGTGATTGTGACCACGCCCCAAGACATCGCGTTACTTGATGCCCGTAAAGGATTAAAGATGTTCGAGAAGGTCGAGGTACCGGTGCTTGGTATCATCGAAAACATGAGCACACACATTTGCAGCAACTGTGGTCATGAGGAGTATATCTTTGGCAAGGGCGGTGGCCAGCGCATGGCTGAACAGTATGATGTGGAATTGCTGGGCTCCATTCCGCTCGATGTCCGTATACGGGAAGAAACCGACAGCGGTCGGCCCACTGTCGTCGCTGAACCTGATGGCCAGATCGGTCAGAACTTTCGCGACATCGCACGCCGTGTAGCAGCTAAGCAGTCGCTCAAGAAGAAAGACTTTACCGCGGCCTTTCCTAATATCGTTATTCAGAATACGTGAGGGATGGGGCGTTAGACGTGAGGCGGCAATGCGCATCCTTTCCTCACGCCTCACAGTTCGTGAACCAATGACTATAAAATCGGATAGATGGATTCGGCGTATGGCCAACGAACACGGCATGATCGAGCCATTTGCGCCGTGTCAGACGAAGAAGGTAAACGACCAGCGTGTTGTTTCATTTGGGACTTCGAGCTATGGCTATGACATCCGCTGTTCAGAGGAATTCAAGATTTTTACCAACATCAACACTGCTGTGGTCGATCCCAAGAACTTTGATGATAGCAGCTTCGTCGATTTTCGCGGCGAGGTGTGCATTATCCCGCCGAACTCTTTTGCGCTGGCGCGTACCGTCGAGTATTTCCGGATCCCACGCAACGTGCTCACAATCTGCTTGGGCAAAAGCACCTATGCGCGCTGCGGAATTATCGTTAATGTCACACCTTTTGAACCCGAATGGGAAGGTTACGCGACGTTGGAGTTCTCCAACACCACGCCGCTACCAGCCAAGATCTACGCGAACGAGGGCGTGGCCCAGGTTATCTTCTTCGAGGCAGACGAAGACTGCGATACCTCCTACAAGGAGCGTGGAGGCAAATATATGGGGCAAGTTGGCGTCACCTTGCCCAAGACCTAGCTGTTCTTCAGTCGCCCGCGGGCAAAGACACCGCATGAACCACCGGACTCATCGGAAGTTAGTCTTGGTTGGTGTCGGAGCGTCCTTCAAAAATCGGCGGGCGGAACCGCGACAAACGCTAGAACGGCAGCGCGAGGTCGGGGCGCATTGCTGCCAGTAAGCTGCGAAACGCTTCCTGAATGCGGTTGAGGGCGGCCTGGTTGGTGCCCTCGAATCGCAGTACCAATATCGGCTGGGTGTTGGATGCACGCACGAGCCCGAATCCGTCCTGGAAATCGACTCGTAGTCCGTCGATAGTCGTTACCTTTCCATCCGGAAAATCTGCGCGATTCACAAGCTCCTTGATGAAGGCATGGTTTTCCCCTTCCTTTTTCATGTGCACGTGTAGCTCAGGCGTATTCACTGTGTCAGGGAGGCTCGCAAAAATCTTCGCCGATGGCCGACTGTCTTGCGAAATCAACTCAAGTAACCTCGCAGCGGCATAGAGGGCGTCATCGAATCCGTACCAACGTTCTTTAAGAAACACATGTCCACTCATCTCACCAGCCAACAAGGCGTTGGGCGAAGTGCTGAGCTTGGCTTTGATAAGTGAATGGCCAGTCTTCCAGATAACCGGCTTGCCGCCGGCTTCGCTGATGACATGTTGTAACGCGCGCGAGCTTTTGACGTCAAAAACAATCTCGGCGCCGGGGTGGCGTGACAAAACATCTCGCGCAAACAGCATCAATTGGCGATCAGGCCAGATGATGTTGCCGTCCGGCGAGATTACGCCCAGCCGGTCGCCGTCACCATCGAAGGCGATACCGAGATCGACTGGCTGTTTTCTTACCGCAGCAATGAGATCTTGCAGGTTTTTCGGCTGACCGGGATCAGGGTGGTGATTCGGAAAGTGGCCGTCGACCTCACAATAGAGTTCATCGACCTCACAACCGAGGCGGCGCAGCAGCTCCGGTGCCACTGACCCGGCGACACCGTTGCCACAGTCCACGATTACTCTCATAGGCCGTATAAGCTTGACATCAGAAGTAATCCGATTGAGATATGCTTCGTTCAGGACGGTCCTACTAATTTCGCCATTGCCGTTAACGAGGTCATTCTCATGCAAACGTCGGCGTAAATCCTGAATCGCCTCTGCAGCGAGTGTCTCTCCGGCAAGCATCATCTTCAGCCCGTTGTACTCAGGCGGATTATGACTGCCGGTGACACTGACACCTGAATGGGTCTCCAAGTGATACGTCGCAAAATACAGCATAGGTGTTGGTACCATACCAATGTCGATTACGTCACAACCGGCTCGAGTCAGACCGCGGTTGAGTGCGTCGACCAACGCAGGGCCGGACAGCCTGCCATCGCGACCCACCGCTACTTTCGATTGATTGCGGGCACGTGCTTCACTACCGAGCGCATGGCCAACGCGCTCGACAATGGTGGGCGTCAGAGTCGTCTCAACGACCCCGCGAATATCGTACGCCTTGAAAATTTCAGATGGGATTGTTGCACTGACGCCACCGCTTTCAGCTAAAGACATTGCAGAACTTTCCTCTGAAGATTACTTACGCCGAAATTACTTGCGGCCCGTGTGGCCGAAGCCGCCATCGCCACGATGGCTTTGCGTGAAGTCGTCCACCACATCGAAGTCCGCGTGAACGATAGGTACGAACACCATCTGGGCGATGCGGTCGCCTGGTTCGATGACGAAGCGCTGTTGACCCCGGTTCCAACAGGAAACAAACACCTGTCCCTGATAGTCAGAGTCAATGAGGCCAATGAGATTGCCCAAAACAATGCCATGCTTGTGGCCCAGCCCGGAGCGCGGTAACAAGACGGCGGCTACCTTTGGGTCCGCGATATGAATCGCGATGCCAGTGGGCACCAGATGAGCCTCCCCGGGCTCGACGCGCATATGCTCGTCGATGCAGGCAATCAGGTCCAAACCGGCCGAGCCGTCGGTGGCGTAGCTGGGTAGCGGGAACTGTTTACCGATGCGCGTATCGAGAATCCTGAGCTGCACCTTTTGCATGGTATCTCTCGCCGATATGTTGAATGAGCGCACGCGCGAGCTGTGACTTGTATTGCAGCGGTAACTCGACGGTTCCCTTCCGGTCGATTAGCAACAGCCGATTCTGGTCGGCCTCGAATCCGCGATCAGCACCGCTCACGTCATTGGCGGCAACGAGATCCACCTGTTTGTCGACAAGTTTCTTACGCGCGTGCGCTTCGAGGTCATTCGTTTCTGCCGCAAAACCGACAGTAAACGGTCCGGGCGACAATGCGGCGACGCTTGCTAGCACATCTGGCGTCTTAAGGAGTTTGACATTCAAGGTTTCCGACGTTTTTTTGATTTTCTTGGGAACAGTTTCAACAGGGCGGTAGTCGCAGACTGCCGCTACGCCGATGAATATTTCGGCGTCGCGTACGTTCGCGTGGACCGCATCATACATTTCCTGCGCGGTCATGATTCGGACGAGAGTAACGTGTTCGGGTGGCATCAATGTGGTCGGACCCGTAATCAAGATTACACGTGCCCCGGCCTCGACAGCGGCCTCGGCTACTGCGTAACCCATCTTTCCGGAGCTACGATTGCTAATCCCCCGCACCGGATCGATCGGCTCCCAGGTCGGTCCCGCCGTAACGATCACATGCAGCCCGTCGAGGATGCCGGTCGCGAACAGTTCGCTGGCGAGCGTCACAATCTCGACCGGCTCAAGCATGCGGCCAGGTCCGATTTCGCCACAGGCCTGGTCACCTGCCGCGGGACCGAACACGCGAACGCCGTTCTTTGTGACCGTCGCAAGATTGCCCTCGGTCGCTGCGTTTTCCCACATCTGCTGATTCATCGCCGGTGCGATCGCTACCGGCGCCTTGCTGGCGAGACAAATCGTACTGAGCAAATCGTCGGCCCGACCTTGCGCTAGCTTGGCAACGAAGTTGGCGCTAGCCGGAGCGATCAACACCACGTCGGCCCAGCGGGCGAGCTCGATATGACCCATACCGCTCTCGGCTTCGGGATCGAGCATGTGCAGGTGCACCGGGTTGGCGCTTACAGCCTGCATTGTCAACGGTGTAATGAACTCCGTGGCGGCCTGCGTCATTACGGCGCGAACCTCGGCACCCGCATCACGCAGCCGACGTGCAAGGTCGGCGCTCTTGTAGGCTGCGATCCCGCCCGTCACGCCCAGTACAACGCGTTTATTCACGAGCGAACCCATATGATAGAGTTTACTTGGCGTTGAGCGCCCGAGACAAATGCGACGGGGGTGTGCGATGGCCATCAATAACTGGCCTGCCAACGAGCGACCGCGAGAGAAACTACTACAAAGAGGGCCAGAAGCGTTGTCGGATGCGGAGCTTTTGGCTATTTTTCTGCGAACGGGCGTGGCCGGCAAAACCGCAGTCGACCTGGCGCGCGATCTGCTGCAGCGATTTAGCACCTTGCGGGGTCTGCTGGGCGCGAGCCGCGACGCGTTTTGCGCCACCCCCGGGCTCGGCGAGGCGAAGTACGTCCAGTTGCAGGCTGCATTGGAAATGAGCCGCCGCCATCTTGGTGAGGCGTTGAAGCGCAGTGATGTCCTGTCCTCACCCGAAGATACGAGACGTTATCTTCGGGCGCGGTTGCGCGACCGCGAACACGAGGTGTTTTGTTGCCTGTTCCTCGACAATCGCCACCGCGTGCTCGCTTTCGAGGAACTGTTCAACGGCACGATCAATGGGACAGCGGTTTACGCACGCGAAGTGGTCAAACGGGCGCTTTTTTTCCCAACGCTGCGGCCGTGATTCTGGCACACAATCATCCCTCGGCGGTGGCTGAGCCAAGTCAGGCCGACGAGGTCCTTACTGCTCGGCTGAAGGAGGCCTTCACGCTCATCGATGTGCGGCTGCTCGATCATCTGATTGTGGGTGACAGGCAGACGGTGTCGTTCAGCGAGCGCGGTTTGCTCTGACCGCCCCCTCCCTGGCTGTCCCCCGGACGGGGGAGGGAAAGCGAATCAAGGGTGCGGAGTGGGTAGGTGGAATGAGCAGCTGATCGCGCTGACAGCGCTCGCTGATTTTGGTATAAACTCGCCCTCGAGCGCGGTGTACTTGCGTGTTGCACTCGGTGCTAAGGATGCTAGTTTTTCCGTACGCGTTGGACGTTTCTGGAGTGTACAGTGGCTAAGGTTTGTCAGGTAACGGGCAAGCGCCCCATGAGTGGGAATAATGTGTCGCATGCGAATAATAAGACCAGGCGACGTTTCCTGCCCAATCTACACGAGCGTCGCCTGTGGGTGGAGAGTGAAAAACGCTGGGTGAAGCTACGGCTATCCAAGAAAGGGTTACGTATTATCGACAAGAAAGGCATCGATGCGGTGTTAGCGAATATGCGCGCGCGCGGCGAGAAGATCTGAACGGCGGAGGCTGAGTCATGGCAGTGCGGGAAAAGATCAGGTTGGTTTCGAGTGCTGATACGGGGCACTTTTACACGACGACTAAGAACAAACGCAAAACCCCTGACAAGCTAGAGATCAAGAAGTTCGACCCCGTGGCCCGAAAGCACGTGATCTATAAAGAGGCGAAGATCAAGTAACCGGTAATCACGATGCGGGACTGGAACAAGCCCGGCTGCGCCGGGTTTTTTCTTGCTCGCAAGGGAACTATCGTTTACCTGAATCCCGGCGAGCTTCCGCCGCCCGGGGTATGTACAACTGGTTGTTTTTCTGGCATAAATAGCGCGTCGAAGGCTGTAGTTGGTTTCAGGTTTTTGCCGTGTATGCATTAAGCCAACAGGTATTGCGAACCGACGTATCGGGTATGCCGCTTGAATGGGTCCATTTCAGGGATGCGGTTCGCGCGTACCACTTGGGGCAGGTCGCCTATACCTGCGGTGTACTCTTGTATAGGATCCACGGCGGCCATAACGCAGTAAGCGGGTTGCGTAGCGTCGTCGACGTCAACAGCATTGTCGCCACATACGGCAACACACACGCGCTGCTGAAGGCACGCGAGCACTACATTCCCCCACTTAGTAATCAGGCGCTGTTTGCGCGCGACGCGTACTTGTGCATGTACTGTGGCGGGCGGTTTCCAGCGCGCGACTTGTCGCGTGACCATATCAAGCCGCTGAGCATGGGGGGCACCGATACCTGGAATAATGTCGTTACCGCATGCAGGCGCTGTAATAACCACAAGGCCGGGCTGACACCCGAGGCCGCGAGCGTTGAACTGCTCGCGGTACCGTTCGTGCCGACGCACGCCGAGTATGTATTCCTTCAGGGCAAACGGGTATTGGCCGATCAGATGGAGTTTCTACTGGCCCACTTCCCCCGCACGAGCCCGCTGCACAAACGCATCTCTCAGCTTATTTAGACCTGTCGTCCGCGCCGTGATTCATTGCGGGGGGCAGTGACGCTACGCGTGTGCGGGTGCGAGCGAGTAGGTTCGCAGTTTGCGGGAAAAATCACGTAGCGCCTGAATACCCGTGGCTTCGGCCTGCCTGCACCACTCGTCGAGTGCCAGTAATAACGGTTCGTGTGTGGACGATGAACGTTGCCAGATGGCCTGAAGCTTATGCTTCATGGCGTAAACGGTCTCGAGAGACTGATTCTGCTCTAGTGCTTTAGCAAGCCACTTGCGGCTCGCATCGTCGAGCAGACTTGCCTCACGCGCCATCAGTCGCCTCGTGCGCTTCAGGAGTAGCCAGTCCTCCTGATCTGCTGGGCTCGTTTTCTTAAGTTCCTCGCGATACACACGTTGCAAGACCTCGCGTGCGAACCCTGCCATCACCTGGAAGCGATTTGCCAGTACGGCTTTAACCGTCTCCAAGTCGCAAACCTGCTTATCGGGGTTAAAGGCCGGTCTGGGCGGCACCTTCTTCACCGTTGCTAGCCCGAATGCCTGCAGCAGCCGAACATATACCCAACCTAAATCGAACTCCCACCACTGGGTCGAAAACTTGGCCGAGCTCGGATAGGTGTGGTGATTGTTGTGCAGCTCCTCGCCACCGATAAAGAAAGCCCAAGGAACGATATTGGTGCTCGCATCCTTGAGTTCATAATTCCGATACCCCCACCAATGCCCGAGACCGTTAATCACCCCCGCCGCCCAGAACGGCTGCCATACCATCTGAACTAGCCAGATTAGCGGGCCTGCAACAACACCAAACAGCAACACATCGATTCCGAGCATTAAGAAAACGCCGTGCCACTCCATCGGGGTATAGACGTTGCGTTCGAGCCAGTCATCAGGTGTACCGTGACCATACTTCTCCAACGTTCGGCGCTTGCTCGCTTCAGCCCGGTAAAGCAAGACGCCGAGCCACAGTACTTGGTTGATACCAACTTGCTGCGGACTGTGTGGATCGTCAGGCCCTTCGACGTTCGCGTGATGTTTGCGATGCACCGCTACCCATTGCTTGGTGATTGTGCCAGTAGTAAGCCAGAGCCAGAAGCGGAAAAAATGGCTCGCCACCGGATGCAGATCAAGCGCTTTGTGTGACTGATGGCGGTGGAGAAAGATGGTAATGCTGGCAATCGTAATATGAGTCAGGGTGAGCGCGGCAATGATATAACCCCACCAGGGTAGGATAAGTAAACCGTCAAACATGAGCAGATTATTTCGCTTGTGCGATTCCGTGGATTTTTGTCAGTATATCCACAACCAGTGGAAGAAAACTATTCCTTTACTATTGCCTTAATTCGGGTTGGCCACAGCGCATCCACCGGGACACTGACTATTGTAGACGGATCGTCCCAAGACGTGAACCCGTGCTGCCGTCAACGCGTGTCACAAGCGGAGGTGTGAGCTTGTCGGCGCCGGTCACTCCGTCGTTAACGGTCGATACGATCATCGAGCTGATTGATGAGCGTGCTCGCCCGATTGTGCTGATTCGACGCAAGTTTCCTCCGTTGGGCTGGGCCTTACCCGGCGGATTCGTGGACGTGGGCGAAACCGTAGAGGCCGCCGCCGTGCGTGAAGCCCGGGAGGAAACAGCGCTCGACGTGCGACTTAAGGCGTTGCTCGGCTGCTACTCAGATCCGACACGTGATCCACGCCGTCACACGGCGACGATCGTCTATCTGGCTGAGGCTCATGGGCAGCCATGCGCACAGGACGATGCCAAGGCCCTAGGGATCTTTGCTACTGAGGCGTTACCCGGCGATCTCGCCTTCGATCATGCAAAAATTCTTGGAGACTATCTTACGTATCGACGCACCGGCCAGCTACCGATACCCAGGCCCTAACTTGATAGCCGCGTGAGCGTTGGACACTAGTTAGTCAGCGCGGTTTCGCGCGCCGCCACCAGGCCCTGCTCCGGTCGTTGCTCGCCGTCGAGCAAGACCCGTCCGCCTTTCACGCTTAAACGTCCCTCGGCGAACCACCGAATCGCCTGGGGATAAATGCGGTGCTCCTGCTCAAGAACTCGATCAGCCAATACGTCCGGTGTGTCGTCGGGGTAGACTGCAATCGGCGCCTGAATAACAAGGGGGCCCGAATCCAGGTCGGGCGTCACGAAGTGCACGCTTGCGCCGTGCTGCTTGACGCGGCTTTCGATTGCGCGCTCATGTGTGTGTAACCCCGGGAATTGGGGCAGTAGCGAGGGGTGAATGTTCATCAGCCGCCCTGCGTAATGGTTCACGAATGCTCTGCCGAGGATGCGCATAAAGCCCGCGAGCACCACAAGCTCGGGTGCATAACGGTCGATACGGGCCATCAGTGCGGCGTCATAGGCATCGCGTGTAGGAAACCGCCTGTGTTCGAACACCTCGGCGGCGATGCCGGCACGGCGGGCGCGCTCTAAGCCGAAGGCATCGGGCTCATTGCTAATGACAGCGCGGATCTCGATGGGTAACTGACCCGTCTGCGCCTGATCGATAATGCTTTGTAGATTGCTACCGCGCCCCGAGATCAGAATGACAATAGGCAACGAAGACGTATTCATCGTAAGCGTACTCGTTCTTCGCCGGCTTGCGGGCAGGTGCGACCGATGACGACAGCGGTTTCACCGGCCTGTTTTAGACAGGCTATCGCCACGTCCACCTCCGCTTCTGGCAAGATTAGCACCATACCGACACCACAGTTAAACGTGCGATACATCTCAAAATCGCCGATGCTACCGGTGTCTTGTAACCAGTCGAAGATTTCTGGCCGTTCCCAGGCATCTGCGTCGATGACTGCACTGATACCCCGGGGCAAAACACGCGGCAGGTTACCGAGGAAACCACCGCCGGTAATGTGCGCAAGCCCGTGTACTGGCACCGTTTGGATCAAACGCAGCACTGGCGCACTGTATATTCGGGTCGGCGTGAGCAACACATCGCCAAGAGTGCTGTTTCCGAAAGCAGTGTGGAGAGGGACCTGATTGGTTTCAAGAATCTTGCGGATCAACGAATAGCCATTGGCGTGCGGTCCGCTGGAAGCGAGGCCCACGAGCACGTCGTCGGTGGTTACGGCTGATCCGTCGATGATCGCGGCGCGCTCCACGACGCCGACGGCGAAGCCCGCCAAGTCGTAGTCCGATGCCTGATAAAACCCGGGCATTTCCGCGGTCTCGCCGCCGATCAACGCCATACCCGCCTGCCGACAGCCATCTGCAATTCCTTCGATTACGGCGGTCGCGACGTGCGTGTCGAGGTGGCCGGTAGCGAGGTAATCCAGGAAGAAAAGCGGTTCCGCGCCCTGAACGATAAGGTCATTCGCACACATGGCGACGAGGTCGATACCGACAGTACCGTGCTGCTTGAGTTCGAATGCGAGTTTCAGCTTGGTACCGACGCCATCCGTGCTCGCAACCAGCACGGGCTCCTGATAGCGGTCCATCGGCAGCTTGAAGCAGCCGCCGAACCCGCCCAACTCGCCAAGGACACCAGGGCGCGATGTGCTCTGGGCGATGGGTTTGATCGCCTGCAACAAGGCGTCGGCCGCGTCAATGTCGACGCCAGCCTGACGATAGGTAAGAGGGTCTTTCTGCGATTCGCTCACACAAGGCTCCGTGAGACGCCGCCTATGGTAGGGTTCTGCCCGATTAGTGTAAACCTTGACTTCACGGATAGGCTTGCATAGCGTGCGGACCATTTGCTGATATGTGGTTTCGACCGGCGGTTTTGCCCGCCTCGTTCAACAATAAAGAGCGCGCAATGAACCTTTACTATTTGCCTAACGCGATCACGTTGCTGCGGATTGCGCTCGTGCCCGTGTTCATTTTGGTCCTCGATGCGCGAAACTACGAGGCGGCGCTGCTGGTGTTCTTGATTGCAGGCATATCTGACGGCCTCGATGGTTTCATCGCCAAGCGCTATAAGCTGGTGACGCGCCTCGGTGCCATTCTCGATCCCCTTGCTGACAAAATTCTACTGGTCAGCGCCTACATTATGCTGATGCTTCTAGGGCACCTGCCGCTTTGGCTCGTGCTCACTGTCGCCTTCCGCGACCTCATGATTGTCGCCGGCTACTTGGTCTTCACGTCGCTGAGCGGCCCGGTACAGATGCGCCCAACGTATCTCAGCAAGTTCAACACCTTTTTGCAGATTGCATTGGTCTTGACCCTCCTTGTGCAAGAGGCGCTCGGTTTCGGTATTCCGCAGGGTCCACAGGTCCTCGTTTACGGGGTATTCGTGACGACGGTGGCGAGCGGCGCCCATTATCTGTGGATCTGGGGTGTGAAGCGTGACCTAGAGGGGGCATCCCAATCCGACCCCGGTAAATGACGCCTCCAGACCACTTCCGCGGGTCGGTTAGGAGCTGCTACCCTGCAGTGTACGCGCTGCGAAGCACTGTCCCCGACTATGACGCACCAGCTGTTACTTAATATACGTCTTAAGGACGGCTGTTCGTTCGACAATTTCCTGGCGGCGTCCAATCGTGAGCCGCTGACCCAGCTACGCGGGGTACTTGCATCGATTCGTGCCGGCAATGACCCTACGCAGCAGATTTGTTTTTTTTGGGGCGAGCCTGCATCCGGCAAGACCCATCTGTTGCAGGCGGCGTGTCAGTGGGCCAAGTCCGCGGACACAGTCGCGCCGGTGTATGTACCGCTCGGTTTGTCGGCGCAAATCTCTCCGGCCATTCTCCAGGACTTAGGGCAGCAACGGTTAGTGTGTGTCGACGATATCGATCGCATTAGCGGCGATTGCGCATGGGAGCGTGCACTGTTCAGCGTATGTGAACGGTTACGCGAAAAAGGAGGCTTGTTAGTGGCAGCCGGTCGTAATCGGCCATCAAAGCTGGGACTTGCTATGCCTGACTTGGCCACACGGCTCGCATGGGGTCTGGTGTACAAGCTCCGGTCGCTAAAAGGTGACGAGATGCTAAAGGCTATGCAATTGCGCGCACACAATCGGGGCCTCGATATCCCGGATGAGGTAATGCGCTACGTATTCCGTCGGTATCCACGCGACGCACGATCGCTGTTCAACTTGCTTGAGCGTATTGATGAAGCGTCGCTGGCAAAACAGCGCCGCGTTACGATTCCGCTAGTTCGTGCGTTAGAGAACTTGGGCGACGCACGCGACCAGCATCATTAGCATTTGCTACCCATCAAGGATCGGGTGACGGTAGCCAGGCGCTTGCCAAGGGCGCGGCAGAGATCCTTCTCATCGGCACTCAGCGGCAGGCTGCTGTCCAAGCCCGCGACGTGACTGGCACCATAGGGGGTGCCACCGGTCGTCGTACGCATGAGTGCCTTTTCCGTGTAAGGTAGGCCCACGATGATCATGCCGTGATGCATGAGCGGCAGCACCATGGAGATGAGCGTCGTCTCCTGACCTCCGTGCAAACTCGACGAGGCAGTGAACACAGCCGCCGGTTTGCCAGCGAGGCTTCCCGACAACCATTCAGCGCTTGTGCCATCGATGAAGTATTTGAGTGGAGCCGCCATGTTGCCGAAACGGGTCGGGCTACCAAGCGCCAGGCCGGCGCACTCTCTCAAGTCCTCAAGTCGCGCGTAGGGTGCCCCATGCTCCGGCACAGGGTCCGCCGTCGCCTGCGGCGTGGGCGAAACCCGTGGCACCGTGCGTATCCGGGCGGACATCCCTTCCACACTCTCGATACCCCGCGCCACATACTGCGCCATCTCGGCCACAGCGCCATGGCGGCTGAAATAGAGCACCAGAATGTCGCTCACGAACCTCCGACCCCCAAGTTACACGTACCTTAAACGTCCTCTGCCCGGCGCCAGTTCGGGTTCCTTGACAGTCTATACATAGGCGATGATACTTTGTACTATCCCTTGTGTGGTTAAGGCGCGCCCTTACAGAGAACACACAACCGGAGGAGACAGTCGACAATGAAGAACCTAGAGAATTTATGGAAAGCGTGTCTGCTGGGTGTTGCAATCGCCATCGCTAGCGGCTGCGCAACTGCCCCCGAAGAGGAAGCCGAGCCTGCGGCGCCTGAAGCGGCGCCAGAAGCACTCGAGCCCGCGAAACCTGGCGAGATGGAACTTGGAGCCGAGCCCATGAAACCCGCGAGGCCAGGCGAGATGGACATGAGTGAAGTCCAAGAACGGATGGTAATCACCGACGAAGGACTGACACAATACACGGTGGTGCGCGGCGACAACCTTTGGGATATCGCGAGCTACCGTGTAATCTACGGCAACCCCTACCAGTGGCCGCTTATCTATAAAGCTAACACCGACCAGATCGCAGACGCTGATCTAATCGAGCCCGACCAGGTGCTGATCATCCCCCGTGACTCTTCCGCGTCCGACATCGAAATGGCAATCCAGCATGCGCGTACGCGTGGTGCATGGTCGCTTGGCGTCGTCGAGCAATCCGATCGGGAGTTCTTGCAACGCGCGATGTAAACCTGATTCGTTTTTTGAAACAACAAGGGCCCCCGCGGGGCCCTTGTTGTCTGTAGGTCCAGCTTGAACTGAAAGCGTTTACACACATCCGTTGGATCCAGCAGCCTCAGTTACGCTGAGTCAAGCGGATAATGGGCAAACCATGAACCGGTGTAAGCGGTTCCTCGTTCGCGGCCGGGTGCAAGGGGTGTTCTTTCGTACCTCGACACGAGACGCCGCACGTCGACTGGGGCTTTGTGGTTTCGCCAAGAACCTGCCTGACGGGCGTGTGGAGGTCGTTGCCTGTGGCAGTGATGACAGTCTCAAGCGGCTCGAAGCGTGGTTGTGGCAAGGACCTACTTACGCGCACGTCGACGAGGTGATGGTGCAAGAGGCTACCCCGCGAACATTGGCTGACTTCGAGATACGCTGAGCGCGTTACTGAGGGAACCAGCGCTCGTTCCAGAATTGAAAGACCTTGGCCGGATAGTGGGGCTTGCCGATGCTTCCATTGTAACGCGCCAACGCGCGAACGCGATCACCATTCTCTCGATCTAAGTAATACCGCAGGATTGTGCAACCGAATCGCAAGTTTGTATCGACCTGAAAAAGGTTATCCTCCGTACGGCCGATCTCTTCGAGCCAGAACGGCATCACCTGCATCAGGCCGCGCGCACCAACCGGAGAAATGGCGTACCGATCAAAGTTACTCTCCACCTCAATCACTGCAAGTACCAGCTCTGGGCTTAGACTGGCCCGCGCGGCCTCACGATGGACACTTTTCAACAAGCCAATCCGATACTCGGCATCCGGAATTCTCTTCTCCAGTCGCTGCGACATGTCCGCCAACCATACCCAGGCGTCGAACCGGTCCTGAAATCCATCGGCCTCGGCGGCCGCACGTTTAAGCAGCGCCTTCAGTTCAGGATCTACCGGCGCGCGCGCGGGTTCGGCGAAGACCGAGTTCAGCGAGATCAAGCACAGGCCAAGGGTGTAAGCAACGATACGACGCATTCTTTCCTGAGGATTGGTTTTACACTCAAGCATAGTCCGTCACTGGCGCTGTGTCAGCGTCTTCGGCCGTACTTGCTGTGCCGGCCAAGGCTGCAGTATGTTGGCGCTAGTGTGAAACCCGGTAACGGCTCCTAGATAAAGATAAACAGTGAACGCGGACATCGAAAAATGGGATGAGCGTTACCGCGACGCGGCCGAACGTCCCCCAGCGCGGGTTTTGACTGAGAACGCGCATCTGCTTCCGGCACAGGGGTATGCGCTGGACGTCGCTTGCGGGCTAGGTTCGAATGCTTTGCTGCTGGCCGAGCGTGGTCTCGAGGCCTTCGCATGGGACAGCTCGCCAGTGGCGGTGGAGAAACTCAAGGCGCGTGCCCTCGCGCGCGGGCTGGCCGTGCATGCTGAGGTACGCGACGTCGTGCAACGACCACCCGAGGCGGACCGCTTTGACGTCATCGTGGTGTCGCGCTTCCTAGATCGCGAGCTAGCGCCATCTCTGATCGATGCGCTGCATCATCAAGGCCTCCTGTTCTATCAGACGTTCACGCGCACGCGCCTCAGCGAAAGCGGTCCCACGAACCCTGACTATCTTTTGGCCGATGGCGAACTTTTGTTGCTTTTTGCGCCGCTACAGCCACTCGTGTATCGCGAAGAAGGTAGGGTAGGTGATCATGGTCGTGGCTTCCGCGACGAAGCTCTGCTAGTCGCGCAAAAACGCTAAGCTGCGACTCGCGCGTGCAGTTCGTCGACGACCCGCTCGAGCGGCAGCTCGATAGTTTCGGATTCGCGGCGTGCTTTATATTCAACAGTGCCTGATTTGAGACCACGGTCGCCGAGCACCAAACGATGTGGAATGCCGATAAGATCCATGTCGGCAAACATGACACCGGGCCGCTCATTACGATCTTCGAACAACACCTCGATCCCTGCACCCAGCAATTGTTGATAAAGTGCTTCGGCCTTTTCCGCGATCATCGGCGACTTGTGCAAGCCGATGGGGATCAATGACACATGAAACGGCGAGATAGCATCGGGCCAGATAATGCCGCGCTGGTCGTGGTTTTGCTCGATGGCGGCGGCCACGATGCGCGAAACGCCAATGCCATAACAGCCCATCGGCATAATGACTGCACGCCCGCTCTCATCCAGGATCGTCGCATTCATGCTTTCGCTGTATTTGGTCCCGAGCTGAAAAACGTGGCCGACTTCGATGCCACGGCGGACGGCCAGCGTACCTTTGCCGCGCGGGCAGGGATCGCCTTTGACCACCTTGCGGATATCCGCGACCTCGGGTTCGGGTAGATCCCGCTCCCAGTTGACATTGCGCAAATGCTTTCCGTGCTCGTTCGCGCCACAAACAAAATCAGCGAGCTGCGCCGCGCTCGCATCGGCAATCACCGGAATCGCCAGGCCCACTGGGCCGATGGAGCCAGGCTCACAACCCGCAGCCAGTTCCACTTCGTCTGGCGTTACGAATAACAACGGTTTGGCCACCTGCGGCAGGTTTGCCGCTTTCACTTCATTGAGTTCATGGTCACCGCGGACGACTAATGCAATTACACCGTCTACCCCTTTGACGAGTAATGTCTTCATCGTCTGCGAAGGATCGACGTTAAGAAAACGGCTCAACTGCTCGATGGTGTGTTGCCCCGGTGTGTCTACAGTTTCCGTCGCTGCTGACGGCGATTTGCGCTTGCCTTTGGGTGGCAAAGCCGCGGCCAAGTCCACATTCGCTGCGTAATCGCATTCAGAGCAGATGGCGATCGCGTCCTCGCCGGCGTCCGCAAGCACGTGAAATTCGTGTGAAACGTTGCCCCCGATGGCGCCCGTATCGGCCTCGACGGCACAGAACTCTAGCCCGACGCGAGTGAAAATGCGCGAATAAGTGTCATACATGACCTGGTAGGTTTCACGCAGCGACGCCTCGTCAATGTGAAACGAGTAAGCATCCTTCATTAAGAATTCACGTGCGCGCATCACGCCGAATCGGGGACGTATTTCGTCGCGGAACTTCGTCTGAATCTGATAGAAGTTGGCCGGCAGCTGTCGGTAGCTCTTAATCTCGCGTCGCACCAGCTCAGTCATTACTTCCTCATGAGTCGGACCGAAAGCAAACTCGCGCTGGTGACGATCGGCTAAGCGCAAGAGTTCTGGGCCGTACTCCTCCCATCGTCCCGACTCCTGCCACAACTCTGCGGGTTGCACGGCGGGCATCAGTATTTCTTGGGCGCCCGAACGATCCATTTCTTGCCGCACGATCTTTTCTACCTTGTGCAGGACACGTAGCCCGAGTGGAAGCCAGCTGTAAATGCCGGCGGCCACCTTTCGAATCATGCCAGCGCGCAACATCAACTGATGGCTGAGAATCTCTGCGTCGGCGGGCGTTTCCTTAACGGTCGAAAGCAGAAAGCGGGAAACACGCATGATCAATCCCAGTTTTGCCCGGCACCCAGCGGCCACGCGGGAGTATAACCCTGCAAACGCAAGCAGTACCACGCGCAAGAAGAGCTTTAGTATTCGTCGGATGAGTTGACATAATAGCTGTTAGCGTGGAGCGTAGCTACGCGGGTGACTCGCTCGGGCCAATAGTCGAGCCGATGCGTGGGAATACATTGCTTTCAGTTTTGTCTATCCTAAGTAGAGACAGCCATGGCGCCAGGTGGATTGGAGCACCAATCTTCCAACGCGCGGATCATCGAAAGGAGATTAGCACCGTACGATGACGAGTCATGTAAGAAAATTTCTTGCGGCTGCTACGCTCTTGTTGTTACCTCTATGGTTGGGTGCCGTGGAGAAAATCACGGTATTTGCTCTATTCAAGAGCAAGGCGATCATTCAGGTCGATGGGGCGAGACGAGTCCTTTCAGCCGGAGAAACCAGTCCGGAAGGTGTCACCCTTATTAGGACGGATACCGAGAAGGAAGTGGCTGAGATCGAAATCAACGGACGGCGCGAGACTCTTAGGCTTGGTGTCGTCAGCGCGGGCGGGTTTGATGAATCCGGGAGCGCCAATACGATCACGCTTTGGGCGGATACCGGTGGTTTTTTCTATACACCTGGACGCATCAACGGCGTGGAAGTGCGATTTCTTGTCGACACAGGTGCCAATACCATCGCGATGAGTAGTCGTACCGCGGATCGCGTTGGGATCGATTACAAGCGTCATGGACGCGCCGCGCTTGCGAACACGGCGGGCGGCGTTGTACCGATGTATAGTGTGACCTTAAGTAGCGTCACAGTCGGTGGGATAACTCTGCACAATGTCGACGCGGGAGTAATCCAGGGTAACCATCCGAGCGACGTGTTGCTCGGCATGTCTTTCCTGGGGCGTTTGAACATGACCCGCAGTGGCGACAAGATGGAACTGTCGAAGCGCTACTAAGTCTCGCCCGGTAGACCTTGTCGGGAACTCTCCTCTTTATAGGGAATTGACGCCCCGATAACGGAGGCGTCCGCGTAACGTTTCAGCGAGGCGGCTCAGCTTCAGGCTTGCGCTTATCCTGGTGAACCATCGCGTAGGCTGAGTGGTTATGAATCGACTCGAAGTTCTCCGATTCGACGACATACGCCTCGATGCGATCGTCTTCATTGAGCGCTGAGGCCACGTCACGCACCATGTCCTCGACGAACTTGGGGTTGTCGTAGGCATGCTCGGTGACGTATTTCTCGTCCGGTCGCTTAAGGAGGCCGTAGACTTGGCAACTTGCCTGGTTTTCCACAACCTCAATCAGATCCTCAATCCAAACGAACTTGGTGGTTTCTACGCTCACCGTGACGTGGGATCGCTGGTTATGAGCACCGTATTGCGAAATCTCTTTCGAACAAGGGCACAGGCTTGTGACCGGCACGACCACTTTGAGGATCATCGTGTGCTTGCGGTTTTTGAACTCACCGATCATGGTCACGTGATAGTCCATCAGGCTTTTCACTCCGGAGACGGGCGCCGACTTCGTAACGAAGTACGGGAAGCTCATCTCGATGTGGCCGGTGTCAGCGTCCAAGAGCTTCACCATCTCTGACAGCATATCCCTGAAAGACTCCACCGAGATCTCTGGCTCGTAGTTGTTCAGAATTTCGACAAAGCGGGACATGTGCGTGCCTTTAAAGCTATGCGGCAGCTCCACATACATGTTGAACTGAGCGATGGTATGCTGTTCGCCTTGACTGCGGTCCTTTACGCGGATCGGGTGAGAAATGTGCCTGATTCCCACCTTATCGACGGGGATCTTACGGGTATCCGGAGTGCTCTGTACGTCGACGATGGACTCTTCGTTTTCAGAGGTAGAACTGAGTTTTGCTAACTTCATCGGCTTGTCGATTCGTGGGCCGTAGAATTGCTGACCGGAAAGCTAAAGTTTAAGCGGATCCTAATATTCGGGCAAGGCCGCACAGCTTAACCTGTCCGCAGCCGGCCACGTTGACAGCTATCATTGCACGCGCTGGACGATGTACTCGGCGAGTGCAGCGAGGCCGTTGGCACGCTCTCCGAACGCGGCCAGTGCTGCCAAGGCACGGTCGGTCAACTCTTCGCGTTTGCTCTTGGCCCCAGACAGGCCCAAGATGGCCGGGTAGGTGGGTTTGTTGAGCGCTTCGTCGGCGCCGGGCGTTTTGCCGAGCGTTTCAGCATCACCTTCAACGTCCAAAATATCGTCAGTGATCTGAAACGCCAGCCCGATGTCACGGGCATAGGCGTCGAGTACCTGCAAATTCGCTTCATCGGCCGACTCGCAGGCAAGTGCGCCCAGCAGCACCGATGCTCGGATCAGGGCCCCGGTCTTGCGACGATGCATGTCTTCCAGCTCGAGCAAGCTCAGTCGCTGCCCCACCGCGGCGAGATCGATCGCCTGGCCGCCTGCCATACCATGTGACCCCGAGGCCTCACTTAACGTCGCGATCATTTGCATGCGACGTTCAGCGTTGACCGTCAGTGCCGGATCCTGGGCGAGGATCTCGAAAGCGCGCGTTTGCAGTGCATCACCGGCGAGCAACGCCGTGGCCTCGTCGTAGGCGTTGTGACAGGTCGGTTTGCCGCGGCGCAGGTCATCGTCGTCCATGCACGGCAGATCGTCATGCACTAAGGAATAGCTATGGATCATTTCCACAGCGCACGCAGGCGCGTCGAGCACCTCAGAGGCGACGCCAAACGTGCCCCCGGCCGCATACACAAGACAAGCACGCACACGCTTGCCACCGTCCAAAGTGGCGTAGCGCATCGCTTGATGTATTTGCTGTGGGGGTGTCGACGCGGATGGCAGACGCTCTTCGAGCGCAGCTTCCACCCGCCCTCGGTACCGCTGCAACGTCTGCTCGAGGCTACTCAAGTCGGTTAGGTTATTCGTTGACTTCTACGCTTTCGGTCACCAAGCGGTTGTTCTTCTCCACAAGTTTTTCGACACGCTGCTCGGCTTGTTTCAACGCCTGTTGGCAGGCGCGCGTGAGCTCAATCCCGCGTTGAAAAGATTTCAGCGCATCCTCTAGATTTTGCTCACCGCTTTCCATTTGCTCAACCAGTTGCTCGAGCTCCGCCAGTGCGGCTTCGAAATCGGGCATGGCAGGTTTCTTTGGCATGCGATCTTCATTCAAAGAGTTGATTGCCGAGAAAAGCTAACGCAGTCCTCAGGAGCCGTCAACGGTGAATCCGCAAAGCGCAAGCAAGCCTTGAGCGTGCCCGCTAAATCAGCGCTCGATCCCGTCCGCTGGCCCACAAGCGGCTCGCTCGTGGGGCCAGCCAACCCCGGTTTCGGTCGATAAACGGGGTCCAGGCGTCGGTCTGTTTGATCTGTTGGTGGATGGCGCGTGCGCTTTAGGTCGCTGCCGGCCGTCCAGGCAGATCAACCGCCGGTCCCAGGGTGGCGGGTCGTGGCATGCTGCGTGCTACATGGGAGCGTGATGCCGACACGGATGATTCAACGCTACCCGATTTTGCTGGCCTTAAACGGACATCAAAAGGCCTACGAAAGGGCCCCGGTGCGAGAAGTTCAGAGCGGTTATACGCTAATCGAATTGGCGATTGTGGTAATGCTCATTAGCATAGTGTCTTCGCTCGCCGTTCCGGCGTATCAGGAGTACACCATCCGCACGCGCGTATCTGAAGCAGCGGCCATGAGCGGCGCGGCGAAGATGGCCATCGACATGGCCTATGCCGAGGGTTACACGGTAGGCGGTATGCCCTCACAGACGAGCCTCGGTCTAGCGTCGCCGGGCAGTTACCGCTCCAAGTATGTCATCAGCGTGATGACAGATGCCGACGGCATCATTGATGTTCGGCTGGCGGCCGACAATGCACTCGGCCCCGCAAGCAACGGATTGGTCACGTTCACGCCTACAGCGCAAGGCGGTAATCTTCGTTGGACCCGGAGCTGTAATTTCTCGCTGAAGTTCTGCCCGCGTGACTGAACGTTGCGCCAGCACGCCGTGCGCGGGACCGCTACACTCTGAGTAGGGCTGATTGCTGCGAATACATGAAGAGCGCGGTCGTAGGGCATAGGGCAGCAGAGCGAACGACTGTGCAAGTGCGAAGCGGCTCCTTGTGAGCACAGGAGGCTATTCTTGAGAACACTGCGGAAGATTATTGATATCGGCCTGCCATTCGTCGGCGTCGCGGCCATTTTGGGTGCGGTGCTCTTCGTTAGGGAGCCGCTCAGCATACAAATTGCGATCGTCGGCGTGGGCATGCTGATGCTCGAGGTGGGCTCCTGGAAGCTACGCCAACATGTTATGGCCAGCCGGCGAAGCGCTCTGGCCCTGCGCGCCGAGGGCGATGGGTTTCTCAGGCTGGTGCGCCAACTTCACGCGGCGGCGCTGGCACTGAAAGAGAACGACTCGCCCGAGCACCACCAAGCCTTCGAAGAGGTACGCGATGCCATGCGGCAGTCGGTCGAACGCATGGCTGACCTTGCCGGCAAGACAAACGCCGTGCCCGCATCCAAGCCGGAAGTAGGGGGGCAGAGCGCTGCCTAGCGCCTGTTATGCTCCTGCAGCGGACCGGTGATCCAGACAGATCGACCATTGATCCCGATAATCAGCGACTGGCATGCTTCATGCTGCCTACGTCAACGGCTTTTGTTTGTAAACGAACGCTCTAAACGAACGTGGGACCTCATGGGAGCCTTCGGTGAAACAGCAGGTGCAAACAGGTTTTACGCTGCTTGAGCTGCTGATTGTGGTTACCATAATTGGCATTCTGGCGGCTATAGCCGTTCCGGCCTATCAAGATTACACGCTGCGCACGCGCATATCTGAAGCAGCGAGCCTCAGTGCGCCGGCCAAGACGGCGGTCGACCTGGCCTACTCCGACGGCCACACAATCGGTAACATGCCCTCGCAAACGACCCTGGGCTTGTCATCTCCGGGTAGCTACAGGTCCAAGTACGTCCTGAGCGTAGCGACGGACGCCAACGGCGTCATTACGATTACCTTGACCAACAATACTCAGCTCGGCAGCGCCGCCAGTGGAACCTTGACCTATACGCCCACATCGCAGGGCGGGAATCTCAGGTGGGCGGCGACCTGCAGTTTTAGCGCGCGGTTCTGTCCTAAGATCTGACTGGATCAACGGGTCAACCGGCGCGCCGCCATCTTTTCACTTCACTTTTACCTTACTCTCGGCGCCGCGCGTCGAACCCCGCACCTATCTCCGGGATGGCCCTCGGGTCTGCACACAGGACTGTCTCGGCGATACGCTTTCGCAAACAGCCTATGTAGACCTAGGGATAGGTGCGGGGTTCTGAACCGTGCCTCCAAACAAAAAGGCCACCCGTTCGGGTAACCTCTCTTGTTTGGTGGAGGCGGCACCATGCCAAAGACATGAAACGAGCAACCCTACTGCTGGCGCTGATCTGGCCGTT
>JBHICC010000002.1:0-109917 GCA_046759385.1 Acidiferrobacterales bacterium | reverse complement strand
CCTCGGCCGCTGTTCCCGACGCGGCCCTACCTCCTCCATCCCTGGAGTCGTACCTCCCTACGTCCCTGTAGGTCGCCCGATGCAGCCCTAACTCCTCCGTACTCCCGACTCCTCGGCAATCTCCCGCGCCGCGTAATAGAGCCAATTACTCCCCCTCCTATGGTGGGACGGGGGTCAGGGGGAGGAGATTTTCCGCTCGTCTGCCGCTGTTTAGCCTAAAGGAAAAGTGGCACGGCTGTTGCTTACGAGATGGTCAACGGTGCCCTCCGGCACCACGGGATAAGGAATGACGGAAGCGGCCACGGGAAGCGAGGCCATTTTGAGCAAGGAGTTAGAGATGGTTATGCGGAAAAACTCGGAGTACACCATTCGGTACTATCAGGACTCGATCGTACTGAGCGGCGCGATGGAAGCGATTCATTCAGAGGCAGAGCGGATCCTACGGCGTTTCGCTTATAGTGCAAAGCCCTACGAGGTCAAGAGCGACGCGCCGGACCGTATCGTACTCGCGAGCGCGGCCTAAGATTTTCGTCGCACCGACGCACCGCTTCTACGGCGTGACCGCATTCGTCCGTTTCGCCATCCCCAGTCAGCCACACTTCGACAGACCAAATTCCGCGCTGCACACTTAGCGGCGATCATGCCCTTGCTTCACCAATTCGCAACAGGCTCGGCAAAAGTAGCAGCGTGAATGCCGTGCTGACGCTCATTCCGCCGACGATGACGGCGGCGAGACCGCGATAGAGTTCAGTGCCCGGCCCGGGCACCAGCAACAGCGGTAACATGCCGAAGATACTGGTGAGCGTACTCATCAGTATCGGCCGTAGTCGAAGTCCAACCGCCTGCTCGACAGCGTCACGCCGCGATTTACCCGCACGCTCCGCGGCGCGGGTCTGGTGCACCAGCAAAATGGCGTTATTTACTACAAGCCCGAGCAGAATGATGAAGCCAATCATGGTGAGCATGTCCATCGGCTGAAATGTCACCGTGTTCACGAGACGCAATGCCACGACGCCTCCGACGGTGGCAAGTGGCAGCGCCAGGAGTACGAGCAAACTGTCGCGGAACGAACGAAACAGCGCGCTCATTAATAAATATAGGATCACGACAGCAAGCAGGAAGCTGCCGCCCATGTTGCGCAACGCTAACGCGAGCTTGTCAGCGGTGCCGCTGTAACGGATCGCCCCGTCCTCCGGTAGGAAACCTTCGACCACGGGCGCGACCTTTGTCTGCAGCACCTCCAGCGTTTCTTCGAGCGATACGGCTTCAGGGGGAGTCACTTGCAAAGTGACGGTACGGCGTCGATCGAGACGGCGAATCTGGTTAGGCCCGGCGGTGCGGACCAGATCCATCAGCTCGCCTACCGGCACGACGCCGGCACTCGGCGTAGCGAGCGGGATCGCACGCAGTTCCTCTGGCGTGGACCATCCCTGACCACGCACGATGATATCGAGGCGCTCCTCGCCATCGAAATAGTCGCCGACGAACAACCCGTCAACAAGGGCGCGCGACACCGCGGCCAAGACGTCACGGTCCCAACCGGCTTCGGCGACGCGCCGCTCGATTGGTACCAGTCGCAGCTCAGGCTCCGCGAGCTCAAGCCCAGGTAACGGGCGCACCGTCGCGCCTGGCAACGCTTTCAGGACGGTTCCGTATCCGACTAATCCAGCTCTCAGCAACGTCTCGATGTTACGGCCTTGAAGGTTCATGTCGATCGTGCGGCCGGTGCCGAATCCGCCGAACAGCGATACGCGCTTAGCGAACGCCAATGTGTCGGGGAACCCGCGAATCACCTTGTTGATCACGGGCAACATTTCGTCGGCGCGAGAAGGGTCCTCGGCACGGGTCCCCATGAATACACCGCGCGGGAAGGCCACAAAAAAGTAATGCTTAATCTTCGGCTGTTTCTCCCCCGTCATGTAAGGCGCCATGCGCGCGGCTACGACGTCACCCATCTCTGCCTCGATGTGATCGATGTTGACCCCAGGGGGCGGCAGAATAAACGCGAATACGAGATTACGATTACCCTCCGGTAAATAGTCGGCCTTGGGTATCAATGTCACGGAGACCGCCAGTGGCAGGCTGACGAGCCCAGCAATCCAAAACGCGCGCCGCGCGCGCGTGTTGGTCAGACGCATGATCAGCCGGGTGCCGTTCTGCCACCAGTGAGCATGGCGATCGTGCAGACTCTGACGACTTAGCCACTGCCGCGCGGCTGTCGGCACGATGGCAATGGCCACGATCAGCGAGGCGATGATGGCGGCGGCGATCGTGAGCGCTAAATCCGCAAACAGCTGGCCGGCCTCATCTTCGAGAAACACCACGGGCAAGAAGATTGCGACTGTGGTCGCGGTTGACGCGAGCAGCGCGCCCCAGACTTGTGCGGTGCCTTCAAGCGCGGCCTTATCACCGGGGACACCGCGCTCACGCAGACGCACGATATTTTCGAGTACCACAATTGCGGCATCCAAAACCATGCCAACTGCGAAAGCCAAGCCGGCCAGTGAAATCACATTAAAGGTGTGCCCGGTGCTATCGAGCACGATGAAGGCAACGGCCAAACATAAGGGAATAGCGAGCGCGACCATGAGGGTCGCGCGGAAACGTCTGAGAAACCACCACAGCACAGCAACGGCGAGCACGATACCGAGCGCAAGGTTATTGCGCAGCATTGCGATGGAACGCTCGATGTAGATGGTTTCGTCGTAGACCTGCTCGATCGACAAGCGCGCCCGCGCCAACGGGCCAACGCCGAGCTCAGTCAACGCTTCCTTGAGGCCTGCCATGACGGCTAATACGTTCACACCGCTCTCGCGGTGGGCGTTCACTGCAACCGCGGGGCTGCCCTTGGTGATCACAAAGCTGCTACGGTCCTGGAGCCGCACCTCGATATCCGCCAAGTCACGTAGACGGATCGGCCGACCGTCGCGCCACTCCAGCACCAAATCTCCCATTGTCTCGGGGCCAAACGCGCCGGTGAAGCGTACTGTGTAGCGACGCTTGCCCACATCCGCGTGGCCGGCGGAGACGTCATCATTTGCGCCGGTCAAGCGCGCGGCGACTGGAAACTCGACGCCAAGGCTGGCGGCCTTGTACGGATCAAATGTGATTCGGACTTCGCGCTCGCGCCCACCGCGGACCTCGGAGCGTGCCACACCGGGCACGCGCTCGAAGCGGGTTTGCACGACCTCCTCAATGTAATCGCGGTAGCTTTGAATGTCGCGCTCATTGCCGGGCAAAGTCTTGACGATAAACCAAGCGATCGGCCGGCTGCGGCCACCGACCGTGCTAAGCACGGGCTCATCGGCATCCTCAGGGTAGCGCGGTACTCGATTGAGCCGATTAAGCACTTCGATCAATGCGCGATCGAGGTTGTAACCGACGACGAACTTGATACTGATTCGAGCCTCCCCGCGTCGCGCGTCGGACAGCATCTCAACCATGCCGGGCAGGCCTCGCAGTACCTTTTCTTGGGGTTCGATGATCTCGGCTTCCACTTCCTCGGGCGCCGCCGCACGCCAAGTAGTGGTTATAGTGAGCTCCGGCTCCTTTACCTCGGGGGTGAGCTGGATAGGCAGACGGCTGAGACTGATTGCACCGAAGAGCACGACGAGCAGCACAGCCACGACAGCCGCGACGGGATTACCGAGGGAAAGCCGAGTGAGAGTCACTTCTTTGTGCTGGGAATCACGACAACTTTTTGTTTGGGACGGAGGCGCTCACCGCCGCGAATGACGACCCGATCCCCTGGCCGGACACCGTTCCTGACTTCGATAAACGCACCCGCCGCAACGCCCGGTTTTACTGACACGCGTTCAGCCGTGTTGTCATCGAGAATGCGGTACACACTAGTGCCGTCGCGTCTGATGACTAAGGCATCACGAGGAACAGCGATCACCTTGCGCGGTGCGGCTGTCGGGACAGCCACTTTTACCGTCTGACCGGCGGTCCACCTCGTGTCGATGGGTGTGAGGCGCAATTCATAGAGTCGCGAGCGATCACCACCGACGGGCACGATAGTCCGCACGCGAGCGGTTCCTTCTCGGGGGCTGGCGTTCAACGTAAGCGTCGTGCCTTTCTTGATGAATGCCAGTGTACTGACGGGAACTCGGGTCTGGATCTCGATAGCGCGCGCGTCAACCAGTCGCACGATTGCTTCACCCTCGCTTGCCCACTCACCAGCTTGAGCGAATCGCTCGGTTACGACCCCGCCGAAGGGTGCGTGAATCTTAGTACGCTTCAGACGTTCCCGTGTCTGCCTTACCCGGGCGCGAGCCACTGCGAGTTCACCCTTGGCGACGTCGCGATTGGAGATCGCCTGATCAAGATTACTCGGGGTAATCACCTTCCGTTTGAGCAACGGTTCAAGGCGTTTCACCTCCTGCGTGTAGAACTTGAGCCGCGCCTTCTCGCGTCTCACCGTGGCCTCTTGCTCTACGAGATCCTGACGAATCAGCTCGTCATCAAGACGCACCACGATGTCGTCCTTATTCACCGTTGTGCCGACATCGGCCACCCACATCAGCCGCCCCTCCACCTCGGCCGCGATCCGTGCATCGTCACGGCTAATGATGGCACCAGGGAAATACGTGACAGGTGCGAGCACGCGCTGCTCGGCCTTGGCTACTACCACCGGCACCGTAGGTGGCGCCTGCGCCGCCACGTAAGGCGTAAAGGCGCCCGCGAGCGCGGTAAGGCCGGCGATACGCGCCGCCCGAGCTGCGATTACGTCAAACGTCAGGTGCATCGTGACTCACTCAAGAGATGGGCAGATCCTCGGCGGGGCGTGAATTCTACCACCGAAGCTAAGGGAACCCGTATGGCTTTAAGTTACCATCTGGCGAGCCCGTTTGCCGCAGGTTTTGTACCCGCCCTAGCGTATCCGCCCGTTCCAGATTTGACCATCAAATCTAGGGTGGATTCCCGTCGAGCCGGGTCGCCGCGCCGGATCATCGCTTACCCGCGAGTGGGCCTAGTCCTCTGCTGGCGCCGCATCGGATCCGTCCTTAGCCGCCTGTGTTGCCGAGCGCGATGGACGCTTTGCCGCGCGGGAAGTGCGCGATTCGGCGGGTTGCTGCTGCACCGTCGGCAAGCTCCTGACGTGGACATCACGTTGTGGAAATGGGATCTGGATGCCGTGCTCGCGAAATGCCTTATCAATCGCGAAGTTGATGTCACTGATCACAGCTAAACGGTAGTCTATCTGTTCAATAAAACAACGTAGCTCGAAGCTAAGCGCACTGTCACCAAATCCGAGAAACAGTACCATCGGCTTCGGCACACTGCCGTCGGTAATCACCGAAGGATGCTCTTCCGCTACTTGGTGTAACAAGTCGCGCACTTGTTCCGTATCACTTCCGTAAGCCACGCCGACGGGAACCTTTAGGCGGCCACGCGGTTCACGTAGCATCCAGTTGGTGACTTGGTTTGAGATCAGGTCCGAGTTCGGTACGATCACATCAGCACGGTCAAATGTCTGGATCTCGGTTGATCGAATTCGGATGCGTTTCACATACCCTTCCGTGTTTCCTACGACTATCCAATCTCCCGTTTTGATAGGCCGCTCAAACAGCAGAATCAGGCCCGACACGAAGTTGTTGACAACGTTCTGCAGACCGAAACCAATACCTACGGACAAGGCACCAGCGATGATAGCGATATTAGCGAACTCGAAACCGGAAACAGCGAGCGCGACTAGGAAGGCTATGGCGATGCCAATGTAGCTGCCCATGGTGACGGTGGCTTCGCGCGTGCCGCGTTCCATCCTCGTCCTGGGGAGCCACCGGCGACTGAGACGGCTGCGGATCCAGCCGTTCAACGCCAGTAGAATTGCCAATACCACAATTGCAAGCACAATGCGCGCCGGATTCACCCGCAATGAACCGACGTCGAACCCTTGTACCGAGTATTCGTAGAGCTGGTTGACCCATGTCGGGGGCAGCGCCCAGACGTAGATCATGGCGAAACCGAAAAGCAACCATAGGGCGGCCGTCGTGATCACGCGCAGCCCCCGCAACCCTAGGATGGGTTCCTGCGGGGTTAATGTCAGTGCTTGACGCAGACGTCGATGCCATTGATCTCGACCTTGATCAAGGCCATCATAAAATTCCCGGAATAGTCGCTGTGCGAGAAGGAGAAAACCGGCTGCGAAGAGGGTGCCCAAAATCGCGCGTAACAATCCGAACGAGAAGTTTCGGTAGCCGACCAGTTCATCGACCAACGCGACGATCAATATCAACAGCAGTGCCAAGCGCAGCCACACCGTGCGGGCGAACACCCGTGCTTTCCCGAGCAGCCACACGACACGCGTAAGGTTGACGAATAAGACAACGGCAAATAGCGCGCGCGCCAAGAGAATAGCGGGCTCGGGCAGGGCCTGAGCTAAAAGCGTGGCGAACAGAAGATACCCCACGAAAACGAGCAGCACGGATACTTTGAGTGACCTCGCAAGCGCTTTTGCAACGTCTTTCGGAATGGGCAAGAAGGCATCCGCCGGTGGGCGGGGTGCGAGGAACACATGGATCAGGGTGAGCACCAGAAAATAGGGTGGCAAACCAAAGGCAACAACGGTTAGAAACGGAATAGGTCGTACCTGCCAAGTCGCACTGGCGAAGAAGATCGCCACCGTGATGCTAAAGAGCAGATGCGGCGCGTAGTACCCGAAACCTGTAACGAGCGAACGTCCGAGATAACTGGAAAGATTCGTTTGCCAACGACGATGCCGAGCCCAGACCATCAATTGCTGTCTTAGTAGACCACCGATGGTAACCGCCACTACGAGCACGAACGCGAGAACCGCGAGCCGCTCGGCCGAGAGCTTGCTCACGCCGCTATGCACTCGTACGAACGTCTTACTGGCTGTGATCAAGGCTGCAGGACGAATGCCTTCATCTTTCAACAAGGCCAAGATCGTGGGTCCCCGGGCAAATAAGCGCTGGGCACGCAACTGTTGTTGTAGGTCACGGATCTTGGGAAGGATTTCCTCGGAGCGCTGCAACGCTACTCGGCAGGTAGTGAGACGAGTCTCCAGTGTAGTTTTTTCTTTGTCTAGCGCTTTACGCTGGCGAGTCACCTCGATGGGTTCACCATCCACATGGGCGCCCAAACTAAAGAGATCTTGCCTCGTCTTCTCCAGCGCCGTTTCCGCCGTGGGCACACACCGATTGGCAATATCTTTGATCTGATTAACGAGCTTGAGCCATTCGCTAGCAGTGGCCTCACCGACAGGTGCACGGGCAAGGGCGCGGTCGATGCGATTGAGTTGCTGAGCCAACCTTTGTGGATCCAGCGGATCCAGCTTTTTGCTGTCATCCTGTGCCTTTATCGACGGGCTGAAAAGCAGGAATGCAGATAGCAGTACGGTCAACCAATGCCGACGAACCCGCCTAGTTGCAGCGGTGCGTGATACCGATTGCACGTGGGACATAAGACTCATCCGATACGTCGGGTGGTGTCAGATTAGCAGGCGTCGATGATAGCAATAAAACAGCGACGCGGCGCGTAACCCTGCGCTTGCGGAGTCTGCGCTTGCCGTAGACTTGTTATTACCGAAAGAAAGTTTTATGCCCCAGGCCCGTAAACAGAAACGCCCAAAGATCAAATTGCTGATCTTTGGCCTGATCGTCGGTGCCATTGGTACAAACACGAGGTAGAAAACTAGGGGGCCGCAGCCCCTCCTTCTGTTCTTGTGTCGTGCTACTTGAATCTTGTATGAATAGGCCATGGCATGGTGGGGCAAACTCGTCGGCGGTGCTCTTGGCTTCATGCTCGGAGGGCCATTAGGTGCGGTGCTGGGTGCGGCATTAGGTCATCAGGTCGATACTGCTTTGAACGGGCGCGGCCGTGCGCATTACCGCATCGGGGACCAAGAACGTGTGCAAGCTGCGTTTTTCGCCGCCACGTTCTCGGTAATGGGTCACGTTGCCAAAGCCGATGGGCAGGTGTCCGAGGACGAGATCTCCATGGCCGAGGCAGTAATGAGCCAAATGGGCTTGTTACCCGATCAGCGTGCGGCCGCAATCAGGCTGTTTAACGCGGGCAAGCAACCCGACTTCCCACTGGACGATGCGCTCAATCAGTTTCGCCGCGAATCCCACCATCGCCATACGTTAATACAGATGTTCTTGGAGATTCAGGTACAAGCCGCGCTGGCCGACCGATACCTGGACGCTACGGAGAGCCGGATGCTCCAACACATCTTCGAGCGGTTAGGCTACTCACGTGAACAGTTCGAGCACCTGATCGCCATGGTTCGTGGGGCACAGCACTACTACGCTAGCGGTGAGCCAGCGGCGACGGAGCCCTTGCTTACCGACGCTTATGCGGTGCTAGGTGTTTCTGAAGACGCGAGCGATGCCGACATCAAGAAAGCTTACCGCCGACTTATGAGCCAGCACCATCCCGACAAGCTGGTGGCCAAAGGACTACCGGGGGAGATGGTGACTCTGGCGAAAGAGAAAGTGCAAGAAATCAACCGCGCCTATGACCAGATCGCGGAGACCAAGCGTAAACTGCACTGAATGGGCATCAGCCGCTGATTGCTGTTAGGCGCTGCGTTTGAGCCACGCCCAATCGGCCGTTCGTATCAGGGGGGCAAGATCTGTGGGGGTAACTGGCTTACTTACGTAGAATCCCTGTACTTTGTCACAACCGACTTTGTGCAAAAAGTTCAATGCTTCCTGACTCTCTACACCCTCGGCACAAACGCTAAGCCTAAGGTTATGCGCTAAGTCGATAATTGATCGTACGATCAGTTTCGCTTCTTTGTTCTTCTCAATTTCAATCACCAATGATTTGTCAATCTTCAATTCGTTGAACGGCATACGGCACAACTCGACCAGAGATGAATAGCCAGTACCAAAATCGTCCAAAGAAAGCCCGATATCTTTTAGGCGGAATCGTGTAAGGATATCCATTGTTCGTGCCGTATTGGCCATGGCCGCCCTCTCGGTGACCTCAAACACCAGGCTCGAGCCCAGCACATTATGCTCCTTGAGCACATTCGAAATCCGATCAGGAAGTTCCAAGCGACCGAGAAGTTGTGGCGCCAAGTTGACCGCGACCGATAACGACAGGCCCTCCAGCTGCCATTGCGCAATCTGTTGGGCAACCACACGTACGACATAATCGGTTAACCCCGATATCAAGCCAGTCTCCTCTGCCAGCGGGATAAACTCGTCCGGCCCCAATAACCCGTACTGTGGGTGGTCCCAGCGCACCAAAGCCTCGACTGACTCGATCGCTGGCGCATCCTCAGCGATCAGGCTCACTTTCGGCTGGTAATAAACAACCAATTGGTTCTTTTCTATCGCTGTGCTGAGACCTTCCTCTGTGGTCGTCTGCTGTCTCTGTGAAATCTTCCTTAGTAAAGCTTCTAAATCAGAAACCATGATCGGTTTGCGCAAAACTCCCGACATATGTAGTCCCTGTGCGTCGCCGACACGCTTGGCCGTGCCCAACACCTTGGGGTCGACACCGCTGGCTACGAATATTTGAGCACGGCACCGGTCGCCGGCCAGGAAGCGCAGCACCTCGATACCGTCCGCCTCAGGCATCACGAGATCGAGAATGATGACTGTTGGAGAGAATGAGCGGTATATTCTTTGGAACTCCTTTAGTCCCGTCGCGACGTTAACTTCGAACTCGTTCTCTTCGGCGACATCTTTGATGAACTCACAGATCCCCGGTTCATCGTCGATGACCAGTAGACGGTTAGGCTTCACGCTATTGCTCATTTAGCTATCCAGGACCTCGCGGACCTTGCTCGCCAGCTCAAGTTTTTGAAACGGCTTACTCAGTAGTGTTCCGAACTCGAGTTGGCCGTTGCGAACGACCGCAGTGTCGGTATATCCCGATGTGTAAAGAACTTTCATGCCAGGTCGTCGCTTGCGTACTTCCCGGGCCAGGTCGGGGCCCTTCATGCCGCCGGGCATAATGACATCGGTAAAGAGAAGATCGATATTCGGATGCGTGTCCAACATCCCCAAAGCCGTCGGTCCATCTTGCGCCTCAAACACGCGGTAGCCTAGGTCTTCCAGAAGAGCGGCGGCAGTTTGACGCACGCGTGCGTCGTCCTCAACTAACAGGATGGTCTCATTGCCGAGCGGAAGTCTTTCTTGCTTATCGCGTGTGATGGGTCGCGTCTCCTTAGCATACGCGCGCGACAGGTACAGCTTCACCACAGTGCCATGTCCTTCTTCGCTGTACACCTTTATATGGCCACCGGATTGCTTGAGAAAGCCATAGACCATGCTGAGACCGAGCCCAGTACCTTTACCCTTTTCTTTAGTCGAAAAGAAAGGTTCAAAGACATGTTCAATGACTTCTTGAGACATACCGTTGCCCGTATCTGTAACCGCGAGCATTACGTAGTCACCTGCCGTGACATCGGGGTTTTGTGCGGCGTAGCCGTCGTCCAGAGTGACATTAGCCGTCTCGATGGTAAGCTTTCCGCCATCAGGCATAGCATCGCGGGCATTTATGACCAAGTTAAGGAGTGCGTTCTCGAGCTGGGTGGCATCGGCCTTCACCGGCCAGATCCTAATCGCTAGTTTGTTTTCGAGTCCTACCGTCGCACCGAGGGTACCGCGTAATAACGCCTCTATGCCGTTGATGAGCTCGTTCACGTTGAATACGGTGGTTCTGAGCACTTGGCGACGAGAAAACGCTAGCAACCGCGCAGTTAGCTCTGCTCCGCGCTGTGCGGCATCTTCGGCAAGGTAAACCGATTTCTTTAGACGCGGGTCGCTTGCTACGCGCCTTTCGAGCAGTTGAAGGTTTCCCAGAATAACGGTCAACAGATTATTGAAATCGTGGGCAACTCCACCGGTCAATTTTCCAAGAGCCTCCATCCGCTGGGCTGCGAGTAACTCCCTTTCCAACAACGTGCGCTCGGTGATGTCGGTCCAAAGCAGTACTGTGCCGCCATCATGCGTGCTGTATTCCTGGATCTCTACGCGACGCCCATCAGAGAGCCGCTGTTCATGACTTGAGGGTGTATTACGGTGATACGCCAATCGCTTCGCTACAAAGCTTTCAATGTCACCCATCTTCCGGTCATAGATCCCGGCTCTCGCTACACCCCTAATGAGCTCCTCGAACGACGCACCGGGCACAGCCAGCTTGGGCATCAGTGGGTGAAGATTCCGGTAACGATTGTTGCAAAGGACAAGCTTGTCGTCCGTATCGAACAGTGCAAACCCTGCCGTGATGCTCTCGATGGCGTCAGATAGACGCGCCCGCGCTTTGGCAGCGGCGGCTTCCGCCTCAACTTCCGCAGTGACGTCGGTACCGGCACCGCGGTAGCCCTGAAACGCTCCGTCCGAGTCCACTACTGGCTTGCCGCTAATACGAATGTACTTCGTTCCTGCGTGGGCTGTCTTGACTGCGTACTCGAAGTCTCGAAACGGCCGATGATTCGCCAAGTCATCGAGATGCCGCTGCCAACGGGCACCATCAGGGCTAACACCTGCAAACTCCGTTCGTGTCTTTTTTACGATTTGATCCGGCGTGATGCGAAATAATTCGTAGAAACGCTGAGAGAGAAACGTGAATCGCAGATCGGGCCCCATTTCCCAGATCCAGTCACCGGCGCTCTCAGCGACATCGCGAAACCGGCTCTCGCTTTCGCGCAGGGCCTCTTCCGCCTTCTTGCGATCTCCAATGTCAACATTGAACCCACCGACGGCCACGGCATCGCCATCCGGACCGAACACCGGAAACTTGATCACCATCACCGTTCGCTTCTTGCCATCCGGGTACTGGATCTCGACCTCTTCCTGCAGCGCCGATCTTGTCTCGACAACTCGGCGGTCTTGGCTCGCAAACACGTCTGCATCTTCGCGTCGGAATCGGTCATACACGGTGCTACCCTCAACGTCTTCACTCTTCGCTTTCTGCCATTTCTCGAATCTCTTGTTTCCGAGGAGATACCGACCTTGGGTGTCCTTTAGGAAAATGGCAAAGGGCGCGTTGTCGACCACCGCTCGGAATCGTTCCTCACTTTCACGCAACGCCTCCTCTGCGCGCTTGCGCTCTGTGATGTCGACAGTCGTAGTCTGGTTCGCTGGCTCGCCTGCCCAATTTACAAGCCGTACACGGTGCTCTAACCAAATCATCGCCCCGTCCTTGCGCAACGCTTGCACTTCATAGGTAGCAGGCGCTTTTTCGCCGACCTGTCGCGCCTTTCGGTACTTGATCAGGCGCTTACGTTCGTGCGGCGCATACAAAGGAAGAACAGAATCCAGCTGCAGAATTTCTTCTGGGCCTGAGTAACCCAGTATCTGGGCATAAATCTTGTTAACGAAAAGCGGTTTGTGGTCTCTATGAATCAAAATTCCTTGTATGGAACCTTCGACCAGGTTACGGAATCGTTCCTCGCTTCGTCGCAGGGCGGTCTCAGCCACCTTTCGATCAGTGATATCGAACACTGTCGACTGGACGGCCTTTTGTCCGCTCCAGTTGATGATCCGAACCTGCGTTTCTAACCAGATGCGGGCGCCGCTTTTTTTCACGCCCTGAAATTCATAGTGAGTCGGCGCCGGCTGTCCATTAATACGGCACTTTCTATAGCCCGTGATGCGCTCAAGGTCGCTAGGTGTGTACAGAGGGTCAAGAGATTGCATTTCGAGGATTTCGTCCGGGTTTTCATACCCAAAGATCTGCGCGAATGCCTTATTTGCGAACAAGGGCTTACCGCTGTGATCGATGACGATGCCGAGAACCGATCCTTCAACCAAGTTCCGGAAACGGTCCTCACTGTCCCGCAGCGCCGCCTCGGCTCGCCGTCGTTCAGTGATATCCGTTTCAGTGACCACGACGCCGCCGTCCGGGGTGCGGCTTTCCTTAATCAGGAAGCTTGTGCCATCGGTCAAGGTCCTTACAAGCGTCCCCTCGGGATTACGATGGCGTTCCATCCGCTCGCGGATGTGCTCTTCCTCACGGCCCAATGCGTCCGCATTCATTCCTCGCTCGATATTTGTTCTAACCAAATCCTCGAAAGACATACCGGGTTTCAGAATGTCTTGAGTCTTGGGATGCAAACGTCGGTACTCTTCGTTGCACGTTACCAGGCGGTCATTGGTGTCATAAAGAGCGAAGCCTTCCTGCAGAGTGGCGATGGCGCCGCGGAACTGGTCCTGGCTTCTACGCAATTCTTGCTCACTCTGTTTGAGTTGCGTGATGTCTGTAGTGACTGCGTAGACCCCTCCGTCGGACGTTCGTCCTTCCTTGATGATGAACCAGCAGCCGTTAATCAGTTCACGGATGATGGGCCCCGTGGGCGAGCGGTGCTGTTTCAAGCGTTCGCGCACGTACTCTTCCTCGCGACCGATAGCCTCGGGAATCTGTCCCCTTTTCGCGTGGGTCCTTACCAGGTCCTCGAAGCGCGCACCCGGGACGAGCAAGTCACGAATCCCCGGGTGCAGTCTCCGGTACGCCTCGTTGCAAAAGACGAGACGGTCTTCGGGGTCGTAGAAGGCCAAGCCGTCCGCTAGGCTCTCGACCGCACTCCAGAATCGCCTCTCGTCGGCGGCATCGCGTGGACGCCCATGGCTCGTATCCGTCTTTTCGACGAGCTTTGCATCGCTTTTACGCTGATTCGAGGAGAAGTGAGCGTGCTTGGACACGTGCTTTACCACTCACGGTTTGCTAAATTGGACTCGTTGTAATTCGCCCACGACAAACGCGCCTTGGCAAGCGACGAACGGTGAAGCGCTATTAAAACGTAGCAGGAATCGCTAACTCCGCCACCGCCGTGGACGGCGAAATCCTTAGAGCGTGCACTAGGAAAGCAAGCTAACCCCTTGAAAAATTTGGCTGAGCGGACTCCTGCCGATAAGGGCCCGACCGTAGATCCTTCGGTGCGGTGCGACGAACGGTCCTACCGACCATGACGGTCGCATTCATTTCACATCCCGACTGCAGGCTGCACGAAATGGGGCCACGTCATCCTGAACGGCCCGCGCGCCTGGCGGCAATCAGTGATCAACTGGTGGCGTCACGTATAGACGTGTTGCTGCGGCACTACGAGGCGCCGCCGGCAACGCGAGATCAACTCGTACGTGTGCACGACCCTCGATACGTCGACCAGATCCACGCCGGCAGGCCCGAAGCGGGTCTGGTTTGGCTTGACGGCGATACCGCTATGAACCCCAAGAGTGCTGACGCGGCGTCGCGCGCCTCGGGGGCAATTATTAACGGAATAGATATGGTGATGTCAGGCGAGGTGCGTGCGGCGTTTTGCGGTGTGCGGCCACCCGGTCATCATGCCGAGCGCGCCCGCGCGATGGGATTTTGTCTGTTCAACAACGTCGCCGTCGGAGCGGCGCACGCCATGGAAGTACACGGCGTAACGCGAATCGCTATCATCGATTTTGACGTTCACCACGGCAACGGCACCGAAGATATCTTTCGGGATGAGGCGCGCGTTCTGTTCTGTAGCAGCTTTCAGCACCCATTTTATCCCGGCACGGGAGCGGATACCGTCAGCGATCACATTATTAACGTACCGCTGCCGGCCGGTACCGATGGTGCCACATTTCGGGCTGCTGCGCAGACCCGTTGGCTGGGGGTGCTCGATGACTTTAAGCCTGAGCTCATTTTGATATCGGCGGGCTTTGATGCGCATGCCGAAGACCCGCTTGCGCAACTCGAATTCGTTGAATCCGACTACGCCTGGATAACCGAGCAACTTAAACAGGTGGCCGATGACCACGCGCAGGGTCGCATAGTCTCTACCCTAGAAGGCGGCTATGACCTTTCGGCGTTGGGGCGCAGCGCCGCCGCGCACATCAAGGCCCTGATCGATTAGCACTAACTGCCTTGGAGCGGTGCTGCACGCTGTGCCGACACTTTCCCAGCGAGCCATCGCATGACGTAGCCTCGCGGTTCTTGTTCGCCGGTAACAAGAAACCGCAAGGTGTATTCATTGTTAAGACTTGCATCGAGTTGACGATGTGCGCCTCTAGTCCCGCAAAACAGGACTTCGTCCCTGGCTTTCAAGGTTTCCGCACTGTCCGGCGTAATAATCGCACCATCGCGCCGTTTAAGAACAAGTGGAACACACTTGAGCGTGCGCGTTCTGTCCAGCGGATCACGCATAATGTCACCTAGTGTCACCTTGTATCCGCCTTTCTTCAGTATCGCCACAGCGCTCGCGTTTTCATGACAGATCGCACTCGTCCACAGGTGTGGCGCACTGTCACGTAGCGTTTGTCCTATGCGGTCTACCACGGCTTCCAACTGCGTCTCATGATGCTTAAGCATATGAGCCAGAAAGGTCTGGATCAGGGGGGATATCAAATCGAACAGCATGTTTCGGGCAGTGATCAGGCTGGGTTGCATGATTAGGTCGGCATTTGCAGCATTGAAGGCCAGTTCGTTCTCATGGTGATTCTGCCGCGTGATTATGCAGATATTCGGGTTTAACGATCTGGCCGTTAGCAAAATGCCAAGATTGTCGGAATCGTTGTCGGTTGCTGCAACAACGCCCACTGCCCGTTGGATACCGGCCTTTCGTAATGTCTCAGCGTTCGTGTACCCAAGCACTTTATCTGCTGATGGCAAATCTTCTGCGCCTTCCATGTCTGGATCGATGATGATGGTACGAACTCCATGAGCCTGCAAAGATTCGCGCAGGCACTGGCCCATTCTCCCGTAGCCACAAAGGATCCACGTACCCATGGGGGGACAAAACGTCTTGTTAAGCGAAAAGCCATGGGCGCCAATCAGCCAGTGCTTGAGCGTGTGTAGCAGCGGCGCGTAGAGGGCGGTGCCCAACCATCTGGCGAAGGCGTCGAACGGATCCATCGTCTCGACCGCGCCTATCGTCTCAATGTACTCGCCGCGGCGGTGCATGGACGATAGGCAAACAACACGCACCGATGGGTTGAGAAGCCGCGCCATCACGGCGATCTTCACGTTAACCTCCTGATCATCGGTGAGCGCTACGACCGCCCGGCAGTTCGGATGTTTGACACCAGCCTCGATAAGGTGTTTCGGAACGCTGGCATCCGCACACAGACCGGGCATCGTTTTACGATAATCGCGCAGCACTAAGGCCTTGATCCGCTCGGTGTCCTTGTCGATCACGACCGCCATGCAACCGGCGTCGTTGAGGCCCCGAGTTAGTAAGCTGCCCGTGTCACCGAAACCACAGACGATGAAAAATGGTTCATTGATCCGTCTGACGCTGCGCGCAAAGCTCCGCTCCGCGACTGCCTGCTGGAAGTGCGGATTCTGGACTAACTTGATGATCGAACCGATTGCATATATCCAGGCAACGACACTCGTGTACAGCAAGATGATCGCCCATAGGCGCTGGGCATCGGTAAACGGATACGGTATTTCTCCAAAGCCTGTCGTTGTAGCAGTGTATGTCAGAAAATAAAAGGCATGAAAGAAGCTCATGTGCGTCGGGTTGCCGTGCTCATCCTGACCTGGCATCAGCACTAGTCCGGTCATCGCAATCGCATAAATGATGATGAGCAAGAGTATGGGTCTGCGCATGAAGCGCAAGACGATCGCTGTGACTCGATTAATTTCGGACGTTGCGGCCATCTGGCACCTCCTAGCGTCCTGACATTAACGTATCTGCGACCAGCATCACCACAGAGACAATATTCGCCAACATCGCACCGGCGGCTAACGAGACGATACTCGACATGATACCCGGTACCAGGCCTGATTCCATGACATGAACCGCAACCGTCCACACGATTGCCGCGCTGATCAGCTGAAGGACGGCTACCAAGCTTGTCGCCAGTAGAAGCGCACCGATCTGCGAGCGATCGCCAAGCTTCAGTCCCATGGCAATCAGATTCACCAGGATCACAGCAAAAAACTCTATGGCGTTGTGGTGCTCTGGATCTTCAATCTCGCCCATGACAAACCCAAAGTTGAGCGTCAAAGCCAGAATAATAAAAAAACCGAAAATGACTTTTTCAATGTTCATATTCAGACCTTTGCCTATTTGCCGCGCTCGCGCCGTACGTCGCTTATGGCGAGTATGCACTTCACCACCGACAGATTAAGCCATCGCCATGGCCACAACAATCCCGTACCACACCGCAAGATCAAAAGCGCAGCTCGCTTGCCGCAGCACCCCCAGTCTGATGCCACGCGAGAAAGATACGATCTAGGGCTGCCTGCACGGCTGACACCATTCGCTCGCCCATGCGCTTCCTAGCGGTATAGCTGACCTCGTAGAGGTCCGCATCTGTGCTGGCGGCGAGGAGGTAATCGTCCGTGGTCATGAGATCATCAACCAACTTGAGATCGAGTGCGCGCGCGCCATACCAATGCTCGCCGGTAGCGGCTCGGGTAACATCAAGGATTGGTCGTTGCTCGGCGACAAAACTCTTGAAAAGACGATGCGTGTCCTCGATTTCTTGCTTTAGCTTCTCCCGGTCTTTGTCGGTATTTTTTCCAAACAAGGTCACAGTGCGTTTGAACTCGCCCGCCTTGATCTGCTCGAATCCGACACCATATCGCTCCAACAGACGGTGGAAGTTGGGCAGTTGTGCAAGTACACCGATCGACCCGACAACAGCAAACGGTGCCGCAATAATCCTGTTGGCAACACTGGCCATCAAATAGCCGCCGCTTGCGGCGATCTTGTCGACCGCGATGGTTAACGAAACCTTCTTTCGCTTGATCCGCATGAGCTGGGATGCGGCTAGGCCGTGTTCGTGCACCAGCCCGCCCGCATTTTCCAGACAGAGTAACACCTCGTCCTTCGGTGCAGCCGTCGTAAGCACAGCGGTAACTTCTTCGCGTAATGAGGCAACAGCAGTGGCCTTGATATCGCCGCGAAAATGCAGCACGAAGATGCATTTCTTCTTCTCCGTGCCCCGTTTCTTTTCGGCTTTCTTGCGTGCCTTTTCCGTCTTGCTTTCCTTACGATAGTCCTTCCTGGAGAGCACGCCGCGCCTCATGGTTTGGGCCATGATCTCGTACTTTCTGTTAAGGCTCTTAACCTCGAGCCGTTCGGTGGGACGGCGTCGCCTCGATAGCGCAACGCCGAGAATCAGGATCGTGCCAACGGCAACAACAATCGTTACCGCTTTCGCGAGAAAAAGTCCGTATTGCATGAATATGTCAACCATGGCTTCGCTCCTTGTTGTTCCTGTGGCAGTATCAGAGAGTTCCACGTTTATCATGCACGTTAAGATCAAGCGGGGCCAGCAACGGGGCCGGAAGGAGGAACCATGGCCAACAACGAGGTAGCGCTGGTTGTCGGTGTCGGTCCAGGTCTGGGGTCGGCGCTCTGCCGGCGTTTCGCCGAGGCAGGTATGAAGGTGGCAATGAGCGCGCGACGCGAGGCACCGTTACAAGCGCTAGCGGACGAGCTCGGTGCAGCAGGCGAGATAGCACATCCCTATGAGAGCGATGCGACGGACGAAAGCGCCGTAGCCAGGTTGTTCGATAAAGTGAGTGCCGATTTCGGTGAGCCCAACGTCGTTGTCTACAACGCCGGTGCGTTTCAGCGCACCAGCATATTAGAGGCGAGCGCAGCTGATTTCGAGCGCTGCTGGCGGGTGGGGTGCTTCGGCGGTTTTCTCGTCGGCCGCGAAGCCGCTAGGGTCATGACTGCCCGCGGTTCGGGAACTATATTGTTTACCGGCGCAACTGCCTCGCTTCGCGGGAGCGCGCAATTTTTCAATCTCGCTGTGGGTAAGTTCGGACTGCGGGCGTTGGCACAAAGCATGGCACGCGAGCTCGGGCCAGAGGGTGTACACGTCGCACACGTGATCATCGACGGGCAAATTTCAAGCCCCAGGTACGCAGAGCTCGCTAAAGAACGCGGTCCAGACGCGCTCCTCGACCCCGAGGGTATCGCCGAGACTTACTATCGGCTGCATCGACAGCCGCGCAGCACCTGGTCACAGGAAGTGGACCTGCGGCCATGGGTCGAAAAGTTTTAGTGACACTTTGGTAAGCTTGGCGGTACATGCATGTGCCGCATAACGTTGTTCTTGGCGTACCGTTAGCCGGCCGCGTCATATTAACGGCGAGTTAGCGCGTCAATTTCCAGATGCCTTCATGCTGGAAGATCGTGTCCGCGTTAAACTCGATCCCGCGGGATTCGAGGAATACGTTGAGCCAGTAGCGAAGGTTGGGTGCATCGGGTCTTACTGCGATGGCGATTAGGTCGTCGGTATCCCTCATCTCGCAGAGTTTCATATAGATTCGCAATCTCGGGTAGCGACGCAGTATACCTCTCGCCAGGATCTCGCCTTGCAAAGACGCCACAACCTTACCGTTACGCACGGCGGTCTCCATCTCAACAAACGATTTGAACCTCTCTGGCAAGGCCTCCGGAATCGCGGTCTCCAAGAGTTGCGCCGATGAACTCCCTCTAAGAACGCCGATCTTTCCCTCTTGCTTCGCCGCAACTTCTAATTCAGGGAAGTCCGGGCAATCCCAACCGTTCCTGATCGACTGTACGCGATTAACCAACAACGACCAATTTTGTGTCAGGTAGTGTCTTGTGAAATAGATGCGCATGGCTCGGCGCGGAGTCTGAGTGAGGTATGAGATGCCAACATCCGCCACGCCGCTCGCGACCTGCTCGACGACTTCATCAAAGGTCCTTGCCCTTCGGATAAATTTAACTTCGACGCCGAGCGCTTTCGCTATAGCGCGGGCGAGCTCGGGATCGAAACCCTGTAACCGGCCTTTCTCGCCAGTCACGATCATCGGCGGAATGTCTTGAGCGATGACCGCGACGGCGAGCTCGCCCTTATCGACTATCCGCTGGATGTCAGGGAGGTATTTGGTATCCGCCGCTGTGGCACTGGGCACCAGGGAAACAAGGATTAGCAGGATTGTTAGTCTCGACACCGTTTTCATTTTTCTTCCTCAACGCGTGGTGCGCAGTAGTGTCGGATCGTTGATCAACTGGTCGACATCGAGCGGTTGCAGCTCCGTTTCAATATAGACGTTAAGCCAACGCAACAGATTCGGCGCGTCTGGACGCACAGCAATGGCAAGCTGATCGTCAGGGCGATCGACTTCGCACAATCGGAAGCGTATCGCCGCACGAGGATGTTTTCGCAGGAAATACTTGCCGATAATCTCGCCCTGTGAGGTCACGGCGACCTCGCCTTTTTGCAACGCATCCATCATGTCGGATAGAGAACTGAACTTCTTCGGGGATATCTTTGAGGATTCTCGTCGGATCCCAATCAGGTAACTTGAGCCTGCCAACACGCCGACTTGCTGCGGTTGCTGCTCGGCGAACTGTCGCAGGTCGGCCCGACTCGGGCAGGGGCTACCGCGCTGTAGCGCTTTGACGCGGCCAATCAGCACGGTTGGCGTCTGAACGAGGTAGGGCTTGGTCAGGAGGACAAGACTGGCCCAATCGACTGACCGGCTCAGATTCGATATGCCGATGTCCGCCTGGCCCGCGGCTACTTGCCGGATCACTCCATCCTCAGACTTGGCCTTGCGCGAAAACTCGACGGGCACACCAAGCTTCGTTGCAATGTCTCGCGCGAGCCCGATGTCGATCCCGGCCAAGGCGCCATCCTTGTTCACCATCACCATAGGCGGTATATCTTGCGCGGTCATGGCAACCACGATTTTCTTGTTATCGACGATCCGCTGAATATCCGGCAGATACTGCTCAGCTTTCGCGCTGGCGCAGTAAAGCGCCGCTAGCGCCATTAGCCACAGCTTTTGCCGACCCGTCTTCACGATGGCTGGGGCTGTCTCTTTCTTCGTGCTTTCGGCGACCGCCGCGTTTTGCGCACTGACGGACGCTTAGGCTTTTTCAGCTCCGACGGCGATGTCGCGCTCAACACCGCAAGGTTGGCAGTCGCCTGCACCGTCAACACGGAAACGAGCGGTGCCACCACCGGCTGTGTGGTCGCGAGGATCACGAACGCCAACACATCCGGAATGCCCGCGCCGAGGAGAATCGGCGCCATGATCGGCGCGAGCACCGCGCCACCACCGACTGCCGCCGTTCCGGCGATGATGGAACCTAAGCCCACGGTGATAACACTCGCGGCCAATTCGACGTCATAGATTTGCGCAAGAAAAACGGCTGTGAAAACGAAAAGCAAGATCTGTCCATGTTGGTTCGCGAGCACCCCGAAGGGGACCACGGTGTTGGCCACTTCCTCATCGACGTTGAAGCGTTCCTGCAACGACTCAATGGCGGAGTAGAGCGCTACGAACGGGTTATCCGTCGCGAAAGCGAGAATCAACGGCGTCTTCAGTTCCGTCAGGACTTGCCATGGAGACTTGCGTGATACAAACGCCAATACGGCAACGTAAGCAACAAAAATGAGGACACCGGCCAAGTAGAAGTAGCCGACATACGTCAACAAGGCTAGAAGCAATTCATTATTGGCTTCCGCCACATGTGAAGCGACGAGCGCAAACAGACCGAGTGGGAGTGGGACTAATACCCATGAAAAGATCAGCGCGAACGTCTCGTACGCCGTATGCACGACACTCAAGGTCTGGTCGGCGCCCTTAGTGCGAACGACACCGAGTGCCAACCCTGCTAAAGCACAGAAGAAAACGATACTAATAAACCGTCCTCTGCTCAGTGCCTCAAAGATGTTCGGCGGAACCAGCTCCTTGATAAAAGCCATAAATCCGCCGGCTTCCGCTCCACGCTGTATACCGACCACTTTGCTTCCTAGCGCAGCGGCAGCCTCGTCGCCCAAGCGTGCGCCAGGTTCGAATGTCAACACGACCGCTAGCCCGATGACGCAGGGAATGAAAAGACCGGCTGCGTATATGACCGCCATGCGCGGAAATACTTCACGGGTTTTCGGATTCCTGAGTATCTGGCCAATCCCCCAAACGAGCGCGCTGACGAGAATCGGCAAGATGCACATGGAGAGCAAAGAGACATAGATGTCTCCGAACGGTTTCAACGCATGCGCTTGGGGCTTGAAGTAAAACCCGAAGAGGAACCCTGATATAACGCCGAGGATGATGACTTTCGGATTGGTGAGGAAGTCCCTTATTTTCTTAGCTATTTTCTTGTCGCTCATTATCCTTAGCGCCATCCAAGTGGCTCAACCACCTGGCCGATTCCCGTCGACGGCGGGCGGGCGCTTGTTATTCTACCGATACCGAGCGGTAAAGATAGTGGCTGGAACGCCGCTCGCTTGAGTCTTGGTCAGCGGGATTTCAACTTGGTGAGACGCGGCGCCAAGGCAGCGGCGTCTTGTTGAACACCGCGCTCGGTAATCCAGGCCGACACCAAACGCGGCGGCGTTACATCGAAGTAGACATTGTGTGATTTCACATGCTCCAAGCTGGGCCCGTCGAACTCGGCAGGATCATGCGCCTCAAGCGGTACCTGCGAGACACCCGAGGTTGCGCACTTGAAACTCTCAAAACAAACGTAGAAGGGAATGCCCTGATCTTTAGCAGCAAGGGCCAGCAAGTATGTGCCGGCCTTGTTAATCACGGATCCATCGTCCGCTACCGTATCCGCTCCTACCAGCGCAATGTCAGCACGCCTGGTAAAGACGCCCATCTGCTGGTCGGTGATGAAGTGCGTCTCTACGGCTAAGGCCGAGAGCATTTCCGTCAAGCGACGCCCTTCGCCGGGTGGGCGTGACTCAGTCACGATCGCTTTGACGCGCGGCGTTAAGGTCTCAAACACGGCGAGCACTGTTGAGCTTAGACTATGAGTAACGATCGTCTTGTCAGACCCGATGAGCGCAACGGCGTTAGCAACGGCCTGCGACAGCGCCGCTTTAGACGCTTGAATCAGCGCGTTTGTGTGCTGGGACACCTGGGCACGGAAGTCATCTAGCTTCTGCTCGGTTGGCTTATTGAGTAAGGCGAGCCATTGGTCGAGCAGATTAGTAATCGGCGCCATCGTCGGTCGACTGTCTCGAAGGCGCCCAGCGAGATCGACCAGCTCCGCGCGTAACGTCTCGCTATCGGATGCGCCGGCAGTGCGCGCATATTCGGCGAGCCCCGCAAGACAACGACAGGCCAACTCACTCGCGCCCCGCCGCCGATCGTGTCGAATCTCACTTATTAAATCGTCTGGCGTCATGAGCCCACATCATTCAGACAACGTGCCAATGTTTCTTTGAGCGCCGGTACCGTCGGATAGTGGTCAAGTTCAACCGGATCGATCCAGCGCATCTCGATGTTCTCCCAGTCGAGGCGAATCGCATCCGGCTGCTTGACTTGAAACAGAAACGGGTGCACGACCCAGCGCACCTTGTGTTCGGGATCCGGAATGTCGAGCGGTTTGCCGCTTCTGAGCAGCTTGACGTCTCCTCTGTCGAGGCCAGTCTCCTCCCGAATCTCGGTCAGCGCCTGCTCGAGTGGCTCGTGTTCCAGATAGCCGCTGATTCCTGACCAGCGTCCGCGGTGCGTGCCAACCGCCTGACTGCGGCGCACGACAAGAATTTTGCCCTCGTGTTGTAAGAACGCGGTAACGACGGTTCGGGTTTCAAACTCACTCATGAAACGAGTGATCAGTCGCTGATCTTTACCACGGTTCTTCCGGTAACCGCGCCCGCGATAAACGGATCAAATACGGACCGCAACTCATCGAGGGAAACCGTGTTTGTCACGACCTTGTCGAGATGGCGGGGCCGCATGTCGGTTGCCAACCGCTGCCACAGGCGAGGCCGCAGGTCGGCCGGACAGTAGCTCGAGTTGATACCGAGCAAGTTAACGCCACGCAGAATAAACGGCATCACTGTTGTGTGCAGCTCGAAACCCGCGGCCAAACCAATCGCAGCGATGTTGCCTAACGGCTTCATGGTTCGGGTCAACCAAGCCAGCTGCTCACCACCGAGGTTATCCACGGCCCCAGCCCATATCGCCTTTTCCAGTGGACGTTTACCAATCTCTACATCTTGCCACGTGCGCACGTCGGCTGCGCCGAGCGATTCAAGATAGTCCCTCGCATCGGCCTTTCCAGTCAGCGCGACCACCTCGTAACCAAGTCCGGCGAGCACGTCGATCGCGAGGCTGCCCACACCGCCGGTCGCGCCGTTGACCGCGACCGGTCCTTGATCAGGCCGTTGTCCGTTGTGTTCCATCTGATGAATAGCGAGACCAGCGGTGAAACCAGCCGTCCCCAAGGCCATAGCGTCGCGTAAGCTCATCCCGTTCGGAAGCGGTACGGCCCACGGCGCCGGTACGCGAACGTACTCCGCATATCCCCCATCGTGGTTCTCGCTCAAGCCGAAGCCGGTAACCAGGACCTCGTCGCCTTCACGGAAACGGCTGTCTGTGGACGCGGTAACAGTGCCCGATACGTCCACACCGCCGACGAGCGGGAAACGTCGCAGAATCTTGCCTTTGCCCGTAGCCGCGAGCGCATCCTTGTAGTTAACGCCAGAGTAAGCGGCTTTTATGACTACATCACCGGGTGAGAGGTCATCAAGAGTAATGTCTTCTAGGCTCGCGTCGCCTTTGTCATCACGAATACGAAACGCCCTAAATTTTTCCATGTTTTTTCTTGGCCTCGCTGAAGCAATGGTGGATGCCTAGCAACTAACGACTATCGCAAAAAACCGTGTAAACGTGCTAACCGCTCGGGAAGGTAACTCGTGCCACCTTGCTTTGGCTTTCGCGATCGAGCTTATGATCGATGAAGCGACCGGCATTGATGAGTTTTTCAAGGTCAACACCCGTATCGATCCCTAGCCCTTGTAACATATAAAGAACGTCTTCGCTCGCAACGTTACCGGTCGCCCCGTTGGCATAAGGACAGCCTCCCAAACCAGACACGGACGCGTCGATAACTGATACGCCGAGTTCGAGACAAACCAGGATATTAGCAAGCGCCTGGCCGCGCGTATCGTGGAAGTGAATCGCGAGTTGATCGACCGGCACCTGCCGCGCGACCGCCGCCACCATTGACTTGGCTTGCAACGGCGTGCCGGCTCCGATCGTGTCGCCGAGGGAGATTTCGTAGCAACCGAGTTGGTGTAGGCGATGGGCAAGTTTCGCCACCCGTTCAGGGTCTACCGATCCCTCATAGGGGCAACCTAGCGCGCAAGAGATGTAGCCTCGCACCCGCACGGCTTCGTTCTTAGCCTTTTCGACGACTGGTGTGAAACGTTCGATGGACTCGTCGACGGTACAGTTGGTATTTTTCCTAGTAAAGGTTTCGGAAACTGCGGTGAACACGGCGATTTCCTTCGCGCCCGCGACTAATGCACGCTCCATACCCCGCATGTTTGGTACAAGCACTGGATAGCCAACGTCATGTCTGCGAGTAATACGCGAGAAAACGTCTTCCGCATCTGCAAGCTGCGGGACCCACTTCGGGCTAACAAAGCTGGTCACTTCAATAACCTCCAAGCCGGTGTTGCTCAGTCGATTAATGAACTCGACCTTGGAGTCACTATCAACAAATTGCGGTTCGTTTTGGAGGCCATCGCGGGGAGCCACTTCCACAAGCTTTACCCGCCGTGGGTAGTTGCTCACGATTTAGTCCAGCTCGGCTTGCGCTTCTCAAAGAAGGCGGCCATCCCTTCTTGTCCCTCGGGAGAGACGCGAAGTTCGGCAATCAGCTCGACGACGTCCGCATTGTCGGCGCTAATCAGACGCTTGCACGCACGCAGCGCATTGGGTCCTGCTTCGAGTAACGAGCCTACTTGAGTTTCGACCGAGTGATCGAGCGCTTCATCAGCGACGACGTAATGCACAAGTCCCATGCTCTTCGCCTCCTCCGCTCCGATGCGCTCAGCGTTGAGAAACAGGCGCCGGGCTTGGCGCGAACCGATCGCAGCGATCACGTAAGGCGAGATCACCGCTGGCGCCAGGCCCAGCCGAACCTCTGTGAGCGCAAACACTGCGCGCTCGCTTGTGACGACGATGTCGCAGCATGCAATGAGGCCGATCGCGCCACCAAACGCTGGGCCGTTCACGCGAGCGACCGTCGGTCGATTGAGGCCATTCAGCGCTTCCAACAAAGCCGCAAGCTGTTGCGCGTCCTTGCGGTTCGTCACCTCATCGTAGTTCGCCATCCCACGCATCCAATCAAGGTCTGCACCGCTTGAGAAGGACTTGCCCGTACCGGTCAAGACAACAACGCGTACACTATTATCCCGCTCAATCTGCCGAAGGGCGGCCAGCAACGCCTCTATGAGCTGGTCGTCGAAAGCATTATGTCGCTCGGGGCGGTTCAAGGTGAGCGTGGTCACCCCACGATCGTCGGTGCTGAGTAGTAATTGATCAGCCATCGTTTCGTACTTACATGCGAAAGATGCCGAAATCCGTCTTCTCTATTGGTGCATTGAGCGACGCCGCTATGCCGATGGCCAAAACATGTCGGGTTTCAGCCGGGTCGATAACACCATCGTCCCATAGCCGAGCTGTCGCATAGTATGGATGACCCTGTGTTTCGTATTGTGCGCGTAACTCTTCTTTGTAAGTCTGCTCTTCGTCTGCGCCCCAGTTCTCACCACGCGCCGTCATACCTTCGCGCTTGATGATAGACAGCACGGTCGCGGCGCTCTCGCCACCCATCACAGATATACGTGCGTTCGGCCACATCCAGAGCTGTCGTGGCTCGTAGGCTCGCCCGCACATCGCGTAGTTTCCGGCGCCGAAAGACCCGCCCATGATCACCGTGAACTTGGGCACCTTGGCACACGCGACTGCTGTGACCATCTTGGCGCCATCCTTCGATATGCCTTCATTCTCGAACTTCTTGCCAACCATAAAACCGGCAATGTTTTGCAAGAATACAAGCGGTATGCCGCGTTGCTCACACAGTTGTATGAAGTGCGTAGCTTTTAATGCCGACTCTGAAAACAGGATACCATTGTTAGCGATAAGCCCGACCGGATAGCCGTCTATGCGACAGAACCCGCAAACCAGTGTCTTAGCATAGCGCGCCTTGAACTCTAGAAGTTCCGAGCCGTCCACTAGGCGAGCGATGATCTCGCGCACATCGTACTGATACCGTGCATCGCGCGGGATGATGCCGTAGATCTCTTTTGCCGGATATTTGGGCTCGACCGCACGGCTCCGGTCTAGGCGTCCCTTCTTTTCGTAGTTCAGATTGGCGACAATCGCTCGGGCGGTGCGCAGCGCGTGAGCATCGTCGTCGACGAGATAATCAGCAACACCGGAAATGCGCGTGTGCACGTCGCCTCCACCGAGTTCTTCTGCATTAACAACCTCGCCCGTTGCGGCCTTGACCAATGGCGGGCCGCCTAGAAAGATCGTGCCCTGGTTTTTCACGATGATGGTTTCATCTGCCATCGCCGGTACATATGCACCCCCCGCCGTACACGAGCCCAGTACAACGGCGATCTGCGGGATGCGTCTGGCTGACAGGGTTGCTTGGTTATAGAAGATGCGCCCGAAGTGATCGCGATCCGGGAACACCTCGTCTTGAAGCGGCAAGAACGCTCCACCGGAATCGACTAGATAGATGCAGGGTAGGCGGTTCGCACGGGCAATCTCTTGCGCACGTAGGTGTTTCTTGATTGTGATCGGATAATACGTACCTCCCTTTACGGTCGCGTCATTGGCGACAATCACGACCTCTTGCCCATGGACGTGGCCGATGCCTGTGACAATGCCGGCGCTGGGTACCTCATCGTTATACATGCCACTAGCAGCTAGTGCCGAGAACTCCAAGAAAGGACTGTTCTTGTCGACCAGGATCTTAATGCGATCGCGCGCCAACAATTTGCCGCGTTTCATATGCTTTTCGCGCGCGCTTGCGGGTCCAGCTGCTGCTACCCTTTCGAGACGTGCCTTGAGATCATTGACCAAGGATTGCATGTTCGCCGCGTTGTCGGCGAACTGACCTGATGACGTGTCGAGCTTGGACTTAATGACGGGCATGCCAGCTGTCTGCCTTGACACGAGAGGTTGCTCTTTCGCGGGTGTGCTTCGACTGATACGTGTGCGTCAACTGGTCAACCGCAGGTCGTTTATAACCGCCATCAGAAAACGGGTCGCTTCTCCGCCAGTAACTGCGCGATGGTCGAAGCTTAAAGAAAGCGGAAGGACGCGGTGGACCTGCGGCTTACCATCGACAGCGACCACTTCATCGCGTACACGGCCGGCGCCTAGAATTGCAACCGTCGGCGGTACGACAACCGGGTCTGCGTAACGGCCGCCGAATGTTCCGAAGTTCGAGAGTGTGATGGTATAACCGCGCAGCTCTTCAGGCGGTGCAGTCCGTGCCTTTACATCTTGCTTGAGTAACTCCAAACCCTTGCGCAAATCAGCCGGATCTCGGTTCGCAACGTCATGCAATACCGGTACGAACAAACCATCTTCGGTGTCGACGGCAATACCGAGATCGATCTTCTTGATCACACGCCTCCCGACTGCGTGACTGTCGTACCAAGCATTGAGCGCCGGCTCCGCTTTGCAACCGGCCACGATCGCACGAATGAGTCGTAAGGTAACATCTTGCCCTTCTTCCCAAGCGTGTAGATCTGCATCGTCAACAACAGTTACGGCGGCGACCTCGTCATGAGCTTGCGTCATACTACGTGCCATTGCGCGTCGCACACCCCGTAGGGGCTCAATCGGCCCGACGTCTTCCAATACCTTGGCTGCGCGTTGGACGTCCGCAGCAGTGACTGTCCCGTCGGGGCCGCTCGGTTTAATGATGGAGATGTCTACGTTCAGTCTCTTGGCCAGCGCCCGTACCGCAGGCACCGCCTTGACGCCATCGACAGCTTTGCCCGCCGTTGTCGGCTTCTCGGTGACAACTTCCTTACCGACCTCGACTCGACCGACGACGGTTCCCTTATCTGACGGCTGCTCATTGGTCTTACCTTCGAACTCGATCAGCGGATCACCCACTTGCAGGATCTCGCCCGGACTGCCGTTTAACTTCTGGATACGGCCGCTGCGAGGGCTGGGAATATCGACAATGGCCTTCGCAGTCTCAACCGAGACTAGCGGTTGATCTTCCTTAACCTCTTCACCCACCGACACATGCCATTCTCGGATTTCCGCCTCTTGGAGGCCCTCACCGAGATCAGGTAGCTTGAAGATGCTCATGTCATCTCCATCGTTTGCTTCGCAGCCGCCATAATGCGCTCCGTATCTGGCATGTACTCCTTTTCTAGTCGGTATAACGGCATCACCGTATCATAGCCGGCGACACGCTGTACGGGTGCGAACAGACTAAGTAGACCGCGTTCCGCCAACTGTGCTGCAATCTCGGCGCCCATCCCCGCTGTGCGCGCCGCTTCGTGGATGATCACACAGCGTCCCGTTTTCGCTACCGACTGAAGGATCGTTTCCATGTCTAGCGGTTTAATCGTCGCTACATCGATTACCTCCGCGCTGATCCCTTCATTGGCAAGTTGCTCCGCAGCCAGAGTCGTTTCGTGTGTCATCGCACCCCAAGTTACCAACGTAATGTCCGTTCCTTCCCGCAACACGAAACAGACATCCAGCGGTAGCGCCTCGCCGTTGTCTTCGACGTCTTGTTTAATCAGACGATAGATACGCTTGGGCTCAAGAAAGACCACCGGGTCAGAATCGCGAATCGCCGCCAGTAACAGGCCGTAAGCGCGTGAAGGTGACGAAGGAATAACCACTCGTAGACCGGGGATGTGCGCGAACATCGATTCCGTACTTTCCGAATGATGCTCAGGGGCATGGATACCGCCGCCGAACGGTGCGCGCAGCACCATCGGGCACGTGAGCCGACCGCGAGTCCGGTAGCGCAAACGCGCGGCATGGTTCAACATCTGATCAATTGTGGGATAGATGAACCCCATGAACTGGACCTCAGGCACCGGCCGCAACCCCTGAGCTGCCATGCCGATCGACATGCCCGCGATCAATGCCTCGGCAAGCGGCGTGTCCATCACGCGCGCTTTGCCGAAGCGCTCTTGTAAACCCACCGTGGCCCGGAACACCCCGCCGTTAGTGCCGACATCCTCCCCTAATACCACCACGTCCCCATCCGCTTGCATCTCATGCGCCAACGCCAGGTTAACCGCTTCGACCAAGGTGACCTCAGGCACCACGTGGTCCTCGGGTACGAGCTTGTTCACGTTGCTCCGCAAAGGCAGTCGGCAGAGTCTCATGGAGATAATCGAACATGGCCTCCGGGGGCGGCGCGGGTGTCGCTAGATATTCCTTGACTGCCTGGTCAATCTCGGCACTACATTGTTCACTTAGTTTCTTTTCCGCGTCATCACTCCAATGCCCGTTTGCCACCAGATAATCGTGCAGCCGTTTGATCGGGTCGAATTTCCACTGCTCGTTAAGCTCCGCTTCGGTTCGATAGCGGCTGGCGTCATCTGCCGTGGTGTGATCACCCATGCGATAACTCAGGGCTTCGATAAGATACGGGCCATCGCCACGCCGCGCCTTCGCGATGGCTTGCTCGGCAGCGTAGCGCACCGCAATCACATCGTTGCCATCCACTTGCTTGCCCTCGATCCCGGCGGCAATAGCTTTCTGCGCCAAGGTCTCGGCGGAGGTCTGGGCAACTCGCGGTACCGAGATCGCCCACTGGTTATTACATACGACGAAAAGCACAGGGAGCTGCCACACGCCAGCGAGGTTCAGCGCCTCATAAAAGTCGCCCTTAGACGTGGCACCGTCACCCAGCATACAAACCGCGACACGTGGCTGCTCTCTTAGCTTGATCGCATAGGCCACACCGACAGCGTGCGCCACATGGGTCGCGATCGGGATACAGATCGGGAAATCCTCGCGCGGTCCAACATAATCCATACCACGTTCGTCACCCCCCCAGTAAAGTAGCAGTTCCTTCATACTGACGCCGCGCTCGAACATCGTGCCGCACTCCCGGTAGGTCGGCAGTAACACATCCTCGGGCTGCATTACGGCGCCGACCCCGACAAAGCTGGCTTCCTGCCCTAATGCTGAAGCATATGTGCCAAGCTGTCCGGTTCGCTGCAATGCGATCGCCTTTTTATCGAAAAGGCGCGTGCGCACCATGGCACGGTAAAGCGACAGCAGATTGTTTGGATCTTGCGCAAAATCTGGGAGCGGGCCCTTTACTTGCGAAGTAGAGTCAAGGAACTGTGTGTAGAGGATTTCGAAACTCGCGACGCATTCGCCTGCGGGCACTGTCGCCTGTGCATCACTATCTGGCACCCGTTGGCCAACGGCCGTTTTATCGATGTGGGTCATCGCGTTGTTTCCTTCCAGACGCGGATTGCTCGTTATTGGTGTTAATTATGTCAGCTCAAGATGAGCGCTGCCCCGATAGCATCGCGTCGACCATGATGTCTGCGACGCGATGGGGAGCGGTGTTTGTTGCCGCTGATCGCTCCAAGATGCTCGCAAGCGTATTATAAATATTTAGAATCTTCTCGTTTATTTCGGATTCATCTTCGATGATGATCTGAATAATACCGCCGGCATTAACCAAATAATCTGGAGCGTACACTATTCCACGCTTGTGTAACTCATCGCCATGTCGGACCTCGGCAAGCTGATTATTGGCCGCGCCGGCGACGATGCGGGTATTAAGCCGTGGCAGAGTATCGTCGTTGATGATCGCACCCAACGCACAGGGCGCGAACACGTCGCTTGGTATGTCGTAGATCCGCTCTGGCGCCGCCACAACGGCACCAAACTCATCAGCGCAACGTTGGGTGGCGCGCTGATTCATGTCGCTAACAGTAAGCTTCGCGCCGCGCCCAGCTAAGTCTCTCGCGAGTGAATAACCGACATGGCCGACGCCCTGTATCGCCACGTGCACACCGTCGAGATCGTCTTTATTCAACCTGAATTTCACCGCCGCTTCGATCCCCCGGCGCACGCCTACCGCCGTGTGCGGCGAGGGGTCGCCGGTGCCGGCACGACTTTCTGAAGTACAGGCTACATGCTTGGTGCAGCGCGCTATGATATCCATGTCCGATACGCTTGTGCCGCTATCGACGGCGGTGATGTAACGTCCGCCGAGTTGGTCGACGAAGCGGCCAAAACTTTCGAAATAGGCCTCGCGATCGTTGATTTCCGGTGGCCGTATTAATACCGCCTTGCCGCCACCGGAGGCCAAACCGGAGATGGCGGCCTTATAAGTCATGCCACGTGCAAGTCGCATCGCGTCAAACAATGCGGCTTCAGCGGAGCGATAGGGAATACAGCGACATCCACCCAATGCCGGTCCGAGCTGTGTATTGTGAATTGCGATGATCGCTGCCAGGCCGGTGGTCGAATCGACCTTAAAGTGGACATCGCCAAAGCCCTGCGCAAGGGCTTGCTCGAACACGTCTGCGCCCGTGCCGAGGGGTCGCTTCGGCGCTGCGGCTGACTGCATTGCCTGCGGGAGAGTCATACCCTATATAAGGATAACTGAAACCTTATGAAGACTTCACCATTGGCGCACGAAGCCGGAGTTTCGCTAGCCCAAAACGCGCCCTCGGTGGACACGAACATCGGTCCGCTTTCAAGGCCAGAGCTTCTGCTAGACTTATTATAGCCGTTGTATGTGCAACCGCTGGCTTGCGGACAAGGGTTCCCATCTAACAGCTCAAGACTGAGCGTGGCCAGTCATACGAAAAAGGACAGCGCGCAAAACGAGGCAATCGAGTTTGACCTCCGCGGTCAGTTGACCTATGCGCGCTACTTGCGCCTTGATCAACTGCTCGACGCGCAAAAGCCGCTTAGCAGCCCACCGCACCACGACGAGCTGCTGTTCATCATACAACACCAGACGTCCGAGCTATGGATGAAGCTCGTGCTTCACGAGTTGCGTGCTGCTATTGAGCATATCAAGGCTGACAACTTGAACCCCTGTTTCAAGATCCTTGCAAGAGTCAAGCTAATTCAACTCCAGCTGTTCGAGCAATGGGCCGTTCTGTCTACGCTAACACCGAGTGAATACGTCAAGTTTAGGCATGTACTGGGCCATGCCTCAGGAATTCAATCGCCGCAATATCGTGCCATCGAGTACACTCTCGGCAACAAGGATCGAGACATGCTTGCGGTCTTCCAGTACGATCGCGAGACTTATGACGAGCTTAAGCGAACATTGGAAAGCCCCAGTATCTACGACGAGTTCTTACGTCATCTCCATCGACAAGGCTACGCCGTACCTGAAGGTAGCGTAGAGCGCGACTGGTCGCGTCCTTATCAGCGCAACGAAGGACTCATTCCTGTGTTTAAACAGATATATGACGCGCCGCATGACCACTGGGATCCCTACGCTATGTGCGAAAAGTTGGTCGATGTCGAAGAGCAATTTCAGTTGTGGCGCTTTCGTCATATGAAAACGGTCGAACGCATCATCGGCTACAAGCGCGGAACAGGCGGTTCATCCGGGGTAGCGTTCCTACGCCGTGTGTTGGACCAACGATTTTTCCCGGAGCTATACGATGTACGCACCGAGATCGGCCCGGAGCAGTGACTGATATTCAAGGCGCCGTCGCCGGTCTGGGTGACGCAGCGTTCTCCGAAGCCGCATTGGTTCAACACATCCACCCGCTGTTCTCACGGGCATTGCAGCATGCCGGCAAAGAAATCTACCTAGCCAATCATTCGCTGGGCCGTCCACTAGATCAGACTTCCGTCGATGTCCAGGAAGCGATGCGGTTCTGGTATGAGCGCATGGATGCAGCTTGGGACGACTGGCTTAGTGAGCGCGAGGCATTTCGCCACCGCGTTGCGAGACTGATTAAAGCGGCACGCGCTGATTGTATCGTACCCAAAGCTAGTGCTGGGCAGGGGTTGCGGGCTGTATTGAACTGCTTTGACGAACGCATTGGTGTCGTGACTACGTGCGACGAGTTCGACTCGATCGACACCGTTCTCAAAGTGTATGCACAACGCGGCCGCATTGACATAACGTATGTAGAACCTGACGCCACTGGCTCATACCAGGTAGAAGACATACTGAACGCGCTCGACAAGTCCACCCGATTGCTGGTGGTATCGTTAGTCCTGTATAGCACTGGTCAGTTACTCCATGGGCTACAGACTGCCATTGCCAACGCACAGGCGCGCGGCACCTTGGTGCTCGTTGACCTCTATCACGCCGCCGGTGCAATGCCAGTAGATGTGCAAGAGCTGAACGCTGATTTTGCAATCGGTGGCTGTTACAAATATCTGCGCGGTGGCACGGGTGCAGGCTGGCTTTATCTGCATCCACGACATCTTGATGGCACATTTCAAACACTCGACACAGGCTGGTTCGCGCTTGCGGCGCCCCTTGATTTCGAGCGTACAGCGAGGCCACGATTTTCCGGGGGAGGCGATGCTTTTTTGGAATCTACACCGGCAATCCTACCGTTTTACCAGGCACGTGCGGGGCTTGAGTTCGTTCTTGCGCTGGGTGTCGAACGACTCCGCGACTATTCCTTGCGCCAGCAGCGGTACCTGGAAGAACTGCTGGCCGAGCAACGCGTGTCGGTCATCGGCACGCCGGAGCAGCGCGGCGCATTTCTAGCAACCCCGCACGAACGCAGCGTGGACCTCGCTAGACGGCTGCGGCAACAAGGCGTTATCGCCGACGCACGCGAGCGGATGCTGCGCCTTTGTCCAGATATTCTCAATACAGAACAAGAGCTTACAGAGGCTGTGGCGCGCTTGGCCCAGACCCTGCGGAGCGAACGAGGCGTTCGCGAACGGAACGCCGGCTGAGTCGGTTGGTCTATATTTTGGCTAGGGACTCCTCGACCCAGGAAGTAAACGGATAGACTTTTTCAGGGGTGCATTTGAACACGCAAGGATCTGTTAGACCGAACAGAGGCTGCTTATGAGCTCTCCTGCCGAAAACCTCATGGGCACAGATGGTTTCGAGTTCATCGAGTACACGGGGCCTGATACCGGCTTACTCGAGGCGCTATTCCAAAAGATGGGTTTCACCGCGGTAGCGCATCACCGCTCTAAGGACGTGATGCTTTATCGTCAGGGTGATATCAACTTCATCGTCAACCGCGAACCGCAAAGCTTTGCTCAGGCCTTTGCGAAAGTACACGGGCCCTCCGTGTGCGCATTTGGGATAAGAGTCAAAGACGCGGCCTATGCGTACGAACGTTCCGTTGAGCTTGGCGCCGAACCTTATGAAGGCCGCGTCGGGCCCATGGAGCTAAACATACCCGCAATCCGTGGAATCGGTGGCAGTCTTATTTATCTCATCGATCGCTATGGTGACCGCTCGATCTATGACGTTGACTTCGTGCCGATCGACGGCGTGCCTTCGCGTCCGACAGGTGTCGGGCTCGCGTATGTTGACCACCTCACTCACAATGTGCACAAGGGTCGCATGGATCTTTGGGCTAGCTTTTATGAGCGGCTGTTTAACTTCCGCGAGACGCGTTTCTTCGACATCCACGGCAAGGCGACGGGGCTGAAGTCGCGCGCGATGACCAGTCCCTGCGGGAAAATCCGTATTCCCATTAATGAACCTTCGGATGCGAAATCGCAGATTCAGGAATACCTGGAGGATTACCGCGGGGAGGGAATTCAGCATATCGCGCTCGCCACGGACGACATCTACAGCACCGTCGAAGCGCTAAGTGGCCAGCATGTCAAGTTTATGGACACGCCTGACACCTATTACGAGGCGATTGAGAAGCGCATTCCAGACCATGGTGAAGACTTGAAGCGGCTACGGCGCAATCGCATTCTAATTGACGGTGCACCTCGTAAGGATCTCGGCTTGCTGTTGCAGATATTCACCGAGACCGTAATCGGTCCGATCTTCTTCGAGATCATCCAACGCAAGGGCAATCAGGGTTTCGGTGAGGGCAATTTCCAGGCTCTGTTCGAGGCGATCGAGCGCGATCAAGTGGCTCGCGGAGTGATCTGAAATGGCGAAGTCGCACTGGATCTCCTTCCCCAAGATCGAAGGGAACGTGTCTCGGCAAGCCCACGCTGATCTTCCGCAAGATACCTACGAACGCGAACTCGGGAAGCAAGGCTTCTATGGTCCATCGACGCAGATGTATCACCGACATCCGCCTACAAGCTGGACGTCCGTTGACGGGCCCCTGCGACCGCGTGCGTTCGACACCACCAAGCTCGAGCGCCAGTCAGAGTCGCCTTGGGAAGCGACCGAGCTGCTCGCCAATGCAAGTGCGCGTGTTCGCCTGTGGAAGGCTACACGGGCGATGAGCGAGCTTGTGAGAAACGCCGACGGGGACGAGTTGCTATTCATTCACGAAGGAAAGGGCGATCTGTTCTGCGATTACGGTCATATCGCGTTTGGCGACGGTGACTACGTGCTGTTGCCGAGAGGCACCTTGTGGCGGATGGAGATCAAAGATCCGCTTATCGCTCTACTGATCGAGGCCAGCGATGACAGCTACCGGTTGCCCGACAAAGGCATTGTAGGTCATCACGCTGTTTTCGATCCTGCAGTACTGAAGACGCCATCGATCGACGACGCCTTCGCCGCCCAGCAGACTGACAGTCCATGGCAGATCGTTGTCAAGCGACGCGGCGCTTTGAGTACTGTTACCTATCCGTTCAACCCGCTCGATGCTGTTGGTTGGCATGGCACTTTAGTCCCAGTGCGCTTGAACTGGCGCGACATTCGACCACTCATGAGTCATCGTTATCATGTACCACCGTCTGCGCATACCACGTTCCTCACCAATCGCTTCGTGGTTTGCACGTTCTGTCCGCGCCCGATCGAAAGCGACCCCGGGGCACTTAAGGTGCCTTTCTTTCACAATAACGACGATTACGACGAGGTGATCTTTTACCATCGTGGCGAGTTCTTCTCTCGCGATAACATCCATCCTGGGATGCTGACCTTGCATCCAAGCGGTATTACGCATGGTCCGCACCCGAAGGCCTTTGCAGCCGGGCAAGAGGCTACCCGCAAGGAAACGAACGAAGTTGCCGTTATGATCGACACGCGCGATGCGCTAGACGTCGGGACACGATTGGCGGAAGTCGAGTGGACCGGTTATGTCGATTCTTGGAAAAACAGCAACACGTGAAGCTTGCTTCACTTAAGTCGGGCGGCAGCGATGGTACCCTGATTGTCGTAAACCGCAATCTGACGCGCGCCTGCAAAGTCCCTGAACACGCCCTCACCCTGCAAGCTGCACTCGAAGACTGGGAACGCACGGCCCCTGCGCTTGCTGCGGTGTGCGAAGCGCTTAACACAAAGAAGATCAACGGCTTCGAACTCGATTTCGATGCGCTCGCCTCGCCTTTGCCACGCGCTTATCAATGGCTTGACGGAAGCGCCTATCTCACCCATGTCGAGCGCGTCCGTAAGGCGCGCGGGGCGGAGATGCCACCAAGCTTCTTGAGTGATCCGCTGATGTATCAAGGAGGATCCGACGACTTCCTTGGCCCGCGTGACTCCATTTTCGTCGCGGACGAAAAATGGGGCGTGGACTTTGAAGCCGAAGTCAGCGTGATCACGGACGATGTCCCGATGGGTGCAGCGCCGTCCGAAGCGCGCGGTCACATCAAGCTGCTCATGCTCGTCAACGACGTATCGTTGCGTAACCTGATCCCAGCAGAACTCGCGAAAGGCTTCGGTTTCCTGCATGGAAAACCTGCAAGCGCGTTTTCCCCTGTTGCCGTGACGCCTGATGAGCTCGGCGAAACTTGGGACGGCGGCAAAGTTCACTTGCCTTTACTCACCCTTCTCAATGACGAATTATTCGGGAATCCCGATACAGGCGCAGACATGCAGTTTGACTTTCCTGCCTTGGTCAGTCATGCGGCAAAAACCCGACGTCTCAGTGCAGGCACGATTGTCGGTTCGGGTACGATCTCGAACGAAGATCTCACACGAGGTTGTTCTTGTATTGCCGAGCGGCGCGTGCTCGAGATTATAGATACGGGAAAGGCGGTAACCCCATTTATGCATTATGGCGATCGCGTGCGCATAGAAATGCTGGACAGTTCCGGGGCGAGTATCTTCGGTGCGATCGAACAGGTGGTGCAAAAATACAAAGCCTAATTCCAACAGCAAACACAGAGGCGCGAACGTGCAGAGTAATATCAAAATACAGAAGTAGGTGTAAGAGATGGGTTCGTCAAATTATGCGTTACAGCTGTCGCTTCAACCATCCGAAAACCTCTGCGCCTTTGCGTTGCGTAGTTATTGGATGGCGAGGTACTGATTATGCAGCGCGCTATGCAACTGTATACGTACTTCAGGAGTTCCGCTGCATTTCGCGTACGCATTGCGCTGAATTTGAAAAGGCTCGACTACCAATCGCATTCTGTACACCTTGTCAGGGACGGTGGTCAACACAAGCGACCAGAGTACCTGGAGCTGAACCCCCAAGGTTTTGTGCCTACCTTGATTCATGATGGACGGGTACTCACTCAATCGCTCGCGATCATCGAATACATTGATGAGGTCTATCCGGATCCACCACTGCTCCCGGAGACGGTGGGTGAACGTGCCTACGTGCGTTCGCTCGCCGAGATCGTGGCGTGCGATATTCACCCTCTAAATAACCAGCGTGTGTTGAAATACCTCACAGGACGCTTGGGACACGAGGAACAGGCTCGCCTGGATTGGTACAAACACTGGATCCATGAGGGGTTCGAGGCGTTTGAAACCCACCTAACGAGCAATCTAGACGCCGAGTCATATTGCTATGGTGGTTCGCCCACCTTGGCGGATGTATGTCTGGTACCACAAGTCTTCAATGCCAAACGTTTCAACTGCGATCTAAGTGCTTATCCGATGATTCAGCAAATTCATGAGCACTGCATGCGCCTCGCGGCATTCCAAGCGGCAGCACCGGAAAATCAAGCAGACGCCGAATAAGAGTTTACATGCCGAGGAACCCGGTATGCGCACCATCGTCTAAAATTGTCAGTAAGACGCTGCCTTTGGTAGTGGGGTGTTCACTGATTTCGGTAGGTGTGCCATGGGGTGGACACTTCCTGCCCGCAGCAGGACGGAATCTTCATAACGAGGTGAATTCATGAGCGTAGCGACGAACCCGAAACTGGAGACCTTTGCCGAGGAGCATGACCTCGTTGGCCTGACATTGCCGTCGTTGCAGGCAATCGTCAAAGGCCAGACGGGCTACTCTGTCCAGAAGGCGAGGCGGTTTCTGGCATTCCAGGCCCGCATTAACACGAAGGTATTGCAACATCGCGTCATTACGGACAACCGATATACCGGTTGGTTCAAACAAGGCAGACAGACAACTGAACAGATCAAGGCTTTCATCGTTCAGTTCTCGGTCTTCTCTAATTTGTTCCTGATCGCGCAGCTGTACAAGACAATTAACGCTGATTCGCTTGAGGGAATGCGAGCGTCCAAGGAAATCCTTGCCAACGAGATCGGTGTCGTTTTCAAATCAGGAGGTGCTGCCAGGGCAACGCTAGCGGCGAATGACGATGTCGATCCACAGCTGGTTTCGTGCGAAGGGACGGTAGAGGGCGGTACGTTCCGGTTCCGTGCCGCACACTTCGAGTGGTTGCTGCAGATCGCATCGAAATTAGAGTTGGATTTCAATGACGTGGGTAAACGTCGTCACGGAACCCAGTCCACGCTTTTCTTTTGCGACGAATTGAAGAGATTATACGGCAGTGAAGACTACCTGATCTCCCAGGCCGCTAGCTATGCGGTTGAGAACTGGGCGGCAGCGGGGTTTTGGGATGAGCTTGTCGAGGGGTTTAACAAGTGCAACGAGCGTACTGGTGCCAAGCTCCCACTTGCGTTCTTTACCTGGCATGCGCGACTCGAAGCGCAACATGCGCAACACACACAAGAAGAGTTGGAAGAGCTTTACTTTAGCGCCGACATGGATGAGGACGCCTTTATACGCCATGGTAATGAGATGTTAGACGGTGTCGCTGCGTTTTGGGACGGCTTAGAGGAACAGCGAAAGGGACTTCAGCGCTGATAGGTCCCAATCAATTCCGCTCGCTCGAGAATGTGCCCTTGCATAGCTTTCTCGAGCGCTCCCTTCGTCGGTTGGCCGAGATCAGGAAGCGTAACATCCAACGCATAAAGCTTGTGAAAATAACGATGGCGGCCAACAGGCGGGCACGGCCCACCGTAGCCCGTGCGCTTCCAATCGTTGAGCCCTTCCCGGGTTCCGGACGCCAGATCACTCGACCTTACCGCCTCCGGTAGACCCGTGGTGTTGGGCGGAATGTTATAAAGTACCCAGTGCACCCAAACCATCTGCGGTGCTGCCGGATCCGGTGCATCAGGATCATCGACGATTAACGCCAGACTCTCGGTTCCATTCGGTACACCAGTCCAGGACAGGTCCGGCGATATGTCATCGCCATCACAGGTGTAACGTTTTCGGATATCGCCATTTTGAGCGAATGCCGACGATGTAAGCGTTAATGCCATCCCAATACCTCCTTCTGTCTCCGAGATTGTCCTAACGTTTTCGCTTACGAGTGGACGGTCTTTCTCTACTCGACCTGTGCCTGCCCTCGAATAGCGATCGGCTAATGCCTATTACTTGTTCTTCTGCAGTTTCCGGTACTCTCTATGCCATCTCCTGACTAGCTTATCCAGCGCCTTTTCGATTTGCTTTTCCACCTTTGCCGGTTTCTCCGAAACAGTGTCCGACGCGGTGCCGCGCCAAACGAGCTTTGAGGTCTTTGCATCCCAGATGTCGATAATCAACGTCCCCACCTTGTATTTAACCACTTGGGACGTCGAACCAGCGACCCCGCTGCCCCAAAACCAACTGCTTCCCATCCCGTAACCCATGCTGACCGTGTGCACAGCCGTCTCCTCTCTTTCGGCGGTGTAATAGGTCACATAGGCGTCTGGATCCTTGGCCACCTGAGTCATGCCTCCCTCACGCAGTCGGCGCTCGATACCGCGAACGATGCGATCGTGAAACAGCGGATCGGTGTCGCGCAGATCTTCATTAGAGTCTTTCCAGGAAAACGTCTTGTATTTCTCGAAGTCGGCTGATTTGTCGAAGTCAACGCTGACCTTTTGGGCCCACGCTGGTGCGCACAGAATCAGCAGGGCAAACGTGAAAATGGATGATCTGATCATCTAAGACCTCCGCAGATGAGAAAGTAAGTCCTTAAGATCAGACTTATGGGTCATAGAAATTACGCTATATATTTTTTACTTCCGCCCGTCATCCACGGTCAGTGGGCTGAGGTAATGCTCCTCAGTGATGCCCTTCTTGCGCATCGCGAGTCCCACCAGGCATTCCCGGACTAGACGGTTTGAGTTCAGCACCGTCGTATAACCCGGGTCGCGGTACGGCAGCAACTCCACCAGGTCGAAGCCGATAACGTTGGTCTCGGCGCAGAGCCGTCGCACCAGCGGGAAAGCCTCGCGCGTGGTCAACCCCCCCCCCGGCTCCGGTGTACCGGTGCCTGGGGTATAGGCCGGATCGATGGCGTCGATGTCGAAGGAGATGAAAAGGTATTCCGGACCGTCCTTGGCCTCCTTGATGACGTCCTTCATCACGGCGTCCCAGCCACGCCGTTCTACCTCAGCCATAGTGTGATAGCGGAAACCCTCTTTGCGCATCCATTCAAAGGTTTCTTTGTCTGGGTAATACCCCCGCAAGGCCACCTGGATATAGTTCTTTCCCGGGACGTGCCCTTCCTTGATCAGTCGCTTCACCCACGCACCATGACTGATCAGATGACCCATCATCTGGGAGCCGTCGAAATGGGCATCGAAGTGAATCACGCCGACGTTGCCCTTGCCGTAGACGTCGGTCACGCCCGCCACGTTGGGATAAGTCAGCGAATGGTCGCCACCGATAATCAGCGGGAACACGTGCGTGCCGTTCCTAAGCTTTACTTCGGTAATCTCGCGCACGAGCTCGCGGATTGCGTGAACCGAGCGCTCGGTGCTGAGCGGATCCACGGGCGCATCTCCGTAGTCGACGATGGTTAGCTCCGCGAAGGGATTCACCAGGGTCGGCATGTGCGGCATCGAATAGGCACCCCACGTGCCGTAATCTGCAGGCGGTGCGCGAAACGCCTGGGGCCCGAAGACGGCGCCCCGGGATCCGAAGCCCATGTCAGTGTAGGCACCGAGCATGGCCACCTCGACCTGGCCTGCCCGTAAGTCTTCAGGTGTCAACGCCACCGGCAGGCGGAAGAACGTCGGAATGCCCATCGGCATCCAACCGCCCGGGTAGCGCTGGATGGCGATGGGTCCGGGGTCCCGGCCAGCCTGGAGATCGTCGCGCCGCTTCTTCCACAGGTCATAGGTCGGATCGTCCTTGTTGAGCGGGATCACCGGCTCCACGCCCGGCGGCGCGGGAGCGATCTCCTCCGGGCGGTCCGGCGTGTCGTCGCCGAACTGCCCCTGTGCTGGAGACAGTATCAATGCAAACGTCGTAACCAATGCGAGACAAAACAAACGGATCATGATCTAACTCCATGTTTACGTTATGTGACAAGTCGTCGCTGCACGCGCTCACACTCATCGGTATATGCTCCAACCAACGCTGCTGGCCTACGAAGCGAAAACGTCCGAATTCTATAAGTGCTGCGATGTGCCCGCTGCGCGACTAGGTCGGGCAAACGCGAAGTAAGCAGCCGACCTGAAGCCCGATTCTACCAATACAAGCGAGCGCGAAAACGGTATGCCAACTAAGGTTTTTCGAAAGTCTACCGCGTGTCCGCAATTATTCCCTCGTACAGTTCCGGCCCGGTGGGTCTTTGCCTCGCTCTGTTACTCCCCTGCCAATCAACAGCTCCGACAAATACAATTGCTCCCGAGCACGCTAGCCGAAACCTGAGACGCAACGATGAAAGAAGCGCAGATAACCGTCCGCAGAGACAAATTGACCTTTACAAACCAAAGCAACGAACAGCTCGCAGCGCTTTTGGAGCGGCCTGCCGGTGAGCCAATCGCCTACGCGCTATTCGCCCATTGCTTCACCTGCTCCAAGGACATTGCTGCGGCCGGTCGCATCAGCCGGGCCTTAGCAGCGAAGGGCATCGGCGTCGTGCGGTTCGACTTTACCGGGTTGGGTAACAGCGAGGGCGATTTCGCGAATACCAATTTTTCCTCCAACGTCGCCGACTTGATCGCAGCCGCCGATTACATGCGCGATGCACTGAGCGCGCCGGCCGTACTGGTAGGTCACAGTCTCGGTGGCGCGGCGGTCCTAGCAGCCGCGGAAAGGATTGAAGAGACCAAGGCGGTTGCTACCATCGGTGCGCCGGGCGATCCAGCGCATGTGACCCATCTTTTCGAAGCAAAGCTTGACGAGATCGATGCGCAGGGCGAGGCGACCGTGAACCTGGCCGGTCGCAGTTTCAGGATCAAGAAACAGTTTCTGGAGGACACTCGTCACCAGAATCTGCATGATCAAATCGCGCGCATGAAGAAGGCTCTGCTTATCTTCCACTCGCCGCGCGATGAAATCGTGGACATCGACAATGCGCGGCACATCTATGAAGCGGCGAAACATCCGAAAAGTTTCGTTTCCTTGGACAACGCGGACCATTTGCTGAGTCGTCGACAGGATTCTCAATATGTAGCCGAGACAATCGCGGCCTGGGCGAGTCGATACATACCGGACACGCAGCAGGCTGACAATATCCGCCCTCGCCGTACGCTCAGTGCGGGCGAGGTGCTGGTGCGGGAAACCGATCCCAGTTTCACGAACGACATTTTCACCGATTCGCATCATTTAATGGCTGATGAACCGATCAAGAACGGCGGGCGTGACACCGGTCCCGATCCGTACGAATTGCTGCTCGCGAGTCTTGGCACTTGCACCAGCATGACTTTGCGCATGTATGCGCGTTTCAAGAAGCTCCCGCTAGATAGGGTGTTGGTGAAACTGAGCCATCAAAAAACCCATGCCGAGGATTGCCAACACTGCGAGACGAAAGAGGGCAAAATCGATCACATCGACAGGGTACTTATTCTCGAGGGTGATCTGACCGAAGCACAGCGACAGAAGTTGCGCGAGATCGCCGACAAGTGCCCGGTTCACAGAACCTTGCACGCCGAAGTCGACGTCCAAACGAGACTACAACTAGCTGAATAGCGTATTTCGCCGTTGATGCATCCATTCTTCGGCGCAGAGATCGAGGAGGGTTTAAGACAGTTTCAGCGTAGAGATGTGCTTGGGGGACGCATACTAGGCACTAGGATCCAGAGCGCCGATGAAAAAAACCTAATTAAAGTAAATCTTTGCGCCTTCGCGCGAAGTGAAGGGACGCACAGGAGCGACCTTTGCGTTGGAAATTCAGTTAGGTCTGGGGAGCTTGAAGTAGACCCCGTTACGGCTGAGGACGACACCTTCCTCTACGATCTCCTCTAGCCGCAGGCCGCCTTTGATCTGCTCGCCCTTGCGGTATTGGCGGTTATTTATGTACACCAGGTTCTCGGCTTCGTCCGCCGAGTATAGGTGCACGTTCACCGCGAGCTTCGGGATGCTGCGGCGAAACTCGTTCGGCATCTGCCGGAGAAAGGGCACGGCTGCTAGCTCTTGCGGCCCCCGCGGTGTGAGTGCCGGAATCGTGGTCTGCCGGGCAGCGGCCTGCGACACCTTAGGCATGGCCGGTTCTACATGGCGCGTCTTGGTCTGGGTAATTTTCCTCCGCTGGGCTTTCTTCGCAGCCAGCCGTGTCTGCTCGGCCAGATCGCCTACGGCCACTTTGGTGACCGGCTCCAGCTTGGTCGCCGACGATCTCTGCGCAAGACTAGGCGCGACCTGCGCTATAGGCTCGGCCATGGTAACTGTTTGGGGTTCATCGGCCTGCCACCACACCCGCAGCGAAGTCAGTGAAACGATCAAAAGCAGTGCCAAGCCGATCGCGACTGGCCAAAACGGTCGCTTCAGAGAAGCACTCAGTCCGTCGTTCTCGGAGTCGAGCATGTGGCTGAGCTCGCGTTCTTCTTCAGACTTTTTTAGCGCGTCGAGTATGTAGGACATCGCTATCCTGTTCGCGCCTTCTTCGCATCCCAGAGCAACGGTGGCGTGTTGCCATTGTCGTAGGTATTAAGCTGAATTAATGTCAACCTGCCAACCACGCCATCGTCGAGCAGATGATGATCGCGCTGAAAAGCCTTGACCTGTTCTTCAAGATCTTTGTCGAACATGCGGCTGTTGCTGGATGACGCGGATTTACCGTTGTATCGTGCTAGCGCGTTACGCAACCATATAACCGACTTATCTCGCGTGCCTCGACGAAGCGTGCGCTTGCTCGATATGGGTGGCTTCCACAGCAACAGATACTGCCCATACCAGTAGCGGTCCAGTTCGCTGATCGGGAACTCGTATTGCTCGCCGCCGAAATCCGAGGCAACGCGGTCGCCATCGAGGGCTGAAACAAGTACATGGTGTTTTTGGCCCTTGTCGTCGATCAACTCGATAACAGCGGGTCGATTCAAGTGCCGTAGGTTATTCCACGTTCCCGACCGGAAGATGCAACGTAGACCCGATTTGGCAGCACGCGCGCAGCCTGTGTTCCCGGGCAAGGACCCGTAATTGAGACCCCAGCGGGCAAATAATCCAGTAAATGCCGTTTCCGTATCGGTCGCTGTCTGCGGGCTGGCCAGCACTTCCGCAACGGTCGGCTCCTTCGTTTTGCCTTCCTCGGCTGAAACAGACTTAGCAACGACCGCGGCTTCTGGCAATCCCCCAGGGGCTTGCTCGGCCTTAACCGTGGGCTCGCTGCGGGTCCTGGCAACGGGTTCTTGCTTCTCTTGTGCTGCGATCACCCCTTGCGCTGACGGCTCGGGCAGCGAGGTCGCAACCTGGGCATACGGCGACGACACAAGGGCAACAGGCCCATCACCGTTCCAGATGTCCATAAACGTCGGCGAAAACTGCCAACCCCCTACCATTGCCAGCGCGGTCAACGGCACCAACGCCAGCACGCTGGGCCGCAAGAAGAAGCGCTTCGGCACGTCACGCCCGACCTGGTCCGCCGCACGACGGACGGTGCTTGCAGGAACGTCTGTCTTCCCACGTGCATAGGCACCGAGCAGTGCGCGATCACAGACAATGTTGATCGTTCTTGGCACACCCCCGGATAATCTGTGTACCCAGCGCGCCGCTGATCGGCTGAACATCGGTGACTTTCCTCCGGCGACGCGACATCGGTGCATGATGTAGTCCGACGTCTCGTGTGGGAACAGCGCCTTCAAACTGTAACGTGCGGTAATCCGCTGCGCGAGTTGGCGAAGATCGCGCTGAGCGAGCATGTTGCTGAGCTCAGGCTGCCCGACAAGCAGGATCTGCAGGAGTTTTTCTGTGTTCGTTTCCAGATTCGTCAATAGTCGTAACTGCTCGAGCACATCGCGACTGAGATTCTGCGCCTCGTCGATGATCAACACTGTACGCCGACCTTTCGCGTGATTCTCCAGCAGGTATGCATTCAGTGCGTCAATGAGCACCTTCAGCGACACGCTTTCCTTCGAGTAGGGAATACGCAACTCATCGCAGATGGCGCAGACGAACTCCTGCACCGATAAAATGGGATACAGGATCAATGCGACGTCGACGTCATCGGGAAGACGTTCTAGCAGCGCGCGAATCAGCATGGTCTTGCCGACACCAACGTCCCCCGTCAGTTGGACAAAACCACCGCCCTCCGTAACTCCATAGATCAGATGCGCCAGCGCCTCTTGATGGCGCCGACTTAGATATAGATAGCGGGGATCGGGAGCGATCGAGAAGGGGTTTTCTTTCAAACCGAAATGGCGATTATACATAGTCCCTCCTCCACGACCTTGGAGCGCGAGTGAGTGCCGTCGCTCGAAACCCTACGCACGCATTCGCCCAACGCCGCCAGCATGCGTGCTTTTCACGGCCCGAAAGTCCTTGCAACAGGCTTGCTACCCCCTCCTAGTCAATGACACCAAATATCCCGATAAAACATTGTCTTAAAAAAATAATCGCTAGTAAAACGTTAACTGTCAAGAGGGCAGGGTTGTTTTAAAAAGGACTAGGAGGTGGGTCGGTGAGAAAATTGCTGCGGTGCAGTAATATGGCAGGGAGTTCTTGCTCACGCTCAGCGTGGTTCAGGCGCCACCGAAAACAGGCTTTTCACGCGCAATCACGGCCAAAAAGCCCACTTCGCCGGTCGTCCGTTACTCTTCCTTACCCGGCTTGTACTCGGCGACGAGCTGCTGCTGCACGTTGGGGGGCACCGGTTCGTAATGGCTGAATTCGATCGCGTACGAGCCTTGGCCACCGGTGACAGATTTGAGCTTCGACTGGTAATTGTTTAGCTCGCTCAGGGGGACTGTTCCCGTGATAGAGACCATATTGCCCGGCAGCGTTTCGGTGTTATTGATTCGGCCTCGCTTACCCGACAGGTCACCGGTGATATCGCCCATGTTAGCATCCGGCGCGATCACCTCGATGTTAACGATGGGCTCGAGTGCGAGCGGCTTGGCCTTCTGTATGGCGTCGAGGAAAGCCTTCTTACCCGCCGCCACGAAGGCGACTTCCTTCGAGTCAACTGAGTGATGTTTGCCGTCGCAAACGGTGACCCTGATATCTTGCATGGGGTAGCCCACGATCGCCCCGGATTCCATCACCTGACGGACACCCTTCTCGACTGCCGGAATGAACTGATTGGGGATCACGCCACCGACGACTTTATCGACGAATTCGAAGCCGCTTCCGCGCGGCAACGGCTCGACGCGCAAGAATACCTCGCCGAACTGACCGGCGCCCCCTGTTTGCTTCTTGTGGCGGTGGTGCCCCTCCGCGTTCGCACTGATGGTCTCGCGATACGGAATCTTCGGCGGGCGGGTTTTCACCTCCGCGTTGTATCGGTCCTTCATCTTCTCGAGTATCACACGCAGATGCAGATCGCCGAGACCGCGAATTACAGTCTCATTCATCGCCGCGTTGTGCTCTATGACCAAAGTTGGATCCCCGGCGGCTAGCTTTTGCAAAGCGCTCGAGATTTTTTGCTCATCTCCGCGTTTTGTTGGTTCGATGGCGAGCCCGACCATCGGCTTGGGTAAATCCATCGGCCGCAGGTGGTATTGATCCTCGTCGTGCGAGTCGTGCAGAACCGCATCGAAACGGATGTCCTCGACCTTGGCGACGGCACAGATATCGCCCGGTACGCCAAGGTCGGTCTCTGTGTGTTCTTTACCCTGTAGCTTGAAAAGATGCCCGACCTTGAAAGGCTTGCGGGAATCATTGATATAAAGCTGCGTATCCTTCGTTACCGTGCCCTGGTGAATCCGAAACACCCCGAGCTTGCCGACAAACGGATCCACAGCGACCTTGAACACGTGCGCCAACACATGCCTGCTCGGATCCGGCTCCGCAGCGACGGGTTCCGCATCCGCGCCTTCACCTTTGATAAACGGCGGTGGGTTGCCTTCCTTGGGGTTTGGCATGAGCTTGGCGAAGATCTCTAGCAACTCCTTAACGCCAGCTCCGGTACGTGCCGAGATAAAGCACACTGGAATCAAATGTCCCTCGCGTAACGCTTTCTCGAACGGGTCATGCAATTGATCCGGGCTTACCTCACCCTGGTCCAGGTATACAGTCATCAGGTCTTCGTCAACCTCTACCACCTGATCCACAATCCGCGTGTGGGCCTCCTCGATAGAGGAGAAATCCGCGCTGCCGCCGCCCGGGTTGAAGAAACAATCGACAACAGACTCACCGCTCCCGCTCGGCAAGTTAATAGGGAGGCATTCTTTGCCGAAACTTTCCTGGATTCTCGACAACAAGGCTGGGAGATCGATGTCATGCGCATCGATTTTGTTGATGACGATCATGCGACAAAGATCGCGCTCGGTGGCCCGCTCCATCATGCGCTGTGTCACCATCTCGATACCGGCTTGCGCATTGATAACCAACGCCATAGTTTCAACCGCCGGCAGCGCGCTGAGGGCCTGACCCATAAAGTCGGGAAAGCCTGGCGTATCGATCAGATTGACGTGGGTACCACTGTGATCGAGGCTCACGACCGCCGCATTGAGCGAGTGTTGGTACTCCTTCTCCTCCGGCTCGAAGTCGGTGACCGTGCTGCCTTTCTCCACCGACCCCGGCGTATTGATAGCGCCGGCACCATGCAATAGCGCCTCTGTGAGTGTCGTCTTGCCCGCCAGGGCGTGACCAACTAGGGCTATATTTCTAATGTTTTCAGTATCGTAGCTGGACATCGCTTAGCTCCCCACTGTCCTCCTAGTCCTAAGTGCAAGGGACCAAAGTATTAGGAATCGGGCCGCAAGACGCAAGCGGCTCGTAAGGCAGCACACATGCCATAGCGTGCAGGCGGCATGGGCGCCGCTATTCGATGGCAGGAAAGGGCTTCAGCTGGTGGCCGTAGACTCGGCCCTGCGGCCGGTGCGCTTCTGGTTGAACCCGTCTTTCCCGTAGGAAAAGAGGTAGCCGGTACCCTGGATACTGGTGTCTAGCAAAACGTCCCGACCCCACAGCTGATACAGGTATGCAAGGGTCTTCTCCGCGTACTCGAGCTGTAGGTCGCGACTGTCGTGATCATGCGCCAAGTACAAAACGCGGTTGTGTTCATAGTCCGCGTCGAGGATGCGGATGACTGGCATGGACCCCATTCCGACGTTTCTTAGCAAGGTGTCCTTGACCTTTTGCCAGCTTTGTTCATCGGACACATGACTGATCACGATCTCGTCGCCACGGCGCTCATGCTGAAACATATCCATCTCCCGCATCAACTCCTCGCTGAGGAAGCGACGCAGGAACGATACGTCGCGGTCGACTTCGCGCACCTCAAAGATCTTCTCGGTACCGCTTTTCTCAGGTTGACCGTACTTTTCGATCTCTTCTGGCGTCGGATCATCATAACGACGACGGATGTCGTGCCATAGCTTGAAACCCAGGTAATAAGGATTAACGTTGCCAAGATGCGGGCGTACCACCTGATTGTGGTGCACCAAGAACTCCATATGCAGATCTTCCGGCAGGTCGAGACTGTTCATTATCTTGTGATGCCAGTAGCTCGCCCACCCCTCATTCATGATCTTGGTCTCGATCTGGGGAATGAAATACTGCGCCTCGTCATGGGCGATCGTAAGAAGATCCTTTTGCCACTCGGCGAGATACGGATTGTGGTCGCGGATAAAAAGCAGAATATCGTCCTCCGGCTCCAGTGGTACCTTGGTCAGATCGGGCTCCTCGTATTCCGGCGCCTTATGAATCGTATGAAACGGATCGGGCGGCGGCTTAGCCGCATCGAGTGCCTGTCGCTCTTGCTCTTCGCGTGAAAGCTTGCGGATAGCAACGTTGCGACGGCATTGCATCGAAAGTGCGTGCGCAGCGTCCAAGCACTCTTCCACTTTGAGGGAGCCGACCGACGGGTCCTCCGCATACGCGCGCACCCGATCGGCGCGAACCTTAAAGTTGTTTATCGTCAGCTCCGGGCGGGTGTCGCGGAACGTGAAGTTGTTTCGGAAAAAGTCGTTGTGACCATAGACGTGCGCGATGGTGAGAACCTGCAAACACAACGAGTTGCCACCCATCAGGTACGCCAGCGACGGGCTTGCGTTGATCACCATCTCATAAGGCAACCCGCTGACGCCGTAATCATAGAGTGTCTTTAGCTTTTCGTAGCTCTTGCCGTACGACCAATGTGGATAGTGCGAGGGCATGCCGGAGTAGGCCATGTAACCAAGCATCTGCTCGTGATCGCAGATTTCAAACTCCTGCGGGAAACAGGACAGGTTGAACTCCTGGACCTTCTCAAGGATCTTCGCGTCCCAGTATTCGAGATCTTTTACGTTCCAAGGCCGACTCAAGAGTCTTATCTCCTATGCGCGCGTTCAGAAGGGCTAAGTTTGCTCCTCCCGCTCACGCGACAGAAACGCCTTAAAGCTCGGCCATATGTCTTCCTTGCGCTCGATCAATATGGAATGAAAATTCGGCACCTTTAACGACTTGAAGAGCTGCAGCATTGAATCCTCGTAGTGGCTGGAATTCAATGGCTTGATCTCGCCATAACCGAAAAGGTTCGCGACCTCACAAAGCCCTCGCGCCGCCCGCAGCGCAGCAGCGTTATCGTTCGGGAAATTATCGCCGTCCGAGCAGTGAAACGCGTAGATGTTCCATAAGGACGGGTGGTACCGTGCCTGCACGATCTCTAGTGCCTTCACGTAACCCGAAGAGATATAGGTCCCGCCGGACTCTCCCTTGTGAAAGAACTCCTCCTCCGTTACCTCGCGCGCACGCGTGTGGTGCGCGATGAAAACGACCTCAACGTTCGTGTAGCGCGCACGGACGAACTGAAAGAGCACAAAGAAAAAGCTGCGCGCCAGGTATTTCTTGATCGTATCCATCGAGCCGGACGTATCCATAATGCAGAGCACGACCGCATTGGACTGCGGCTTTGATTCCTGGCGCAGTCGACGAAACCGGATGTCATCTCGGTGAAACGGAAAACGCTCGGACTCGGGCTCGGGGGCGATTTCGACAACGGCCGCGTGCCGACCACTGGCGACACGCCGGCGCACCCGCGCTATTGCTGTGCGCCGCTTGTCCATGTGCACGCGTACGCCGACACGACGATATCCCTTGCGTTTGCTTGAACGCTCTGCCAATACTTCGCGCAGTTTTTTCCGTTCCATCTCCGGGAGCTGAAGATCCTCGAACATGATCTCGACCAGCTCCTCGAGCGTGACGTCGGTCTCATAGTAGTCGACGCCGGGCTGGTCGCCGCCGCGACCGGCGCCTTGCCCATGCCCCTCGGCCTTGCCAATCACCTGGCCCGGTTGCGAGTCGCCATCACCGGTGCCGACACCGGGCGTGTTATCGCCGAAAACGAAACGGTATTCTTTGACGCCGCGGATGGGGACTTTGATGATCTTGTCGCGTCCTTGCCCGATGATCGATTCCTCGGCAACGATGTCAGCAATGTTCTCGCGTATGGCTTGTCGGACTTTCTGCCGGTGTCGCAAACGATCACCGGCGCTGCGGTCGGAGCGCAGCGCGTCGGAGTGGGAGTAGGGGCGGAAAACGGTGGTCATGCTGGTGCGCTATCCGTTGAGTCGCTGACCGTGCATATCCCGAACCGGGCGCGTACGCCTACCACTGACGCGCCTGTTTGCGGCGGATTAGAGCCGGTTAGTCCTTCCAGAGGTTGTTGGCTGCATACTTCAGTATGACTTCTGCCGCGTGCTCGTTGTATCCGCGCTCAATAAGCGCCGCCAGCAGATCATCGTACTTCTTCGCCTGCTCTTCGTCGCGTGTTCGCGCTTTGGTGATAATGCGGCTCATGTCGCGAACCGAGCTCATTAGCTTCTTCTCAATGGCCTCCTTCAGCGGCTCGTAGGACTGATAACTTACCTTCTTGCCGCGTCGTGTGGCCGCCCATAGATAGGCCATGACTTCTTGGCGAAAGCCGTCCGCTGCCGAACCGATGATGGCGATCTGCTCTTCAACCGACTTAAGGAACCCCTCGTCTGACTGCAGCTCCTCGCCGGTATTGCGATCTTTCACCTTGGTCTTGTTGACGTACGCCTCGGCGTGGTCCAGGTAGTTCTGGAAAAGCGCGTCTGCCTGCTCCTCGAACGAGTACACAAAGGCTTTCGTGATCTCCTTCTCCAATAGCTCCAAATAGACCTTATGCAAGGTATCCTGCAAGAATTCCAGATAGTGTTTGCGGGTATCATCCGGCAGGTCTGCCGCCTTCACCATGTTAATCAACGCCTCGCGTACGTTGATTGGATTAATTCCCTCGGGACTGTCGGCCAGCGCGTTATCCAACGCCTTCATAATAAAGCGAGTGGAAATGCCGAACATACCCTCGCGGCGCGCCTCCTCCTGAAGCTCGCGCACGTTGATCTTAAGGGTCTTGCCTTTCTCGACCACCTCTTCACCATCGTACAACCGCAACTTGGTCATCAAGTCACACTTGGCGGTCGGCTCAAGGCGGGTGAGGATCGCGAACATGCTCACGACCCCGAGCGTATGCGGTGCGATGTGCGCACGGAAGTCGGACTGGCGCAGCATCTTCTGATATATCTTGATCTCTTCCGAGAGCCGCAGGTTGTAGGGCACCTTTATGACGACAATGCGGTCTAGAATCGCTTCGTTCGTATTGTCGCCCCTGAACTTTTGCCACTCTGCCTCGTTTGAATGCGCGACAATCACCGTGTCAACGTACACAGTACCGTGACGGCCTGGCGCTGGAATGAACTTCTCCTGCGTGGCCGTGATCATCGTGTGCAGGTACTCGGCCTCGTTCTTGAACACCTCGATAAACTCAACCACGCCGCGGTTGCCGACATTGAAGGCGCCGTTGAGGTCAAGCACACGTGGATCGCCCTCTGAGTATGTGTCGAGCTTCGATATGTCCTCGGACCCGATGAGCACCGAGGTATCTTGATTGTTTGGATCCACGGGAGGCACCACGCCGATGCCACTACGCTCGTGGCGCGAAAACGGCACCCGCACAATCGGCACATCCTCGTAACGACCTTTGAACTCTTCCTTAAGACGATAGCGGCACACCGGGCAAAGCTCGCCCTCGATGTGCACATCAATCATCTTTTCAAACTCTTTACGTAGGTGCTGCGGGATTAAATGCAACGGCTCTTCGGCCATCGGGCAACCTTCGATCGCGTACACAGGCGGGCTTTGCTCAAGCCCCCGCTGCACCTTGTCGATGAGAGAGCTCTTCCCGGCACCGACCGGTCCCATGAGATACAGAACCTGGCGACTTTCCTCGCCATGCAAGGCCGCAGAGTGGAAATAACGAACGATGTGGGCGACGGTTCGTTCAATACCGAAGAACTCATCCTTGAAGAAGTTGTAAACCTTAACGGGTTCATCGCCAAAAAGGCGGGCGAGCTTCGGATCACCGGATTCGCTGCTGTCCTCGACGCCCTCTTTGATAACAACATCATAAAGGCGTGAGTGCGAAAGCCTGGGCATTGATGAGTCTTCCTTGACCTTCTCAAGGTAATCGAGAAAAGTTCCGTGCCACGTATGGCTTCCATGTTGTGCACGGTCTTTCTCGATAAGCTCAGCAAACCTTCTCTTTTCCTCTAGCATCATAGCTGCCACTCCCCGGTTGCCGACCGTGTTAGCTATGTGACTACCTAAAATGGAAGACTTCGACAGTCACATATAGTTCCTTTTGCTGCATATATTGTGCCAGTAGAGTTAGTGTGGGATCCCAGCTATTTGCTCCATTCCCTGCACGAATCAAGCGATTTACGCACACGCCAACGTATTGGCGTTTCGCGCAAGTACTTACCAAAATCGGCAGTCGCAAGTCGCAACGCGTACGTGCAAAAACGCACGAATACAACATTCAACATCGCTCAACCCCACACATGACGAAGGACATCTGACCTGAAATATGACATCGTCGTCGTGAACGCATCAGCGCATAGCTCACGATCACCTGACTCCTATAAGTCACTGAACCCATGCCATTTAATGTAATTCTAGTCACTGTATCTGGGAACGCTAACTTGTTTTGGGTGCTCGAATGTGCTACTTGCAGCCGTTTTTTCTGCACTGCACTCCGTCTTTCGCGTGTGTTTACGCTAGATAGAAACGCTTCGCGCCTGGACACGATATGCAAACGGTTCGTCCTATTTTCGATGCGCATGTGAAATCGTGCAGTAGACGGTACGCAATTCAACACTGTGGCCAATGTTGAATCGTTGTTTAATCCATTTGTGCGCAAATGTGCTCTTCCGAATAAGCAACGTGCATATCGCGCCTCAACAGAGCGCGGTGTCGACTGCGTAAAACTGGAGATAACTCTTACGGAGGGTTGCGAATGAGAGGGGTAAAGATCCCGGTCGGCCGAAACGTGTATAGGCGCTTTCCGTATTGACAACAGATTTCTAGCGGTCTTCCCAGCCGTCGAGTGTATCGTTGTCGTCTTCCTCTTCGTCTACGTCTTCATCGTGCGAATCGCTACGCGATTCGCTGGGCACACCAGCTACTTCGTCTGGCGTTAACGTGTCACCTGACCGACTGATCTTATCGTACGGCGCGATCGTTTCAACATCCCACTCGTACCACGAGTCGATATCAAGCTCCTCGACCTCATCGTCGAGGTACTGAATATGCACGATCCCTTCGTCTTCGTCGACCGCCACGACCTTAAACTCATAGCCTTTATCCAATTGGCGGTACCACTGTCCTACGACCGGTTCAGTGTCCCAAGACATGGCCTTAAGCTCTCACTCCGTATGCGCAAGGGGCTGCGCGTGCCTAATCCGTCCGCAGCTCGGCGAGAAGCCCTACCATAATAATACCTGTTTGCTCATGCGTCATCGGCCCTACGCTACCATCGCCCAAAGCGACTTCGGAACCGGCATGGCACTGGGCGTTTGCATTTGGCTTTGCTCGAATAGGGCTCTGCTAATGGCCAGGGCGAAGTGCAACGAAAGCCAGCAACGCGATGGCGGCCGTCTCGACCCTGAACATCGCCGAGCCCAGCGAGATAATGTGCGCCCCGGCGCGTTGCATCTGCAAGACCTCCTCGTCGGTAAATCCTCCCTCGGGTCCCACGACCACCAACAAAGCATCGGCAGACTCGTCACCATGGTCCAGCGACCGGGACATTTCCGATGGATGTGCAACCCAGATCGTGCGCCCTGCGCGTGCCGCTTCGCCGACGACTTCCGCAGGACGGCCAGGGTTGCGGACTGCCGGCAGGTAGGCACGTCGACTCTGTTTGCACGCCTCAAGACAGATCCGCTGCCAACGCCGATTCACGGCTGCCGTCCGTTTCACTGCGCTGCGCTCGCACTCAAGTGGTGTAAAAACAATCATCCCCAGCTGTGTCGCTATATCCAGAAGCACCGCCTGCCGATCACCCTTGGGCAAGGCACAAGCGAGCTCTATCCTTGGCCGCGGTGCGGGAACATGCAAACGTTGTTCGACCCTTGCCTCTAGGATCCTTGCCCGCCGATTGACTGCGCTGACCGTAGCATGCCCCAGAGTTCCCTGACCATCGAATAGGCAGATACGGTCGCCGATGTCGAGCCGCCGCGCGCTGGCGGCGTGGCCAGCTTCCTGCGGGTCCAGTGTCGCCGTATCCACCGCTTCTGAGAGCCCGGGGAATTAAAACATCGGGTCGGACACAAACGCCCCTGGGTGTTGCCCAGTCATATCACGCGGGGGTGATATAGACATCGTAACGCACCATCTTGCCTCGGTAGCTCGTTGAGGGAGTAGATATAGGCATGGCACTGGACGGCCGCTTCACGACGACGCGACCTTGAGCGTGCTTCAAAGCAACTGACAGCAACTCGCCTGTGTCGGCATCATCGCCGACGATATCGCGAAGGGTGCGCATGACTTTTTTGGGGAGTGCGGAGCGCTTAGCACTAGGCGGATACATGGGGTCAAGATAAATCACGTCCGCGCACGTCTCAAGTGTGGGTAATAGCTTACGCGCGTCTCCCGCTAACAACATGAAACGGTCGCCCAGCGCAGGCGCGAGCTTTTCCTGCTCCTGCGCGCGCATGATGCCGTCCCGTAACAACGCTGCAATAATAGGGGAGCGCTCGATAGCCGTAACCTCATAGCCCATCAGCGCTAACAATAAAGCATCGTGGCCCAGGCCCGCGGTCGCATCGATGATCGTTCGGGATCGTTTTCCGATCGCATGCGCGGCGGCTGACGTTATCACGCAATTCCAGGCGTTCTCGGGTCCGTACTAACAGGTACTGGTAGTGTTCGGCATCATCGCCGCTCGCCAGCGGCAATCTGAGCTGACGCGCCAGCTTACCGACACGAACGCCGTGCTCCCCCATGACGCCGACCCTTACGGACATCGCCTACCGCACCGAACCCTGCTCTTGCGACCAAGAAATCATACGCTATCATCGTTTAGCGCGGTAATCTGCGGTCCTCGAGTATTGTCGGGAAAGAATAATCAATGCTGCATCGATGCGGCGACTTCCGGGCGGAGCTTCATCAACAAACGCGAAGCGTGAGGCATCGAAGAGCGCTTCGGAGGCAGGGCACCGTGAATCGCTCGGTCCAGGTTGCAGGTCAGATGTGAGGGGTGAGGCGATAAAGCAAACGACCTAACTACCCTTGCTGCTCACGCCTCACGTGCCTAGCCGCCCGGATTCACACACTTGTAGACAGCAAACTTCTGTGCGCCTTCTTTGGGCTCGGTGACCGCGACGATCGTGTCTCCACCCATATCGGCCGCGCTATTACGGCCGAGGATATGCAGTTCCTTCTTCACTTTCTTTTCGCTTCGCTTGATGCCGAAGACATAATCATCCTTGAGACGCACGTTCGTCTTACCCAGACGTTTGCAAGTACCTACCTCTTGTTCCTCGAGGACACGGACTTTCTCACCCTCGGGAGTCAACTTCACCCATTTGGCGCCCATGAGCATAAGCGCTACTACTGGTACAAGCAGGATCACAGTTTTTTTCATTCCATCCCCCTCACTTCGCGAAGCATCGAAAAGGCAGGAACGCGCATTATACCGTAGCCGTGCCCCCCCGCCATCGCGCAACGCTATTGCCATCCGTAGTCAGTGTTTCGTTCCCTCTGATATGCTTGCCTCGCGGAGGCATAGGCATGAGGTCGGACAGTCAGTATGCGTTGCTAAGACAGCGGCGCTTCGGGCCGTTTTTTTTGACGCAGTTCCTAGGCGCGTATAACGACAATGTCTTCAAGAATGCGCTTATCACTCTCGTCGCCTTTCATAGCGCCCACCTTATTTCTATCAGCACCGATACGCTGATTAATCTAAGCGCAGGATTGTTTATCTTGCCGTTTTTCCTGTTCGCTGCCACCGCCGGCCAGCTGGCGGACAAGTACGAGAAATCGAGGCTGATCCGACTGATCAAACTGCTCGAGATCGTCATCATGGTGATCGCAGCGGCGGGTTTTTACCTGCGGAGCGTGCCGTTGCTGATCGGGTTGCTTTTCCTGATGGGTGCACAGTCGACCCTTTTCGCGCCGGCGAAGTACGGAATTCTGCCGCAACATCTGAACGAGGAAGAGCTAGTAGGCGGTAACGGCATGGTGCAGATGGGTACGTACCTCGCCATCTTATTTGGCACGATGACGGGCACGCTCTTGATCGGGCTATCGGGCGTAGGGGTTGGTTCCGTTTCGCTCACGGTCGTGGCGGTGGCGGTGCTCGGCTACCTAGCGAGCCGCGCCATTCCACACACGCCTGCAGTAGATCCGCAACTTAAGATCAACTGGAACCCGCTCACTGAGACATGGCGTATCTTGCAGTTGACGCGCCGCAATCGCACTGTGTTCCTATCAATTCTCGGCATCTCTTGGTTTTGGTTTATCGGTGCTACTTACCTTGCCCAGCTCCCGAACTACACCAAGCTAACTTTGGGCGGCAACGAGCAGGTCGTGACGATTCTCATCACGTTATTTTCCATTGGAATCGGCGCCGGCTCGCTGCTGTGCGAACGCCTGTCCGGTCACAAGGTCGAGATTGGCCTGGTGCCCTTCGGTTCCATCGGTGTGACGGTCTTCGGCGTCGACATTTTCTTCGCGGTGCCGAGTGCGGCCACCGGTGAGCTAATCGGCGCTGCCGCTTTTGTACAACAGCCCGGAAGCTGGCGAGTGATGGTGGACATCGTTTTGCTAGGGATGTTCGGCGGATTTTATATCGTGCCGCTCTTCGCGCTGGTGCAACAGCGAAGCGCGCCGAGCCACCTTGCGCGTGTGATCGCCGGCAATACGATTCTCAATGCGTTGTTCATGGTGATGTCGGCCGCTACTGCGATTGCTCTATTGAGTTCGGGATTGAGCATTCCTGAGCTTTTCTTGATTACCGCGGTACTCAATGCGGTGGTTGCGATTTACATCTACACGTTAGTGCCGGAATTTCTGATGCGCTTCATCGTGTGGATGCTGATCCACACAATGTACCGAGTGCAAAAAGAAGGTCTGGAGCGCATTCCCGACGCCGGACCGGCAGTGCTGGTTTCCAATCACGTGAGTTTCGTCGACGCGCTCGTGATCACCGGCTGTATCCGACGCCCGATACGCTTTGTGATGTATCATGGCATCTTCAGACTGCCCTTGCTGAATTTCGTCTTTCGCACGGCGCGCGCGATTCCGATCGCACCGGCGAAGGAAGACCCGAAGATGCTAGAGCGCGCCTTCGATCAGATCGACGACGCCTTAAAGCAAGGGCAGCTCGTGTGCTTATTCCCGGAGGGCCGGCTTACCGAGGACGGAGAACTGCACAAGTTTCGCCCCGGTGTGGAGCGCATCATCAAGCGACGACCGGTGCCCGTGATCCCGATTGCACTGCGTGGACTCTGGGGTAGCTTCTTCAGCCGAAAGGCCGGCCCGGCCATGCGCAACCTGCCCAGGCGCTTCTGGTCCCGGATCGCCCTTGTCGTCGGATCACCGCTGGCACCCCGGCAGGCGAGCGCCGCACGTTTGCGGAAGATGGTTCTGGCCATACGCGGGGATTGGAAATAGAACACACACGCGGCATACACTACGTGTTGGTAGGTGTGGCCGCATGGACGTTTGCAGCAGTGAATCCGCGCAAGTAATTGTCCACGAGTGACTCCACGAGAACCCGCACTGAGTTAGCGTCGGCGGTATCGAGCTTCTGTGAGAGCGCAAGGATGCAAATACCGTGAACACCCCCCCATAGTGTGCGCGCGGCCTGTTTGATCTCGTTTGCGGAACGATGCTGTGCGAGCGGCGTCAACGCTTTTTCAACGAGAGCAAGGCTGCGAGCGACTTTCTCGTCGTACCAGGGTGGGCGTTGTTCACCTTGCGGCTGTCGATGCTCGAAAAGCATGCTCCAGCGGTGGGTGTTTTTTGCGGCAAAGTCGATATAGGCCCTAGCGATCGCGATGACGCGGTCCTGGGGGTCTTGCGTTTTCTCGAAGGCCTGCGTCGTCGTCGCGTGGAGGCTATCTAGGGTGCGCGCATTAACGTGCAGGATCAGATCATCGAGATTCTTGAACACCAGGTACAAGGTGCCTACCGTGTAGCCCATCGGTTTGGCCACCTTGCGGGCGCTCAAGCCAGCATAGCCTTCGCGCCGCACGATGCGTTCGGCGACGATCAGCGCCATTTCGCGGATTTCCTCACGACTGTGGTCGCTGCGTCGTCCCATGGGCATAAAGTCTAGTCGGGTATTGAACATCGTTCAAAAAGTTCGATGTGTTGTGCACATAAAGTTCTTTCAGCATCAAGCGGCGTGGTGGCTCAGGCGCCAGGTGCAGCGCCAACCTTGGCGCCGCTCTCGGGATCACTCGGTGGGGGTGTGCCTTGGCTTCTCGGCCGTCACCAACACGGGGTGGTCACGTTCAGCCGGCACCATACACAGAAATCCGAGCGGTTCGGGCCCTAGGGCGTTTCTGAACTGATGTATTTCCCACGGGGCGATGTAAACGACATCACCGAACGACAGCGGATGCGTATAGTCTCCGAGCACCACTTCGCCACGCCCGCGTATCAGCACTACGATATGCTCGTGCTGGTGTTTTTCCAGACTTGAGAACCCACCGACTTCCACCTCGAAATAACGCAGGTGGAAGGGCGTTGGGGTTTCATCGGAGCTACCGATCAGGGCCGTTCGCGTCACCCCTTGCCAACTTCCGGGCTCATCCTTGTAAATCTTGCGCACCGCGTCCTGCCACGTAAAGCCGTTCTCGTACTTAAGAACGCGACTTGGGCTAACGTGCTTGGCTTTAGCTTCGTGCTGCGTCACGGCGGTCCGTCCTCGAAAACCACCAGCACCTTGAGTGCAGGTCCGCCCCGCTTTGCTGTCTCATAGGCCTGCTGGATTTGGTCGATCCGAAATCGGTGCGTGACCAACGGCGAGACGTTAACGACGCCGGTACGCAATAACTCATACGCACGCCGCGTATCCGCCGGTCCACAGGAGTACGAAGGCACCAGACTGACCTCACGAAAGTACAGATCGCAAAAATCTAGCGCTGTCCGTGCATCGCTCGACGTCGGCGTAAATAGCACAACAATGCCGCCGTTCCTGACGTAAGCCAATGACTCTACGATCACCCCCGGGCTACCCGGCCCGACGATGACGTAATCGGCGCCCTCGAATGCGGATGAACCCACCCGCCGTCCGAGTTCACCTGGGGTGAACACCGCGTCGGCACCAAACTCGCGCGCGAACTCGCGGCGCAGCGGATCGGGCTCCACCGCCCACACGAGTTCGGTACCACTGGCTCTCGCAGCGGCGATATTTAGCAGACCCATGACCCCGCAGCCGACAATGACACCATGCTGCCTGGGACGCTCACCTAGGCGTGCCAACGCCTTTACCGAGCAGGCTAATGGCTCGATGAACGCGCCAACCTCCGGCATGAGATCGTCAATCGCAAATGCATCCTCGCGCGCGTTTACCGCCGGCACGCGAATGTACTCCGCCATCCCACCCGGATCGAGTCGGCTCTTACGCCAGGTCTCACAGTGGACATGATTGCCCGTGCGGCAGAAGCGGCACGCCATGCAAGGCGCGTGATGATGCACAAACACCAGTTGCCCGCGCTGCAAATGAGGGAGTCCTGAGCCGACCTCGTCGGCATAGCCGACTACCTCGTGCCCGAGCACGGTATTCACCTTGCGCTCGAGATACCACCCCATCAGGTCGCCTGAGCAGATACCGCAGGCGGCGGTTCGCAACAACAGCTCATCTTGCGACTGCAGGGTTGGTTTAGATACAGCGATGACTTCGAAGGCTGTGGCACTACGAATCACCGCTTGACGCATAGGACTGGTCTGATTGCTAGCCTCGGGTGTGCGTGCTAGGCCCATGGATCAATAGCATACTTGATCCCCGACCCTGCCTCCATTTGCTGAAGGCCGACATCGAGTTGGTCGAGGGGCAGCCGACCGCTTATGAGATCGGCCACACGCAAGCTCCCTTGCTCGAGAAGTTGGGCGGCGTTACGCACGTCGGTTGGGCCAAAATGAAACGCGCCGAGGAGGCGCAGTTCTTGATAATGTAACTTATAAGTATCGATCGAAAAGGTTGTATTTCCCGGTAGCCCACCGAAAAACAGTACCTGTCCGCCTGGCATGACCCACTCGAAGGCGCTACGCCAACCGTCTTCGCGCCCGGTGCATTCGATCACGCAGTCAAAAGGACCAGCGTCACTAATCGTCCCATTTACACCGCCGCTGGTCACCTCAATGACTTGTTCAAGTGCACCACCACGCGCCATCGCGACCCGCTGTGCGTTGCGTCCGATCGCCACCACCTTGGCTTTCGTGACCTGCGGCAAGAGCTGGCAAAACAGAAGGCCCATAGAGCCCAAACCGATGAGCAGCACGCGCTCGACGCCGCGCCAGTCGATCTGCGCCAGCGCGTGCACCACACAGCTGACGGGCTCGAGAAAGGCCGCACGCTCCGCCGGCATACCAACGGGGCGCGGCAAAACATTGTGTCGCGCCACCCGCGCGGGCAGACGGAGGAACTGTCCAAACGCACCGAACGCCATCTGCTGCTGCAGATACGGGCAGAGGTTGTAACGCGTCTTTCGACAATACTGACATTCGCCGCAAGGACCACTGTGCACGCCCCATATTGGCATGTCAGCTTCGAACTCAGAGACACCCTCGCCAACGGACGAAAGCGACCCGGCATATTGATGACCGAATGGCCCCGGCATCGGTATCAGCGGGTGACCGCGTTGATACGCCTTTAGATCTGTTCCGCAGGTAAGCGCGCATTCAACCCGAATCACGAGCTCGCCCGGCCCCGGCGTAGGTTCGGGGACCTCACGAATTTTGATCTTTCCGGGTTCGATCAGGTAGGCCGCTCGCATGTGCTCTGGGATGGTACCTCGATTCAATATTCCACACACGAGGGGTACTTGACACCTGCTTTGCACCACTCGCCAGGAGATTCAGACCCAAAAATCGGACGGCGCTATAATCCCGTTAGCTCTCCGCCACAAGGGAAAGAAGTTGCCGAACCCGGGCCAACGATCAGCCAAGAAACACAGCGGCACGCTGAATTTGCGTGATCTATTGAATGACTTGGCTAGCGATGGGTTAGTAAGTCGCGATGATGTAAGTCAAGTGCTCGCTAACGGTCAGCGGAGTCGCGATTTGCATCCCCTCGCGATCATTGCCAATCAAGATCTGCGAAGCGCTAAGAACGAAAAAGAACGGTTGACCTTAGAGGCGTTAACTATGTGGCTAGCCAATAGGGTAGGTCTACCTTATCAGCGCATCGATCCCCTAAAAATGGATGTTGACGCCTGCACGGGTGTGATGTCACACGCGTACGCCGCTCGCCGTAAGATCCTGCCGATCTCGGTGAACGCCGATAGTGTTGTCATCGCGACCTGCGAGCCCTTTGTCATCGATTGGCAGGATGAACTCAGCCGTGTGTTGCGCAAGAAAATCGTCCTCGTGCTTGCCAACCCGGCTGATATCGATCGTTACCTGGCGGAGTTTTATACCGTTAGTCGCTCGATCCGACGCGCGAAACTGGATCCCAAAACAGGCGCACAGCCCAGCGTCATTACCAACCTCGAACAACTAATCGAGCTCGGCCGTACGGGCAGACTCGATGCTGACGACCATCACATCGTCCACATCGTGGACTGGCTTCTACAGTATGCGTTCGACCAGCGCGCCAGTGATATCCACCTCGAGCCACGGCGGGACAAGAGCGACATCCGTTTCCGCATCGATGGCGTGCTGCATCTCGTCTACCAGGTACCGGCAGCGGTACTGGGCGCGATCGTTAGTCGTGTGAAAACTCTGGGGCGCATGGACGTTGCAGAAAAGCGGCGGCCGCAAGACGGACGGCTCAAAACCAAGACGCCGGTTGGTAATGAGGTCGAACTGCGCCTTTCAACGATTCCAACCGCGCTCGGCGAAAAGCTCGTGATGCGGATTTTCGACCCCAGCGTACTTGCTCGCAGCTTCACGGAGCTCGGCCTGAGCACAAACGAGATCAAGTGCTGGGAAGCGATGGTGGAGCAACCGCACGGGATCGTCCTTGTGACAGGCCCAACAGGCTCCGGCAAGACAACGACGCTTTACTCGACACTCAAGCAGCTCGCGCGAACCGAAGTGAACGTTTGCACGGTCGAAGATCCGATTGAGATGGTTGAAGCGAGTTTTAATCAGATGCAAGTACAGCAGAATATCGGCTTGGGGTTTGCTGAGGGGGTGCGGGCATTATTGCGCCAGGACCCCGACATCATCATGGTCGGTGAGATTCGTGACCTGGAAACCGGCGAAATGACCGTTCAAGCGGCGCTCACCGGTCACCTGGTGCTTTCCACCTTGCACACCAATGATGCGCCGTCAGCAATCACGCGTCTGCTCGAGATCGGCATCCCCGCGTATCTGATTAACGCCACCGTGTTGGGCGTCGTGGCACAACGGCTTGTGCGTACGCTTTGCCCACACTGCAAGCAACCCGGTGTACTCGAGAACGAGGCCTGGCAAAACCTGGTACAACCGTGGACGGCTACGAAACCGCAGTCTGTTTTCCTACCAAACGGGTGTTCCGAATGCCGCAACACCGGTTACATGGGACGGATCGGCATTTATGAAATGCTCACGATGTCGCCTACGCTCTGTCAGTCGATCAAACCTGACGTTGAGGTCGCACTCATACGCGAGCAGGCTGTTAAGGAGGGTATGCAGCCGCTGCGGCTGAGCGGGGCGAAAAAGATCCACGCGGGACTAACGACGATCGACGAAGTAGTCAAGGTCGCGCCGCCACCGGACGAATCCTAGGTCAGCCTGCTTTTTTTCTGCGCTTGGCGGTCGATGGGCGCGGCGTCGAAGTAGATAGATTTACGTGCGCATCGCTGTCGACTGTCGCACGCAGCCGCGGTAACGCATAGGGATGGTGCTGCTGCAGATATCCGATCAGCTTCTCACGGATTTCACAGCGTAGGTCCCAGGCGGTGGGAGGATCCTTTGCGCTCGCCAAAATGCGCAGGCGCACAGTGCGCTCTCCCGCTTCGACCACTTGGACATTCCACACGTTCTTGTCCCACAGGACCGAAGCTTCGACGATCTCTTTTACCGCCTCGCGCACCTCAGCCACTGGGGTGATGTAGTCTACTTCTACAGTAACGGTACCCAACAGGTCGGAGCTCTTTCGGCTCCAGTTCTGAAACGTCTGACTGTTGAAATAGCTAATGGGTACGATCAGCCTGCGCCAATCCCAAGTGCGGACGACCACATAGGTCATCGTAATCTCCTCGATCCAGCCCCAGTCGCCATGCACGATGACGGCATCATCGATAGTTATGGGCTCGGTGAGCGCGATCTGCAGGCCCGCGATCAGGTTCTCGGCCGCCGGACGTGCAGCAATACCCAAAATAAGACCCACGATGCCAGCCGAGGCTAGCAGGCTTGCACCGAGCGCACGGGCGGCCGGAAAGCTCATGAGCATCGACCCCGCTGCCACGACGACGATGACAACGACCAATGCCCGTCGCAGCACACCCATTCGCGTGATTATCCGCCGGGCACGCACATCGTCGCGTTCGCCCGTCAGGAAGCGGTGGTGGAGATACTCGTCGAGGACCGCTGTCAGCGAGACCAAAAACCACGCAAAGGCAAACATCAGGATCAGCGTTACGGTGTGCCGCGCAACGGGCGCGATCGTCGCCTCAAGCTCGAGCAGTGGCTGAACGACGCGCGCGAAGAAGAACGGTAGGAAAAGCTCCAAGGGACGGAGGCTGTGCCTCAGTAGCGCGTCCGCAACCTTGCTCTCGAACCGCTTTGCATACCGGGCGACAACGCGACCCAGGAGAAGGGCTATGATGTATCCGATCAGGGCCGCCGCGAGAACGATCCAGAAATCGATGGCCTTTAGAAAGTCCATGGCTTTGGCGTTGGGATCAACGACGATTAGTGTTCGGAGTGTGTGCCGACTCTATCACAAGGCAAGGCGATGTACATTTCACTCATCTATGCACTCAGGAATTTTCAGACGGCACCACGCGCGGTCGCCGATTATCATCAATGGCGACGTAGGTGAGCGTGGCTTCGGTAACCTTCACACATTCCTGCGATGCGAGCCGCCGTTCGGCGTAGACATCTACCTTGACGGTTATCGATGTGCGCCCGACCCGCTCGACGTCGGCGTAAAAGCTCACCACATCCCCGACCAGCACCGGTTTCCTAAAGGTCAGTGCATTCACGGCCACGGTTACGACGCGCCCGCGGGCACGCCGAATCGCGGCGATAGCGCCGGCGACGTCGACATGCGACATGATCCAGCCGCCGAAAATGTCACCGACACTGTTGGTATCCGCCGGCATGGGAACGACCCTAAGCGCGGGGTGTCGGTCTTGCGGTAGCGCGTCCTCCGGCATCTCGCTCCTCCACTTTGTCTTAGATTGTTGTACCGATGCGGGCGCCTAATCTAGCAACAACATTGTCTCAACCGAGGAGGTCAAGTTCCACAACGCATGCATTCCGATAGGGATGAATATCGAATCGCTTCTCAGCCTCGCATAGCCTAACAACAAGCCCCCAGCGAAGATCATGCCCATTTCAATCGGGTCATATTGAACATGTATGCTCGACCACAACGCGGCCGTTACAATGATGGCGCCTGTGGGTCCGATACGAGAGCTGGCCAACCCCTGATAGATAAAGCCTCGAACAAAAAGCTCCTCGAATATCGGCGCCGCCGCGACAACTGTAAGAAGCAGCAGCGGTATGTTCTGCGCGGTCTTGTAGAGCTGTGCCTCGAATTCGGTGACGAACGGACGACCCAACACGTACGCGACTGCATGCAGCGCTAACATAAAAAGCACTAGATATGCGGCCCAGACTCGTAGTTGTTCGGTAGCCGGTCGATGGAACGCCAGATACGCCTTGAGCGGAAAGTCTTTACGCAGAGCTGCAAAAAAAACGGTTAAACCTACTCCGAGCGAGGCGGCCACAATCGTCGCGAGTGAAACAAGCAAACCAAACGACTGCTCTATTCGCGGGTCGGCGACGACTTGCGACACAAAAAGAAAAGTTGCGTTCTGTGCGCCGAAATACACGACACCAACAATCAAAGCGAGCATTAGAGTCACTGATAGACTCCATGGCGCACCTTTACTTCGATCCACTAGCATGGCAGTCGTTATTTGATTGACCTAGCTGACATCCGAGCGGCCGAGGTAACGATCGACCAGATCATAGACGCTCGGGCAGACATCGCCCACATGGTCTCGCATAGCATTGACGGCGTGCTCATTCAATAAGGCACACAACGCTAAACCCGTTGCTAGCTTGCTATGACACCAGATGCGAAGATCGGGCCCGTAGCGTGTGAGCAATAACTGGCTCATTGGTCTTAACACATTACTACCATCGCGGGCCTTAGACTCCAGTTCGAGCTCATAATGATGAAGATCAGTGTGACCAAACCGGTAGCGCACGCGATCAAGCGCCAGTTCGGCAATGAGTCGCTGTTTCCCCTCACAAGTAACTACGTCGCGCAGTTCCCTGTTATTGTCGTGCACCTGGATCTGGACCAGTCCCAGCGCGGCGAGCGCGGTCAGAGCATCGCACTCCTTAATACTTGGGCCACCGACTCGCAGAATGACGTTTCGTTGCGCAAGCGCCTCGCATATTCGTGCCGGTCCATCAGCTGACCAGAGGTACTCGATCTCCAGACGCTCCAGTGCACCGTAGTCCGTAACCTTGGGCGCCCCTTTAAGGGTTAGCCACCATTGCTGCTCGACTTGCCGAAGCCTTAGAGCGAACCGCTGCGCGCGTAGCGCTTGATCGGCTGTGTCCAAGTAATAGTCGTGAAGCCACTGCGGCTGTTTTGGCAACAGCGCGTAGGGTCCGATATGGGTCAGGCGCGAGACGTCGGCCAAAATCTGCCCTGCACGCGGGCATACCGGGACTAGGGTGATCTCCGTCTCCTGCATAGCTTCCAGGCTCGCGGGGCATTTGACAGCGCCCAAGTCGCGTGAGGATACGCTGGGGTATACGCCTGGGTCCATGCCATAGGCAGGATCACGACTGCCGAAATTGTCAGACTGAAGATTTGGCATTAGGATATAGTCGATGCGTCGTGAGCCATCGGCCACTGCGGGGGATACCATGAAAAAAGCCAAAGCCGTACCACTTAGTCTTCCAGCTGCAAACGGCAGCGGTGCCTTAGATGCCAGCACTCCAGAGCAGCGTGTCACGGCGGTCGATCGGTGGCTAGCGCAGCGAATGCTAGCGATGCTGAACCGCCCACCGATCAGCATTACCCTTTGGAATGGCGAGGAGTTTAGCAGCGGATCAAACAACCCGGTTGCGCGCGCGCGTATCCACGATCGCGGTGCGTTTTACAGGCTGCTAGTGCACCCGGCTTTACACTTCGGTGATCTTTACAGCGTTGGCCGCATCGAAGTAGAAGGCAATTTCGTGCACTTTCTCGAAACCGTGAGCCGCGCTGCACGCAACGCTTCGCGCGTGGGTGCGTTGAAACCGCTGCACGCAGTGATAAATCGGCCGCGTTCCAATACGCTTCGTAGCTCCAAGGACAACATCCATCATCATTATGACATCTCCAACGATTTCTATGAGCTGTGGCTCGACAAGGAGATGCAGTACACGTGCGCTTACTTCCCCGACCCTTCGATGTCGCTCGAGGCAGCACAACTCGCGAAAATGGACCACGTGAGCCGCAAGCTGCAATTGAAGCCAGGCGACAGTGTGGTCGAGGCGGGCTGTGGTTGGGGCGGGCTCGCTCGCCACATGGCCCGGCATTACGGTGCGAAGGTCAAGGCTTTCAACATATCGCATGAGCAGATCGTTTACGCACGCGAGCGTGCCAAAGTCGAAGGACTCGCCGATCGGGTTGAATACATCGAAGATGATTACCGTAACATTCGCGGGCAATACGATGTTTTCGTCTCCGTCGGGATGCTCGAGCATGTCGGGGTGAACCATTATTCGGAACTCGGAGAGATTATTCACCGCTCTCTCACGGACTCCGGGCGTGGACTGATCCATACGATCGGCCGCAACAGACCCGGAACATTGAACCCGTGGATAGAGAAGCGGATCTTCCCGGGTGCTTGCCCGCCGTCGTTGCGGGAGATAATGGCTGTGTTCGAACCGCGCGAGTTCTCGGTACTAGACGTGGAAAATCTGAGGTTGCACTATGCCAAAACCTTAGAGCATTGGCTCGATCGGTTTGAACAACACGGCGAGCGCATCGCCAAGATGTTCGACCAAGATTTCATCCGTGCGTGGCGCCTTTATCTGTCGGGATCGATTGCCGGGTTCACCACCAGCACATTGCAGCTGTTTCAGGTAACGTTCGCACGCCCGCTGGACAACGACCTACTGTGGAGCCGCGCCCACCTCTACACCGACAGCTAAAAACTTCGCTGCTGTCTCCCGCAACCTGGACTCAAGTCTCGGGACCCGCCTGCCGATAAACGCTACGCGTTTGCTCGGGTGCTGGGCCCGGTCGACGACCCTTTGTCGTACACCCAGCGGGACAGAGTTTCAGCGCCTCCTAGCAAGCGCTGTAGGAACTCTCTCGTCCGGGCGGCATTTTCTGAGTCATCTTGCATCCAATAGAAAAACGTCACCACATACATTGTCGTGACCCCGGTTTCCTCGAGCGCCCGCTGCAAAAAGGTAGCATCGCGATGGGCGGCTTCGCGGAACCATTGCACGGTTCGACTGATTCGCAACAGCCCGGGAATCTGCACGTGTAAGTGGCCTGGCTCAAGCTTGCCGAAGATAATCTCGCGCGTAACGCGTTTGTGCCGAGTCAGCGCATCTAACCAGGTCATAATCGCGCGATGCAGCCGCTCGCGTGGTGCTAGATTTTGAAACGCCGGCGTGGCCGCGTCCGCAAGCATGGCTGCATCCGCGCGATCGAACCAGGCCTCGGCGACGTCTTCCTTCTCCCGGAAATGAGCGCGAATATCATCAAGGGTGATGTTCAAGGTTGCGGCGACGTCGTACAAACGCACTGACTCCCACGAACGCGCCTCGCCGAGTTCAAGCGCAGCGTCCACAATTCGTTCTCGCAGATTGCGTTGCCTAGCCATTGTCGTGTACGTGCTCAGCCTTCGATATGGTACACGCTACAGGAGCGCGCGGCATGATTAGCGCCAGGGGTAAAGTACAAACAGTAAGTCGACGCAAGGCGTCGTTAGACAGTTGTCTCGACGGGCTGGAGATAGGGAATCGGCGCCGGGCGCGCGTCGTCATAGGTAACAAGCTCCCAGGCGTCTTGCTTAGCGAGCAACGTGCGCAACAGGCGGTTGTTTAACGCATGCCCCGACTTGTGACCGCTGAATGAGCCGACAAGGCTATGTCCCAGCAGATAGAGGTCGCCAATCGCATCGAGAATCTTGTGTTTGACGAACTCGTCCTCGTAACGCAGGCCGTCTTCGTTCACCACGCGATAGTCGTCGAGCACGATTGCATTATCGAGGCTGCCACCGAGTGCTAGGTTGCTCTCGTGGAGGTGCTCGATATCCCGCATGAAGCCGAAGGTGCGTGCGCGGCTGACCTCCTTCAGAAAAGAAGTCGATGAAAAATCAAGCTCTGCTTTGCGACAATTGCTTTTGAAAACGGGGTGGTCGAAGTCAATGCTGAACGCAACCTTGAAGCCCTCGTAGGGATCGAAGCGTGCCCACTTGTCCCCCTCTTTCACTCGCAATGTGCGCTTGATTCGTAGGAATCGCTTGGAGGCTTCCTGCTCAGTGATGCCGGCCGACTGGATCAGGAACACGAACGGCGCAGCGCTACCGTCCATGATCGGAACCTCGGCCGCGCTGACGTCGATGTAGGCATTGTCAATGCCAAGCCCAGCGAGCGCCGAAAGTAGGTGTTCTATCGTCGAGATTCGTACGCCATCCTTGACTAAGGTCGTCGACAAGCTGGTGTCACCGACGCTGTCCGGATGTGCTTTGATTTCGACGGGATCGTCCAAATCACTGCGACGAAAGACAATCCCCGTGTTGATGGGCGCGGGGCGTAAGGTGATGTACACCTTCTCCCCGGTGTGGAGCCCAACCCCGGTCGCCGTAATGAAATTCTTTAGAGTGCGTTGCCTGTAGTTAGAGGCAATGGCCATGCAATTCCCTTTGCACCGACCATGTCGGTTTATTCGTGTTGATATCTAGCATTTCGTGTTCTTGCTTTAACTAGATTGGGAAGCTGTACACCCCGTACACCAGAATTAAGAGGTTTTTTCAGTGTAGCACAGCGTTCTCACGACCCCAAACCGGCCGCTATTTTTTTGCTCACGGATCCTCCGGCGGTGTCCGGGCGTTGCGACGTGTGCGACGGGCCCGTGGATGGGTTCGATCGTACACCCGGGCGAGATGTTGGAAGTCGAGGTGGGTATAGACCTGGGTGGTCGAGATGTCGGCGTGGCCGAGCAGTTCCTGAACGCCTCGCAGATCCCCGCTGGACTCGAGCAGGTGACTCGCAAACGAATGCCGCAACATGTGCGGATGCACGGCGAGCCCCAGCCCTTGGGCGCGCGCCCATCCTTGGATACGGCGTTGGACCGCCCGGTGGCTGAGGCGCCCGCCATTCCGCGCCGTGAACACGGCCCGTTCACCTGCGCGCGCGAGCGCTCCCCTCACCTCGAGCCATCGGTGCATAGCCTCGCAGGCAAAACGCCCCACAGGGAGCACCCGGGTCTTCGACCCCTTGCCAGTCACCCGCACCTGGCCTGCGGCGAGATCCACGTCGGCCAGATCCAGGCCCACCAGTTCACCCAGGCGTAGCCCAGATGAGTACAGGAGCTCCAGTATCGCGCGATCGCGTAGGCTGAGCGGATCGGCGGTCTCGATCGTCACCAAGCGGTTGGCTTGCTCAGGGGTGAGTGTTTGCGGCAGGGTCTTCTTCGGCTTCGGGGCGCTCACGCCCGCGGCCGGATCACGCGACACCGCTTTTTCCCGCAACAGATAGCGATAGAGCGCCCGCACGGCCGAGAGATGGCGGCGCACCGTCCTGGGAGAGCTCCCGCGGCGGTGAAGCGCCGAGGCGAAGGCCCGGACCTGCCGGGGGTCGAGGGCCTGCCAGTGTCTGATCCCGTGGCGGTCGCAGAAACTGATCAGGGCCCTCAGGTCCCGGTCATAGCTTCGGATCGTATGCGCTGAGACTCGGCGCTCATCACGAAGGTGTGCTAGGAACTGGGCGAGCTGTCGTTGCGCAGGCGCGTCCATGGCAACAGCGGGGGTCAGCGCAGATACTTCGCCGCTCCACGCATTAGCAGTTCCCCAAGCCGCACGAGGTATACGGTTCCCATGTCGGGGTGAAAACGATGTGGGTCGCGGCTCCCCAGGCACAGTACACCGCGCGGGATCTCTCCGCCGAGCGCGATCATGGCTGTGGATTTGATCTCGGCCGCTCCCGTTCCAAACAGGGATACCATCATTCGGTCGTCATATTTCCCACCGCAGATGGGACGACCGCCGACAAACTGCTTCAGAAGCGACTTAAGCTGGTGATCATCGGCGTCCGTGAACTCCGGGCGACCGGCCGTGCCGGGGGCATTGCCGAGAAATCGGATCACGACCTGATCGAGCTTAAACTCCTGCCGCAACAGATCCTGCGCTGTATTTAGGGCATCGTCAATTGAAGCCGCGTCGATCATGGCCTGCGCAAAGTGATGCAGGCGCTCGCCGAGGACGTCGTTTTCACGGGCGATCGCCACAAGCTCACGCAGCTGCTGCTGCAGCCGGTGGTTTTGGTCACGCAGGGCTTGCAATTGGCGTTCGACCAGTGAGATTGCGTCGCCGGTCTCCGGGTGCGGGATCTGCAAGCTGGCGAGGACGTCGCCGTGACGGAGGAAGTAGTCAGGGTTATCTTCGAGATACCGGCCGACCGCCTCCTCCCAGGTCAGCTCATTTTGTTGTTCGCCGCTCGTTAGCTTGCGACTCATAGGCGGTCTAAATCGATGTTGCCTTCAAACGTGGCGACTGCGGGCCCCTTTAGATAGGCCGGCTGGCCTTCCCCAGCCCATGAAACCGTTAAACTCCCACCCGGCACGTCCACGTCCACCCTCGTCTCCAGTAGCTCGCGCCAGCAGCCGGCGACGACCGCGGCTGTCGCGCCGCTGCCACAGGCCAAGGTCTCACCCACGCCGCGCTCATGGACGCGCAGCCGGAGGCGCCGCGGATTCAAGATCTTCATGAATCCAACATTGACCCGATTGGGGAAACGCGGGTGGTTCTCGATCAACGGTCCCTGCTGAGCGACCAGGCTGTCATCCAGCTCATCGACAAGCTGAACAGCGTGCGGATTGCCCAAGGACAGGACGCTCACCGCTATCGATTCGCCTCCTATGTCCAGATCATAGACGAGCTGTTGCGTATCCGCCTCGAAAGGCACCTTGGCTGGATCGAACTCAGGGACGCCCATATCAATCGTTACCTGTCCATCCGTTTCTATGCGCGGCTGGATCATGCCCGCGAGTGTAGCCATTGTAACGGCATCCTTGCCGCTGAGCCCGCGGTCGCGCACAAAACGTGCAATGCAGCGCAGGCCGTTGCCGCAATGTTCGGCCTGGCTGCCGTCGGCGTTGTAGATCGCCACCCGAAAATCGGCGTCTGACCGATCAGTGGGCGCCACAACCAGCACCTGATCACATCCGACGCCGAGTCGTCGCCGGGCGATGCGCCGAACTCGCTCAGGCGTCAGATCGACGCGTTGACTGACAGCGTCGAACACCACGAAATCGTTGCCTGCTCCCTGCATTTTCGTGAATGGAATCAGCATAACCGAAGATTACCCTGTCGCCTAGAACAAGCAAACTGGCCCGCCCGAGCCCGCTGACGGGTATGAGCTCGCGTTCAGGGCAGGTGACCCCAAACAATCAAATGTCGGTCGCTGACCACATCGACACGCAAGCGGTCGTTTAGGCCAGCATTGCCGAGCTGGCCGTGGATTTCCTCGGGGCGATAGGCGGCAAGCAGGGAGTTGAAGAAATCGCGTTTAAGCACATCCGGCTCATCACCACTGTATTGTTCGACGAGTCCGGTAGCCGCGCCACACGTCTCCGGCCGTCGTAGATCCATAACAAACGCGGCCGCACCGCGCTCCGCACTTGTAGCTAGCGCCTGCCACAACACGCTTGGATCTACTAGGTGGTGCAACAAGCTGTTGCTGATCACGGTGTCGAAGCGGCCGCTCACGTTGCCAGGCAGCCGCATGTTGAGCAAACGAATGCGCGAGGACAGGCGAGCTGCTCGTATCGCCTGGCGTGCAAATTCCAGCATCGCCGCCGCGCCGTCGACACCTGTCAGCTGGCACGTTGGGTAGGCCCGCGCAAATCGGATCGTCACGTCAGCGGGGCCACATCCGAGATCGAGCACGTTCTGAGGCTGCTGCTCGGGGAAACACCTCTTGAAATGCTCGACGAATGCCTGGTGTGGCTCGGAAAAATCCGCCGTCGCATAGGCACGTGCCTGTTCGGCATCGTCCATGAGTTCAGGTTCGGGAATACGCTCCATAAGGTCAGTTGTCGGTCGAGTAGCGGTAGTGAGGCCTTCTCAACGCAAAGGCCGCTCCGGTGCGTCTCGGCAACTCGGCAACCGCTCCCGGCGTTACCCTACTTCCTACTTCCGTGTAGTCGTGCTCCATCCCTGGAGTCGTACCTCCCTACATCTCTGTAGGCCGCATGGAGTCGTGCGTCTTTGCGTTGCGCTTTTCCTATTCAGGCAGCATTGATTCTGTCGCCAGCATCTCATCGATCGTCTCGCGCCGACGTACGATATGGATTGCATCGCCGTCGACCATTACCTCAGCGGCAAGTGGGCGCGTGTTGTAGCGTGAGCCCATAGACGCCGCGTAAGCACCGGCGGAGCGTATAGCGAGGAGATCACCTGGCGCAATCGCGAGTTCGCGATCGCGCGCGAGAAAGTCCGCGCTTTCGCACACGGGGCCGACCACGTCATATACCGCCGTATGCCGATCCGCCTCATCGTACACTGGCGTGACTTCATGCCAGGCTTGATACAGCGCAGGGCGCAGCAGCTCGGTCATTGCCATGTCAACCATAGCGAAATTCTTGGCTTCCCCGTGCTTCAGGTATTGCACGCGCGTGAGCAACAGCCCCGCTTGCCCGACCAGCGCTCGTCCGGGCTCAATCATAATGCGCAGATCGCGCCCATGTTCGCCACACGCATCCAGCGCCTCGAGCAACACCCTGACATACTCGTCCGGCCGAGGTGGGCGCTCGGCCCGGTAGCGAATCCCCAGGCCACCTCCGAGGTCCAAGGTGTCGAGCGCGAAGCCGTTACGGCGGAGCTGCTCCACCAGGCCCAATACCCGCCCAACGGCATCCAGAAAGGGGGCTAATTCGAGGAGCTGCGAACCGATGTGACAAGCCACACCAGTGACATTAACGTTACGCAGTCCCTGAGCCCGGGTGTACAACGCCGCCGCTTGGCCGATCGGCACACCGAACTTGTTTTGCTTCAGCCCGGTCGCGATATAGGGGTGAGTGTTCGGATCCACATCCGGATTCACGCGAACTGCTATAGATACGGGCTTGCCAAATTCGCCGGCGAGTACGTCCAATCGTGAAAGCTCGCTATCCGATTCGACGTTAAACGAGTGAATGCCGACCTCTAGGGCCCGCCGGATCTCAGCATCGGACTTTCCCACACCGGAGAATACGGTCGTGGACGGATCACCACCTGCCCGTAACACGCGTTCAAGCTCGCCGCCCGACACAATGTCAAATCCTGATCCCTGTCGTGCCAAAATATTGAGGATAGCCAAATTGGAATTCGCTTTGACCGCGTAGCAGACCAGATGGGGATGCGCGTCGAAAGCATCATCGAATGCGCGATATTGGTCCTCGATCATTCGGCGAGAGTAGACGTAACAGGGGGTACCGACCTGCTCGGCGATGGTAGCCAGCGGCGCGTTTTCGGCAAAAAGCTGCCCGCTACGATAGGTGAAACAATCCATGGGAACCGAAGTGAGGAATTACTGTTTCTTGGGCTGCTTTTTGCCCTGCGTCTGATCGGTTTGCTGGTCGCTCTTCTCGGGAAGATAGAGGGGCCCCTTGTTGCCGCAACCAGCGAGCCCGGCCACTGACATCACCAGCAGACACACAACCAAGATCACTGAAGCAACTCTAACTGTGCGCATCTTCGTGCGACCGTGGCACCCAGGGATTGAACAACGACGGGATTCTACCGCACCTTGGTCACGGAGGTTGACCAATATGTGCGGAGCGCTAACTCCGGACTAGCACAATGTCGTGCTCGAGCAGGCCAGCCTTCAGCGCCTCGAGATTTAGCAATCCAAGACACGGTACGGCGCCCGCGCCGCTGACGCCGCGTCGCACCCAGTGTTTTATCAGGGCGATGGCCGGGCTGCAGGAAATCACTGGCGCCAAACCGCTACGGTTGACCAGACAGGCCATGCGCGTCGTCTCTAAACCATCGCAGAGTCCCTGCACCCGGACGTGCACAGCGGCGGTCCGATCCAGCAAACGCTGAAGACCGTCGCGCGGATCGGCTTCTACGCTTTGGTGTGCCGGGTCAGCACTGTGCTTTCGGTGGCGGAAGCGGGCCATGGCCGAGAGCACGCGATTGGCGAAAGCGCTTTGCAAACCCACCCGAAAGGTCACCGTTTCGGCGGCATAGCGACTCGGGAATAAACGCAGATCGGGTACATCACACAGATAGACACGGCGGCGACCGAACGGGGCCGGGAAAAGTACTTCTCCAGGTTCCGACCAAAAGTAGCTGTCCCGCCAAAGGTTTTCTTGCTTGACGCGCAGCGGCTGGCCGGCCCTGGGTGCAACGGCACGCACGGTGTCCAGCCACGACCGACCGTCGTCGGCCGGCAAGATCGCGATGTGAATCGCTTTGAGGCGCTCGAACTCTTGAGCCAACAGGTCAACGAGTACACCCGAAACCGCCGGAACGGCGGTGGCGCCGCTGACCAACAGACAAGCAGCGGATTCAGCCTTGCGCCGGAACGCCGTGATGCCAGCGACATGCGCCGGATTACCTGCCAGATCTATGTAGTGCACAGCCGTTCTGGCACATTGACCGGCAACTTCGTAGCCGCCGAGCGTATGTGCAGGCAGTGTGTTTACGACGGCAAAAATGCCGTCCAAAGCTTGGCGTAGCGAGGCCTGATCCGACAGATTGATCGCCCTTACTTCGGCGCCAATCTCCTCTGCGTAGGCGCATAGCGCGCCAACGCGATGGCCACCGATGACACACTCGATCGATGGGTCCGAAGCGAGCGCCGCGCTAATGCACCGGCTCGCGGCTGTATCGCTTCCCAAGACCAGCACCCTCGCGCTCATTGCTCGCCCACTGTCGAAACCTCGTTACCTACACGTTTTGCGCCCCCCAGTATGAATTCTAGCCAAGGAGCTGCGCCTAGCGAGGAGCAATGAGCAGCCAGAGGCCTCGTGAGTCAATAAGCAAGCCTTTGTCTTTACGTTGCTTAGGGCTTTGCCATTTGCAGTGTGGGCTCCGGATAGACGATGTCCACGACATCTTTGTAGTGACTGACAAAGCGCGCTGTCAGCCCGACACGTATATGATCTGGCAGCTCCTCGAAATCGCCGCGGTTGGCCTCGGGCAAGATCAGCTCGGTGATCCGCGTGCGCCGAGCCGCGATCACCTTCTCGCGTATCCCACCCACAGGCAACACGTGCCCGGTCAAGGTCAGCTCGCCAGTCATGCCCAACGGCCGCGTGATCTTGCGTCCGCGCGCGAGTGATAGTAGCGCCGTGGCCATCGTGATGCCTGCACTCGGCCCGTCCTTCGGCGTCGCGCCGGCCGGTACATGCAAGTGAATGAAGGCCCGCTCGAAATAATCCGCAGGCGCGCCGTAAGTCTCGCTGTGGGACGATATGTAGCTGTAAGCAATCTCGGCCGATTCACGCATCACCTCGCCCAGTTGGCCTGTGAGCTTGAAGCCGCGTGTATACGCGTGTACGCGAGTGGCTTCGACGTCCAACGTCGCCCCACCGAGTGGCGTCCATGCAAGCCCAGTGACGACGCCCACGCCGCTCATTGGCTTTTCCGGACGGAATACCGGCTTACCAAGGTAGTCCTCGAGATCGCTCGCGCGCACCTTTATCGGTGTCTTGGCGCCGTTCAGTATGCTTACGACAGCCTTGCGGGCGATGGCGCCAATACGCTTTTCGAGGTTGCGCACACCCGCCTCGCGCGCATATCGCTCGATAATCTCGCGAATCGCGCTGCGCGCTATCCGAAGCTGACTCCGCTTTAGGCCGACTTTCTCTAATTGCCGCGGAATCAAGTGGTGGTGTGCAATGTCAACCTTCTCGCTGGTGATGTAACCACCGAGCCTTATGACTTCCATGCGGTCCAGCAGCGGAGCAGGTATGGTGTCGAGCTGGTTGGCGGTACTAATAAAGAGGACCTTGGACAGATCGAAGCGCACGTCTAGGTAGTGATCGAGAAAATCCTGGTTTTGTTCGGGGTCGAGCACCTCGAGTAGCGCCGACGCCGGATCGCCGCGATACGAGGCCCCGACTTTGTCGATTTCGTCAAGCATGATCACCGGATTAGCGATGCCGACCTCCTTGATTGCCTGAATGAATTTTCCTGGCATGGCGCCGATGTAGGTACGTCGGTGTCCTTTGATCTCTGCCTCATCGCGCATGCCACCGAGCGAAAAGCGGTAGAACTTTCGACCCAAAGCCGCCGCCACTGAGCGACCTACGGAGGTTTTGCCGACGCCTGGCGGCCCGACGAGCAAGAGGATTGACCCGGCCACGTCGCCCCTCATCTTTCCGACGCCAAGAAACTCGATAATCCGGTCCTTTACGTCCGCGAGACCATCGTGGTCGCGGTCAAGTACAGCCCGCGCGTGCTCCAAATCGAAATTGTCTTGCGAGTACGTCCCCCAAGGAAGCAACGTTAGCCAGTCGAGGTAGTTGCGGGTCACCGAATATTCGGGCGACCCCACCTCGAGTATTGACATCTTTTGCATCTCGTCGTCGATGCGTTTCTTGGCCTCATCCGGAAGCGCACGATCTTTCAGGCGTGCGCGGAAACGATCGAGCTCAGCCGTGCGGTCATCCTTAGCAATGCCCAACTCGTGCTGAATCGCCTTAAGCTGCTCGCGCAGAAAGAATTCGCGTTGGCGCGTCTCCACGCTTTCTTCCACTTGTTTCTGTATACGCATTTGCGCTTTTGCGACCTCGACTTCATTCTTTAGCAGCAGCAGCACCTTTTCCAATCGATCCAGAATGTGCGTGGTCTCGAGCACACTCTGCAACTGTTGCTTGCTTGACGTCGTGAGGCTAGCGGCAAAATCCGCGAGGCGCGACGGCTCGTCGGGGCCGAAACGGTTTAAGAAGAATTTCAGCTCCTCACCGTACAGGGGGTTGAGGGGCAGTAGCTCCTTGATCGTGTTAATCACCGCAACTGTGTAAGCCTTGAGCTCGGTGACATCCTTGTAACTGGTCTCGGGGAAATATTGCGCACGCACCGCGAGCGGGCGCTCTGTGGAAATCCAGTCGTCGATTCGAAACCGTTGCAGTCCTTCAACGTAGATCTGCAACTTGCCTTCGGCCTGCACAACTTTGTGCACGCGACTCGCCGTTCCCATCGAATAGAAATCTTTCGGTTGCGCTTCGGTTGGATTATCTTTGCGGACAAGCACGAGTCCCATGACTTTGTTCCCAGACTCGACTACTGCCTCGACCGTGCGTTGCCACGGCTCTTGGTCGATGACCAGAGGCAGCATTTGGCCAGGAAAGAACGGCCGGTTAGTCAGCGGCAGCACATGAATAACGCCCGGCAGAACCTCACTGGGCCGCGCAAGTGCTGTACGCGATCCCGCAAGAAGCTCGCCAGTCTGTGCGGGCTTCGTACCCACACCGTTCTTTTCTATGGTTTCCCGTTCCGTCATGATAGACCTCAAGAAACGCCCCAGCCTTCCGCCAACAACCAAGATAAGGGTGTCTGTAGTAGATTCAAGCCATCAAACCCTGCTGCAGTCGCACAACCTTGGTATGCTCGGACGGGGGAACCCGCTTCCTGCCTGAGGAGACTAAAGTCATATGCGAGCGCATCATAGCAAAGCACCCTGCCACCAAGTGGATCCTGCTGACTTCACCGCAGGACCGAGGTTGTGTTCAAAGACAAAACAGGAGCCGAATCATGCATCGATACGCGACTGTCCTCATGAGTGTACTGCTTTGCAGCGGCCTCAGTATCACGCCCAGCATGTCTTCCCGTACAAAGACGGTTCTCACAAAGGACGAGAAAATGAACAACGCGAGACTGGGCGAGCTGATAGAGAAAGTGGCCGAGGATGTGTCCGGCGAACCCGGATTTTGGCGCTTCAAGCTGGAAGGCTATCAGGTATTAGTGATTACGGACGAACGCGCGGATCGGATGCGAGTCATAGTGCCAGTCGCGGCCTCTTCTGGCTTGAGTGAGGCGGACCTGGCTCGCATGATGCAGGCCAATTTCGATAGTGCGCTCGATGCTCGCTATGCGATCGCGCGCGGGACCCTCTGGAGTGCTTATATCCATCCACTAAGCCCCCTGACCGACGATCAGTTCGTCTCGGGACTCGCACAGACCGTCAACCTTACTGCTACTTATGGGAAAAGTTACTCCTCCGGGGCACTGATATTCGGCGGTGGCGATAGCCGGGAGCTGAACCGCGAACTTTACGAGAAAATTCGCCGCAAGGGGATGTCGATCTGACCTTTAGCCCATGCGTTTGCGCTGCAGCAAAGCGTGGGTTGGACCTGCTAGCGTTCTTTAACTAGCTTTCTTTGTTAGAAGGGTTCGGCCGCCCGCCGATAGGGATTAGGAGAGCGTTAATCTGTCTAGGGCTGAACTTCGCATGCGTTGCCGATACTAGGCGGCAGACTAAGGTGCGCCAATGGGACGACCGACGTTGTATCAGTTCTTCCGTCACCAAGTCCAAACCGGCTTTGGTCGGTGTGGGCTTGCAGAACCGGCGACGGTCGATTACGTCAGTGAACTGCTGACGCGTTTCGCGCACACGCGTGCGCTGTACCCGATGCATGACCGCGAAGGTCGTCCGCTAGAGCGGATCGCTGAACTGCTGGCCGAGTGGTACGGCACTGCTGGCTCGGACAATGAAATTCCTGATCGACATCGCCAAGCCTCCGTCGCGCGCCACCTTGGTGATTACACGCTGTTCATGAGTGGACTGTTTAGAGACAGACTGCAAGCCCGCGGCGAGCTTGGTTACTATCTTGCCAACGGACAAAACGCATTCTGGCACTGCGCGCACCATGAGTTAAACCCCAAGCGGCGCAATGTGTTTCGGCGAATGCACTTTGACTTTGCACAGATTGCCGACGCACTGGACCACATAGTGCGTTCCCAGTGGCGCTTCTCACCAACTAACGTCAACCGAAATACGCTCCTCGCATCGTTCTGGCGCGTTTAGCCACGCAACCAAGTCACTGTATAATCACACCTAGTCTTGAATACAAAGGACCTGCGTATGTGGCATCGGCGACAAAAGCTGCGGTTCAAATGCACGGGTTGCGGTACTTGCTGTACCGGCGGAAGCAATGACGAGCACTACATCGCAGTCAGCGCTCGCGAACAAGATCGCATCCGTAGCCACTTGGGAGTGTCCCGTCCATGGTTTCGCCGGCGCTACGTCATAAAAGTCGATGCTGCAATCGAGGGCATCCGGCTCGAGGCCAGCGGTCGCTGCGCGTTCCTCGACCTTGCCAACCGCTGTCGTATATACCCCGTGCGGCCGCAGCAATGTCGCACCTATCCGTTCTGGCCCGAGGCCCTAGCGAGCCCGTCCAGCTGGCAGGCGGAGGGTTGCTGCTGCGAGGGCATCGGGCGGGGCTCTATAATCCCGCGTATACGCATCGAGAAAGCGTTGAGAAATCCTGGGTAACTAGAGCCCCAGCAGACTTTTCTCCCAGCCCCTCTGCCACCGAACCTGTCAACGAGCTGAGGATCGGTACGTGTCGATCGATGGCTCAACCACCACGGTGAAGGTATCGAAACGCGCTCTGTATGATTACTGTGAATCTTGCGGAGTCTTAACGGCACGACCCCGTACTTGTTCGGCAGGATAGCGTTTCTCGTTTAACTCAATCTTGCGCTGTGCCGCGTCGATCAGATCGACGTCAAGCGTGTCCGCCAACCGCAAAAGATAGATAAAAACGTCGGCTATTTCCAAGGCGACTCGCTCCCGCTCTTGCGGCGATAAGCACGAACTCTGTTGCTCGCTGAGCCACTGAAAGTGCTCGAGTAGCTCGGCGGCCTCGACCATTAGAGCCATGGATAGGTTCTTGGGCGAGTGAAACTGGACCCAATCGCGTGCACGCACGAAAGCACGCAACGTTTCCTTGAGATCTTCAAGCGGGGCACGGTTTCCCATGTCCTCAGGCTCGCTGTAGACGCCTACGCGCTCGCTGCACAGCCTGACGTACCTGCGCTGGCGCGGTGCCGCCTAGATGATCGCGCGCGTTTACCGACCCCTCAAGCGACAGAAGATCGAAAACGTCATCTTCAATGACACTACACTGCGCTTTAAGCTCCGCGTGTGTGAGCTCGGTGATATCCTTACCGGCGTCCAACGAGGAACGAACGATTGTTCCGACGACTTCGTGTGCATCGCGAAACGGTACGCCCTTGCGCACGAGGTAATCAGCGAGATCGGTTGCTGTCGAAAAACCCCGCTGGGCAGCGCGACGCATCGTCTCGCGCCTGGGTTCAATCGACCCAATGAGGGCAGTAAATATGTCCACGCTTGCGAGCGCCGTGTCAAGCGCGTCGAAGACAGCCTCCTTGTCCTCCTGGTTGTCACGGTTGTAAGCGAGCGGTTGCGACTTCATCAAGGTCATTAGCGCGACGAGATCGCCAGTGACGCGACCGGCCTTGCCGCGCACCAACTCGGCAACATCGGGATTTTTCTTCTGCGGCATGATCGATGAGCCTGTGCAGAACGCATCGCTGACCTCTATAAAATTAAACGCCGGTGATGCCCAAAGCACCAATTCTTCAGCGAAGCGTGACAGATGCGTCATCAGTACCGCCGCAGCAGCAGCGAACTCAATGGCGAAGTCTCGGTCCGACACGGCATCCAGCGCGTTCTCCGCTGGCGCTTCAAAGCCGAGCAACCGCGCTACAAACGCTCGGTCGATCGGGTAGCTGGTTCCCGCGAGCGCGGCCGCACCTAGCGGCATTATATTAACCCGCTTGCGGCAGTCCCCGAGCCGCTCGTTATCACGGCGCAGCATCTCCACCCATGCCAATAGATGATGTCCAAACGTAATGGGCTGGGCGATCTGTAGGTGGGTGAGACCGGGCATGATCGTTGCGGCCTCACGCTCGGCGACGTCGAGCAGAGTCCTTTGCAGATCGGTGATCGCCTTGCTCAACCAGTCGATACCATCTCGCAGGTACAATCGGAGGTCGGTCGCAACCTGATCGTTGCGTGAGCGACCCGTGTGCAGTTTCTTGCCAACCTCGCCAACACGATCGATCAGACGCGCTTCAATGTTCATGTGCACGTCCTCGAGCTCAGTGGTCCAGGAAAATTGGTCGCTCTCGATCTCCGCCTCGATTGCCTCTAGCCCTTCTATGATTGCGTCACGTTCTTTCTCGCTAATCACTTTTACATGTGCCAGCATGCGCGCGTGCGCGACCGAGGCGGCAATATCATACGGGTACAACCGCCGGTCAAAGTTTACCGAAGCAGTGAACGCTTCAACGCGCGTATCTGTAGACTCGGTGAAGCGGCCGCTCCAGGGTTTCTGCGTCGACATGGCTTAACTAAGGGTTTTAATGATCGATTACGCGCTCGGATATCCCCTTGACCTCGCCAACCCTAATGTGACCAGGCCTCAGATAGGGGAACGCCCGCTCGGATGTGAGCCGGTGGTTGCGGGCGCCGCCCATCCGCAACGGCGCCCCGGCTGTCGGTAACTGACCCCGGACGCGTTGTTGCGATTCTGCTACCGGGGTATTTTTATCCTACCTGGTTCGGTTTGTCCTTTTGTGCACCCCCACCCCGAATACCGGACCAGGCCTTTGAACCCCCCACACGTGGGGGGTTTTTTATTCTCCCGCAATTTCACAGTATACCCAGGGGTGCGAAAAAGGGCAGCTTTTTCTCCGATCCTCGGGGTCGATAACCCCTGGCTATCACTCGTCTATTATTATCGAGGGGTTCTCACTTGTGCACTGCGACTGGGGTTCGTGGCCGTGGAGGGCCCAAGGCCGCTAACTACGGTCAGCTTAGCGCCTCAATCAGCTTAGGTTTACGGGATTCTTCATCTTGCGAACGCACGGAGCTTTGCGTCACAATCATCCGGTCACCTTTCCGTTGCCTCACATTCGGCAATCGCGCCGCCAACGCCTACGCCGTCCAGGGAACAAAGAGGGATCATGCCGCCGTTGATTACACGAGCGAGTCGCGCCGTGGCTAAAGCGCCGGCCCAGGACCGCAATTTTCTGCCCGACTTCGGTTCCTTTGGCATCGCTCTACGCTTGGTCCTGCTTGCCGAGCTGATCGCGATCATCATCACGCTTGGGCGCCATCTGGGCTTTGACGATAGTTTTTGGCAAGAGCTGTATATGCTGTCGGCGTTTGCGCTGTTTGTCTCTTTCTGTGTGTTCGTGGCTTTGAAACTGTCTTCGCCGCTGATCCGCCGGATGTCAGCGCTAACGGCGGCGCCGATTGTATTTGTCCTGTTGCTGTGCGCCACTGCGTTCGCTACGGAACTCGTCATTTTTGCGGCATTTGATTTTGGTCTGATCTCGGAGCGCTGGCCACCGTGGCGCGAGTCGCTATTGATACGCAGCCTTATTATCGCCGCACTGATCGGCATCCCTGGCTTGCGTTACCTCTTCCTGCAGCACCGCGCCGAGACCGACGCGAAAGCGCAACAGGAAGCAAAGCTGCAGGCTTTGCAGTCCCGCATCCGGCCGCATTTTCTTTTTAACAGCCTGAACTCTGTCGCCAGCCTGACTCGTAGTGACCCCCCAAAGGCAGAATCCGTCTTGCAAGATCTCGCCGACCTGTTTCGGGTGTTGCTAGCTGACGCGCGAAAACTGGTACCGATTTCAGCGGAGCGGGAGATCTCGCGCCAGTACCTGGAAATCGAGAAGATGCGCCTCGGTGACCGACTCAAGGTGAAGTGGCACGTGAGCAACGTGCCACGCTACGCCATGATCCCAGCCCTGACCTTGCAGCCCTTGCTGGAGAACGCTATCTACCACGGTATCGAGCCGCGATTCGCGGGCGGTACCGTGCGGGTCGAGCTTTGGGCCGAGGGCGAAACGTTGAACGTTCTGATCAGCAACCCGCTGCCGGACGTGCGCAATGCCTCTCATGGTCAAGGCAACAAGATTGCCCAGGATAATATACGACAGCGCTTGTCCACACAGTTCGGCGATAGCGCAACCATGCAGGCATTCGAGCAAGGCGGTCAGTATCATGTGAAGCTCGCCATGCCTATCGTCAGAGGCTGACATGGAGCTCTCAAACAAGAGCGTGCTTCAAGACTGGATTAGGAACACAGCCCGCCGCTTAGACGGGAACGTAGACGATGAGCGTGTCGCCACTGACGACAGCCAATTCCTCCCTAACTTTTGCACGGGTTGGATTGTCTTCAACGTCGCGATCATCGCGGAAATGCTCGCTATTGTTATCACCCTAGTTATACCGCGCTACATCATCTCGCCGTACATAATGCAAAACCTGTTATTGATATCGATCTTCGTGCAATGGGTAGCATTGGGCGGGACAGCGGTGCTGTGCCTGACAGGTCCATACCTTAATAGACTCCCGCGACTGCACGCGCTGGGCGCCGCGTACGCCCTGTTGTTGTTCACTACCTTACTCGTGACCGAGTGTACGATCTGGTTATTGTGGTTTACCGGCGAAATCCCGTCAGCACGACCGGAATGGTATGGCCACTTGCACATCGTCGCTATTACCATCAGCGCCTTTGTCTACGCGTTACTGCTGCGCTTCTTTATGGCGAAACATGAACTCAAACAGGCAGCGCTTTCAGAGGAACGCACACGCATGCAGGCGATGTTATCGCGCATCCGCCCGCATTTTGTCTTCAGCAGCATGAACATCATTGCCAGCCTGATCCGAGGCGACCCCGCCAAGGCCGAGGCGGCGATCGAGGATATGGCTGATCTTTTCCGCATGATGTTGAGTCAGGAAGAGACATTGGTACCGGTGAAAAACGAAGTCGAACTCGCACACAAGTACCTGTCTTTCGAGGAACTGCGGCTCGATAACCGGCTGCGCGTGAACTGGGATATCGGTAAATTTCCGCGCAAGGCAGTGATGCCCGTATTGACATTACAACCGCTGCTGGAAAACGCTATTCGTCATGGCATCGAGCCGCTTGCCACCGGGGGGGTTATCACGGTCCGCCTTTGGGAACAGGGAGACAAGATCTATATTAAGATTGTGAACCCGCTGCCGCAGACGAAGGCGAGCAAAGCGGAGGACAGCTACGGCATGTCGCTCGAAGATATCCGGCTGCGTCTTCGTAGCCATTATGGTGATGCGGCAAGTCTCGAGTTCGGGAAGGAAGGATCGGAGTTTGTAGTTACAGTAGTATTACCGACCCGCAGGGAGCAGACGTGAGAGTATTAATAGTAGACGACGAGAAGCTCGCTCGCGACCGATTGCGCGAGCTGCTGTCCGACATCGGCGGCTATGATGTTATTGGCGAAGCGATGAACGGCAACGAGGCGGTAGAGAAGACGGGCGCACTTAACCCGGACGTCCTGTTGATGGATATCCGCATGCCAGGCATGGATGGCCTCGAGGCCGCTATGCATCTGCTGGGGATGGACACCCCACCCAGTGTCATCTTCACGACGGCGTACGATCAGCACGCGCTTGACGCGTTTGAGGTCAATGCGGTGGATTACTTGCTCAAACCGATCAGAAAAGACCGGTTGGCAAATGCACTTGGCAAGGCGCGCAAGCTAACAGCTCAGCAAATCCAAGAGCTTAGTCAAGCGCGACCGGAGCCGCCGTCGCGCACACATATCAGCGTTCACCTGCGTGGCAACATTCGCCTAGTACCGGTGCCGGAGATCGTCTATTTTCTTGCCGACAGCAAATATGTGGCGGTAAGAACAGCGGCGGAAGAACACCTGATCGAAGACTCGCTAGTAAATCTGGAGCGCGAATTCGCTGAAAAGTTTATACGTATCCACCGCAACGCTTTGGTGTCGACCTCGCATATCAAAGGGATCGAGAAAAGTCCGTCCGGCACGTGGCAAGTGACCCTGAAGGATATCGACAGGCGACTCGATGTCAGCCGGCGCCATGCGGCCGCGGTGCGACGCTGGGCAAGGAACCGCCCAATGCACTAGATAACATGTGCGCGCTCCACGCGCGCTTTGCTCACCCTGCTTTCTAATCAAGCGCGCCGCGCTTGTCATTCTCCCGCGGATAAGTGACGCTAGGCATTCCACGCCCTGCTTGAAAACACTGACTGTGGCCATAACCCTCCGCATCGCGACCCGCAAGAGTAAGTTGGCGCTGTGGCAAGCCAACTACGTGCGCGCCCGACTGCTGAAACACGACCCCAGCCTGGACATCGAGTTGGTTAAATTGACGACCGAGGGCGACAAAATACTCGATACCCCGCTCGCACTTGCTGGTGGCAAGGGGCTTTTTATCAAAGAACTCGAGCAGGCGTTGCTAGATGGGCGCGCCGATCTAGCCGTACATTCGATGAAGGACATGACCGTGGACCTGCCTAAGGAACTACATATCGCCGCCGTGTGCGAGCGCGAGGATGCGCGTGACGCGTTTGTGTCCACACGACACGAGAACCTTACAGCGCTTCCCTCAGGCGCGCGGGTCGGCACATCAAGCCTCCGGCGAAAATGCCAGCTGCGTGCCGTCTTTCCCGAGCTGACGGTCATCAATCTTCGGGGAAACGTCGACACGCGCTTGCGCAAACTCGATGCCGGTAATTTCGATGCGATCCTGCTTGCTGTCGCCGGTTTAAAGCGGCTTGGATTCGAGCAACGTATCCGCGCATACATCGAGCCAGAGCAGATACTACCGGCGGTCGGACAGGGCGCGATCGGGGTGGAATGCCGGGCTGATCATGAGGCCAATCGCTTGCTTGCAAAGCTCGACCACCATGCAACGCGGCAGTGCGTCCACGCCGAACGCGCTGTGAACGAGCGTCTTGAGGGCGGCTGTCACGTACCGATTGCTGGTTACGCCCAGACGACCGGTGAGCGCATGCACGTACGTGCGCTGGTCGGCTATCCCGATGGGCACGATGTGATTCGAGGTGAAATACGAGGGCCTGCAAACCAGGCTGTTGCGCTTGGCACGCAACTGGCCGCAGATTTGTTAGGGCGTGGCGCCAAACAGATTCTCGACCACGTGTACGGACAGCTGCACGGTGCAAACTGAAGGTGCGCTCGCTGACGTACGGGTGCTGGTCACGCGCCCGGTCCACCAGGCCGAGAGCTTAAGCTCGATGATCGAGGCCGAGAGGGGCGAGGCGGTTCGCGTACCAACGGTGGAGATCCTCGACCCGGACGATATGCAGGCTCTGCAATCGGTGATCAATCGTCTCGATAAGTTCAACATCGCGATATTCGTCAGTGCTAATGCGGCGACGAAAGGCATCGGTGCACTCAAGAAAAACCGATCACAGTGGCCCGAGAACCTGACCGTGGCTTGCGTAGGCGCTGCCTCGGCGCGTGAGCTTCAACGCCTCGGCTTGGAGCCGTCGATTGTTCCCGACCAGAACTTCAGTAGTGAGGGATTGCTCGCGTGTCCAGAACTCACAGAAGTTGCCGGGAAAGAGATAGTAATTTTCCGGGGCGTCGGTGGACGTGAATTGCTCGGTGAAACGCTCGCTACGCGAGGCGCACGTATCGAATACGCCGAATGTTACCGACGTGCGATACCAAGAATAGATATCACGCCGTTACTGCGTACGGGCGAGATCGACATCGTCACTGCGACGAGCGTGGAAGCACTGCGAAATTTGCTTGCTCTTACAGTTGATTCGGGAAGAGCGATTCTGCACCGGTTGCCACTGGTGGTGATTAGCCAACGTGTCGCGCACGCGGCTCGTAGCATGGGATTTGCACATATCCGTGTTGCCGAACAGGCTAGCGATGGAGCCATCGTGAAAGCCATCAAGGCGTGGCGCACATCGCAAAATCCCCTATAATCGGACCCCCATCTCGCACACGGCCGGCAAGCTAAATGGACGAGAAAAACCAAGAACAGGCGGCAAATTCGAAGGAAATCGCCTCCAGACGTAAGACTACCCCGCCGAAGCGCACCAAGAGCCGGACTAAGAAAACGACCGCGAAAACGCGCGCTACGGCAATCTGGTCCGGACTCGCGTTGGTCCTATCATTAATCGCACTGGGACTAACAGGCTATGGCGGCTATTTCTACTACCAAAAACAGGAGCCGTTTAACGCGAACGTCCTCGGCACGCTTAAACGACTCGACGACGACGCCCAACAGTTAACAACGCAAGAAAACCAAGTCGCAAAGCAGTTACAGGCCCTTGAAGAACAACTTAGCAGCATTAAGCAAATTCAAGATACCCTAGGCAAGTCGGTTGATAAGGTCAGTAACGAGCTTGGTAGAAACCGCACGGACTGGGTGCTGGCGGAAATCGAGCAGTTGTTGCTGATCGCCAATTATCGCTTACGACTCGCGCACGATCCCGACACTGCCGCCGAGGCGCTACGCACTGCCGATCAGCGGCTGCAGCAACTGGCCGAGCCGCGCCTGCTTCCCGTTAGAGAACAGATTGCTGCAGAGATCACGCAACTGCAGTCACTTGAACGCGCTGACGTATCGGGCATTGCGCTTAAACTCGGCAGCCTCGCGAACAGCATCGATAATCTCCCGCTGAATGTAGAGGATCGTTTCCGCCCACCACCCCCATCCACGCAGACGAGTGAGACCACGGATACGGTGTCAAGCGTGTGGACAGTGTTGCAACAGATGTGGCAAGACGTTCTCGGTCTGGTGCGTATACGGCGTATTACAGACGTGCAGCGTCCGTTGCTTGCTCCAGAGCACGATTATTTTCTCCGCGAGAATCTTCGCCTTATGCTCTACGGGGCACAACTGGCTCTATTAGAGGCGAATGTAGGTACGTACACACAGAACATCAAAACCGCACAGGGGTGGATTAACGATAACTTCGACACAGACGCGCAAGCAGTTATCAACGCGCAGCAGGAACTCAGTACTTTGCTCGAGGCAAAGATCGCTGTGGAGCTGCCTGATGTAGCAGGATCGCTCGAGACGCTGCGCGCTATCACCGAAGGGCGGGCGGGCTCCTAAGCGAACGATTTATTCTCGTGAAGACGCTTGCGCTAATCCTACTCGTCCTTTTCGTCTCGGTGCTTGTCACGTTATTTGCGATCGAGGACCCGGGCTACGTGCTAATCACGCGTACGCCCTGGAGCATCGAGATGCCGCTGACATTGTTCGTGTTGCTGCTGATCGTGGGAGCGATTGTAGTGCAGATCGTTTGGCGCCTGCTGCGTCGCACCTGGAATATCCCGCGAGACGTTGCCACCTGGCGGCTCGATCGCAACACGCGAAAGGCACGACTGGCGCTTATGCGCGGCCTGATCAGGTTGGCAGAAGGCGATTGGGCAAGAGCGCGCGCGCAACTCTTATCCGGACTGCAGTATGGCGAAACGCCGCTTCTCAACTACCTGGGTGCGGCTTGCGCAAGTCAGGCGATGGGGGACACGGAGAAACGCGATGAGTTTGTTTCTGAAGCACAGAAGGCGGCCCCAAATGGCAGCCTCGCTATCGCGATGACGCAAGCACACTTGTACTCGTGGACGGAACAACACGAACAGGCGCTGGCCGCGCTGTCCGAGCTGCGCGCGCAAGAACCCAAGCATGGCCATGTCCTACGATTGCTGGTGAAAACCTATCTGGCACTCGGCGATTGGACGAGTGTGGCTGAGCTTATTCCGAAGCTACGTAAGAACAAGCTCCTCAGCCCCGAGGCCATAGATGCGTTGGAGCTTCAGGCACACCGCGAGCTGTTGCATCTTTCTCTGCCCTCCGGTTCGCTCGAGGTGTTGAAACGCGCCTGGCACGCCGTTCCGAAAGCGCTGCGTCGCAACCCGAAGCTGGTCGGCATTTACAGTAGCCACCTGATAGAGCAGAACCGGATGAGTGAGGCGGAGTCACTGTTGCGCGAAAGCATTAGCCGGGAGTGGAACGATGAGCTCGCGGAGTTATTTGGGCGTGTAAGTAGCGACAACCCAGCGGCACAGCTGGAGACAGCTGAGCACTGGTTGCAATCGCATCCGGATAACCCAAGCTTGCTGCTTACCGTCGGCCGGCTTTCGTTGCGCAACGAGCTTTGGGGGAAAGCGCGTAGCTACCTCGAGACCTCACTGAAGCGGCGACCGACCTTGCAGGTCTATCGTGAACTCGGCGCATTGATGGAGCGGCTCGGCGAATCGGACAAGGCACTTGACTACTATCGTCGTAGTCTGGAGTCCCTGGTTGCCGAAAAGCCCGCATTGCCAGCGGCAACGACGAAAACGTTGGCACAACCGCGCCAGGCTGCTAGCTAGCGGTTGAACTCGAATGAATCAAAGAAGAACTGGTCGTCCGGCAATCCGCGTTCGTTGAAGGCAGCTTGACCGGCCTCAATCATCGGAGGGGGGCCGCTCGCATAGACCTCGTAGAGACCAAGATCGGGGTAATCATCAAGCAAAGCGTCGTGTACCCATCCGGTTCGGCCATCCCAGCGATCTTCGGGCTCTATCTCTGACAATACAGGCGTGTAGTGGAAGTGCGCATGGTCGCGTGCCCAGGATAATGCCAACTCGTGCATATAAAGATCCTGCTCGCGTCGAGCACCCCAAAAAAGATGCATCTGCCGCCTCTCGCCTTTGACAAGTGCGTGTTCGATAATGCTCTTGATCGGCGCAAATCCGGTACCGCCCGCCATAAATAGAATCGGGTACTGCGAGCTTTCGCGTAAGAAGAAGATCCCGTAGGGGCCTTGGAACCTCAGCAAGTCCCGCTCTTTCATAGCGCTAAACACATGATTGGTAAATTCACCATCTGGCACTTGCCGAACATGAAGCTGTAGGAACTCATCCGCGTGCGGTGAATTGGCCAATGAAAAGCTGCGCCTGTGACCGTCGCGCAAGAGGATATCGATGTACTGGCCTGCGAGAAACTGTAGCCGCTGCGTCTGCGGCAACTTGAGATAGAGCACCATAACATCGCTCGCTAGATGTTCCATACGCACCACGCGGGCCGGCAACGTTTTGATGGCAATACCTTCGGCGGCACTGATCTCCCGAGTCTCGACGATGAGGTCTTCGCGCGGCACGGCCTGACAGAACAACGCCTTGCCCACTGCCCTCTCCGCATCCGGCAACGCTTTCCGCTCATACACACCGTAATCCACGGTGCCGCCGATGATTTTCCCCTTGCACGCACCGCACGCGCCGTTACGGCAACTGTAAGGCAATGCAACGCCTTGTCTAAGCGCCGCCTCGAGAATCGGTTCACCGTCCTTGGCAACCAACTCACGGCCACTGGGTTCGATGCGAATCTTGTAACTCATCTATTGGCTGGTGGCTCGGATGGCCGACGCAGAATTCTAAACCGGCTCCCAAGGTACGTGCACGCCTTCAGTATCGAGAAATGTATCACGCTATGACCACATCCATCGTGGGGCCACCGTTGAGCCTTGCCCGGCCATTGACAAACTTATAGCAGGTGCCTTTAATTGCGCCGTGCGTAGGGATCCCACTTCAGCAAACCCCCTCAATGAGTGGTGACACTCTCGTAGAGGTTAAAGGAATCTCGCGCTTCTACAGCGAGATCCAAGCAGTCAACAATATTAGTTTCTGCATCCAGCAAGGTGAAGTGCTCGGGTTTCTCGGCCCTAACGGCGCTGGTAAGACGACCACGATGCAAATCATCAGTGGCAACCTCGCCCCCAGCGATGGGAGTGTCACTATTGTTGGACATGATTTGCTGGAGGAACCACGCGCAGCCAAAGCCGCGATCGGTTATCTCCCGGAGCAGCCACCGATCTATCGCGAACTCACGGTCGATGAGTACCTCGACTACTGTGCAGCCCTTAGTCGCATTGCACGTCAGAAACGCAAAGCAGCGCGCGAGTCGGCCAAAGAGAAGTGTGGGCTACACGATGTCGGCCGACGTCTAATCGGAAATCTATCAAAGGGTTATCAGCAAAGGGTCGGGCTTGCACAAGCTATCATTCACTTGCCTCCGGTGTTGATCCTCGACGAACCGACGATCGGCCTCGACCCAATTCAAATTCGGGAGATCCGTAGCCTGATCCGCGAGCTTGGTAAAGAACACAGTGTCATCTTGTCGACCCATATACTCCCTGAGGTCCAGATCAGCTGTAACCGCGTACAGATCATCAATAAGGGTAGCTTAGTGTTGAATGACAGCATCGAGGGATTGTTGCGGCACATGAAGTCAAATGTGTTAACAGTGGCATTCCGGCAAGACCCAATACTGTCTCTACTGGAGGGGCTCCAAGGCGTGAAGGCCGTGCAACCCGACGGTGAGAATAGAGTGCAGATTGTTCACGATCCCAACCAAAACCCCACCGATGGGATCGTGAAACTCGCGGCCGAACACGACTGGGGGCTGTCCGAGATCAGGCCTCATGGCGCCTCGCTCGAGGAGATCTTTGTAGAGTTGACCACAGATGAGGCGACCGACGCGCGGGAGGCCAATGCATGATTTGGACAATCGCCGCACGCGAACTCAAGGGTTTATTCCTATCGCCGTTGGCCTGGGTCGTTTTGACGGTGGTTCAAGCCATCCTGGCGTTTATCTTTCTAACCCGTATTGAGGAATACCTATACATGCAGCCGCAGTTGCTGGCGCTCGACAACCCGCCGGGCGTCACGGAGCTAGTTGTCGGCCGGCTATTTGGCAGCGCTGCAATCGTTCTCCTGCTCGTGGTGCCACTACTCACCATGCGGCTCGTCAGCGAGGAGCGACGGAATCACACGCTAACCTTGTTGCGTAGCGCACCGATATCGGCGACGGAGATCGTACTCGGAAAGTATCTCGGTGCGCTGCTGTTCATCTTTATATTGTTATTGTTAATTGCGTTGATGCCATTATCATTGTACGTAGCGACGACTCTCGACATCGGTGTCGTGCTCTCCGGGTTGGTAGGACTGGCTCTTTTGTTGGCCGGCTTTATCGCCGTTGGACTCTTCATGTCGACCCTGACCCAACATCCTACGGTTGCATCGGTGGCCACGTTCGGCGTGCTGCTTCTGTTTTGGCTATTGGGCTCGGTGGGAAGCAACGACTCGGGCGAGGCCAGCTGGCTCGCGTCGTTATCGTCGTTAAATCATTATGAGCCGTTTCTGAGGGGCGTGTTCGATAGCAACGACGCAGTCTATCATGTGTTGTTCGTCGCCACTTTCCTAGTGCTCAGCGTGCGCCGGTTAGACGCCGATCGACTCGGGGGTTGAGGGATGCCGAAATCGTTACCGCCGAGATTCCAGCTTCGGCTCATAAATGCGGTGTTTGTATTGTTGTTTCTGGCGGCAGTCGGTCTACTACAGTGGTTAAGCTACGACTATCACCTACGGTTTGATTGGACTCAAAGTGGCCGCAACTCGCTGTCAGCGGCCAGCGTCGCCACCTTAAAGCTTCTCCACGAACCCCTTCAGGTCACTGCGTTTGCTAGCGACCGTGAGGATCTGCGCAAGGCTATTCGTGAAGTGTTCGGCCGTTATCAGCGATACAAATCTGATATTGAGCTCGAGTTCGTCGACCCGAGCAGGGACCCGGAACGGGTACGCGCGGCGGGGGTTCGCTTCGATGGCGAGGTCGTGCTGGGTTACGACGGCGGCACAGAGGCGCTGAGCAAGCTCAATGAGGAGAGTATCACCAATGCGCTCGCGCGCCTGGCGCGTCGTGGTGAACGCTGGCTGGTTTTCGTCAGCGGTCACGGCGAACGCAGCCCAGATAGGCATGCTAACTTCGATCTCTCGAGATGGACTAACGCGCTGCGCAAGCGTGGTTTCGCAACGCGCGTGCTAACCTTAGCCGACCATCCGCAGGTCCCGCGCAATACGGCGGCGCTCGTGATCGCTGGACCGCGTGCGGATTTGCTGCCCGGTGAAGTCAAGCTGCTCGCTGACTACGTTGAAAACGGCGGTAACTTATTATGGCTTGTTGATCCCGGGCCACTGCATGGACTCGAGCCGATCGCGGAAACACTCGGGATCGAGTTTCTTCCCGGCGTTATCATCGATCCTGGGTCAGAAACTATCACCGGAAATGCCACCGCCGTGGTCGTGACCCGCTACGGTGCACACTCGACGGTGAAGAGCCTGCGCAATGTAACATTGTTTCCCAAAGCTGTAGGCTTACGCGTAGTTAACCCTGAAGAGTGGAACGCCACAGTACTGTTCGATACTCGCGCATCCGCGTGGTCTGAAACCGGCATCCTAAAGGGGAAGGTACAGCAGGACAAGGAGCAGGACGTAGCTGGTCCGCTGAACCTTGCAGTAGCGCTAAGACGCGAGCACGGGGGCAAGGAGCAACGTGTGGTGGTCGTAGGAGACGGCGATTTTCTATCGAACACGTTTCTGGCCAATGGCATCAATCTCGAGCTGGGCGTGAACATCGCCAATTGGGTCAGTCAGGATGACACGTTTGTCGACATCCCCGTGCGTGTCAGCCCTGACCATAGTTTGCAGCTGACACCACAGGCGCGGCTACTTATCGGCGGCGGGTCTTTATTTGCTCTTCCAATACTGCTTGCCGCTAGCGGCGCGTTCATCTGGCTACGCCGACGCAGGCTGTAGTTCTCACCACATGAGAAATCGCTGGTTGTTAAACGCTCTACTGCTATTGGCAGTGGCGACACTCACAGTGCTTCTTGTTTACAGACATGGCTCTGAGCCCGTGGAGCCGCGCATACCCCTGACCTCGCTGAGCCCGGACGAGATCATGTCGGTGCATATTCAGTACCCTGAGCGCGAGCTAATCAGCTTGCGACGCGACCGTGATAAATGGGCGATGCTTACGCCACGACGGGTACCGGCAAATGAACACAAGGTGCGAAACCTGTTGCATCTAGCATCAGCACCAAGCCAGATGCAGTTACCCGCAAAAACGGCGAGTCTCCACAAGTACGGGCTCGATAAACCTGTCGCCCATGTGTGGCTTGGTAAGGAAGAGATAAAGGTTGGTGTTGTGCATCCGTTCGATGACGTGCGCTACGTGCACTACCGAAATATGGTCCACGTGGTTCCTGGAAACTACTTCAGCCCAGAATCGTATCGTGATTTAGACCTTATTAGCCCACGCCTACTGGGAGACGGACAGATACCAGTAGTGATAGAACTCCCGAAGTTCAGCTTACGGTTGAAACAAGAGAAATGGGTTGTGGAGCCGCCGGATGAATCGATTAGCGCAGACGAGATTAATACATTCATTAACCGCTGGCGCCTGGCTCGGGCCCTGTTCATGGGCGGACCCTCGCGGGAGAAATCCGACAATCAGGTTCGTATTGTCTACGAGGAAGATGGGAAGCGCGTGCGTCTCGAACTCGGTATAGTGCGTTATTCACCTGACTTCGTCCTGTATCGCAAGGACGCCAGTATGGAATATCATTTCACTGAACAAACCGGCAAACGGTTACTCAATATCAACCCTGTTACAAACTAAAAACCCAACGCAAAGGCGCGAAGATCTTTTGTTGAAAAACTGTGGCATGCAAACACTTTGCGTCTTCGTGCCTTCGCGTTGACAGTCGATTCATGGGCTATGCCTGAACTGCCTGAGGTCGAGATCACGTGCCGCGGTATTACCCCGCATGTCGTCGGGCGAACTGTCGAGGCGGTAGCGGTACGACAGCCACGGCTGCGTTGGCCAGTGCCGCCAACTTTAGCCCATGAGCTGCCTGGCCAGACTATCGAGTCCGTTGCTCGGCGAGGAAAATATCTACTGTTAGGGACCGCCATTGGGAACGTGATCCTGCACCTGGGCATGTCTGGTAGTCTGCGTGTTGTCGGGCGCGCCTTTCCGCCCGGAAAGTATGATCACGTTGACCTCGTGCTAAGCGGCGGTGATTGCCTGCGGTTGCGCGACCCCCGGCGCTTCGGCGCCGTACTCTGGACTAAACGCGACGTGACTGAGCATAGATTGCTGGCCGGCTTGGGACCTGACCCGCTGGACCCTACTTTTAACGACGAGTACCTCTATCGGCAATCGCGTGGTCGTCGCCGTGCGATCCGGGATTTCTTAATCGATGGCCACGTCGTCGCTGGACTCGGCAATATCTACGCGAACGAGGCGTTGTTTGAGGCCGGCATCGACCCGCGGCGCGCCGCCGGAAGGATCCGCCGCTCGCGTTATCGAAGACTTGTACGGGCAGTTCGCACAACCATCAAGCGTGCGCTAGAGGCCGGAGGCACGACTTTGCGCGACTTCCGCGGCACCAGCGGTGAACCGGGCTACTTTCAACTGCAAACGCGAGTCTACAGGCACGATGGGGAGCCCTGCTATCGTTGCGGACGCAGTCGAGTGCGAGCCGCTGCATTAGGCGGGCGGCGCGTGTTTTTTTGTCCGCGTTGCCAGTTATGAGCGCTATTTGATTCGGTCTATGATCTTGCTGTTGGAAGCGCTTGATAAAAAGCCTATTTTCACTATGCTGGTATCAGAGCTGTCGATTCGACGATCTCGCAAGCGAGGGCCGACGGTCGGTAGGGCGGTGCCGATCATCCACCGACAGCTCAACTTTAGCCTGATATTCGTCTAAAGGATCATTATCAGCGCCTAGTTCACTAGAGTGCGTTCGGCATAGCGATGAAGAACGAAAGTTTAGAAAGACATTTTGCGGCGTACAGTGTATGGCGCAACGGATTGGCCGACACCATTACGACGTTCCACGATTGGCTCGATACTCAGCAGCTAAGCGATGCCCAGATCAATCAGCGGCTCGACCACATCCTCACTACACTGCGCGATGACAAGCTATATATTGCTTTCGTCGCTGAGTTCGCGCGCGGCAAGTCGGAACTCATCAACGCGATCTTTTTCGCCCGCTTCGGTCAGCGAATCTTGCCGTCCAGCGCCGGCCGCACAACCATGTGTCCCACTGAGCTGATGTACGATGCGGACGAGCCCGCGGCGTTGCGCCTGCTGCCGATCGAAACGCGTAAGAGCGGTACCACCATCACAGAATACAAGGGGTTCAGCGACGAATGGCACAGCGTCTCGCTCAACCTTAAATCAGCCAAGAAGATGGCCGAGGCGCTACAACACATCGCCGAAATCAAGACCGTCAGCCCGGACGAGGCACAGACCCTGGGGTTGCATATAGCCGAAGACGAATCGCAGATCGGCATGCGCTTGACTGAGGAAGGGCAGGTCGAAATCCCTAGATGGCGTTACGCCATCATCAACTTCCCCCACTCACTACTGGAACAGGGTTTGGTGATTCTCGACACACCGGGTCTGAACGCGCTCGGCGCTGAACCTGAGCTGACCTTGAACTTGCTGCCGAACGCTCACGCAGTACTGTTCGTGCTTGCGGCCGACGCCGGTGTGACCAAGTCGGACATCGAGGTCTGGCGCGAACATATCGGCACACATAAGGACGGCGCTAACAAAGGCCGCTTGGTCGTATTGAACAAGATCGACGGGCTGTGGGACGAGTTGCGCGATTGGGATGAAGTGCAGCGAGAGATCGACCGCCAGATTCGTGAGACCGCCAAACACTTGTCGATTCCGGAACACAACATCCACCCCGTATCGGCGCAAAAAGCGCTCTATGGCAAGATCAAGGGCGAGCGCAAAACCTTAGAGCGCAGCCGGATAACAGCACTCGAGGAAGCGCTTGGCAAAGAGCTCGTCCCAGCCAAGCGGGAGATCATCCGCGAGAACATTAAGGACGATCTTGAGGAGATCATTAAAGCCATGCGCGTGATCACTTCACAACGCCTTAAGGGCACGCAAGAGCATATGGGAGAGCTCGCGACCTTGAACGGCAAGAATATGGACGTGATCGAGCACATGATGAAAAAGGTGAAGACCGACAAAGAGGTATTCGAGAAAAGTTTGCAGCGTTTCCAGGCGACGCGCAGCATTTTTTCCAAACAGACCAATCAGCTCTACGCACACCTCAATATGAAGGGGCTTAACACGGTGATCGCCGAGACCAAAAAGGACATGGAGATCAGCATGACTACCGGCGGTCTGCGAGCGTGCATGACCAAATTCTTCAAGTATGCGCGCGGCACCATGGAGCAGGTTGCCAAGCAGACGCAAGAAATCAAGGAGCTGATGGAAGGCGTCTACAAGAAATTCCAAGAAGAACATGGGCTAGCGAAGGTCAAGCCCGGTAGCTTCTCGGTAATGCGCTACCTGCGGGAGATCAAACGCCTCCAGCGCAAACATGAGCAATTCACCAAGAGCCTGTCAATGGTAATGACCGAACAGAAGGCGGTGACGAACAAGTTCTATGAGTCGTCTGTTGCGAAGGTACGCGCAATCTACAAGATGGCGAATCGCGATGCAGACGGTTGGCTGCGCAATATCATGAACCCGATGGAAGCACAGGTGCGCGAGCGACAGATCCAGCTACGGCGGCGGCTCGAGAGCATTAAGCACATCCATCAAGCGAGCGACACGCTAGAGGACCGGCTCAGTGAGCTTGAGCATATCCGGGGTGGCATCGAGGAACAGCAAAAAGCGCTCGAGCACCAGGTTGGTGCCATCCTGCAGGTGCTCAACAGCGACGAAACGGTGCCGGCGGCGGTCAAAAAGTCCGCCTAAGCACTGTCTCATCGCGATCGTCAACGCGCCTGCTTCTTAGGCTTTACCCAAACCTCCCCCTCACCACGCGGATCACTAGCCGCATCCGATCGATTCAATGCTTTATCCCAGGTAACGATTTGCATATTGCCATAGCGCCGGTTGCGCTGTTCGACGCGATGGCCCATAGCGCGCAGCGCGATGATGTCTGCACCATCTATGGCACCGGGCTCAATCTGAATCACATCCGGCAAGAACTGATGGTGAAAACGGGACAAAGCGACCCAATCTTCGGGCCCACCGCGGCGGGCCGTAACCTCTAAGGCCACGAGCAACACCATGGTGATAATCCGACTGCCACCGGGGGTGCCTAGGACGACTACGCGATCGTCGCTTTCGAGAAACGTCGGCGTCATGCTCGATAACGGCCGCTTGCCCGGGGCAATTGCGTTCGCCTCCGCGCCAACGAGGCCGTACAAGTTCGCGACCCCTGGCTTGGCGACAAAATCGTCCATCTCGTTGTTAAGCAACACGCCGGTGCCGGGCGGCACAAACCCGGAACCGAATGCGGAGTTGATCGTTAGTGTGGCTGCCACGCGGTTGCCTTCGCTGTCGAAAACCGAGAAATGTGTGGTCTGATCACCGCTGTCACCGGCTGCTACAACGTCGGCGGGATTGCTTGGCGTGGCGCGTTCAGGATCGATAGTGCGACGAAGCGCAGCCGTGTATTCGTCACTGAGTAGCTTGTCCACGTCGACGTTGATGAAATCGGGGTCACCAAGATAGCGCGCACGGTCACGATAGGCGCGACGCATCGCTTCGACAATCAAGTGTGTCCGTTCTACGCGCGACAGCTTCTCCAGTTGATACGGCCCTAGAATATTTAGAATCTGCATCAGCACCATACCTCCTGATGAGGGCAGCGACGCTGACGTAATTCGTAAGCCACGATAGCGACCCGTGATTGGCGCGCGTTCAACAACCTTATAAGTAGAGAGATCATCGAGGCTCCAGATGCCGCCCGCCTGGCGTACGCCCGCAACCAGTTGTCGAGCGGTGCTACCGCTGTAGAAACCGTTTCGACCTTGCTCGGAGATGCGTTGGAGCACTATCGCCAGGTCTGGCTGGTGGATCACAAAACCCTCTTCCGGCACGGCGCCGTGATTCAGAAACACCCGCGCGGCAGCCGGTGATGCCGCGAACGCGTTAAGCCGCCACCGCGCCAACCGTCGATAACGCGGCGTCACAGGGACACCGTGGCGCGCGAGCCGAATCGCTGGTACCAGCGCTGCTGCCAGCGGCAAGCGACCGTACTTGGCCGAAATATGAACAAGCGCAGCCGGTGTGCCCGGGATAGCTGCAGCCAACGGCCCGTCCAACGAGAGTCGCGGTATCACGTCCCCTTTAGCATCCAGGTACATATCGGCGCTAGCGGCGCCTGGGGCGCGCTCACGCGCATCGATCATGACTTCGAATTCGTCGCGCGCACGATGAAGCAACCAATATCCGCCGCCACCGAGTCCGGAGCCGGCCGGCTCAACGACTCCGAGCGCCGCGCCGATCGCTACTGCAGCATCAAACGCATTGCCACCCTGTTCGAGCATCTCGCGGCCAGCGGCGGTGGCGAGCGGATGCGCGCTCGCGATCGCACCGCGGGCGGGGTTGCCAGCCAGAACAATCGTCGGCCACCAAAGTGTGAGCGCTAACGCGACCGCAGCGAACCGGCTCATATTTGACGCAGACATTAGATGCAACTTGCGAGACAAAGGAATGTGTAGGTCACGCGTGCGCGGCGCACTTCAGGGTATAGAACGCTGGCGGGAACCCCGCAGCTTTACTGCAGTCTCTCCGCAAGTGCCTCGGCGACGCTGGCGTGCACAAACTCGGATACATCGCCGCCCAGGGTGGCGATCTCTTTGACTAGTGAGGCAGAGATAAAAGTGTCGCGCTCGGACGCCGGCAGAAAGGCGGTTTCAATCTCCGGGCCTAACCGCTTGTTCATCCCGGCCATCTGGAACTCGTACTCGAAGTCGGACACCGCGCGCAATCCACGCAGGATTACGCGAGCCCCGTGACGACGCACGCAGTCAATCAGCAGATCGTCAAAACCGGCGACGCTGACGCCGGGGATGCCTGCCAGAACCTCGCGCGCAAGCGTCATACGTTCATCGACGGTAAACAACGGTGCTTTCTCGGGGTTCGCGGCAATAGCCACGATTACCTCCTCAAACAACCGCGCCGCCCGATGTACTAAGTCGGTATGACCGTTGGTAATCGGATCAAACGTGCCCGGATATAGTGCGATAACACCCATGTTCGCGCTGCCCTCAAAGTTATCAGATCTCCTTTAGCAGAAGAGCGCCTCGCGATGCAACGCCCAGAGTGTTGGGATCAGCGACGCTTGCGCGCGAGATGGTATCCCACCTGACCCGCATTCTGGCCACGAATAACTTCCCACGATTCTGGAATGGGCAATTGCGCCATCTCTCGCGGCGACTCGATATAAACCAGTGCACCGGGCTCTATCCAGCCACGTGTATCCACGAGCTCGCTGCTGCGAGCGATCAGATCACTATGGAACGGTGGGTCGATAAAGACAATATCGAATGTTTCAGGCGGCCCCATGAGGTAGTCAACGGCGTCAGCCTCTACTACATGCGCGCCATCCGCACCCAGCTCGGCGACGTTGTCGCGCAAGCATGCAACGGCCTCGGGGGCCCGTTCGACCATGACAACCCGAGACGCGCCCCGCGACAGGGCTTCGAGGCACAACGCACCCGTGCCAGCGAAAAGATCGACACAGCGGGCGCCCGACAAATCCGACCGCAGCCAATTAAAAAGTGTCTCGCGCACGCGGTCGGGTGTTGGACGTACGTCCGGCCCATCCGGAACCAGTAGCCGCCGTCGGCGCCAAGTGCCTGCAATGATGCGCAGCGCGCCAGGATAGTTGCGATGCGCCCCCCTGGAGGCGTGGTTGCGCCCGCGGCTACGCGATTTCTTTCTAAAGCCGGACATCTAAGCCATACCTACAAGTGATTTGTCTCGATACTGGGCAATCGAGTCGGTACTGTCCAGCCGCTAAACCAAGAAAACACGCATCGAATACTCTCCGCTTTATCCTCTTTTGACTGAGATGTTACGATACCGCACTACGAAGTAGTGTCGTGAACGTGTGACCCTCTCCAACAAGACCGCCCCCAGTAAAACCAGTTCCCGTGGTCTGATTGCGCGCTTGGGCGAGCGGCTCAGCGGGACGCGCCAATCGCTCACGCAGCGGCTGGCCGATCTGCTACTTGGCGCCAAGACGGTCGACGGCGACTTACTCGAGGAATTGGAGACGATATTGCTAGCAGCCGATGTCGGCGTCGAGGCGACGCAGACATTGATTACCGACATAACGCAACGGGTTGCGCGAAAGGAACTAGGCGATGGCACAGCCGTGTATGGACAATTGCGGCAGAACATGCGCGAAATCCTTGAACCGTGCGCTCAGGCACTCGTAATCTCGCCGGGTGTGCGCCCGTTTGTGCTAATGATCGTTGGGGTAAATGGGGTCGGCAAGACGACGACCATCGGCAAGCTCGCGCAGCGTCTGTTGCGCGCCGAATTAAAGGTAATGATCGCCGCGGCCGACACCTATCGCGCGGCTGCGATTGAGCAGTTGCAAATGTGGGGCGAGCGTGCCGGCGTGCCAGTGATCGCGCAACACACCGGCGCCGATGCGGCTGCCGTGGCTCACGATGCACTGTTTGCGGCGCGTACGCGCGAAACCGATGTGCTTATCGTCGACACCGCTGGCCGGCAGCATACAAATGTGGGACTAATGGATGAACTGCGAAAGATCAAGCGGGTGCTCAATAGGCTCGATTCAGGAGCACCGCATGAGGTGCTGATGATTATCGACGCGGTCACGGGCCAGAACGCGCTCTCGCAGTTGGAGCACTTTCACGGCGCTATCGGTGTCACGGGGCTATGCACTACCAAGCTAGATGGCACTGCTAAAGGTGGCATTATGCTGGCGCTTGCACAAAAGACCGGCCTGCCGATTCGTTACATCGGTATAGGTGAGGGTATTGATGACCTCATCGAGTTCAATGCCGAAGATTTCGTGGACACTCTAGTGCCTCAAAAGCTGTAGCGGGCGGTGGGTGGCGAGTATACGTAAGGATGTCACCTAAGCCCGCTCACCTCGCCACTAGGTACTAGCCACTGAAGTCATGATCCAGTTCAGCAATGTCTCGAAGCGCTATGCCAGCGGACACGATGCGCTGAAGAACGTCAGCTTCCATTTAGAGCGCGAGGAGATGGCGTTTCTCACCGGGCATTCGGGCGCCGGTAAGAGCACCTTACTGAAGCTGGTCAGCTTGATCGAACGTCCGACACGCGGTCAGGCGATTGTCAACAACAAGAATCTCGCGCGCGTTCCGCGCCGGCGAGTACCTTATTTCCGGCGCGACGTTGGCATTGTGTTCCAGGACTACAAACTGCTCTACGACCGAACCGCTTTCGATAATGTGGCATTGCCACTGGTCGTGGCCGGTTTGCCGCACAGAGAAATCGGCCGACGTGTGCGTGCGGCATTGGATAAAGTTGGATTACTCGAGAAGGAGCGCGCTTATCCCATCACGCTTTCGGGAGGCGAACAACAGCGAGTTGGAATCGCCCGCGCGGTGGTAAACAAGCCGCCGTTGTTGCTTGCGGACGAACCGACCGGAAACCTCGATGAGGCCCTCTCAGACGAGATCATGGACTTGTTCCGGGATTTCAACCACGTTGGGGTCACAGTGTTGATCGCCACACACGACCAACGTCAGATTCAGCGTTTGCACACGCGCGCGCTTGAACTTAGGCAAGGCGAGATGATCCGCGATAACGGAGCGTAAACCGCATGAAAATCTACGTGCTACGCCATCTGCAGGTGTTTTTCTACACCTTAGGGCAAATGATACGGGCGCCCTTTGCGACACTGATGACCATTGCCGTTATCGGTATCACGTTGGCGCTGCCGACCGGTTTGTACCTATTGATCGACAACGTGCAGCGCGTAAGCGCGGGGTGGGATGGGAGCGCCAAGATCTCGCTCTTTCTCAAGAGGGGCCCGAATGACAAGGCGGCGCGCCGACTCGCCGATGAGATCGCCCAAATGCCAGCGGTCGCAGGGGTGGAGTACGTCTCGGCCAAGCAGGCGCTGGCAGACTTTAAGCGTTTGTCGGGGTTCGGTGAGGCCTTGGACGCGCTTGACTACAACCCGCTGCCGCCTGCCCTCGTAGTACGGCCGGCGGCAGGCTTCGAGGGCCCGGAGAAACTAGAGCAACTGCTGCAACAGCTGGGTAAGCACGGGGAAGTCGAGCTGGCTCAACTTGATCTCGAGTGGGTGAGGCGGTTGCATTCGATGCTGCAGATCGCGCACCGGGGAGTGTGGGTGCTGGCGACCCTGCTAGGTCTGGCGGTGGTACTGGTCATCGGCAATACCATACGCCTAGCGGTACTGAATCGGCGCGACGAGATTGAGGTCATCAAACTCGTCGGCGGAACGAACGCATTTATACGGCGGCCGTTCTTGTACACCGGGTTGGTGCAGGGTTTTGCGGGCGCCGCTGCCGCTTGGTTGCTGGTCGCCGCTTGCTTTGCGCTGCTTGCCGAACCGGTACGCGACCTCGCGAGCCTGTATGCGAGCCGCTTTCACACAGAGGCCTTGAGCCTCCAGGGGGGCGGGGTGTTGGTAGCGGCGGGGGGCATACTTGGTTGGCTGGGATCACGACTCGCGGTGGGCCGCCACCTCAGCGACGTAGAACCGCGCTAAGTTACCGAATTTAATATAACGGAAGTATCGTAAGTGCCTGGGAGGCGGGGAACTTTGGGCCGATTTGGCACTCTCAATATGGGAGTGCTAAAATAGTCTCGCTTCCAGGGCAATTCACCTAAGAATAGGGAGGTTTTCCGAAGCATGGCCAAGAGTTTACCGATTCCAGTCCCGATTAATGCCGACGCGGGATTGGCTACTTACATCCAGGCCATCAATGCGCAGCCCGTGCTGAGCGCGGACGAAGAGCGAAACCTGGCTATACGTTATCGCGACCAGGAGGACCTTGAAGCCGCCCGCCAGTTGGTGCTGTCGCACCTGCGCTATGTCGTGCGCATTGCGCGCCAGTTCACCGGATACGGATTACCACAGTCGGACCTGATCCAAGAGGGCAATATCGGTCTGATGAAGGCGGTGAAGCATTTCGATCCGACGCGCGGTGTGCGGTTGGTGTCGTTTGCTGTGCATTGGATCCGGGCGCAAATCTATGATTTCATTCTGCGCAATTGGCGCATGGTCAAGGTGGCTACTACCAAAGCACAGCGGAAGTTGTTCTTCAACTTGCGTAAGAACCGTGCACGCCTCGAATGGCTTAAGCCGGACGAGGTCGAAGCGCTCGCCGAGAATCTGGATGTCTCGCCCGAGACCGTGCAGGAGATGGAATCGCGCATGAGCGGTACTGATGTTCCGTATGACGCCGACGACAGCGCCGATGATGATGAACCACGTGTTGCGCCTGCGGGCTACTTGCAAGATACGCGTTACAATCCGGAAGTGCTGGCGGCGCAGGCCGACGATGAGGCTATGCGCAGCGCAAGCCTCGGTGCAGCACTAGCCGCGCTAGATAGGCGTAGCCGAGACATTGTCCGACGCCGCTGGTTGGACGAGGAGAAACCGACTTTGCATCAGCTTGCCAAAGAGTATGGTGTATCGGCCGAGCGTATTCGTCAGATCGAGAAGAAAGCGCTTGGAATGATGAAAAACAACCTCGCCGCTTGATCGGACGTGATCTACGCGAAGAAGGGCTTCTAACCGAAGCCCTTTTTGTTGGGCGGTTCACCACATTGTCTATTCTGGCGCAGCTATCGGAGCCAAAGCCGCTGCGTTCACAAGGAATCGATCGAGGCCGTCCTCATAGAGTTTGCCAGTTACGATAAAAGCGTCGTTGTGGGTGCCGCGGATTTCGAGGAACTCTTTGGGCTGGCTCGCGGCGCTGAACACTCTCTGACCATGCGCGAACGGGATGATGTCATCGTCCCGGCTGTGCACGACTAAAACCGGACAAGTGATGCGTGCTACGTAGCCTGCGGTGTCATAGGAAAAACGCGTCAGCCATCGCACGGGCATGAACGGATAGAACTTAGCAGCGAGATCAGGAACACTGGTAAACGCGGCCTCTATGATTAATGCACGCGGTAAGTGTTTGGTCGCAAGATAGCTAGCGATGGCCGCCCCGAGGGAACGGCCGAATACAATAATACGGTCTGGGTCGAGACCGCGCGTCGCTGTCAAGTAATGCCAGGCCGCCTCCGCATCGCGATAGGTGCCAATCTCGCTCGGCTTGCCTTCGCTTTGCCCATAACCCCGGTAGTCAAAGATAAACGTGTTTAACCCGAGGCGATTGAACTGCTGCAGGGAAAACACTCGATGCGAGATGTTGCCACCATTTCCGTGCAAAAACAGTAAGTTACCGCGCGGGTGGCGAGCCGGCAGGTACCACCCGAATAGCATCACACCGTCTTCGGCCTGGAACGATACCGGCTCGTACCGCATCCCGTACTGGTCGGGCGTGGCATCGAGAGTACGGGCGGGAAAATAGATCAGACTACCCTGAAAGGTGTAGAGCAGGGCGGCAAAGATAATGTACGCCGCTACGATGGTGATGATGATCAGTACAAGGCCATTCCACATGTGTCAATCGATCAGCTTGTGCCTAGGTCCCGCCTGCAGTTGTGACGAAGCGCAGAACTATACCGCCCATCGCAAGCTGCCGCACCTGCGAGTTAGCGGCACTGACTTTCGCCATGATAAGGTAGGACGCGACCCGATGAGGACTAAGCATGCACCCGTTTAAGGTCGGTCACGCCCACGCGCCAGACTGGCATCAGGCCGCTGAGACTTGCTTAGCGCAAGTCGGTGCGATAACCAGATCCGACAATCTCGGCTTTCTCTACGCGACAGACGAATTGGTCGCGCAGTTGCCGGACATTCTCAAGTACTTCAAGGAATCAACCGGCATCGAGCAGTGGATCGGCACCGTCGGGATGGGAATCTGCAGCAACGGCCAGGAGTATTTTGATGAATCCGCGATAGCTGTCATGGTTGCGGAGTTTCCTGATGACTCGTTTCGAGTGTTCTCGACCATCCGAACAGGACTCGAGGACTTTGTTCGAGCTCATGCGAGCTGGTACACGAAGGCAAACTCACACTTTGGAATCGTGCACGCTGATCCCCGTAACACTAAGACCCCCGCATTCATCACCGAACTCGCTGACGAGATCATGGGCGGTTTTCTGGTTGGAGGATTAACATCCTCTCGCGGCGCTTACTCGCAGATTGCGCAAAGTGTGACCGAGGGCGGTATCTCTGGGGTACTGTTCGCCAGTGAAGTTGCAGTGACAACCGCTCTCACTCAGGGTTGCACGCCGATTAGCAATATTCACGAGATCACGGAATGCAGCGGTAACGTCGCGATCACTATCGACGGCAGGCCAGCGTTTGATGTTTTTCAGGCTGAGGTCGGCGAGCTGCTCGCACGCGACCCGAGACGAGCGGCGGGCTATATATTTGCCGGGCTTCCCATCAAAGGATCAGACACCGGTGACTATCTCGTCAGACACCTCGTCGGCTTTGATCCAGAAAAGCGACTGCTGGCGGTCGGCGAGATGCTGGAACCCGGTGATTCGATTATGTTCTGCAAGCGCGATACAGAAAGTGCTTACGAGGACATGCTACGCATGCTACGCGACATTAAGGGTCGCACAACCGGCGCGCCTAAGGGCGGTGTTTATTACTCGTGTGTCGGCCGCGGGCCAAACCTGTTTGGCCACAACTCAGAAGAGCTTGGAGTTATCGAACAGGAACTCGGTGACTTTCCGTTGGTTGGTTTCTTTTGCAATGGGGAGGTCTCACACAACCGGCTTTATGGCTATACTGGGGTTCTCACCCTGTTCCTCTAAGGGTAAGACTTAATATATTGAATAATAAGGAGTTTTATCGGATACATCACGGGGTCGACGATGGAGTTGATAATACCGTCGCTATACTTGTTTGATCAGTACACTGACAAAGAGCGCGAGCAACTTACCAAGAGCAAGACCAAAGACGTTCCGAAAGAGGAACGGCGCTTGTTCTGCGCCGCCTGCCGGAGCGTGATAACGAGCCAGGATGACCGCGTCAGTATTCAGGGCGGTCAAGAACACACGTTTACGAACCCACATGGTTACGTCTTTCACATCGGTTGCTTTGGCGATACGCGGGGCTGCGCGTATGTCGGTGATCGAATGTCGGCCTGGAGTTGGTTCCGGGGTTTTAGCTGGCGCATTACGCTTTGCTCAAACTGTAACACACACCTAGGCTGGCTGTTCGAGGCGCCCGACGAGAGGTTTCACGGATTGATTCTTAACCGTCTGACGTCGGTGAATTAATCACCCCCCTCCCCAGCGCTCCCCCATAAAGCGGTAGGAAACACTCCTCCCCGACAAGCGGGGAGAGAATAAGTAGCGAGAACTATTACCGCACGCTCGCTACTTTTTAGTGGTTACTGTTTTATGAATTTCGCTGTCCGGGCGAAACGCGAGCCAAGCGAAGGCGAAGTGCACGCCGCCATCTACCGGTCGTAGTTGCGTGCCCTTGAGCGGGCCGGCTACCGCTCGGCCAAGCTGGTTCCATGTTGTACCGGTTTCGCGATCAGTGATTCTCTCACCGATAAGCTGGAAGTTTAGCTCGCGGCCGTCGACACGTCGGTCAAAACCGGCTGCCGAATGAACCATGCGTGAGTCCATGATGCGTGCTCGATCCAGGGCCGATAACACAGAGCGTTTGTGGATAATCAAAAGCGGCAAGCCTGCGAATTTGTCGTTGATTACACCATGTTCAGCAAATGTACTGAACGGGTAAACGCGACTGCGGTCGCCCCACATCACGCCCAACACACGCTCCATCGCCGGGAGTCGGTCATCAACTTTGCCGAGATACAGGAAGGGCTGCTCGCCAACTCGGTCGTAGCCCCGGTAGGGATTGCGGCCGTAGCGACGAAAATACCCAGTGCTTCGCGAAAGTACTTCGCCCTTCGGGTAGGCCGCTTTGAACTCTTTATAGGCAACAATTTGCGAAGCAACGGTTCGCAACCGCATCCCCGCGTACTTACCCACAATACCGGTTCCAGTGAACTGCTGCCACCAGCTCTCCGTTTGGCGGTCGTACATTACAAGGTCGCTTTTTCGCAGCTTGCCGGTCGTGCCGAAATCAAGCATTTCTCCGCCGACCCGGCGGTCGAAAACAACTGATGCGTTGCATAGGGGACAGAACGTGACAGTGATTGGCAGACCGCGAAACACGTCGTTGACGATTTCGTGATAG
>JBHICC010000001.1:0-171508 GCA_046759385.1 Acidiferrobacterales bacterium | reverse complement strand
GAGCAGTCGTCCGGCAAACTGAAACTGGCCCTGGTAAGGCTCGACGCTCGCGATTGCTTTCCCTTGACGCTGCGCCGCCGCGAGGTAGTTTGCCACCGGATTTACTTCGTACAGCTTGTCGAACTGCAGGCCGATGCCGAGAATCGCGATCACTAACAAGGACACGCCGCCGACGGCGATGTTCATAACGCGCTGTTTGATCTCGGGTAGCGGCAGCCACGCTAAAGCGATGCCGATCATCGCTACAGCGATACCGATGTACGCCGAGCGCGATTCCCAGAGCATGGCCGGCAGTGCTTCCACGCGTGGCAAACCTGGCACCGCAGCGAGCAAACCGCCAACCACAATGAGCGGGAAAGCCATGCTTGAAAGTATGCTGTCATGTCCGTGGTCGGCGAACGACTCGTCCAGTAACAGGTGGGCCATGCCGAGTGCGAAGGCCGGAAGGATTGGTAGTAGAAACTGTGGTTGCTTGGTGGTAATCAGCGACAACAACACAAACGCGGGCCACGCCCAGAACAGACAGAAAGCAAGTCCCACATTCATCTTTTCACGCCGGATATGCCAAAACCGCATCCACACGAGCGGAAAGATCGACCAGGGTAACAAGATTACTGGTAGCACCGCGAGGTACCACCACCAGGGTTGGGCTGGCAAAAAGAACGTGACACTTGCGGGCCCCAGTGGAATCGCGGCCAGACTCTGCATGTACGCCGCGCCAACCTGTTTCGCAAGCAGCATCGCGCACCCACCTGCAATCACCACAGCTACCAGCAGCGCCTTACTGACATCACCGTACCAGCGCCCCCAACGGATATCGCTCGCCCACATCGGTGCCAACAATGTCACCGGTAGCAGATAAATCAAGATTGCCAATCCGGCGGTGAGCAGGCCAAAACCCAAGGCACAACCGAGCGCCAGCCACCCAAACTTTCGCCGGCCCTGCCATATCGCCACGACGCCGCAGGCGCCCAGTAAGGTGAAGAAGACCAACAGCAAGTCGCCCCCGGCGAGCGTTACGCAAAAGGTCCAGAACACCATCGCCAGCAATAGGAACGGTGCATAGTGTGTGATGTCTTGTTGATCTGGCCACAGCGCACGCGCGAGCCTTTGGGTAAGCAACAAGCTGCCGATGGCGAACATCGCCGGCAACAGCCGTGGCCACCAATCGTTCAGACCGAAGGCATACCAACCGAGATTGATTAACCAAAATAGAAGCGGTGGCTGCGCGTGATCGATCGCGCCGTTAAGCGTTGGCACGAACACACCCTGTGACCACATCTCCCAGGCAATGGCGAGGGTACGCGTTTCGTCTATCGGCCAGGGCGATCGGGCGAACAACGACGCCAGCACCGGCAACAGCGCAAGTCCAATCCACGCAAAGGTCAGTTTCGCGCTCATGATCCACGCGGCGCGCGCCCTTCGCGGCTTGCTCGGTATGCCCATAGGCGGCGTATTAGCGACGTCGCCGACTTCGATTTCTTCGACAACGAGCTTTTCAAGAGCGCGAACGCCGGGCGTTTGCGGCTCACGCGTGCGGTGCTTGCGACGCCGCTTGTGGCCCCTCTTACCGGACTTAGCGCCCCTCTTGGGCCAAAAGATAGCGAGCAGACTCGAGCTCATGGTTGGTGCTGTGGTCCGCCTTAGTAGTTCAAGGTTGAAAAGTTTAGTAGCGAAACAACAACGAGTGACTAATTAGATAGTAGCAGCACCGACGGGCCGGTGTGCGCACCACCCGACCCATGAAAAGCCTTATGGCACGGGCGGATAGGGTTATCGGGGCGAGGATGCCGAGTGGGCGCGATACTTAAATTAGTAACCGCCTGTCCCTAGTGCTGCTAGTCACCGGTGATCCGCGGGACCAAAACAAGCCCCCACACGACCAACACCAGGGCAATCGAAAGAAACACAGCTGCCGATCCCAGATCTTTGGCCATGCCGGACAGTTCGTTGCGCTCCGTGCCGACACGATTGACCAACGTTTCCACGGCCGAGTTGAGCAGCTCGACGATGAGGACAACTAGCAGGCTGCCGATCAATAGCGCGCGCTCGACACCCGTACGCCCTAGCCAAAACCCGAGCGGCGCTAGGATTGCAAAGAGAACGAGCTCCTGACGGAAGGCGGCCTCGCGTGATGTCGCCGCTCGCAGTCCAGCAAGCGAGTAGCCGGCAGCGCGTACGATGCGCGCAACGTCGGTAATTCCCCATAGTGGCTTCGACATGCGAGTTGTTTACTGGGCCGGGCGCGCCGAATCAAGCAAACGCCGTTTAGCAAAGTGGTTGCCAGTAGCGCGTTAAGCGTCTGAGCGCCACACGAGGTCGAGCTGTCGAGCTGCCCTCACGTCATCAAGTCGGCGCACTGGCGTCGAATGCGGTGCACCCAGGACTTGCTCGGGCTGTTCTCGGGCTTCACGTTCAATATCGCACATGGCCTCGACAAAGCCATCAAGAACATCTTTTGTTTCGGTCTCAGTGGGCTCAATCAAAAAACACTCCGGCACGAGTAGCGGGAAGTAGGTGGTAGGTGCATGATAACCTTTATCCAGCAACCGCTTTGCTACATCCATTGCGGTAACGCCGGTATCATCCTTAAGCGCCTTTAGGGTTACGATGAACTCATGGGACGCGCGGCGCCTTGGGTATGCCAAATCGAATCCGGCCTGCGCGAGTTGCGTCGCGACATAGTTTGCATTGAGCGTCGAAAACTCGGCGACCCGTACCATGCCTTCTCGCCCTAGCAATCGTGCGTACACGTACGCACGCAGCAACACGCCGGCATTGCCCATGAAAGCAGACAGACGACCGATAGTGTGAGGCACGTTCTCCTCAGTACGCCAGCGATAGCTCCCGTTTTCACTGCCGACAATCGGGACGGGTAGAAACGGCTGCAGTTTGTCATTGGCACCGACCGGCCCAGCGCCGGGCCCGCCGCCGCCGTGCGGGGTGGAGAAGGTCTTGTGTAGATTGACGTGAATTACATCGAAGCCCATGTCACCGGGCTTTACTTTCCCGAGAATGGCATTGAGGTTAGCGCCGTCGTAGTAGAGCAAGCCGCCAGCGCTATGCACGACGCGCGCAATCTCTTCGATCTGACGTTCGAATACACCGAGCGTAGAGGGGTTGGTCAACATCAAGCCGGCGGTCTTCGGCCCGACCGCCGCTTTCAGTTCGGTGAGATCGACATCACCATCGGGGCCAGTGCGGATCTCACGCACACCGTACCCACACATGGTGCCAGTCGCGGGATTGGTCCCGTGCGCTGCGTCAGGCACCAAGATCTCGGATCGCTCACTATCTCGACGCGAGTCGTGATATGCACGGATCATGGCCACTCCTGTGAACTCGCCTTGAGCGCCAGCCAGCGGCGTTAGTGAAACCGCCGCCATGCCCGTGACCGCTTTCAGAATTTCTTGCAGCTCGTAAAGGCAGGCGAGAAAACCTTGGCCGGTGCTGTCGGGGCCATACGGATGGCGCCCCAGAAACTGGGGCAACATCGCCAAGTGATTACAGGCCCGTGGGTTGTACTTCATGGTACAGGAGCCGAGCGGATAGAAATGCGTGTCGATAGAAAAGTTTTGTTGTGATAGACGAGTGTAATGGCGCACCGCCTGTAGTTCGGACACGGCTGGTAGCAAAGTGTGCTGCTTGCGTCGGAACTTCTTCGGAATGCCTTCTGCTCCCAGTTTCTTGATCGGCGATTGAGACGGATTTCGGCGACCCGCTTGCGATAAATCAAAGATCAACATACCCGTTTCCTAAACCCGGTCGTTACAGGGCAGAGGCTGCTACGACAATGCGGCCAAGGCCCTTTCGTAATCCGGTTCCTGAGCAATTTCGGCGATAAGTTCGGTGTAAGTCACTCTATCGTTTTCATCGATGATGACAACAGCGCGAGCAGTTAGACCTGCTAGTGGGCTATCCTCAATCAGTACGCCATAGTCTTGAGCGAACTCGCCGCCGCGCATCAAGGAAAGGGTCTTCACTCTCTCTGTGTTCTCGGCACTGCAGAATCGCGATTGCGCGAAGGGCAGATCGGCCGACACAATTAAGATGATCGTGTCACCACGGCCTTGGGCGTATTCGTTGAATTTCTTTGTTGACGTGGCGCATACCGGCGTGTCCAGGCTGGGTACGATATTCAATAGCTTTTTCCTGCCTTTGAAGTCCGCGAGCGATACGTCGCTGAGATCAGCGCCCACGAGCCTGAAGTCTGGCGCTGCACTGCCCACAGGCGGCAAGTCGCCGTTGGTGTTAACCGGGACTCCTTTGAATGTGATGCTTGCCATGTCTCCTCCAGTGGTGACTTGGGTGGCTAATGTTGCTTCTGGTTAATCAGCGGGCGCGCCATCCGCCACGGCGACGCCCTTGTGCCTCTTGAGGATGCGTTGCAACTGCAGCGCATAGTAGCCGATGTCATCGGCAGTACGGGTCTCGGTGGCGCATACGAGCACCGCGTCCGCTAACGCGGGATAGTCGCGGCCAAGTGGATAACCGCCGACGATGCGTTCGACCTCCAGATCTTGCAACACTTGATCCACAGGCGCGGCCAAGCGCAAGACGCCTTCATGAAACACTGGGCGATTGAATGCGGGCTCAACGCCTGCGATGGCTGTGAGTTTCTCAATCAGCGCTAATGTATTGGCGTTGCATTGGGCGGCAACCCGTTCCAGGCCATCGGCGCCTAGTAGCGCCATGTGTATGGTCGCCGCCGTTACCAACAAGCCCTGATTGGTACAGATGTTGGACGTGGCCTTGGAGCGGCGAATGTGTTGCTCACGTGCTTGCAGGGTGAGTGTAAACCCTGGCTTGCCGTCGACATCGACGGTTCGCCCGACGATACGTCCAGGCATCTGTCGAACGAGCGCCTGCTTGCTGCACATGAACCCGAAATAGGGCCCGCCTGATGACAACGGCGCCCCGAGCGGTTGGCCTTCGCCGACGACGATATCCGCGCCGTCGCTGCCCCATGCCCCTGGTGGTTCCAGAACGGCGAGCGAGACCGGATTCACTACCGCGATCACGAGCATCCCGCGCTCATGCGCCCAGTCTGTTAACGCGTCGACCTCCTCGAGCACGCCGAAGAAGTTTGGTTGCGGAATTACCAATGCCGCGTATTCGCCGCTACCGACTGTCTCCAGTGCGTCACTCGGCGTGTGGCCCTCTTGCTCTGAGTAGGGCGTTGACACGAGTTCGATTTCCTGGTTTCGGATGATACTTTGCGCGACCCGGCGGTAGACTGGATGCACCGTTCCGGGCATCAACACGCGATGTGCCTTCTTATGCGCTCGCACCGCCATTAGAATTGCCTCTGCGAGCGCCGACGCGCCGTCATATAGCGAGGCGTTCGCCACGTCCATGCCCGTGAGGCTCGCAATCATTGTCTGAAATTCGTACAAAACCTGTAGCGTTCCTTGACTCGCCTCGGCTTGATAGGGTGTGTAGGCGCTGTAGAACTCGCCACGGGTAGTCAGTTCCCAAACTGCTGCGGGAATGTGGTGCTCATAGGCACCGGCGCCAATGAAGTTCAGATAGTGTCCATCCTGTTCGGCGCGCTCACGCATCAATCGGGTAATCTCAAACTCACTCATGCGGGAGGGCACATTGCTCAAAGTGCCGCAACGCAGCTTCGTCGGTATCTCGTCGAATAACGCGTCGATACTGTCCACGCCAACAGCAGCGAGCATGGACTTAGTTTCGGCGTCAGTGTGCGGAACAAATGGCATCGCAGGCTGAATTGATCAGTGATCTTCCGATGTGGCAGCCTGATCATAGGCATTCGCATCGATTAACGCGTCGTACTCGTCTTTGGCCGATGCTTTGATTCGAAACATCCAGCCATCGCCGTACGGATCGCCGTTCACGGTCTCGGGGGCGTCCGCAAGGGCCGAGTTCACCTCGATGATTTCGCCGCTGACTGGCGCATATATGTCCGATGCTGCTTTGACCGATTCGACAACCGCACACTCGTTGCCCGCCGTCACTTGCGTACCTAATGCTGGTAACTCAACAAACACCAGATCACCTAACAGCTCCTGGGCGTGATCCGTTATGCCAACCGTTACCGTTCCATCGTCCTCGAGCCGCGCCCATTCATGGGTTTTCGCATACCTGAGATCGTCCGGAGTTTGACTCATGGTTTCGCCTTTCCTGCGTCGGCTCACGCAGTTTTTGTAATGCCGGACTACCGGCGCTGCAAAAGTAAAGGGCGACGGACACACTGGTGCCGTCGCCCCTCTGTCCGGTAACCTGAGAGCATTGCCCCTTCGGTGCCCGTCATCTGAACTCTCCCCATTTCAGCGGACTGATTAAGGGAGAACGCAGTCTGGATGACGTGTCTCTCCGGAGTCGACGCTTCTCCTGCGGTCCTTTTGCCTGTGCGATTCCGGGCGAGTTGCGCCTTTGGCGCCCTGCACTTATTTAGGGACTGGCAATGTAGACAACTTGTAGGCGGGCTACAGTAACTCGTCTAAAGTGCCCAATCGAAATATCCCTAAATAGGTGCGGGGTCTCTCCCGCAGGTGTCGAGTCGAGGCTCCACTATAGCCCAGGCGCTAAAGCAAGCCAAGAATAGCGCCGCCTCAAGGGTAGGTTGCGGAACGCCGGACGAGCATCACCACAGGGATTAACCCTAACAGCACCAGGTTGATCGCCGGCAACGCCGCACGCTCCCACTCGCCTTCCGAAGTCAGTTCGAACACGCGCGTCGCTAACGTGTCCCATCCGAATGGTCGTAACAATAACGTCGCGGGCATCTCCTTCATGACCTCGACAAATACCAATAGCACTGCCGTTAACACGCCGGCACGAAGGATTGGCACAAACACTCGCCATAAGATTTCCCACGTGCCGGAGCCGAGGCTACGCGCCGCCTGTAACAACGAAGGACCAATGCGGTCGAAGGCGCTGTCGACGGGACCATGAGCCACCGCCATAAAACGCACAGCGTAAGCGAGCACTACTGCGAGCAGGCTGCCCGTCAGTAACGCTCCTACTGGAAAGGCGAACAGGTACCACATCAAAGCCGCCAGCTGCTTATCGAGCCACACGAACGACAACATGATGCCTACTGCTAGCACTGAACCCGGTAGTGCGTAACCAAGGGTGGCGGAGCGCACAGCCGCACGGGTCAACAGGTCCGGTCGCAACCGGTAGGTATAAGCGAGCAACAGCGCTCCGACCGTGGTCAGTACCGCGGCAGTGGCCCCAAGAAACAATGTGTTTGCGAGGAAGCGCAGATAACGTAGATCGAGCTCTTGGGCGAGCGCCCCCCATGCCCATACCAGCAACTGCCCAATCGGGAGAATGAACGCCAAGAACAAAACTACACTGGCGAACATGGTAGCGCCGGCTGCGCGCCAACCACGCAAACGGTAGCCGCGTTCGCGCTTTGTTACCGCCTTCATATCGTAGCGTGCCCTGCCGCGCAGACGCCGTTCCATCACGAGTGCGAGTGCGATGAACAACAGCAGTAGCGATGCGAGCTGGGCGGCGGCATTCAAGTTGAAAAGACCAAACCAGGCTTTGTAGATAGCTGTCGTGAAGGTGTCGTAGTTGAATACGGACACCGCACCAAAGTCCGCTAAAGTCTCCATCAGCGCGAGTGCAACGCCCGCTGCGATCGCCGGCCGCGCCATTGGCACAGCGACCCGCAGGAACGCCGCCCACGGTCCAAATCCAAAGACGCGCCCGGTTTCCAGCGCACCGTGACCTTGGCTCAGAAAAGCGGCGCGCGCCAACATGTAAACGTAGGGGTAAAACGCGAGTACAAGCACCGCAATAACGCCGCCCTCTGAACGTATGCTCGGAAACCAGTAACCGTCGCTGCCGAACACCTTGCGCAACCACGTCTGCAGCGGGCCGCCGAAATCCAACAGACCGATCGCTACGAACGCCAACACATATGCGGGGACCGCGAGTGGCAGCATAAGCGCCCATTCGAACAGCCGCCGGCCCGGGAATTCGCACATGCTCGTCAACCAGGCAAGGGTGATGCCCAACGCGAGTACACCCATACCCACGCCAAGCATCAACACGATCGTGTTGCGCACAAGCTCCAGTAACACGGTGTCAGCGAGGTGGCGCCAGACATCGCCGGAGGGCACGAGCCAAGCGCCGACAATGACGAAGATGGGCGCCCCCACGGCGCCGGCGATAACGAGGCTTGTCGCGCGCCAATGCCACACGTTGACACCGAGCCAGGCAGAGAGCCCGAGCGCTGTGCGCGCACGACCGGAAGCACGTTCGAGCGGGTGGCCCATATCGTGCAGACTACGTGATCAACAGACGAGCCGCGTGTGCTCAGCTTGGGAACGAACCGACACTACTTGTAGCCCGCACGGTCCATTAGCATCACCGCGTCCGCCTGCAGACGGCCTGCCTCTGACACATTGATGGTGTCCCGCTTGAACGCCCCCCAGGCCGCGACCTTTGGGTTAGCTTCCACACGCGGATTCGCCGGATATTCCATGTTTGCGTCCGCGAACAGCCGCTGCGCTTTCTTCGAAGACAGCCATTCGAGGAAGCGAATTGCCTGCTGGCGGTGCTTCGCGTGGCGTGTAACGCCAGCGCCGGAGATATTGACGTGCACGCCGTGATCGGTTTGATTGGGCCAGAACAGTGCCAGCGGTAAAGAAGGGTCCTTTTTCTTGAGCCGACCATAGTAATACGTATTCACTATCCCGACATCGCATTGCCCGGCGGCGATTGCCTGCATTACCTTTGTATCGTTGGAGAACGGTAGTGTAGCCAAGTTGCCAACCCACGCACGCACGATCGTCTCGGTCTCTTGCTCGCCGAGACGCGCGATCATCATGGCCACCATTGACTGGTTGTAAACCTTCTTGGACGTGCGCAGACACAACCGATCCTTCCACTGAGGCTCAGCAAGGGCCTCATAGGTCGAGAGCTCACCGGGCTTGACCCGCTCCGTGCTGTAGACGATGGTGCGCGCCCGAATCGAGAGACCGAACCAGCGTCCATCCGGATCGCGAAGATAGCCGGGTATGTTGCGTGCGAGCTTCTGGGAGTCGACCTCGGCAAGCAACCCCGCTTGCGCCGCGTTCCAGAGGTTACCGGCATCGACCGTAATTAGGAGATCGGCTGGCGTGTTCGCGCCTTCGGCCCGCAGCCGTGCTTGCAGCGGTGCGGCCTTGTCGGTGATGAACTTGATTTGGGTGCCGGTTTTGGCCTGATAGGCATCAAATAGCGGTTTGATCAGATGCTCCTTGCGCGCGGAGTAAACCACCAGCTCCTCGGCCGCCGCAGCGAAGCCCGTGGTTGCTATGAGCACTAACGTGGCGGCGATATAAGCGAGGAAAAGGCTTTTTCCCATTGCGTTACCCTCCAGTTATTGTTAATGATAATGATTATCATTTACATCTACGTTTTCGTCAAGCGCGACGTTAAACGGGCGAGCTCGGGATATCGAACTCGGCGATGACGGGAGCGTGATCGGAGGGGCGCTCGCGACCTCTGGGTGCCCTGTCGATGGTGCTCGCGCGGGAAACGCGGCTCAGCGCTTCGCTGCACAAGATATGATCAATACGCAATCCCAAGTCCCGGCGAAAGGCGCCTTGGCGGTAATCCCACCACGTGAAACTGTTGGCAGGCTGCTCGAACTTGCGGAAAACATCAACCAAGCCTGTCCGCAGCAGCTCGCGAAACGCTGCGCGCTCCTTTTCGCTGAATAGGACTGAGTCTTGCCAAAGTGCCGGATCATGTACATCACGCTCCTCAGGCGCGATGTTGAAATCACCGGCCAAGGCCAGTCGCGGGTATTGGGTCTGCTGTTCGTGAACGTATCGGGCAAGCCGCGTTAACCAGTCGAGCTTGTACGCGTATTTGTCTGAACCCACTGTCTGCCCGTTCGGGACATATACATTAGCGACGCGCACCTCGCCATACGTCGCGACAATGATGCGTTTCTCCGTATCACCCAAACCGGGGATCGCGTCGGCAACCTCCGCTGCGGGCAGCCGGCTAAGTGTGGCGACACCGTTGTAGGTCTTCTGGCCTGCGTATATCGCGTCATAGCCCGCCTGGCGGATCTCTTCTATCGGGAAGTTCTCATCCGTAAGTTTTGTTTCCTGAAGACAGAGGATGTCGGGCTGATTATCCGCAAGCCAACCCAGGACCTGGCCGAGGCGAACACGCAGTGAATTCACGTTCCACGTGGCGATCTTCATCGCTGCCGCATACGCACCATGCAACAACCCGCAGCCGAAGCGGCGGGTGATCATATTTCAATTGGGATAGGAGTTACTGCTCCTGCCCTTCGGTCGTCCGAGCAGTCTCGTCTTGCCCTTCGGTCGACTGGGCAGTTTCTATCTTGGGATAGCCGGCGGCGTCAAGTTCGCCGGCGAGCAAAGATTCCAAGTACCCTTTCATCACTTTTTCACCGATCATAATGGTAGGAACCGTGAGCGAGCCAGTTTTGTCCTGCAGCTCTTTGAGCAGCTCCCGATTACCCTGGACATTCTTGTCGGTAAAAGGCACGTTGCGCTTGCCCAGATAGGCACGCGCCAGATCACAAGACGTACACTGCGGTGTGCTATAGATGATGACAGGGTACTTTTCAGCCGCCACGCTTGCGTCATTGGACGTCGGCCCTCTCGGTTCGCCACTGCGAAGTTTAAACGTCTTGCTCTCGACGCGATAACCGCCCTCAGTAGGCGGCGGTCTATCGTGATAGGTCACGTTGCCGTTCTGATCAACCCATTTATACAACTTCACTGCTTGTGCTGAAGGCACAAGCCAAGCCACCGAGAGTAAGGCAATCGTGAGGGTGAGTATCGATCTATTCAGGTGGATCAAATGCGTATCCTCATACCACCGAGCTTTCGTTGGTTTCGCACGCGCAACCACACCGCCCCGGTGACGAATCCTACTAACAGCATAGCAAAAGAAATGCCCAGCCACAGGAGATTGAGTGACGGCAAGAATCTGATTAAATAGGCTTTTATGCCCGGTTCGGGTATCTCGCTGGCATACGGTTCATCGCCGGATCCAGGGAAGTGTACCGGCTCCCGCGCTTTCGCAGATGCGGTAACGAGCGGGGTAATATCGGCGACTTCGCCAAGCTGTGGCGTCTGGCCCGGTCCTTGTGCTGTCTCCGCTAGCTCGGCCGCCAACTCTTCGGCTCGAGCGCGCTCTTGAGTCAGAGTATCCTGTGTCTTCGCGAGCTTGGTCTCGGTCTCCTTGAGCTTAGCTCGGAGACTGGCGAGCTGGCGCTTAAGCTTTGCCTGCGCGCTCGTGAGTTCTTTCGCCTCAGCGTCATCTTCGGCCAAGACCGCTTGCGCCTGCTCTAGTTTTTGTTGCGTGTCTTTGAGTTCGGCTCTGAGCTTGGCCAACTCGGTCTGCAATTGCGTCTGCAACACACGTGCGGGCGGCTCGTGCATTAGCTCGTGGTTCTCGATCCAACCTTCGCGCCCGCTCGCGTCACGCACTCGAGTGAAATCGCCGAGTTGCTCTAGCACTTCAAGCGTGGTCCCGGACAGAATCTTATGAGCTATCGGGCTCTCGTAGTGCGCCTCGGAACGCAAATCGATAAAAACTTTGTCGGTGACGTACGCCGTCTCCTCGGCAATGCCGGGCGTGCTGATGCTCAGCATCAAAACGGAGATAGCAAGTGTTCGTTTCATCAACCGCTGCATCTATTGAGCTAACCCAGAATAGCGCAACATCGCGTCAATCCGTGGCCTTCTACCAAGGAAGCGAGTGTACAGATCCATGGGCTCGCACGTTCCACCCTGCTCTAGAATATTGTGCAAGAATTCGAGGCCGGTCTTCCGATCGAAGACCCCGTTGTCCTCGAACTTGCTGAAGGCATCTGCCGACAAGACCTCCGCCCACTTGTAGCCGTAGTAACCGGCGGCATAGCCACCAGCGAAGATGTGGGTAAATGCATTCTGAAAACGATTGTATGCCGGCGGGATTACCACCGCGACATCACGACGGACTTCGTCTAGCAACGCCTGCACGCTTTTCGAATCGTCTGGATCATCATCACAGTGCAGCCGCATATCGAATAGGGCGAACTCGAGCTGCCGCACCATCTGCATCCCTGACTGAAAGTTTTTGGCGCCGACGAGCTTCGTAAACAACCCGTCATCAATGCCCGCCCCGGTCGCGTAGTGACGTGCCACCAAGTCCATTACTTCCCGCTGCCAACACCAGTTTTCCATAAACTGACTAGGCAGCTCTACCGCATCCCATGCAACACCATTAATTCCCGATATACCGACATAATCGACCATGGTCAACATATGGTGTAGTCCATGTCCAAACTCGTGAAACAATGTAATCACTTCCTCGTGCGTAAACAACGCTGGGCGATCGCCGACCGGTGGTGACGAATTGCAAGTGAGATGGGCCACGGGTATCTGAGTGCTACCGTTGGCACGCTTGCGACTGATGCATTCGTCCATCCAGGCGCCGCCACGCTTGTGTGCACGTGCATAGAGATCGAGGTAGAACTGGCCGCGCAATGCACCAGTGCCATCGCGAATCTCATAGAAACGCACGTCCGGATGCCAGGTCGCAATCCCATCAATCTGGCGAAACGTTATGCCGTAAAGCCGGCCGACAACCTCGAACATTCCCGTGATGACCTGATCCACTGGAAAGTATGGACGCAGATCCTCCTGCGAAAAATCAAAGTGATGTTGGCGCAGCTTTTCCGCGAAGTATGGAATATCCCAGGCAGCGAGCTCGTCGTGCCCATACTCAGTTTCGGCAAACACCTTCAGCGCTTCTATCTCCCGCTCGGCCACCGGCTTCGCACGCGCCGCAAGCGTGTACAGGAAATCCAGCACATGCTCGACACTATCGACCATTTTCCGCTCAAGCGAGTACTCCGCGTAATTCGCGAAACCCAACAGACGCGCTGCCTCGCGTCGAAGTCTCAAGATGCAGACAATGATCTCGCTGTTGTCCCAACGTCCATGGTGCGGACCCTCCTCGCTAGCACGCGTGACGTATGCTTGGTACATGCGCGCACGAAGCTCTCGGTTGTCCGCGAATGTCATAAATGCGAGGTATGACGGCGCGTCTAAGCTGAACCTATAACCTTGTTTTGCATCTCGCTCGGCTGCCTGCCGCGCCATCTCGCGAGCCGACATTGGCAGACCAGCAAGTTGTTCTTCCTCTGTGACTAGGAACTCCCATGCTTGCGTTGCATCAAGCACGTTGTCTGCGAAGCGACTGGACAGCTGCGCCACTTCTTGCTGAACTTCCTTGAACCGGACCTTTTGCCTACCACCTAACTCAGCACCCATTAGCCGGAAATCTCGCAACGTGTGTTCGAGCAGTTTCTGTTGTGCTTGATCCAAACGTAGTGGCTTATCGTTCCCGGCAATGTGTTTGTATATGCGGAAGCTGCGTAGGTCCTGGCCGATCTCCGTGCGGTACGCGCTGACGCGAGGTAGACCGTCGTTATAGGCCTGCCGTAAAGCGTGGCTATTATTTACAGAATTTAGATGCACTACCGGCGCCCACACGCGATTCAGTCGTTCTTCCATATCCTCAAGCGGCTGTACGAAGTTGTCCCACGTATAGGCATCACCCGAAGATAGAAGGCGCTCCCGCGCGGCACGGTTTTGCGCGAGGACAAATTCAAGCGCCGGCTGCACGTGTTCGGGTCGGATCTCGCTGAAATGAGGTAGACCAGAGAGATCGAGAAGAGGATTGGCTGCAAGGTCAGCGCTATCCATACGTGTAAGCCTAGCGCATCTAACAGATGGTAGGAGGCCGCATAATCTAGCACGTCTTGATACAATCGCGTACTCATCGTTTGTGCTGTGTTATTGCGAAGAAATGACCAAGCATTACGATTTCCTTGTAGTTGGCGGCGGCAGTGGTGGTATTGCCGCCGGCAAACGCGCTGCCGGACATGGAGCCAAGACAGTAGTGATTGAATCAGATCGCATAGGCGGCACATGTGTAAACCGCGGCTGCGTTCCTAAGAAGGTTATGTGGAACACCTCGACCATTGCCGAAGTGTTGCACGATGCTAAGGACTATGGCTTTGACGTTAAAGTCAATGGTTTCGACTGGTCAACGATCAAGGCGGCGCGCGATCTCTACATCGGAAGGCTTAACAAGATATATCATCGAGGTCTTGATACCGCGGAGATAGACGAGATCTCGGGTAAGGCGGCGTTTCGTGACCGCCATACCATCGCGGTCAATGGCGCAGAGCTTACGGCTGACCACATTTTAGTGGCTACCGGCTCGAAGGCCGACGTTCCCAACGTGCCCGGTGCAGACCTGGGTATTACAAGCGATGGGTTCTTCGAGCTCGAGGATCAACCACGGCGAGTGATGATAATCGGTGCCGGTTACATCGCCGTCGAGTTTGCCGGATTGTTGAACGCTCTGGGCTCCGATGTCTCTATGCTCCTTCGCCGCGAGACCTTCTTGCGTAAGTTTGATGCAACATTGCGCGAAACCTTGATGGATGAAATGCAGAACGCCGGTGTAGATATCATGACCTGCGTTCGTTTGGAGCAGTTGAAACGAGCTGGCGACAAAACCATTCAAATCAACAGCGCAGATGGCAACTCCTTCAAGGGGTTTGACACAGTGATCTGGGCAGTTGGTCGTAGCCCTAATACGAATGGTCTGGAACTGGATCAGACCGGCGTGGCCGTTGACCAACAGGATCATATCATAGTCGATGAGTTTCAGAATACTAATGTCGAGCACGTTTACGCACTGGGTGACGTCACGGGTAAATGGATGCTGACACCCGTGGCGATCGCCGCCGGGCGTAGACTCTCGGATCGTGTATTCGGTGGTCAACCTGACGCGCGACTCGAATATGAGAACATCCCTACAGTAATCTTCAGCCATCCACCAATCGGCACCGTAGGTTTAACCGAGGAGGAGGCACACAAGCGCTTCGGCCAAAGCGAGGTCAAGGTCTATCGAACACGCTTTACCAACATGTTTCATGCCGTTACGCGGCGAAAGCCGAGTACGGTTATGAAGCTCGTCACGGTGGGAGAGAAGGAAGAGGTTGTCGGTTGTCATATCATCGGCGCCCAAGCCGACGAGATGATCCAGGGGTTTGCAGTTGCCGTCAGGATGAAGGCCAAAAAAAGCGATTTTGACAAAACCATAGCAATTCATCCGACCAGCGCTGAAGAGTTAGTGTTGATGGGATAGGGATTCGTCGTTGTCCGGGGCGAGATCGAGTAGACAAGAGCCTAAGCAGTCCCGTGGAAGACGGCACGCCCGAACCCGACGTCGATTAGAGGCATTGGACCCTCATTACAGCCGCCCTGGTGCCGTACGATAAATCATCCATCACTGTAATCGCGCTTCTGACATGGCTGTTGTCTACCCCGCCACCGTGTCGAGCAGCAGATGATCTACCAGTTTATACATATCGGGTGATTAACGTATTCCCGCACGATCAGGCTGCGTTTACGCAAGGGCTCGCGTTTGACGGTGGCTTCTTATACGAAGGCACAGGTCTTTACGGTCGATCGACCTTGCGCAAGGTGGAGCTCAATACCGGCAAAGTCATAAAGCTTTATGAGTTACCCGAGCGGTTCTTCGGTGAAGGTCTAACGATTTTCCGCGACGAAGTTATCCAGACCACGTGGAAATCGAAAGTCATTTTTGTTTACGACAAACGAAGCTTTCGGCTGCGCAAAACGTTTCCCTACTTGATGGAAACATGGGGGTTGACTCACGATGGGTCACGTTTGATCTTAAGCGACGGCACCGCGACGTTGCACTTCCTGAATCCGCGTACCTTCCGTGTGCTAGATCGCGTGGAGGTATTTGACAACAACGGGCCAGTCAGCCGGCTTAACGAACTCGAGTACGTACGTGGCGAAGTATTCGCGAATATCTGGAAGACAGACCGTATTGCACGGATCGTCCCCGAAACAGGGCGTGTTATCGCGTGGATAGACCTCAGGGGACTGTTAGGCGCACATAATCGAAGCGAGCCTGTGGACGTTCTAAACGGGATCGCCTATGACCCGGAGAATGATCGCTTGTTCGTTACTGGCAAGCTCTGGCCTCGACTTTTCGAGATCGCGCTGGAATCACCACGAGCAACGCGTTAAGGAGCTATGACGTTCGCCTTAGCTCGATCGTGCAACTTGTTAGGCCACGCTTTTCAAAATAGCGCTGATGATAATCCTCTGCCGGGTTAAACTGGGCTGCCTGCGTAACCTCAGTGACAATCGGCTGCTTGTACTTGCCGCTACTGCCGAGCTGCTCTTTTGAAGCGATAGCTGCTGCCTTTTGTGCTTCATCATGATAGAAGATCGCTGAGCGATACTGCGTGCCGAAATCGGGGCCCTGCCGGTTAAGTTGAGTGGGGTCGTGAGCGTTCCAGAACACGTCCAGCAACTGCTCGTACGTTATGCGATCGGCGTCATACTCAACTTGCACGACTTCCGCGTGCCCGGTCGTGTCAGTACACACCTCCTTATAAGTCGGATTCTCGATTGAGCCGCCGGCGTAGCCGACCCGTGTGGCGGTTACACCCTCGATCTCCCGAAACCTTGCCTCTACACCCCAGAAGCAGCCAGCGCCAAACGTCGCCTTAGCCATCGTTTCTCCACCTCACGTTCGTTGTTTTAGGGCCGCTCCGTCGGCAAGCCGGCGTTGCGCCAAGCCCACATGTCGCCTTCGAGATGGCGCACACTGTTGAAGCCCGCGTTTTGCAGCACGGATTCCGAGAATCCGGCGCGTGGCCCGCGTTCGCAGTAAACCACTACTTCTTGGTCCTTAACATCACCGAGTTCCGAAAGCCGGTTAGGTAATTGCAGATGCGGGATGTTGACCGCCTGCGGAACATGGCCGGACTGGTATTCGGCCGGCGTGCGCACATCGAGGATCAGCGGCGCTGTACCGGTTTTTAGTTTCTTCAGAAGTGCGTCCTGTGTGATGGTGGACGGTAACTCGCCCGCCACACCGAAGCTCGGCGCTATGAGGAACGCGAGCAGAATTATTGCGATTCTCATCTTCTAGCCCTCCTTGTCAGCGCGGTTAGTCAGTATAACATCGCCCCGCCGATCACCGGCGCGCACTATACGTTACAGCTCAACGTTCGTCTTGAGCTTGCTATCCCGTTGGTGTCGTTCCAACGCGAGCTGGATAAGCTTGTCGATCAGCTCCGAGTAAGCAATGCCACTCGCCTGCCATAACTTGGGATACATGCTGATCTTGGTAAAGCCTGGAATCGCGTTGAGCTCGTTCACGTACACTTTGCCTCCGCCGGTGACGAAGAAATCGACGCGGGCCATACCATCGCAGCACAGGACCTTAAAGGCTCTGACCGCCAAATCTCGCACTTGTTCGACAACATCCTTCGGCAAGTCCGCGGGGATGCGTAGTTCAGCTCCTTTCTCATCGATGTACTTCGCGTCGTATGAGTAGAACTCATGCGCAGGAACAACCTCCCCTGGCACCGATGCTATTGGTTCCTCATTACCGAGCACTGAGCACTCCACTTCATGTCCATCGATGAACTCTTCAATCAGGATCTTGTTGTCGTAACGAAAAGCATCGTGCATGGCTGCCTTGAACGTGGTCTCGTTGTGTACTTTGGCGACGCCGACTGACGACCCCAGGTTGGCAGGTTTGATAAAACAAGGCGACCCGAGCTCATCAACAATATCGCTGTACGAGAACCGCTCGCGCGAGGCGCTATTTATAGTGCGCCACTTAGGCGTGGGCAAACCCGCCTGTGCTAGCAGTCGCTTCATCACGTCCTTATCCATGCTCACCGCCGCGCCTAAGATGCCTGAGCCGACAAACGCAATATTGGCGAGTTTGAACAGACCTTGCACCGAGCCGTCCTCACCATAGGGGCCGTGGAGCACCGGAAATACGACATCGAGAGCTGCGACTGATCCCGAACCTCTCAGGCTCACGAGATCGCCGCAGCTAGCGCCGGTGGCGAGGGTGACATTTTCGGTACTCTTATTAAGCGCGATTAGCTTCGGACTATCGGCATTCAAAAGAAAGGTCGACGCGTCATTTAGGTACCACTGACCATCTTTGTCCACACCGATTAATGTCACCTCATACTTGGATTGGTCGATCGCATCGACGATGCTCTTCGCTGACTGGAGCGACACCTCGTGCTCGGCGGACCGACCGCCGAAGAGAATGCCGACTCGCACCTTTCGTTTCATAGCCTCTTTAATCCTGCATAGCCTGGTGACGTAGGGCTTTAATGACAGGTTTCGTACTTGGCCGCACGCCGTGCCAAAGGAAAAACGACCCCCCTGCCTGTTCGACAAGCATACCCAGACCATCCGCGACGCGGCTCGCGCCGTGGGCGTGCGCCCAGCGCATAAATGGCGTCGGTTCGTCGCTGTACATTAAATCGTAGGCGACAGCGTTATCGCGGAACAGCTTTCTCGGCAGTGGCGGCAATTCGCCAGTGAGGCTCGCCGCAGTCCCGTTAATCACGACATCGAAGCGTTCCGCCCCAAGGTCGGCAAACCCTCGGCCGCTAATCGGTCCATAGGTTGCTAGTGCCGCTTCCAGCTCCCGCGCCTTGGCCACAGTACGGTTTGCCACGACCAGCCCTGCAATACCTTGCTCGAGCAGCGGTCCGACGACCCCACGCACAGCGCCGCCTGCGCCCAGTATCAATAGGTGTCGGCCATGCAGTTTTAGCTTGAGATTGCGCGTGAGATCGCGCACCAGGCCGATGCCGTCGGTGTTATCACCAAGAATTTCTCCATCACCCTCGAACTTCAAGGTATTGACCGCTTGTGCGACCAAAGCCCGTTGACTGCGCCGATCTGCCAAAGCAAACGCATCGAGCTTGAACGGCACGGTAACATTGAGCCCTGCTCCCCCTTCGGCTTGGAACCTACGCACCGCTTGCTCGAACTCGTCCAACGCGACTTCGATTGCACGGTAGTCGAGCGCGATATGACATTGCTCCGCAAACAGGCGGTGAATAGCGGGTGACTTGCTATGATGGATAGGATTTCCCATCACAGCATATCGGCTCACAGATACGCCTTTTGTCGACATCACTTAAAGAAGGCCCGCTGACCGCCGCTGCGCCGACAAGACGAGATGGCAGTGTAGGTCATCGTACGCGGTTTCTCTGTCAATTAGAGCACACGGCAGCATCTAAAACAGTACGAACACGCCATACGCCACGTACAATGCGCCATTAACGATCAAGTGATATGGGCGCACGTTGCCGCGGCGCCTGAGTACCAGCAAGTAACCGCTTGCGAGCAAGGCAACGGCAGCGCTCGCCAACACCTCTGGCCGCGGTGCCCAAGGCGTTAGCACGATCCCCAACGCCGGCAATAGGCTGCCCTGAAACACCATCGCTCCTGTGATGTTGCCAACTGCCAGGGTGTCTCGGCGGCGTCGGATCCACAGTATGCTGTTCACCTTCTCTGGGAGCTCCGTCGCCACCGGGATAATTAGCAACGACAAGACCAACGCCGATACGCCCATTGTGACCGACAATTCCTCAACGCCCTGCACAAAACCGCGCGCGCCCAAAACAATGAGGGCAAACCCACCGCCAAGCTGCAGCACAATGGCAGCAAAGCTCTCGCGAAGACGGCGCAACCCGAGGTGCTGTAGGTAGAACACGACGTAGAGCGGATGGTCTGCCTCGGTGCCGTGACCATCTCTAACCAGCCGCGCTGAGGCACGTATTGTCAACATGAGGTAGAGGAAATACATCACCACGAGCGCCAACACGATAGTCGCTCGTACGAGCTGCGCCTGCGGCGGCACAAAAAGCGCGCAGGTAGCAAGCGCGAAAACCATCAGGAACCAGGATAGATCGCGTCTAAAGCCAGTACGCTCGGGTCGTAAGGGATCTTTCCATCCACGTGCTCTGGCAGCAAACACGCCCATCAAAAAGAGCGCGATAGTCGAAAGCATCAGCGGTGCACCGAGTATCGCGCCAATGGCGACGTCCTCACGCACGTCCTGTGCGGCAGTGACGCCGAGCATTGCTACGATGGGCACCATGGTCTCGGGTAGAGCGGTGGCAATCGCAGCGAAAATGGACCCCGTCACGCCCTCAGAGATCTTGAGACGCTGCCCAAGGTTCTCTAGAGCGTTAGTGAAGGCTTCTGCGCCGATAAAGATCACCACCAGCGCAACGATGAGAACTAAGATAGCCATCGAAGCGGTGTGTCCTATTAAAGCGTGGCTCGTTGCGGGTAGCCTGTAGCCAGCAACATCGTCGCGTTGGACGGCACCCAAACAGCCGTCTCTCAGCCTCTCAGCTGTTCGAAACGATCAGGTAAGCAAGCACAAGACCGGCGAAAACCGCCGCGCCAAACCAATTGTTGTTAAGAAACGCCCCGAAACATCCCTCGCGCCCCCTGTCCCGAATAAGGTGCTGTTGGTATACCGCAAGGCCTGCAGCGACCCCTAGGCCGAGGTAATAGGGGCTCGCCAAATCAGCCAGCACCCCAGTAACAATGAGCAAAGCGATTGCTAAAGCATGGGCAACGCCAATCATTAGACGATCATAAGTACCGAACAGTATCGCTGTCGATTTCATGCCGATTTTGATGTCGTCGTCACGATCGACCATGGAGTAAGCAGTATCATAGGCCACAGCCCAGAAAACATTCGCTAAAAACATCACCCATGCGATCGCCGGTACCGAGTTTGTCTGTGCCGCAAACGCCATCGGAATGGACCAACCGAAGGCCACACCCAAGTAAAACTGTGGCAGGTGTGTGTAGCGTTTGAGAAAGGGGTAAGTGGCAGCCAGCAAAGCACCTACTCCAGCCAGCGCCACGGTCAACGCATTCAACTGAAGCACCAGGACGAAAGCGATTAGTGAAAGCGCTACGAACAGCACCAAGGCTTCATTTGGTGTAACACGACCAGCCGCCAGTGGTCGATCACGGGTGCGCTTAACGTGGGGGTCAAAATTCCGGTCCGCGTAGTCGTTGATAACGCAGCCGGCCGAGCGCATCAGCACCACGCCCAGTACGAAGATTGAGAATACGAAGGGGTCGGGCTGTCCCTTAGCGGACAGCCAAAGGCCCCAAAGGGTAGGCCAAAGCAGCAACAAGATCCCGATCGGTCGATGCAACCGCATCAACAGCACGTATTCGCGAAGATGGCCGATGACTTTCACACGGTGAACTCTGTCAGCTGCAAGGCGAAGCACGAAAGTATCATGGTAACAAAAACGCTGCGCGCCGTGGCGTCAGCGCTGGTTCACGACCTGTGCTTATGTCATGATCTGCAAGATCGTGCCGATGCTGCTGCTTAAGACTGGATCGAACCCGAGGCCGAGACGAAAAAAGGTTTGAAAAAAAGATCAACTAAGAACTAAAAGGAGGACAACAAATTAGGTCTCCCAGTCGTGCTTTCTTTAAGTTAGTCCTGGCCGTTCTCTGCTCTCTACTGCTCAGCCCCATCTCAGTGTGCGCTGATGCGGATCCAAACCAGTTGTGGATCGATGTGGGAACAGGAGTTTCTGTCAGTGGCACGAGTCTCGATAACTCCGATATCAGCGTCGCCATCTTTGCTCGCTACCGAATGAACCGTTGGGAGATACACGCTGGCGGTTGGGACAGCTCCCAAGTCAACAGAAGCAATATAACAGTTGGGGGCGGCTACGTAGTACCCCTATGGCGTGGTCTTAATTTCACAGGTGGATTTGCGCTTGCGGATAAGAGTGCCAACATTGGTACACACCTTCGGTTTTACTTGTCCGGGCGTTACGAGTTTAAGTGTTGGGCGATCAGCTACGTGCACTACAGTAACGGCGAGAGCGTGTTCAACCACGATCGCGAGCCTAACAGCGGTGTTGATCTGTTCCTCCTTGGACGGCGGCTGCGGTGTTGATGGCGTTTGCATTACACCTGCGTATAGTCGGCTTCGGACGTGCGCCATCGATCAATGATAGCGTCAGCACAGTTAGGATAGTCGCGTAATAATATAGTAGCCAGCTGTTGTACCGTTGGGAGCTTGCGATGATCACGCACCAAATCGGCGACGCGGAACTGCTCCAAACCAGTCTGGCGAGTACCCAAGATCTCTCCGGGCCCACGCATTTCCAGATCCTTGCGCGCGATCTCGAAGCCGTCTGTGCTACTCCGAAGTACCGCTAGCCGTTCGCGTGCCTGCGGCGACAGAGGTGGCTGATACATGAGTACGCACGTGCTACGCCTCGCTCCACGGCCTATGCGGCCACGCAATTGATGGAGTTGTGACAAGCCTAAGCGCTCGGCATTCTCGATTACCATCAAACTTGCGTTGGGTACATCGACACCTACTTCGATCACGGTGGTTGCAACAAGGACATTTACTGTGCCTTCCCTGAAGGCAGCCATAATGTGATCCTTGACGGGAAGTTTCAGGCGACCGTGGACTAGACTTACTTCCAATTCGGGTAGCGCTGTGTGCAGACGTGCTTCTGTATCCGTCACCGTCTGCAGTGCAACGTGATCAGATTCATCAATCAATGGACATACCCAGTAGGCCTGCTGCCCTTTGACGCAGGCGGCGCGGATGCGTTCGACGACTTCGGTGCGTCGGCTGCCCGATACAACCACCGTTTCAACCGGTTGTCGCCCGGGTGGCAACTCGTCGATGATAGAAACGTCGAGGTCGGCATAGACGGTCTGTGCCAATGTTCTCGGAATTGGGGTCGCAGTCATGATGAGCTGATGCGGTCGTCGGTTGGCTCGTGCTCCTTTTTCGCGCAAAGCAAGACGTTGGTGAACCCCGAAACGGTGTTGCTCATCGACAATAACTAACCCCAACGCGGCGAATTCCACGCTTTCTTGAAACAGCGCATGCGTGCCGACGATCACGGCTGCGCGTGACCCGATCACGTCTAGGGCCTCACGGCGACGCCGTCCGTCGATCTTGCCAAGGAGGCTGACGACCTCGATGCCCAAAGGCGAAAGCCACTGGCGGACGTTGTGCAGATGTTGCTCGGCGAGAATCTCGGTGGGTGCCATAATTGCCACCTGCAAACCAGCCTCGACGGCACAGGCACTGGCGGCGATCGCGACCACAGTTTTTCCTGAACCCACATCACCTTGCAGTAGACGCTGCATCGGGTGCGTTTGACTCAGATCGCGTTGGATTTCGCAGATCACTCGCTGTTGGGCGCGCGTCAGTGAGTATGGCAGTTGCGAGACAAGCTGATTTAGAATCACGTTGCCCTTCGAGATAGCAGGGGCATCGTGCTCACGCTGTTCGGCTCGTAATCGTCGCAAGCTCAGCTGGTATGCCAAGAGTTCCTCAAACGCGAGGCGATCGCGTCCTGGATGTGCGCCCTGTTCAAGCGCATGCGCATCGTCTGTGCTCGGTGGACGGTGAAGACTCACGAGTGCATCGCGAATATCGGGTAGCTCGAACTGGCCGAGCACATCTGGTGGTAAAGATTCGTCTATGGTCGCTAGATAACGATCCAGCGCCTGTTGTGCGAGGCGGCGAAGCGTGAGTTGATGCACCCCTTCTGTCGAAGGATACACTGGGGTTAAACATCCTTCCGGTTCGGGCGTTTGACCATCTTCGCACACGCTGTACTCTGGGTGTGTCATCTCGAAGCCCGTCGGCCCAACCCGTACGTCGCCGTACACAACAACAGTGCGGCCGCACTGAAGGTTGCGCTGCTGCGCCCCTGAAAAGTGAAAGAAACGCAAGTTAATAAAGCCTGTACCGTCCGTGATCCGGCATACGAGACTGCGCCGGCCGCGGTAAGTGATGTCGGTCAACGCGATCTCTCCGGCCACTAACGCTTCTGTACCCGGCTTCAGGGTGCCGAGCGCTGTCAAGCGCGTACGGTCTTGATAGCGGTACGGCAGGTGAAACAAGACATCCTGCACCGTGTGCAGCTTCAAACGGGCGAGCTTCTGTGCGAGCTTGGGACCGACGCCTCTGAGTGTCGTGACAGGCAGGGACGCAATGCGCATGACCCGAGTAGCAGCGTTTTTAGTTGCGAGTAGTAGGCAAGTGGGTGTGAATTAAGCTACCACCCGCCACTTGCGATGTACTAGCGCTCGATCTCCATGATGGCATCCATCTCAACGGCTACACCTTTCGGTAGCGCCGCTACGCCAATCGCAGCACGCGCCGGGAACGGCTCATTAAAATAGGACGCCATAACCTCATTGACAAGGGCAAAATGCGACAGGTCTGTAAGAAAAACCGTGAGCTTGACCACATCGGCGAGTGTACCTCCCCCCGCTTTGGCTACCGCCTTCAAGTTGTCAAAAACCCGTGCGATCTGGGCCCGCATATCCCCTTGCACGATTTCCATAGTCTCAGGGTCGAGCGGGATTTGTCCTGAGAGATACACCGTGGAGCCGATCCTGATTGCCTGTGAATACGTTCCAATCGCCTGAGGCGCTTGGTTTGTTCTTATTGCCCGCCTTTTCATCTCGGTTCCCCTCCTTCACTAAACCGCACGACCGAAAACATAATGCTAACAGCCAACTGCGCAACACACAGGGATGTGCGATTTCCGCAAGACGTGGGCAGCGCCTCTGAGCTGTTGTATTTAGTATTAGGAGGTTTACCCTTTCTTGCGATTGAGTCGTATGACTTCATCTTGCATGCGGATGCGTCGCATGATCTGCGCCAGGTGCAACCGGTCGCGCACCTCCACCGTGAAATTCATTGCCCTGTACTCGCCGTCGCGTTCATCGAAAGAAAGCGTGTCGATGTTAGCTTCGGTATCGGCTATCGCCGCCGCCACCGACGCCAGCACGCCTCGCTTGTTCCTCACCTCTACTCGGATGTGCACTGGGAATGCGCGTTCGATATTTTCTTCCCACTGCAGATCGATCCATTTTTCTGGATGCTTGCGGTAGTCCGTCAAATTACGGCATTCCTGCGTATGAACCACAATGCCACGTCCCGCCGAGAGAAAGCCGATAATCGGGTCCCCGGGAACCGGGCCACAGCAGCGCCCGTAGGTAACAACTACACCCTCAGTGCCTCGTATCGCAAGAGCAGGGCGTTTGCCACGTTGCTTGCCCTGCCCACCGTCGTCCGTCCCGTCCGTGCCGAGCTGACGCGCTACCACAGGAGCGAGCCGGTTGCCGAGCCCAATCTCACTAAGCAGAGCGCCCCAAGTTTTCAGTTTTAGCTTTTTGAGCAATACCTTTTTCTGTGCCTCTTTAACTTTCGCAAGATCGATGCCCATCGCTTGCACTGCGCGCCCGAGTAGGCGTTCACCTAGGCGCGCTGCTTCTTCGTGCTTTTGGTTCTTCAAGAAATTACGGATGTGTGCGCGCGCCTTGCCGGTGACCACAAAGTCAAGCCACACTGGATTGGGTGTTGCCCACTCGGCAGTGATTACCTCGACGTGATCTCCGTTGCGCAAGACAGTACGCGGCGGGACAAGTTCGTGATTGATCCTGGCACTGATGCAGTGATTGCCCACATCCGTGTGCACGGCGTAAGCGAAGTCGATAACGGTGGCGCCTTGCGGCAGCTTTTTGATCTCACCGTTAGGAGTAAAAACATAGACCTCGTCGGAGAACAGATCACCCTTCAAGTTCTCCAAAAACTCGCGAGGATTACCCGCCTTTTGTTGCACGTCCAGTAGATCCCGTAACCAGTGTAAGGTGCGGGCGGGGATGCGGTCATTCGAGGTGTCGCCGCTCTTGTAAAGCCAGTGTGACGCTACGCCGAGATCAGCGACGCGATTCATCTCCTCGGTGCGAACCTGGATCTCAACGGAAACGCCGAAAGGACCAAACACCACGGTGTGCAAAGACTGATAGCCGTTGGCTTTCGGAATCGCGATGTAATCCTTGAACTTCCCCGGGATCGGCTTGTACAAGTTATGGATAACTCCAAGCGCCCGATAGCACGTATCGACCTTGTCGACAACGATACGAAAGCCGTAGACATCATAAACCTGATCGAACGAGAGCCGTTTTTGCCGCATTTTCCGGTAGATGCTGTATAGGTTTTTCTCACGACCGAAGACTTCTGCATTAAGCCCTTCCTGCTCCAGCTGGCGGAGGACGGCCCGCCGAATCTTTTCAACTATGGCACGGCGGTTTCCGCGGCGCTTCTGTATCGCCTCAGCCAGGATGCGGTGCCGTAGCGGATAAAGACAGGCAAAACCTAAATCCTCGAGCTCGTGATACCACTGCCGCATACCCAAGCGGTTGGCGATGGGTGCGTAAATGTCGAGAGTCTCGCGGGCGATCTCTCGCTGTCGATTTCTAGGCAGCGCGCCCAAAGTACGCATATTGTGCAGACGATCAGCGAGCTTAATCAGGATAACGCGAATGTCGCGCCCCATCGCAAGAAGCATCTTGCGAAAGTTCTCGGCTTGTTCTTCTTCTTTGGTCTTGAACTCGATCTGGCTAATCTTGCTTACACCGTCGACAAGATCCGCGACCTCTTTCCCGAAATCGCTAGCGATGTGTTCCTTCGCTGTCTCCGTATCTTCGATAACATCATGCAGGATCGCAGCCACGATGCTCTGCGCATCGAGGCGTATCTCGGCAAGGATGCTTGCTACTTCGATGGGGTGGTGGATATACGGCTCGCCGCTACGGCGCAGTTGACCTTCATGAGCTTCCGCGCCGAAGACGTAGGCGCGGTGAACATTGGCGACTTGCTTGGGCTCGAGGTAGCTTTCGAGTCGCTCACATAGGTCGTCAATCAGACCATCGCGTTCGGGTAGGGACTCGGCGCTATGCCGTGTCGTCGATCGGCTTGGCGTCGGCCGGGCCGGATTCGATCTCGTTTGGCTGGAGCTCTTCGCCTGCGTCGTCATCGCCCTCAAGTCCAGGCTGCGGTGCGCTATCGTCCAGGATCGCGCTGGTTACGAAGCCGCCGGCAATCTCGCGTAGCGCAATAACGGTGGGTTTGTCATTCTCACGCGGAACACAGGACTCCGCTCCAGTCATAAGCTGTCGCGCCCGTCTGGTCGCCACCAGCACTAGCTGAAATCGATTGTCCACGTTCTGCAAGCAATCCTCTACCGTAATACGCGCCATTGCACACCCTCGGCTCTAGCGGTTAACCCGGGCACTGCCCGGGGATAAAAAAACCCCCGCAGGGGCACTCTAACATTTTATTTTAGTTGATTTTTTTTGATCGCGCTAGTGGCCATGCAAAAGCGCTTGAATATCGATGCTTAGCGGCCGCCGGCTCTCGGGTCGGCCTTGGACGATTGCCCGCAGATCTCGCAGCGCTGCGTCGAACTCATCGTTTACGACGACATAGTCAAACTCGCCATAGTGCTTCATTTCGGATACGGCATCGCCCATGCGTTTATGAATAATGGCGTCGCGGTCCTGGCCGCGCTCGACCAGCCTTTCGCGCAACACTTCGCGCGACGGTGGGAGAATAAAGATGCTAGTCGCCTCCGGTATTTTCTGCTTAATAGCACGCGCCCCCTGCCAATCGATATCGAACACGACATTTCTGCCCTGCTGCAGCAAATGATCTACCGCCCCTCGTAAGGTGCCGTAGTAGTTGCCGAATACCTGCGCGTACTCGAGGAAGTCGCCTGCCTTGATCATTGCCTGAAACTCGGGCTCCGTTACGAAGTGATAGTGGACCCCTTGCTTTTCGCCAGGTCGCTGTGGCCGCGTGGTATGCGAGACCGATATAGCCAAATCGTCGACAGCCTCGACCAAGGCCTGAGCGAGGCTCGTTTTGCCCGCTCCCGACGGAGCCGATAGGATGAATACGTAACCTGTATGTTTTCTCGCCACTCGGGACGCAACTCGCTACGGCTTGCTACTCAATATTCTGGACCTGCTCACGCATCTGCTCGATTAGAACCTTAAGTTCGATCGCCCCGTTGGTCACTTTCAGATCAGCCGATTTTGATGCCAACGTATTGGCCTCGCGGTTCATCTCTTGCATGAGGAAATCCAGTCGCCGCCCGATTTGCCCGGTGCTACCCAACACACGATGGGTCTCCCCGAGATGCGTTTCCAGTCGATCGAGCTCCTCTTCGACGTCAGTCTTTTGCGCAAATACGACCATCTCTTGCTCGAGCCTGGTGGGATCCAGCTCTTGTCTCACCTCGGCCAAACGTTCTTCTAGACGTTGACGAAAACCCTGTCGTACGTCAGGAAGCGCCTCGCGAACGCCCAGGGTGATTTCGCGGGCCGCACCGAGACGCTGCTCGATGATTGCCTGCATACGCGAACCTTCCCGTGCGCGTGTTTCCACGAGTTCCTCAAGCGCGGATGACAACAGCCGTAGCGCCTGTTGACCGAGGGCTTCGACGTCGGCCTCAGCGGTCTTTAAAACACCGGGCCAACGCAAGATATCGATCACCCTCACTGGCGAGATTTCTGTCGCAGCCTTGCCAACCTTGCCAGCAACTTCAAGGATGCGTTGAATCATCGGCTCACTCAGCTCGAACTCACCCGTTGCGAGATCTTTGGGTTGAAAACGAAGCCCGCAATCGACCTTGCCACGCGTAAGCCGGCTACTCACAAGCGTGCGGACCTGGGCCTCTAGCATTCTGAGCTCATCGGGCAAACGTACCGTCATCTCTAGGAACCGGTGGTTAACCGACCGCAGTTCCCAAACTAGAGTTCCCCAAGGCGTCCCCGTATCACGCCGGGCGAACGCAGTCATGCTTAGGGGCATTGGGCATTCCCTCTTCTTACAATTGGTCTATTAGGCACTCGCGAGCTCGCTCGCGGCGAAACCCGTGACATGTCGCCAGTTTCATCATTTTAAGCTATGTTTCATAATGATAAGTAAGCATAGGCCGACCCGCGAGGATCACCGAAAATACACACCGCGGCCACTGGCCACGTGGCCTGCGAGCGCCCCGGCAGGAAGCTGTTTCACCGCCTTGACCAGGCTGAATTACCACTGTCCGACATCCGTCAGGGGGAAAACGGCGGTCCATACGGAACTATCGGGATCAAGGGTTCATGAAGTTAGCTGAGGCCCTGCCAAAAGGTTTTGAGCTACATGGCTACCGCGTTGAGAAAACGATTGGCGGTGGCGGCTTCAGCATCGTCTATCTGGCGACCGAATTACAGACCGACCAGCGGGTCGCCATCAAAGAATATCTCCCCACGGATCAGGCAAGGCGCCTCGAGGACGCGAGCGTCGAAAGCATATCTGGCGAAACCTCAAATACGTTTCGAAAAGGCATCAAACGATTTTTTGACGAGGCAGCGGCGCTTGCCAAGGTCAAACATCCAAACATCGTGCACGTCACAGACTTCTTCCGCGCCAACAATACAGTCTATCTCGTCATGGACTATGAGCGTGGGAAAGACCTTCGCACCTATATCAAGCGCCACTCGGGGCAACTAAGCGAGAAATTCATTCGCAGGGTGTTCCCTCAACTGCTCTTAGGTCTCTGGGAGTTGCACAAGAACAGTCTGCTGCATCTCGACATTAAGCCGGCGAACATCTACCTGCGACCGGGCGGTCGTCCGCTGTTGCTGGATTTCGGCGCCGCGCGCATGGCGATGGCCGGCGAAAAACCGCAGGGGCCGCATACTCTGACATTGGGCTTTGCGCCTCTCGAACAACATCGCCACGGCGAGGTCGGACCCTGGACCGATCTCTACGCGTTGGGCGGGTCGATGTGGGCTTGCATGAGCGGTCGGGCACCGCCGCCATCCACTGAGCGCGAAGTCGACGACGCTTTAAAGCCCGCGGCAAGGACTTTCGCGCGTCGCTACTCAAAGGATCTGCTGCAGGCTGTGGACTGGTGCCTAAGAATGGATCCTAAAGAGAGACCACAAACTGTCCACGAGCTTCTGGACTTTCTAAACCAGAGCTGGATCGCGGGGATGGAAGAGGAACGCGTCGGTTATATCGAACGCATACGCATGAAACTGCCTTGGGGCCGTCCATAACTACCGATGAAGTATCAGCTTGCGGGTCATACCTCGCCAGGCTCACGCCCATCGAATCAGGACCGGATTGCGTACTCGGAACGTGATAACGCAGTACTGATGGCGGTCGCTGACGGGCTAGGCGGGCATGCGGGCGGCGAGTTGGCGGCCGATGTGCTCACGCAGACCGCCGTCCAAGCATTCGAACGAATCAAACAGCCCACAATTACACAGCCTTCGGCATTTCTCGCGCTGACTATTTTGCAAGCGCACAACGCGATTGTTCAGGCCGCCAAGCGGCATGATCCACCAATCGAGCCCCGTACCACATGTGTACTTTGCTTGCTGCAAAACGGTTATGCCTATTGGGCCCATGTTGGCGATAGCCGTCTTTACCACTTCCACAACAACATGCTGCTCACGCGTACCCTCGACCATACCGCTACAGAGCGGCTGCGTACCGACGGGGTGATCACAGAGGAGGAAATGCTGAGTCATCCCGAGAAAAGCCGGTTGCTCAAGTGTGTCGGCGGGCCACAGAAGCCGACCATTAGCCTCAGCGAGGAGACACCACTGCAGCGCAGCGACGTGCTGCTTCTGTGTTCTGACGGTTTGTGGGAAGCGTTCGCGACCGAGGAGATGGTGCGCTACCTCAAGTACAAGTCCCTGGATGAAGGGATCGAGGAAATGGCGATCGAAGCCGAAGACAGAAGAAAGGGTTATAGCGATAACATCAGTGCCGTCGCACTGCGGTGGGAGGACAGCGCACCGCGGCGAGCCGCTGTCCAAGGCAATGAGCCATTTAATGTTGACCAGGACGCACTCTGGGAGATCGCTAAGAACAAGATGCTGACGAGAAAGCGGCCGCAGGTGCGCAAATCCCGAACAACGAAGAAAACGGTCAGCCCGAGGAAACCGACTAAAGCCAAGACCTCTAAGAAGTCCATCGAGCATGATCTTGCGGAACTCGAAAAATACATCAAGCGTTTGAACCGATAGTCGGTGCTCTAGCGGCCTAACAGGCCGCTACCACATGCAGGAGGACAGATCTATATGATCAGGCCCAGCGGACGCCAGCCGGGTAAGTTGCGTGATATCCGTATTACGCGTGGTTTTACGCGCCATGCGGAAGGATCAGTGCTCGTCGAGTTCGGCGACACCAAGGTGATCTGCACCGCCAGTGCCGAGGATCGGGTTCCCCCATTCCTAAGGGGGTCCGGCCATGGCTGGGTCACCGCCGAGTATGGAATGCTTCCACGGTCCACATCAGAACGCACGGCCAGGGAAGCTGCGCGTGGTAAACAGGGTGGTCGTACTATGGAGATTCAGCGACTGATCGGACGCGCATTACGCGCGGCTGTCGATCTCAAACTTCTTGGCGAACGCACGCTAACGATCGATTGTGACGTTATCCAGGCCGATGGCGGCACGCGCACGGCGTCTATAACCGGTGGCTGCGTGGCACTAGTGGACGCGCTCAGCTATCTGCGGGACAACAGCCTAATCGAGACCGACCCGTTTCATCGTCTCGTCGCGTCGGTTTCCGCCGGCATCTATGATGGCCAGGCTGTGCTGGACCTCGACTACGAAGAAGACTCCAACGCGGAGACAGATATGAATTTTGTTATGGACGATAGCGGCGGGTTTATTGAGATCCAAGGCACGGCAGAAGCGAACGCCTTTAGCATAGAACAGATGTTCGCAATGACCGAGTTGGCTCGGCAAGGGATCGAAGTGCTGATCCGCTGTCAGCGCAAGGCACTCGGTCTGCCCGCATGAAGGCGGTCGTCCTCGCCAGCAACAACGCCAGCAAGCTGCGCGAGATCGCTGCACTGCTAGCGCCGCTAGATTTTACAGTCGTTCCGCAGTCACAGATTAATGTCCCGGGTCACGAGGAGACTAGTATTAGCTTCATCGAGAACGCTATTCTCAAGGCGCGTCACGCCAGCGAACACACAGGGATGCCCGCGATCGCCGACGACTCCGGCTTGGAAGTCGACGCATTGGGCGGCGCCCCGGGTGTGCACTCTGCCCGCTATGCCGGTGCAGGCAGCACCGATCAGGCTAATACCGATAAGTTATTGTCGGCGTTGGCTGATATCCCGGCCGAGAGGCGCACGGCGCGGTTTGTGTGCCTGATTGCCTATCTGCGGCACGCAAACGATCCGACCCCGATCGTTTGTCAGGGAACATGGGAAGGGCGCGTCTTACCGGCACCGCGGGGCGAACGCGGCTTCGGGTATGACCCGGTGTTTTTCGTTCCGACACACGGGTGCTCGGCGGCGGAGCTGCCCAGCGAGGTTAAGAATCGCCTGAGCCACCGCGGCCAGGCGCTGAGGAAACTGGTCCAGCAGCTGGGCACGCACAAAAACTAGTTTATCCTGAGGCCAGAACACCACCATGCCGAGTCCAGCCATCCAGCGGTTGTTTAACTACTTAGGGTACGAACTTGCTCGCCTACCGGCTCTCGATCCCGCGTATAGGGATCTGCCAGATAGCAAATTCTATCGACCTGTCTTCTCCCCGTGGTTCGGTTACGGCGATTTTGCACACTTCTACGAGATCGCGCGTTCGCGCTCGGTTGTCTCCGCCGACCGCTGCTGGGTGCTTTACTGCTTGGCGCTTCAGTCGGTCGCTGTTGCCGGCGACCTTTGGGAGTGTGGCGTCTACAAGGGTGGCACGGCGGCGATGCTCGCTGAGATCCTGAGCCGAAACCCTTCTGATCCATCAAAACGGTTGCACCTGTTCGATACCTTCGAGGGCATGCCCGAAACAGACCCGGAAAAGGATCTCCATTTAGAGGGCGACTTTGCTGACACCTCGCTCACCGCCGTTAAAGAATACGTAAGACACGATTCGGTGGTCGAATATCACCAGGGATTTATCCCAGAAACGTTCGCAGGTCTGCAAGATGCGAGGATTGCGTTTGCGCATATCGACGTCGACATCCATCGTTCCATCATCGATTGTTGCGAACTAATCTATCCGCGCCTGAGCGTCGGTGGAACCATGGTTTTTGACGACTATGGCTTTGCCTCGTGCCCCGGTGCACGCCAAGCCGTGGACGAATTCTTCAAAGAGACGGCAGTAGTGCCGCTCGTGTTGCCTACGGGTCAAGCAGTCGTTTTCAAGAGCATTTGAGCCCGCATATTGGCGAGTCCGTTAGCAACGCGCCGTTAGCTGAACACCTTCCGCAGCAGCTCGGTTGTGCGCGCCACAGGGTCTCGCCGGATGCGACGCTCCTCTTGTGCAACCATCGAGAACAAACCGTCGAGGGCCTTCTTCGTGACATAACTGTCGAGATCGTAGTCCGCGGACTTGACTAGCCCCACGCGGATAGCTTTGTCGACGAAACGTTTGTAATCGGCTGTCACACCGACCCGTTGGGTCATTTGCGCTACGATCGGTCTGAAAGCGGCAATTAACCGCTGTTGGGCATGTCGGCGAAAGTACTGGGTTGCGGCATCGTCGGGGCCCCTTAAGATAGTCATGCCATCGCGGATCGTCATGTTGCGTATCACATCGACGAATATAGCCTTGGCCCGCGGCACCGCCGCTTCAGCGGCTCGATTGAGGCTGACCGTGAACTCATCGGCATACCGGCCTGCACCGATTCGACGTAACCACTTCTCGGCCTTTTGCAGGTCCTCGGGGAGCGGGATCTTCACTTCTGGGTTATCGAGGTAGCCGCCCGCCCTGCCGAGCGTGGCTACACCGTTGCGCGTACCCTGCTCGAGTGCTTCCTTTAAGCCTGCCGTAACAGTTTGTACATCGAGCTGACCTTGGCGCTGGTGATACGCTTCGTACTGCTTTTTCACCCATTGACTGCTGCAACCAAGTTGAAACAGCAGGACCAGACTCGAGAGTGCAATTGCAACAAATCTTGTCATGCTTTAATAATGGTAGGTTATAAACTGCGTGTTAACGAATATTTGCGTTTAAACCGACATCGTGCTGTGGATTAAGGCGTTTCACATCATCTTTGTGTTCACCTGGTTTGCGGGCTTGTTTTACCTCCCACGGCTATTCGTCTATCACGCAATGGCGGCCGACGCAGTAAGTATTGATCGGTTCAAGATCATGGAACGCAAACTTTTCGTCGGCATCATGACACCGAGTGCGATATTGGCCTTGGTTTTCGGAGTTTGGCTTTGGTTGAGTTACGGGTTCGCTGGTGCGTGGCTACACATCAAGGTCGCACTGGTCATCGTGCTGATTGCTTATCACGCCTATTGTGGCAAGTTGATGCTGGATTTCAGACACGATCGTAACCGCCACGGTCATGTGTTTTACCGCTGGCTCAACGAGCTTCCAGTCGTTATTTTGATCGCGGTCGTGGTTCTCACCGTGGTCAAGCCGATCTGACCTTTCCTGCACGACGAATGGATACTCTGACCCATGCATTGAGCGGCGCCTTACTGGCGCGCGCCACGGCTCCTGCCGAGCGACGCTCAGATCAACTGTCGAATAACGAGCGCATGGCTGTCGGCTTCGCGGCAGCTGTTTTTCCAGATGTCGATTTCTTTCTGCGGTTCATCGATCCGCTCACATACTTGAACCTGCACCGCAGTTTTCTTAATTCTGTGTTGCTGCTGCCGCTTTGGGCGCTGCTGCTCGCCCTGCTTTTCAGTCTGCTGCTGTTTTACCGACGATATACCTGGCGCGCGTGCTTTGGTGTGTGCGCCATGGCGATGGCCATCCATATTGTCGGCGATGTCATCACTTCGTTCGGAACCATGATCTTCGCGCCAGTGTCATTTGCTCGTATCTCATGGCCAACGACGTTCATCATCGACCCGTATTTTTCTGCCATCCTCATAGCCGGTGTGACCGCTTCGCTTGTCTGGAAGGCGAAGCGACTACCGGCCATCACCGCACTGGCAGTACTCGCCGTCTACGTAGGATTTCAGGGCGTGTTGCACGCGCGGGGGCTATCAGTGGCCGAACGCTACGCGGCCGCCAATAAACTCGTGGGCGCCGAAACGCACGCGCTTCCTCAACCGTTCTCGCCGTTCAACTGGATGCTGGTGACACTGCATGAAAATGTCTACCACATTGCCTACGTCAACTTGATGCACACTACTGTCGCACCCATCCCCGAAAATGCCGGGTGGCTCAGACGGATCGCCGCCGCTTACCGGCCCGTTGACGAAGCGCTCTGGTCACGAACACCGCAGTTCGGCCAACCGGCAGCGGTTGCGCAGTTTGTGAAACAGGTGTGGATGCAGGAAAGACTGCAACCCTACCGCGAGTTCGCGCTGTTGCCGGCGCTCTACCGCGTAGACAATCAAGGGCGCAATGTGTGCGTGTGGTTCAGGGATTTGCGCTTTGCGCTGGTGGGGCGAAATCCAATTTTTCCCTTCGGTCTGTGCCGTCGCAATGACTCGGATGCGTGGGTGCTGCATCGGCTAACCGGCGCCGGTGTTCCTGAACCACTTTAGCCCCATAAGCCCAGCTAGTACATGTCGACGGGGTCGACATCCAATGACCAGCGCACGCGCCTCGACGTGGGCGCCTCGTCCAACTCTCGCAACCAACGTGACAGGAACGGGTGAAGTGGTCGACGCCTGAGCGAGTGGACCAATAGCTGTGCACGGTAACGGCCAGCGCGCCGTTCCATCGGCGCCGGCACCGGATCCATGAGTTCGATATCGGCTTCCTCGAGGCAAGCTCGTGCAAGGCGGTGTGCCGTCGCTACGAAACTTAACGCCGCGCCTGCCTTCTGGGACTCGGCGCGCAATAACGCTACATGACTGAACGGTGGGTGCCGGGTCGCCCGGCGCTCGTCGAGGGCAAATGCTGCGAACGCGTCATAGTCGTGTGTGCGCAGTGCCGCGAAAATGGGGTGATCCGGATGGTAAGTCTGGATCCATACCGTACCTGGTTTCTCGCCACGTCCAGCGCGCCCGCTTACCTGCAAGATCTGTTGCACCAGCTGCTCAGAGGCGCGGAAATCAACGCTGTAGAGCCGCTGATCGGCGTTGAGCACACCCACCAAGGTGACGTTGGGAAAGTCGTGCCCTTTCGAGAGCATTTGCGTTCCTACCATGATGTCCGCTTCGCCTACGTCGACACGGCGCAGTTGCTCTTCTAACTCGCCTTTGCGGCGCGTGCTATCGCGATCGATGCGCACAATGCGCGCGCTCGGAAACAATCGTGCTAAGGCCGCTTCCACACGCTCCGTGCCTTCACCGAGCGCGTGCAAGGCGGCTCCGTGGCAAACCGGGCAAGCTGCGGGCTGCGGACTCTCGCGGCCACAGTGATGACAGCGCAGCTGCGCGCGGCGTCTGTGGAAGGTAAGCCTCGCATCACAACGGGGGCAGGGTGCAAACCAGCCGCAATCATGACACATATACGCAGGAGCAAAACCGCGGCGGTTAAGAAAAAGAAGGCTCTGCTCACCACGTTGTAGGCGCTGGTTAATCTGCTCGAGCAATGGCGGGGAGAGCCCATCGTTAGCTGGCAATTGCCGCAGATCCAATAGACGAACATCGGGCAATCCAGCCGTGCCGATGCGGCTTGGCAGCCTCAACGGTCGGTAATTGCCCTCAGCGACATTCTTCAAGCTATCCAACGAAGGAGTAGCCGAGCCCAAGACGATGGGAATGTCCTCTCGGTGCGCGCGCATGACCGCGATGTCGCGTGCGTGGTATCGAAATCCCTCCTGCTGTTTGTACGCGCTGTCGTGTTCCTCGTCGACGATAATGACGCCAGGTCTATTCAACGGGACAAACACGGCTGATCGCGCGCCTAACACAATTGGTGCACGGCCTTCACGCGCCATCATCCACGCGGCCAAGCGCTCATGATCACTCAGCCCTGAATGTAAGACTGCTACTGGTACGTCGAAGCGAGCGCGTACTCGGCCGAGCAGCTGCGGTGTCAGACCGATCTCTGGCACAAGCACCAAAGCTTGTCGCTCCAAGGCGAGGACCTGTTCGATTAGCTTGAGATAGACTTCTGTCTTGCCACTGCCCGTGACACCTTGCAGCAAAAAGGCTTGATAGGCGCCGAGCGTATCCGCAACAGCGGCCACGGCCGCAGACTGGCTCGCAGTTAGCAACGGCAGCGCTCTACGTCCCGTCTGTGTGGTACTGACGCAATCGCGCTCCCGCACCGCCACCCAGCCTTTGTCGACCATACGTCGTAGCGCCGCTCGCCAACAGTCGGACACAGCGACGAGCGTCTCCGCAGTGACACCGCCCGCCGAAGCTGCCAGGACAGCCAGCAATCTCTGCTGCAACGGGGCGTGTCGCAGGCCTTGCTGCCATGCCTCCCTTCCCGCTGCCGTCAAAGACCAAACAAGCGGGCGCACGGTCTGCGCATCGCGTCCCTGGCGAAGGCACGCCGGGAGCGCTGTCGTCAGCACATCGCCGAGCGGATGATGATAGTAGTCCGCTGCCCACTGCAGCAGCTCAAGCAACTTTGCTGGTAACAGCGGTTCAGGATCGAGCACCTTCAGAATCGGCTTCAGCCGCGCGGCACTGACGGTACTATCGTCTGCCACGCCGACCAGCACTCCGACGAGCTCGCGCTGCCCAAATGGGACACGAACGCGCACGCCTGGACTCGGCTGCCAGGTCAGGGAGGGACACACATAATCGAAACAACGCCGCAGCGGCGCGGGAACGGCGACCCGCAGGATTGGCGCACGGGCGACGGCCATGGGCGCCACTTTAGCACAGCGTCTGAACCACCGGTTGTTCACAGGCGGCAACGCGCGCCGCCAGCTTATTCACAGAAACTGTGATGAACCTGTGGATAAGGCTGTTGAAAACTTCCTGCGCGGGTTCAGCAATCCAGTATTTCAGATCGTGGTGTTGGATTGATGAAGATTTGATCGTTCAAAGCATGTTCAATCAATTCAATGCGTTAGATGCTGGCGGTCAATACCGCCGTTGCCCGACTGCGCCACACCCGCGCCGCTATCATGGTGCCGTCGGCTTGTGTATATGTACCCGACGAATTCAGGGTTTCGGCCGACAAGCGGTGCGGACTGTTGGACAGTACAATGCCAAAAGCACACAGGGCGAACGAGCCTCCAAGGCCAAGCAAAGGGCAGGGTGGCGCTTTTCGCCTCGCCCTTCACGCCTTACGTCTCACCTAGTTTCTCAGAACGGATTTCCACGAGGAATCGATCAGCCAGCGCCTCAGGTCTGCGATAGGCATCGGCCGGCCGATGAACATGCCCTGGGCGGCGTCACAGCCAAGGTTTCTAAGGAGCGACAGTGCGTGCGCGGTCTCGACACCCTCAGCCACCACTTTCAGGCCCATGTTATGCGCCAAATCAATACTAGAGCGAACGATAGTGGCGTCGTTTTCTTCCTGAGTCATGCCGATGACGAAAGACCGATCAATCTTAATCACGCCGACCGGTAACCTCTTCAGGTAACCTAGAGAAGAATACCCCGTGCCAAAATCGTCTATCGACAAACCGATACCCATGGCCGCGATCTCGCTTAAGATTTCCATCGCGCGCGCGGGATCCGCCATCACCGCGCTCTCGGTGATCTCTAGCTCGAACCACTCGGGTGTTACCTGACACGCTGCCACTAGGTCTTGCAAGCTGTCCAACAGGTATGGGTCTTGCAGATCCCGTGCAGACAGATTTACCGACACCGAAAGCGCGAAGCCGTCCTTGCGCCAGTCGTGGCAGTCTTGCAACGCCGTATTGACTACCCAGGGGGTAAGGCTGCGGATTAGGCCGCTTTGCTCCATCAGGGGAATAAAAGCGTCAGGTAAAACGATATTCTCGCGCGGGTGCCGCCATCGAACGAGCGCTTCGACACCCGTTATCTCCGTAGTCGTCAACTCCACCTTGGGTTGGTAGTACACCACAAACTCTTCTGAATCGACCGCCTGGCGCAACTCTCCCATGAGCGCAAGCCGGTTCGGCACATCTTCATCGAACTCTGGTTCGTAGAACGCGACGCCGCTGCTTGAGTTCTTCGCCGCATACATCGCTACGTCGGCGCGCTGCCTAAGTAAGTTGACATCAATGCCATGGTCCGGGTACAGCGCTATGCCAATACTGGCGCCGATTTCGAAACTTTGGCCCTCAACTACGAAGGGTACACGCAACGCCTTAAGCAACATGCGCGCGGCCATCTCCGCATGGTCGGCGCCAACGGTCGGCAACAAGATAGCGAACTCGTCTCCACCCATGCGCGCAACGGTATCGCTCTTGCGAAGCTTGGCCCGCAGTCGCTCGCCTACTTGCTGGAGTATCAGATCACCAATGTGATGTCCCAACGTATCATTCACATCTTTGAAATGATCGAGATCCATGAAAAACAGGGCAAATGGTTTAGCATCCCGTCGTGCGCCTAGAACGGCCTGCTCTAGACGATCGTTGAAGAGCGAGCGATTTGGCAGACGCGTCAACGGGTCAGTAAAGGCCATATGCTCCAGGCTTTCATAGAGCTCTTTCAGCTGAGTTGTCATCTCATTGAAACCCGCTGCTAGTTCGTTTACCTCAACATTGCCACCGACCTCCACCCTTTGACCTAGCTCGCGCTTGTCCTGGCGCAGTTTTCTTAACTGTTCCGTCAACACGCGTAGTGGTTCGAGTGCAGTGCCTTCTAACATCATCAGCGCGAGGATAATGGCAGCAACGCTTACGAAAACGGCGACTAGGGTAACTAGGTAGGTTGTGTTACGAAGTTGCTCGTGGAAACTGCTGAGATCCTTGGCCCCGGCAATCTTGATTAACAGCGGCGTATTTGGTAACGCGAGCTTGTACTCGGCGATCAGGTGGCGAGACGCGTTGCCCAATGCTGGCCACTGCAATGATTGATAAAGCGTCTTCCCGTGAAGTGTCACGCGCACAGGCATTCCTGATCGATCTGCCACGCGTTGTAGCCATACGATGGGATCGACAAACGCCCGCACGTAACCAAGGACCGGCGCTTTCCCCACAATGGCGGTAACTGTGTAGTAGGGTCGCCCGTTTGCCGTGCACAAGCCGGTTACGGGCTCTGACGCCGCGTTGCACGCGTTTGCGTCGGCACTCTTGGCCAACACCTTGCCGGGCGACGCAGCGATGAGTTGCCAGTCCAGATCAAACGCGGCCAACTCTACTGGCATAGCTCGGCTTGTTTGATTGAGCTGCCTTTGCAAGGCGGCTGAGTCTTTAGCCACCAAGTGATCGTGAAACCTGGAATCATGCCGTATATCAGTCAGCAGACGCTGTGCTTGCTCCACCGCGTGCGTCAACACGACGTGCGCCTCTCGTTCGATCGCGTGTACCACCGCCTGTCGTTGTTGCTCGATTGTTAGATTTCGGTAGGCGGAACTGCTGAACATGGCCAGAATCAGGGTGAGCAATCCCATCGCAACGATTGTTACGACAAAAGTGGCGCGCAGCGAAAGTCGCCAATTATTTAACGCTTTTTTTCGCAAGCTCTTTATGAAAACGAAACAGTGTTCGACGCGGGCCAAATGCGTTCCAATCGGTGGGGACCCCGCGTCACCAGTCCCGTCAACGTAGGGGCCCGGTCCGTCGGGCCTTCAAATGAATCGCCGGGTACGTTAATCGGGTGCCCAGGGCCGGTGGCGTGTACGGGCGTCCCAGACCCCGTCAGGGAATCGAAATCAAGGAGAGACGGCACCCTCAGCCTGTTGGTTATGCAAAGCCCGCGCCAACACTGCCTGTCGGGCCACTGCAGACGCTTTCCGACTTTCGGTAACATTCGACCGACATGCGGTTATGGAGCTTGCTTCGGCGTGGCGCCGTCACCTGCGGTGCCTATAACACTCGGATTTCCTAGGACGGTGACTGGCTGGTCAAAGATCGCGGACCACATCGCTGACGTAACGGGTCAGCCGTTCGCGCTACGCGATCAGCGAGACGTCGGCGGCGGTTGCATAAACGCAGCAGCTGTACTTGAAAGCGATAGTGGGCGGGTGTTCGTGAAGTTAAACAAAGCGTCGGCGCTAGAGATGTTCGCTGCAGAGTTCGCTGGGTTGGAGGAGATCGCGCGCGCCGCGGCGATGCGTGTGCCGACGCCGATATGTTTTGGAGACGAGGGCAACTGCGCTTATTTGGTGCTGCAATATATCGAGCAAGGCACGGCCACGACAGAAAGCATCGAGCAATTAGGGCGGCAACTTGCAAAAATGCATCGTTACACAGGGAAGCAATACGGCTGGTTCAGAGACAACACGATCGGTTCGACGCCGCAGGTGAATACGCCCTGCCGCAGTTGGGTCGACTTCTGGCGCACGTGCAGACTTAGGTTTCAGTTAGAGCTCGCCGAACGCAGAGGGTGCCGTGTGAGCTTGCGGCAAAAGGGTGAGCAACTGATCGATAACATCGATGTCTTCTTTCATAGCTATACGCCCGCGCCATCTCTACTACATGGAGATCTCTGGTCCGGTAACTACACCGTTGACGTGAGCGGTACCCCTGTGGTGTTCGATCCGGCGGTTTACTATGGTGATCGCGAAGCGGACCTTGCAATGACAGAGTTGTTCGGAGGCTTCCCTGCGCGCTTCTACGATAGCTACCGGGAGACATATCCCCTCGAGGCCGGTTATGAAGTACGCAAAGTGCTTTACAACCTGTACCACATCCTAAACCACTTCAATCTGTTTGGCGGCGGCTATGAGTCACAGGCCGAGCGGATGATCCAAAAGCTTCTAGGCGAAGCGCGCGCTTAGCCTGTCATAGACGGCTAAGGTCAACGATTTGAAAAAGCTCTTTCTCCTTTACTTGCCGTTCACCTTGATGCTGATCGGCCTACCACTCGCCGGCGTTACCTTAGCCGGCAAGCCACTCGATTCATACCTAGAATTTCCGCCGATAACCCGGTACGTCCAGCACGCGCCATTTTCGTGGCTTGCTTTCGGGTGCATCAGCATGTTGATTGTCATCGCCGTCGCGCCGTTCGTTTACTTCGTGAGGCGATCGAGGCATACAGTGCCTCATTCGCAGCGGTCAGTTTGCGCATTTCCCTGGTGGGGCTGGGCAGGTATTGTTGTGGTCCTTGCAACCTGGTGCCTTGCTTGGAATCGGTTCATATGGTTCGAGCCGTTTCAGGCCTTTACGTTCACGCCGTTGTGGCTCGGCTATATTCTGGCCATCAGTGGATTGACGTTGAAACGTGCCGGGCATTGCACCTTGCGTGATAACACCGGTTTTTTTGTTGCCTTGTTTCCCTTGAGTGCGGCGTTTTGGTGGTTCTTCGAATATCTGAATCGGTTCGTCCAGAATTGGTATTACATTGGCGCCGGCGAGCTCAGTGCCTGGGAATATTTCTGGCAAGCAACGCTACCATTCTCCACCGTGTTGCCCGCTGTGCTGGCTACACGGGAGTGGTTGGCAACGTATCCCCGATTAAGCGCTGGCTTGGCGACGGGCTGGCACCTGCCGCTGCTGGAACCCAGATTGACAGCGGCCTTTATGTTGCTCTTCGCCGCTATCGGGCTGGGTGGAATCGGCGTGTGGCCCGATCTATTGTATCCGTTACTTTGGCTAGCACCAGTCCTAATCATTGTCTCACTGCAACTGTTACTCGGTGAAAAGACACTAATAGATGCGCCCGCCCGCGGCGACTGGCGTTTGATCTGGCAAGCAGCACTCGCTGCGCTGATTTGTGGCTTCTTTTGGGAGCTTTGGAACTACAAGAGCGTTCCGCGCTGGGAGTACTCGATCCCGTTGGTGCATCGCTTGGAGATCTTTCACATGCCGTTGCTCGGCTACGCCGGCTACCTGCCGTTCGGCTTGGGGTGCATTGCTATGGCGAGCTTGATCAAACCAACCATACTCGATGAGTAAGGTCGTTCGTTAGCTCACACCTACGTCAGCGGGCGGTGTTTAGAGTTTTGCTGACGATAGTAGATAGACGCGTGCGTAGGCTAACATCGAGCCCGCGCGCTTCAAGTTGCACTTCCCGGTATCAGTTCCGGGCGTAACATCCACGCGACAGCCCACTTATCGTCTACGTGCTCAATACAGGCGATACTCCCCGGAATAAAACTCACCACGTCCGCTTCTGGATCATCCGCAACAAGTCTTGAGGCTAGCCTTGCGAGGAAGGGTAGATGGCCCACGACCATAATGTTTTCAGCCGAGCGCTGTAGCTTTTGCGCAAACGGTTCCGGGTCGTCCATCGGGTCGATTCCGGTAGTGGCATCGACAGCGACTGTGGGCACAAGCTTAGTGGCTATGATCTCAGCCGTTTCACGTGCGCGCGTTTTCCCGCTGTGCCACACGTGCGCAATCTGAAGATGCCGAGGGTGTAGGAAAATGGCCAGCTGCTGCGCGTTCGTCCTCCCTTTCTCACTCAATGAACGCTCAGGGTCGAGGTCCTTAGGAAGCGCGTCCCCGTGCTGGACGAGGAAAAGCTTCATTTCAGCGGATGCTCAGGACGTTGCCCTGGCCAAGGTGCAGCTTGGGCTGCCCAAAGTGATAGCCCTGGCCCCAGTTGACGCCAAGGTCTTGCAGTAAGTGGGCTGTACTCTCATCCTCGACCCATTCCGCGAGCGTGGTGAGATTGAGATCCACGGCAATGTCCCGAATCCCTTTTATGATCGCGCGCACGCGCGTCTCCTTGCCTACCCGCCGTATGAGCTCGCCATCGATTTTGAGATAGGATACAGGCAGATCAGTGAGATACTGGAAAGAGGAGTAGCCGCTACCAAAATCGTCGATCGCCAAGCGAATACCGTAGTCAAGAAAGGGGGCCAGAATTTGTCGGACCTCGCGGGCGTTGTGCAGAAACTCCCACTCGGTGAGTTCGACAACAAACGGCCGCGCGTCTTCGCTATCAGACGCACGATCCGCGACGATCTGCAGGACATCGCTGACGAGCTCGGGATGTCGCAACAGGTCCGATGAAACATTCACAAAACAGGCGAGCCCCTGTCCTGAAGGTGAATGGTTCGACCAGCGTGACACCGCCGCGCGCATGATCTCGCTATCGATACGCTTGACCATACGCAGTTGCGTGGCCGCTTGGATGAAAGCACTTGCTTCCAACATACGGCCATCTTGCCCGATGATCCGCGCCAACGCTTCTTCACCGACGACGCTTCCGGTCTGAAGCTCCACAATCGGTTGGTAGCTGGGCTGCAGATTGCCGGATTGCAGCGCGGACTCAAGTTGTCCAGCGATCGAAAACACGCCGCGGGCCTCGCGACTGCTACTCACGACTCGGTTACGTCCGCGACGTTTGGCACCATAGAGCGCGGCATCGGCGCTGGTTAGAATCTTGTCGAGCCGGTCGCCTGCATAAGGAAAGTGCGCAAGGCCAATACTGAGGGTCACCGGAACGCGGCGCCCATCCACGTCTGCAGGCCGTTCGGCCACCTGTCGACGCAAGCGTTCAGCGATCACCGCTCCTTTTTCATCGTCGGCATCGGGCAGCAGGCAAAGAAACTCATCACCGCCCCAGCGCCCTACCCAATCACCTTCGCGCAGGCTACGCTGCGCCAGTCCGGCAACGACCGCCAATACCTTGTCGCCAGCCGCATGACCATAGGTGTCGTTGATGGTCTTGAAGCGATCCACGTCAAGCAAAAGTAGGCTGTAGGGGCGTCCATGGCGTTGCGATTGCGCGTGTTCACGCTCGAGGATTTTTTGTAGCGCCCCGCGATTGAGCAACCCAGTAAGCCCATCGATGGTGGCGAGATCTTGCAATTGCTTGCGCTTGGCTGCCTGTTCCAGCGCCACACGCGCCAACCGCGCAAACGCGAGAAAGGATTCTAGCCCCACGCGCTGAAAGTAATCGGGCTGGTCGGCATAGGCCACGAGTACACCGCGTTCCTTTGCTCCGGTAGGGCCAAACGGTAAGTACACGCACGTCTCGAGCCGGTTCTCGAGGGCTCGTTCCCTCCCAGGCCCGAGCGTGGCATCGGAACGAATATTGGCAACCATTGGGCGTGCGCTGTTTAGTGAGCGATGACCCGGCCACGCCCGCGTGCGTGGGCCCCCGCCCCACCAAACCTCATCGGCGCACGCGCGAGCCGGACCGGCAGCATAGGTCGGGCGCGCGGTAATATCATTGGGATCCCCAAGATACATCCAGGCGAGTCGTATGCGCGGGGAGGCGGTGGCAAGTACGTCGCATGCGCAACGCAGAATCGCCTCGGGATCCTGACCCTCTGCCAGGCTAGCGGACGCAGCAAGCAACGCGCGGTTGAGCGCGTCGCGCTCTTCCAACACATTGACCGGCGACTCCCTGCCCTCTATACGGGTGTCCAAATTGGACATCAAGCGTACGCCTTAGTTATTACTTCTGACCGGCGCGTGGCGCGGACGAGTCCGGTCGGCTTTGACTGCGAATCGGCGCGCGCCTGCCCTGCCGCAGGCGCGCACCCCCCTCCAGCCCCCGTTGTTCGTCATAGCGCCCGCGGGAGAAAAAAGCACAAAAGCTCACCCTCGGGTGGTCAATCCAATGACCGCCCGTTCTTCCTGAACGTAAGCCCTGAGAAACTAGTTGCTTGGAGGATCCAGGCCGCACTCCCTGCCCACTGCACTAGCGCGGCCGGTCCACGCCTCCACCTTCACCCGTAAGGCAAAGTTCGACATAGGGTAATGAGTGCACCCGCCCTGTCAATGGCATGCTAAAAGTATCAAATAAAACAGCGTCATGCACTAGCGCCGGTCGCGGTGACACGAAAACACGCACGCCGAATGTCGGGAAATCCTAAGAAAAACAGCGCCCTGGAAGCACAAAGTTGGATTCGCCGCGAACCCCTTGAACGCACAACCAAATTCCGCAGCGATGTCCAAACAATGGCGTTCACCGCGGCACGCGGTGAGGATACACTGCTCGCGGCGATCCAATCCGCCGCGTGAGCCATGTGATGTCAGTGCGCATTCCGCCAACCCCACTCACGAGGCAGGCTCACCCGAAGATCCGCGTTGGCGTGAGCAGTTGCCTAGTGGGCAATCGTGTCCGTTATGATGGTAACCATAAGCGCGATCGGTTCGTTGTTGACGTGCTCGGACAGGCATTCGACCTGGTACCGGTATGCCCTGAAGTCGCAATCGGCCTCGGTACCCCGCGCCCACCGATACGACTCCTAAGCTTGGCTGCCGATACGCGCGTGCGTGGCATCGATGACGACAGTCTTGATGTCACAGACGCCCTCGCCGCCTACGCGAGGCGAATCGCCCGAGAGCTCAAGGACATTAGCGGTTACGTCTTCAAGTGCAACTCACCGAGTTGCGGGCCGCGCGGGGTGAAAGTGCATACCCGTAACGGTCGACCGAGAAGCATAGGTGTCGGCATCTTCGCCCGTGAGTTTATGGCGAAGCACTCGCTACTACCGATAGTGGACGAGGAGCACCTCGAGCGCTCGGCGTTGCGCGATCATTTTATCGAGCAAGTCTTCTGCTACTACCGATGGCAAGAGTTACTCCGCCGCGGCGTCACTCGCGAGCGCTTGCGCCGATTCCATGCCGGACACAGGTTAACGTTCATGGTGCACGCCGACAGCCGCTACCGGAACCTAGCGCATGCGCTCGGAAACACCGACTCGCCCCTAAACAGGCTGACGCGCAGCTATGTCTGCAGCCTGATGGAAATTTTCCGCCAGCGCGCGACGCGGAACCGGCATGCCCGTGTGCTTGGCCATGTGATGGGTTACCTTAATAAGCACGTCGCGGTCGATGATCGGATCGAGCTACGCGATGCCATAGACGAGTATCGCCTCAGGCGAATCCCCCTAATCGTCCCCATCACCTTACTCAATCGCCACAGCCGTTGCCTCCCTTACCCTGAGCTCGCTAACCAGGTCTACCTCATGCCAAGCCCAGAGGAGCTGCGCCTGCGCTATCAACGATAAGTGCTGGTGGATCGGCGCCTCGTGTCGGCGGGTCTTTCTGGTAGCATGTGGGCGGACATCGGTTTGACGTTTCACCGCATCCGCGGTGGCGAGTTCGTACGATGAGTAACGGTTCAAATTCGGTCTCTTCGTCTCAGAAACGCGGCAAGGTTTGGTTGTTCTTGCTCTTGCTGTGCGCGCTGACAGGAGCGGGCGTCGGTGCTTGGTATCTCTCGCGACCCAAGCCCATCGGTGTCGTTCTATGGTCGGTCGACCACGGGCGCGTCGAAGCCAGCGTCGCCAACACCCGCGCCGGCACCGTTGAAGCGTGTCAGCGCGCACGTATGGCGCCACCTACCGGAGGGCAGGTTGCGCGCTTACCGGTGCGCGCGGGCGACCGCGTGCGCGCGGGTCAAGAATTGCTGAGCCTATGGAATGAGGACCTGAAAGCCGAGCTTAAGCTCGCAAAAAGCGAAGCTAAGGCCGCCAAAGCACGCACACAAGAGGCCTGCGCGCTCGCCAAGGCGGCCGAGCGCGAAGCGAAGCGGCTCCTGAGCCTTAAGAAGTCGCGCTTGGTCTCGGAAGACACCGTCGATCAGGCGGTCGCCGATGCCGACGCCGGGGAAGCCGCTTGCCGAGCCGCTGGCGCTACCGCCGAGGTTAGCCGCGTGCGTGTATCGGTGGCACGCTCAGCGCTTGAGCGAACGATACTCGTGGCGCCGTTTGATGGTGTCGTGGCAGAAGTAAATGCAAAGCTTGGAGAGTTCGTCACACCATCACCGCCAGGCATCCCAACACTGCCGGCCATCGATTTGATCGGTCAGCAATGTTTGTATGTGACTGCGCCGATCGACGAAGTCGATGCTCCCGCGGTTCAGCCCGGGCAGACGACGCGCATCACCCTCGATGCCTTCGCCGGACGTTCGTTCGACGGCCAAGTGAAACGTGTCGCGCCTTACGTACTTGACCGTGAGAAGCAAGCGCGCACTGTGGAGGTAGAGGCCGCTTTCACGGATCCGAAGGAGACGAAGCGATTACTGCCCGGTTACAGCGCTGACCTTGAGATTGTCCTCGATACTCGCGAAAAGGTGCTGCGCGTGCCGACCGAAGCGGTGCTAGAAGGCTACCGCGTGCTGGTTTACCGACCACAAACGCAACGCCTGCAGGAGCGGCGCTTCGAGCCTGGACTTGCAAATTGGAAGTTCACCGAAGTGCGATCCGGGCTTGAGGCCGGTGACCAGATCGTTGTCTCCGTCGAGCGGGAGGGGGTCGAGGACGGCGCCTATGTATTACCCGAAGTCCCGAAAAGGACGCCGTGATCCGGTTAGGCCAGATCCACCGGATCTTTGATGTTGGCGACCAGTCGGTTCACGCTCTGAGGGATGTCACCCTCGACATCGGCCGAGGCGAGTATGTTGCATTGATGGGACCGTCGGGGTCGGGTAAGTCCACCTTGCTCAATATTGTCGGACTTCTCGATCGCCCCACGTCAGGCATATACAGATTTGACGGTCAAGATGTGACAACGCTCGCCGACGTGGAGCAGGCACAGATCCGACGAGATAAGTTCGGGTTCGTGTTCCAGTTCTTCCATCTAATTCCACGTCTAACTGCCGCGGAAAACACGGAGCTGCCACTTATTCTGGCGGGGTTGGCGCCGAGCGAACGCAGAACGCGTGTCGACCGTATCCTCGACGCCGTCGCGCTCGGCGATCGCAAGCACCACAAGCCGGAGCAGCTCTCGGGTGGTCAGCGCCAGCGCGTTGCGATCGCGCGCGCTACGATTCTGCAACCTTCGGTAATCCTTGCCGACGAGCCCACCGGTAATCTCGACCGTGCCGCTGGCCGTGAGGTGCTTGAAGTGCTCGAGGAACTTAACCGCAAGAACATCACGTTAATCGTTGTCACACACGATCCCGAGATCGCGGAGCGCGCAACACGCCAGATTCATATGGTCGATGGTCGAATAGAAAGCGACAGGGCGACGGGGAGGCGACGTGGGGCCGGGTGATGTCTTGAGGTTCGCCGGCAAGGCGCTGCGAGGTTATCGGCTGCGCACTTTGCTGATGCTAATTGCCATGGCAATCGGTGTAGCCGCCGTGGTTATCTTGACGTCGCTCGGCGATGGCGCGCGGCGTTTTGTGGTCAATGAGTTTTCCTCGCTCGGCACGCATTTGTTGATCGTATTGCCTGGACGATCGGAAACAACAGGCGGACCACCACCTTTACTGGGACAAACGCCGCGCGATCTCACGATCGACGATGCGTTCGCGCTCGAGCGTATCCGCGCAGTGCGACGGATTGCACCAATTTCGGTAGGCAGCGCCGCGGCATCGTTTGCACGCCGCGACCGCGACGCTATTGTCATCGGCACGACCCACGAGTTTCTCGCGGTCCGGCACCTTGCTATGGCGCAGGGGCGGTTCTTACCCGCCACCGATCCGCGTCGGGCCTCGCCGGTGTGCGTGCTCGGCGCTAAGATCCGCCAGGAACTCTTCGGCCCTGAGAAGACGCTTGGACAGTGGGTGCGCATTGGTGATCGTCGCTTTCGCGTCATTGGTGTACTGGCTTCGGAAGGGCGCAGCATTGGCATAGACATCGAGGAGGTCGTGGTGATACCGGTGGCATCCGCGCTGGCGCTGTTCGATACCGCATCGCTGTTCCGCATCCTTGTCGAGGCGCGCAGCCGTGAGGCAATTGCCGATGCACGCAGCCGTATTACCGAAATCATACGTACGCGTCATGACGGAGAGGATGATGTCACCGTGATCACCCAAGACGCCGTGCTTGCCACCTTCGATCGGGTGCTTCGCGCACTGACACTAACGGTCGCCGGCATAGCGGCGATTAGCCTTGCTGTCGCCGGTATCCTGATCATGAATGTCATGCTGGTTGCGGTCTCGCAACGTACATCTGAGATCGGTTTGCTCAAGGCGCTTGGTGCTACGGCCCGAACAATACAGGCACTTTTTCTCGCCGAAGCAGGCGTGCTCTCCTTCTTCGGTGCCGCGCTAGGTTTTTGCGCCGGTCAGTTCGGAGGTTGGATAATCGGTCGCATCTACCCGGCATTCCCAGTCGGAACACCGTTGTGGGCAGTTGCCTCGGCGCTCGCGGTGGCATTGTTTACGGGACTATTCTTCGGCGTGCTGCCTGCGCGACGTGCGGCGCGGCTCGATCCCGTGCAGGCGCTTTCGCGGAGATAGCGTGTGCGCGCACGCGACCTAATTCGGCTAACGACAGGCGCTGTGCTTGCGCATCGTCTGCGCTCAGCCTTGACTGTGCTCGGTATCGCCATCGGTATTGCAGCAGTGGTGCTGCTGACCGCCATCGGAGAAGGCGTACATCAATACGTACTTGCCGAGTTCACGCAGTTCGGCACCAATCTGATTGCCGTCAATCCGGGGCGCACCGAAACGCACGGTCTTCCAGGTCTCCTTCGCACGGTGCGCCCACTCACTATCGAAGACGCTGAAGCCTTGCGACGCGTTCGCCACGTGGTAGCGACGGTACCGGTAGTACAGGGAAACGCACAGGTCGAGGCACGCGCCAAACGCCGACGCACAACCGTCAACGGCGTTGGACATGACTTTCCGCACGCGTTTCGCTTTGGCGTCGCGGTCGGTCGGTTTTTACCACCGGATGACCCGCGCGCAGCGCGCGCGTTCGCAGTGGTAGGAACAACGCTCAAACAAGAACTATTCGGTAACGCGAACCCTCTCGGCGCACGCATACGCGTCGGGGGGGATCGCTATCGCATCATCGGCGTGATGGAGCCGAAAGGGAACATTCTGGGCTGGGATGTTGACGATGCGGTATACATCCCGATTGGTAAGGCGCTGGAGTTGTTCAACCGCGACAGCCTGCTCGAAATCGACGTGTTTTACGGAGCAGACGCGCCGGTCGATGAAGTGGTAGCAGGCATACGCCGAACCCTCAGCGCGCGTCATGGCTCGGAGGATTTCACGATCACGACACAGGCGCAAATGCTCGAGGTGCTGGGTTCCATACTTAACATCCTTACGTTTGCGGTCGGGGCGCTGGGGGGGATATCGCTGTTGGTAGGCGGTGTCGGCATTCTTACGATAATGATTATCGCCGTGAATGAAAGGGTGCCAGAAATCGGATTGCTGCGGGCCATTGGCGCCGGTCGCCGCCAGGTTCTGACCTTGTTTCTTGGCGAGGCAATGATGTTGGGGGCGATCGGCGGTGTAGTGGGGCTCACGCTCGGTATGGCGGGCGCGGAACTGCTGCGTGTGACCGTGCCAGACCTGCCAGTACAACTACCGTGGGCTTATATCATCTTCGCTGCTTGCCTCGCCGTCACCATCGGACTAGCCGCTGGCGTCGTTCCGGCGCGGCGCGCGGCCTGGCTCGATCCCGTAGAGGCCCTGCGCACCGAGTAGCGCCGTGGCACAACCCGCAAAGATCTTGTCCGCCGGTGTCGTCATCGTTCGTTATCGAGACAATGAGCCGCGTTATCTCCTGCTGCGCGCCTATCACTACTGGGACTTTCCTAAAGGTCTTGTGGAGGAAAACGAAGATCCGCTGGCAACCGCCGTCCGCGAAGTGGAGGAAGAAACGACCCTTACGGGTCTCACGTTTCGTTGGGGCAATGACTATCGCGAAACCCCGCCTTACCGCCGCGGCAAGGTCGCGCGCTACTATATCGCCGCGAGCAGTGAAGGTGATGTGTCGTTGCCGATCAACTCAGAACTCGGCCATCCCGAGCACCACGAGTTTCGGTGGATCGATTACGAGGACGCGCGCGAGCTACTGGCGCCACGCGTGCAACCCATCCTCGACTGGGCGCACGCACTTATCGGTGATAAAGCCCAGTAGCGACTAGTGCCTTTCACTGGGCGCTCCTTACTCTTTCAGTTCATTTACAAAATAAAACGAATCCCCAACCTTCATGTTGCCGAACTTAGGAGTAACGAGCTCAATGTTCGCGTTGCGCAACTCGTCAATCAGAGTGCCTGGCCATGGTCGCCGGCCGTTCTTATCAATCAATTTAGCAACCCGTTTCCAGCTGACGCCGACTCGATCAAACACCAACACATCGCGGTGGCTACCCCCGGGAGGAATGAACACATACTCATCGCCTGGATCATCGTCCAAGTTTTGTAAAAACACGAAGCAACCATCGCTCGTCATGCACGTGCTAACTAGCTCGCGGTGGGTGGTCGTCATGTACTTCAAGAACTCCGTAGGAAGTCGTTTCTCAGGCAATAGCGATGATATCCTTTCACGGACGTCGTGCATCGAATACCTAGGCACGCGACCCTCGCGCCAGGAATAATAAGATTTCGCCTCTAATGTGATTGCGATCTTGTCTCGGATAACGTTTGCCTGCGCGTGATCCCGAAGTTTCTGCAGTGCCTTGAGTTTAGCGTACCCGGCATGACCAAATCGAAACCGGAGTGAACCATAGTCGAACTCCTCGGCATCAACTTTACCTTCAACAAGGCGCGCGTACTGATTGCGTGCGCTCCAGCCGAGCGGATCCAAGACGGGCGTATGCAATAAAACCGCCGAGCCGACAATAATAAGCGAAACAGCAACGTTCACCGGCCGCATGACCCCGAGCCACACCGCCTGTCTGGCTGGCACAGCGGCGGCATATCCGAGAGCATATAACCCTGTGATGATGACAATGAGAACCGTATATAAGCGGTCCGGTGTAATCCCGTATTGCGCGATACGCAATCCGATTGCATAAAGTGCTAACGCCGCGAAAACCGGCATGGCCAATAGCATCCCTTCAACCCCTTTGCGCACCCACAGGGTATACGGCTTCGCGCCACTACCATCCTGCAACACAGCGTTAATAAAAAGAATCGTTAACAGCAGAAGGATTAGCAGCAGCGGTGAAGCCGCCTTTGTATCCCATAGCGGCTGCAACCCAGTAACGGGAAGCGTGGCGAGAAACAATAGCGCGATAAACGCCAGCAGCGGCATCAATGTTCTAAAAACAAGCAAAGTAATTCGCCGCAGGGTGTTGATGATCTTATTGCTCTCCTTGCCCAAAGCGAGGCCAAGCCCAAGAATGAGATAAGTCGTTACGTGAACAAAGGGCGCGGAGCTGAAGAGCTCTTTGAAGAATTCGATCGCCAGCAGCCCGAACAGCGCCCCCCAAAGGTAAATCAATGTCCAGTAGAGGCCGGTGAACATAGTTGCGACCAAAATAATGAACGGCGTATTCCAGCTGTGCCGAAAGAGCTCCATGTAAGAAAAGGAAAACCGGCCACTGTTGTAGAAAATCTGGCCGAAAGGGATCAATACGTACACGGCAACGGCGCTGGCCAGGATAAATGTAAAGGTACGATAGCTGTCACCGTGGTAAAGCGGGTTTTGGCCGGGTAACTGCCACCAGACCCACAACGCCACCAACGCGAATACCGCGGCCACGCTCACCACGACAGAAAGCAGTCTGGCGATATGGCGACCCCTCCATAGCAGCTGGAATGTCCAGCCGAAGATAAGTGTAAACGTCAATATCGATGCCAGAACGGCGGCAGCATGCGGTTCTGTCGGCCAGTACTTCGCCGTGAGCCAGGAGACCACCCCTTGCAATGCACCAACAAGTACTAATACAAGGCGCTGACGAGCACTGTCGCTTAGTACCATATCAATTCCACGCATCGTGATTTTGTGTGCATAGAGTTAATCGAAGTTTTCATCTTCAGCACGGCGAATGCAACGTGTCAGACACCTGAGCGAGCATTCCCGGGCGATAAGCAGCAAACACCTGCAAAACGCTAGCGATTCACAACAGGCTGGAACGAATGCCATATTGGGCCTTAAACTCACCCTCACTCTAATCCCTTGGTCGGAAGGAGGAGGGAATGAAAGCCTTATTGCTTCCTGTTTCTCTAGTTGCCGCGCTGCTAACCTCTCCCGCCAACGCAGCGAAAGTGGCCGGCGTCAAGCTTGACGACACCACGCAGCTCGCCGGGGCGACGCTTGTGCTAAATGGCGCTGGTGTACGCAAGAAGTTTTTCGTCAAGGTCTACGTCGGTGCGCTTTACCTGGCCAATAAAGTCACAACGACAGAGGCCGCACTGAACGAATCGGGGCCCAAGCGCGTACTCATGCATTTCCTCTATAAGAAGGTCGAGCGTGAAAAGCTCGTCGAAGGCTGGAACGTGGGCTTCAACAGTAACTCCAAGGCCGATATGAGCAAGCTCCAGGCTCGGCTTAATGATTTCAACAAGCTCTTCACCGATGCTAACAAAGGCGACGTGATTCTGATGGATTACGTGCCCGGCACCGGCACGCAGGTCACTATCAACGGTAAACCCAAAGGTACAATTCCCGGAGCAGATTTCAGCAAGGCGTTGCTCAAGGTCTGGTTAGGCGCCGAGCCCGCCGATAGCGGTCTTAAGCGGGCGATGCTTGGGAGCTAGATTACACGACTAGATTTCTTGGGTTACCGTCGAGAAAGGCGCGGATGTTGGCGGCAACTTCGTCGACTAACCGCTGACGCGTTTCACGGCTTGCCCACGCCGAGTGCGGCGTAACAATGAGGTTAGGGATGTCGTCGGCGAGCAAGGGATTGCCGCTGGCCGGGGGTTCCACAGTCAACACATCAATGCCCGCACCGCCGATGATTCCTGCGTGTAACGCGCTCGCAAGCGCCGCTTCGTCGACGATGCCGCCGCGCGCGGTGTTAATTAGGATCGCATCGGGCTTCATCAGCTTAAGCTCGCGCTCGCCGATGAGGCCTTTGGTTTCTGCCGTCAGCGGGCAGTGCAGACTTAATACGTCGACTTGAGGTAGCAGATCATTCAGGGGCACGCGGTCGGCTTGTGCTGGGCCGCCGGGTCGTTGCGCAATCAATACCTTCATACCGAAAGCACGAGCCAGGCCAGCGACACCCTGGCCCAGCTCGCCGTAGCCAACGATGCCTAAGGTCCTGCCGTCAAGCTCGTGGATCGGGTAATCCAACAAGCAGAACTGCATGGCCTGCTGCCAGCGCCCGGCGCGTACAGCCTCATGGTAGTCGATCAAACGCGTGCTCAAGGCGAGAATCAGCGCCATCGTATGTTGGCTAACAGCCGGCGTCGCGTAGCGGCGCACATTCGACACCGGAATGCCGAGCTTTTTGGCAACCTGTAGGTCAACGTTGTTCGTACCCGTGGCAGCGATGCAGACAAAACGCAACTGTGGCGCTGCTCGTATACTCGCTGCATCAAGTACGGCCTTGTTACTGATAACCACGGTCGCGCCGCGTATGCGCTCGTCCACGTCTGCTTTTGCGGTGTAGTCGAACGACCGCCATTTGGGGAAGATCGATTCAAGGTCGCTGAACGCAATGTCGCCGCCGGCGTCGATCGTCGCGCGATCAAGTAGCACACCGCTTAACGCTTGGTCCGCACCCGTTCCCATGGTTTTCGTTACACCACTAGCCGCCGACGGGTAAGAATGACCGCCACATAGTAACCGACAGATGCGTATCCCAGTAGCACTAGCAAATGCAAGGGAACATCAGTCAGTGGCTGGCCGGCTACCAGCGGTCGCACCAGTGCCACCGCATGGGTTAGAGGCAGAAACTGTACAAACGCCTGTAATGCTTCGGGTAAAACTGTGACTGGATAGAACACGCCGGACACGATAAACATTGGCGTGATAACGAGCGTGAAGTAATAGTTAAAGAAATCATAACCCGGCGACATCGCACTCATCACCATCGCCGGGCCGGCGAAGGACAGACCAATCAGAAACACGATCGGAAGCGCGAGCACCGCCCGCAAATCACCGACCGCACCGAGCAGGGTCGCGACTATGAGGATGCCTACACCACTGATCAGGCTCTTGGTCGCGCACCAGAGCATCTCCCCTGCAAGAATATCATCAACTTCGATCGGCGTAGCGAGCATGGCATCGTATGTCCGTTGTGGCACCATACGCGTATAGACCGAATACATGCCCTCAAACGTGGCCGTTGTCATAGCCGAAGAGGCGACGATGCCGGACGCGAGAAACGTCAGGTAATCCATGCCTGCCATCTGTCCGATGAAAAGTCCCAAGCCATAGCCGAGACCCAGGAGGTACAGCAACGGCTCACCGAAATTGATCACAACGCTCGGGCCGATAAGCTTACGCCAGACAAGTGCGTTACGTTTCCAGACAGACAGCGATCGGGTATGCAGCCGCGGCAAACTGGTATCTAACATCAGCGATCAATCCTTGAGTTCATGCCCGGTCAGTTTCAAGAATACGTCCTCCAGATTCCCGGGGCGATGCAAAAAAACCAGATTGTCGACTGCCTCGATCTTTTCGACCACGGCGCGCCCGTCCTCGGTATAGCAATACACCGTGTCGCCAATCGTCTCCGTGCGGCAGTGCGAGAGACCATCGAGCAGGCCGTTCGCGAGCCCCCTGGCACCACGTATCTCGATGACTTCGCGCTCCACGTGGTTTGCCACAAGTCGCCGCGGCGGACCCTGATCGAGGATTTCCCCTTCATCCATAATCACTAAGTCATCGCACAGCCTTTCGGCCTCCTCCATGTAGTGCGTCGTCAGCAGCAACGTTTTGCCGGATTCTCTGAGATCGCCCAGGCGTGCCCAGATCATGTGTCGCACTTGTGGATCGAGTCCTGTCGTAGGCTCGTCCAGCACCACGAGCTCTGGGTCATTAATAAGAGCACGTGCTATTGTGAGCCGCCGCCTCATGCCACCCGATAACGTGGGGATCTTCGCGTGCGCTCGGTCTACGAGCTCCACAAACTCAAGCAGATGCTGGATGCGTTGCTCTCGCACAGCAGTCGGCAGATCAAAGTACGCACCGTAGATGCGCAAATTTTCGACCACGGTGAAATCAGGATCCAAGTTATCGGTCTGCGGAACAACGCCGACACGCTTTCGCACCTCGCTCCCCCGGCGCGGCATCGGCAAGCCGAACACTTGCAGGCTACCTGCCGTAAGTGGCGATTGTCCGAGAATCATGCGCAACGTAGTGGTCTTACCGGCACCGTTGGGTCCGAGAAAGCCAAAGCACTGACCAGGCGACACGCGCAGCTCGATTGACCGGACGACGGTCTCGTCCTTGAACCGCTTGGTAAGCCCTTGGGCCTCAACAACAGGATCCATGCTTACGTTGGCTTTCCTCACCGAGGCAGCAGTTACCAGAACTGCTTTATGGATGCAATGTTCAGCCGGGGGCCGCCCGCCGATCCTCCTCTGCCAGGCGGATGGCATCGACAAACGGTGCGCAGACTCTTTGCTTCATTACGTGGCGAACCGCATCGCCCAGGTCCCAGCCGCGGCGCCATGCCAACCACGCGATTACTGTCGCCGGGGATCGACCCACGCCCGCCGTGCAATGGACGTAAACACGATGGCCATGCTGGAGCAGCGTATCGAGTGCGTGCACGGCGTCCTCGAGCTTCTCTCGCAGATCCACGGGGTCAAAGTCACGTATGGGTACACGTGCCACCTCGATCCGGTTCTGCCGGTAGTGGCTGGCTACGTGTAACCAATCCAGCCCCCAGTATTGCATATCGTCATCGGTCTGGAGATTGAGCACGGCGGAGATGGCATGAGCGTTTCGCAGGTACGCTACGTCGTCACCGTCGCGCGGATAGGTGCCAACAAGGACATCATCGAGGATCGGGTCGTAGTCGATCGTCATGGCTTAGACTAGGAAACGCCTAGAGTTTATCGGCTCGGGCGTTGTTAGCGCTTGTTCTCAACGGAAAAGTCGATGCCTTGTGCCAGCGGTAGCTCGTCGCTCCAGTTTATCGTGGTCGTCTGCCGCCGCATGTAGGCCTTCCATGCATCGGAGCCCGCCTCGCGTCCGCCTCCGGTGTCCTTCTCGCCGCCGAAGGCGCCGCCGATCTCGGCCCCAGAGGTGCCTATGTTCACGTTGGCGATGCCGCAGTCGCTGCCGGTCGCCGACAGGAAGCGTTCGGCACGTTGCAGATCTTGCGTGAAAATCGCTGAAGAAAGGCCTTGCGGTACGTTGTTGTGCACGGCAATGGCATCACTCAACGTCTTGTACGTCATGATGTACAGGATCGGCCCGAAAGTCTCACGCTGTACCAGATCCCAGTCGTTCTCTGCACGGATGATGGTCGGCTCGACAAAGTTGCCGGGACCATCCTTGGTGTGACCACCACCAAGCACCTCGCCGCCGAGTAACTTCGCCTCCTTGATCGCCGCCTTGAAATTCTCCACCGCCTGTTTGTCAATTAGCGGTCCCATGAGAACGCTTTGATCCAATGGATCGCCGATCGGTACCTGCTCGTACGCATTTATCAATCGATCGACAAGGTCTGCGTATCGATTCTCATGCACAATGACCCGTCGCGTCGTCGTGCAGCGCTGACCCGCCGTCCCTACGGCACCGAAGACAATGGCGGGAACGGCCAGAGCCATGTTCGCGGTCTCGTCAACGACGATTGCGTTGTTACCACCCATCTCGAGAATCGTCCTGCCCAGGCGTGCGGCCACGACCTCGGCAACTTGCCGGCCAACGGTCGTGGAACCGGTGAAGGAGACGAGTGGAATACGTTTGTCGCTGATAAAGCGCTCGGAGACGGGTGAGGGGGCCGATGCAACGATCAGCGAAAACACACCCGCGTGCCCCTCGGCTTCCATAACACGATTACAAATGTTCTGCACAGCGATGGCGCACAGCGGCGCCTTCGGCGATGGTTTCCACACGACGGCATTGCCAGCTACTGCCGCAATGAAGGCATTCCACGAGTACACGGCTACGGGAAAGTTGAAGGCGGTGATCACGCCGACGATGCCCAGCGGGTGCCACTGCTCGTACATACGATGCTGCGGGCGCTCAGATTGCATGGTGTTGCCGTAGAGCATGCGCGACTGACCCACCGCGAAATCGGCAATGTCGATCATCTCCTGAACTTCGCCGTCGCCTTCGGCCTTGATCTTGCCGACCTCGAGCGATACGAGACTGCCGAGCGCATCCTTGTTTGCGCGCAGTTCCTCGGCGATCCGACGTATGATCTCGCCACGCCTGGGTGCCGGCACCATGCGCCACTGAACAAAGGCCTCCCGTGCGCTCTTGATGACGGTCTCATAATCGTTTCCGGTGCAGAGTTGCACGCGCGCAATGAGCTCGTTCGTCGCCGGGTTGAGCGAGTCGATGAACTCGCCATCCTTGTGCCGGGACCAACCCGCAGTGGAATACGCGCCCGGGTTCGTCGGCTTCACGCCCAGCTTCTGCAGAAAATCCATGTTTCACCTCCGGGTCGTGTGCCAGGACCCATCGACTTTGGCTAAATAATAGGTCGCGAATCGCTTAATACCGCCCCCGATACTAGTTCTAACCGATTTTGGAGCGAACGACGATCACTCAAATCGGTCTAATCGGTTGCAGCGGGGCAAGCGTAAAGCCCCTCTCGCTGCAGCGGTAAAACGACGGCCCTGCCACAGCCTTTTCCCAAGAATTCTGTCTGCAGCAAGCGCGCCTGTACTACGATGAGCTTATGAGATTGGCACGCGTCGTGCACGCGTTGCCACAACTGAGTACGAGTAACAGCGGAATGTTCTGGCGAAACACCCCGGAATGGCGGCCTAACGGCAGCGCAAGAGAAAGCGTTGCAGAGACGCCCCTGATCGAGCGGACGTGCATCATTGGTGCCGCCACTGGCGCGGGTGCCCGAGATACGGGCTGCCAACAGGCACCTGACTTCCTTGCGGCGACCGATATGCTCACTGACCTTCGGCAAGCCGGCGCATCCGTGTCATGGGATCGGACCGTGCGCGCTGAGGCCGTTGACGGACACGACGATGCGTTGCCGATCACCGCTGATTTTTGCGAAAGACTGGCGGACACCGTCCAATGGGCAGTGGCGCGTGGACAACGCTTCTGCGTACTAGGGGGCGACCACTCGTGTGCCATCGGCACCTGGAGCGGTGCGCATCATGCGTTACGACACCACGGTAAACTCGGGCTCCTTTGGGTCGATGCCCACATGGACGCCCACACCCCGGACACCAGCCCGAGCGGTGCTATCCACGGCATGCCGCTCGCGTGTCTGCTAGGGTACGGAGTAAAGGTCTTATGCGAAGTCGGGGGGCGCCGACCGCAGCTCGTGCCGGCCAACGTGTGCTTGGTTGGGGTGCGCAGCTACGAGTCGGCCGAAACCGAGTTGCTCGAGACGCTCGGTGTGCGCATCTTCGACATGGACGAAATACGACGGCGCGGGTTGCACGCGGTCATGGATGAGGCTCTGACAATCGTGTACCGAAACACAGCCGGATTCGGTATTACCATCGATCTCGACGCGATCGACCCGGCAGATGCGCCGGGTGTCGGCTCCCCTGAGCCCGGCGGGATTTGTGGCAAGGATCTTGCAAAATCCCTGCGCAACGTGGCGAAAAATCGTGCTTTTTTAGGCGCGGAGATCGCTGAGTTCAACCCGCAATGGGATATGGAAGGTAAGACCGCGGCGCTCGTACGCGAGCTGGTCGCGGCCGTTACCGAACGTGAGGGAAGAGCATGAATCCGTTGATTGAGCTTGAGCAACATTACGGCGCTCACAACTACCATCCCTTGCCTGTCGTGCTTGTGCATGGCGAGGGCGTGTATCTGTGGGACGATCAGGGAAACAATTATCTCGACATGATGAGTGCTTACTCGGCTGTCAGCTTTGGCCACGCGAACCCGCGTCTGCTTAAAGCCTTAACCGAGCAGGCCCAGCGGCTCACTGTCGTCTCTCGCGCCTACCACACAGACAAGCTACCGCTGCTGCTCGAGAAGATCTGCCAGTTAACGGGGCAGGATCGTGCATTACCGATGAACACCGGCGCTGAGGCGGTTGAGACCGCCATTAAGGCCGCGCGCAAATGGGCGTACAAGGTCAAAGGCGTGGCCGACAATCAAGCCGAGATCATCGTGTGCGAAGGCAACTTTCACGGCCGCACAACGACCATCGTCGGATTCTCTTCTGAGGATCAGTATCGCGACGGCTTTGGGCCCTTTGCGACGGGCTTCAGGCGCATATCTTACGGGGATGCGCCAGCACTCGAAGCGGCCATTACCGAGAACACCGCCGCGTTCCTGGTCGAGCCGATCCAGGGCGAGGCCGGTATTATCGTGCCCCCACAGGGTTATCTCGAAGCGTGTGCACGCATTTGCAAGGAACACAACGTGCTCTTCATTTGTGATGAAGTCCAGACGGGCTTGGGCCGAACCGGCAAGCCGTTCGCCTTCGAGCACGAGGAGGTTAAACCTGATGGCTTGATACTAGGCAAAGCGCTCGGCGGCGGATTCATGCCAATCTCGATGTTTCTGGCGCGCCAAGATGTAATGAGCGTGTTCTCGCCGGGTGATCACGGCAGCACCTTCGGCGGCAATCCACTTGCCTGCGCCGTCGCGCTAGAAGCGCTCGACCTCCTTATCGAGGAAAAGCTCGCCGAACGCTCGGCCGACCTTGGTACGTATTTATTGCGCCGACTCAGAAGCTTGCAAAGCCCGCTGATCAAAGACGTGCGTGGGCGCGGGCTTTTCATCGGTGTTGAGATCGATCCAGCCAAGGCAACAGCGCGTACGGTGTGCGAAGAATTGGCACGCAACGGGATTCTCAGCAAGGAAACGCACGAAACGGTCGTGCGTTTAGCGCCGCCGCTCACTATCACGCAGGAAGAGCTTGATTGGGCTCTAGAGACGATGAAGAACGTCTTCGCGTCCGTAGCCACGGGGCTGGTCACGACCGCGGCGTGACAGGCGACCCGTCATTCATCGCCGCTGATCGCTAACAATCGCGCATTCCCGCCAATTGCCGCGGTGTTCACAGTGTACGTGCGCTCGGTCGCGAATCGGTGAAGATAATGCGGCCCGCCGGCTTTGGGACCGGTCCCCGATAATCCCTCGCCTCCAAACGGCTGCACGCCGACAGTGGCGCCGATCATATCGCGATTCACGTAGCTGTTGCCCACCCGCGCGCGTTCTTGAATATACCGCATAGTTTCGTCGATGCGCGTGTGTACGCCTAGGGTTAAGCCGTACCCGGTCGCATTGATCGCATCAATCACGTCATCGAGCTTGGTGGCGGCATAGGGAATCACGTGCAGAATCGGACCGAACACCTCACGCTCCAAAGTGGATAGTCTCTGGAGCTCGAAGGCGCGTGGCGCAACGTAAGTACCGTGCTCTGTCTCAGGCGGCAGCGGGACTTCATAGACCAGTTTCTGTTCCTTTTGCATACGTGCTGCGTGCAGCTCGAGCATTGCTTGTGCATCGCTATCAATTACCGGCCCCACATCTGTCGAAAGCAAAGCAGGATCGCCCACGGCGAGTTCAGCCATCGCGCCTTGCAAAAGACGTATCACTCGCGACGTGATCTCCTGCTGCACAAAAAGCACTCGCAGGGCGGAACAGCGTTGCCCGGCGCTATCGAAAGCAGACTTGAGGACATCGCTTACGACTTGCTCCGGAAGCGCGGAGCTGTCGACGATCATTGCGTTCTGCCCGCCGGTTTCAGCGATCAGCGGAATGATCGGGCCCGGGCGCGCCGCCAGCGATTGATTGATTGCGCGAGCCGTCTCGGTGGAGCCGGTAAACACTACACCGGCGATTCGCGGGTCCGATACCACGGTCCCACCGATTCTCGGCCCGTCACCGGGCAGCAGATGCAACACGTCTTTCGGAATCCCGGCTTCATGCAGCAGACCGGTCGCCAAAGCAGCCACAAGCGGCGTTTGCTCCGCCGGTTTGGCGATCACGGTATTGCCAGCGGCAAGTGCTGCAGCTACCTGGCCGACAAAAATGGCTAACGGAAAGTTCCACGGGCTGATACAGAAAAAGACGCCGCGTCCGTGCAGACTTAGATTGTTGCGCTCACCCGTTGGTCCGGGCATGGCTTGCCCCTCACCAAACTCGCGGCGCGCGAGCGCCGCATAATAAAAACAGAAGTCGGCGGCCTCACGCACCTCGGCAAGTGCATCGGCAAGACTTTTGCCGGCCTCGCGCACGCAAAGCGCCATCAGTTCGGCACGAGATGCCTCGAGCAGGTCGGCGGCGCGCTCGAGCGCGTCGGCGCGGTAATTGACATCAGTCCGACACCAGTCAGGGGCCACGGCAGCAGCGCTGGCGAGCGCCGCTGCCGTGGCCTCGTCGCCGGCGTCGACCACCTCACCCACCACACGCCGGCGATCGCTCGGGTCTACCACCGTACGCGCCTCGCCCGTTGAGGTCTGACCCTCGATCATCGGCGCCGCACGCCACGTGCGCGACATCGCCTTTGCCATTTCTCGAGCAAGCGGGGTAAGCGTGGCGACGTCGCTCAGGTTCACGCCGCGTGAGTTGCGGCGCTCATCACCGTAAAGATTGATCGGCAGCGGAATGCGTGGATGCGATTTCGGTTCCAAGCATCGGACCCGCGCTATCGGATCGGCAATGATGTCCTCGACAGGCGCCCGTTCATCACTCAATCGATTGACAAAGGACGTGTTGGCACCGTTCTCGAGCAGACGTCTGACGAGGTAAGGCAAAAGCGCTTCGTGGGATCCGACCGGGGCGTAGACGCGACATGACACGTCAAGTTTGTCTGGGCCGACGATTTCGCCGTAAAGCGCTTGACCCATGCCGTGCAGGCGTTGAAATTCGAAGTCGCGCGAATCATCGACCATGTTTAGGATAAAGGCCACGGTATGCGCATTGTGGGTGGCGAACTGCGGGTATAAAACATCGCGAGCTGCCCAGATGTGCTTGGCACATGCAATGTAGGAGACATCGGTCGACGGCTTGCGCGTAAAGACAGGATAATCCTCCAAACCCGCCTGCTGGGCGTGTTTGATCTCTGTATCCCAGTAGGCACCTTTCACAAGTCGCACGGGGATGTGGCGGCCTTGCCGTCGAGCAAGGTCGATAAGCCAATCGACCACATATAAGGCGCGCCTCTGGTAACCCTGCACGGCGAGGCCCAAACCGCTCCAATCGCCTGCCTTCAAGTCGCGGTAAACGACTTCGAACACATCAAGCGTAATATCCAAGGTGTCGGCTTCCTCCGTATCCAACGTCACGCCCACGCCGACGTTGGCCGCGCGCTTAACCAGTGCATGGAGACGCGGAACGAGTTCGCCGAGGACACGCTCACGCTTGGCAAATTCGAACCGTGGGTGAAGGCCCGAGAGCTTGACGGAAACGCTGGGTGCAGCAAAGATGCCATGAGCGCTTCCAGCCGCCTTTCCGACCGCGTTGATCGCCGCCAGATAGGACTGGAAGTACCGCTCCGCATCTTCGCCAGTCAGCGCTGCTTCGCCAAGCATGTCGAACGAGTGCAAGTATTCTTTGTGCTCCGGGGTATGACTACGTGCAAGTGCTTCCTCGATGGTGCGGCCCATAACGAACTGATGTCCCATGATGCGCATTGCCTGCGTCAAAGCAACGCGCACCACCGGCTCGCCAACGCGCGCTGCCAGACGCCCCATAAAAGCACCAACGTCGTTTACCGTCTCTAAATTGAGCTGGACGATGCGACCGGTCAGCATCAAGCCCCAGGTCGAGGCGTTAACGAATAAGGATTGGCTGTGCCCTAGATGCTTGTCCCACTCGCCCTGGGCGAGTTTATCTTTGATCAGTCGATCAGCGGTGTCGGCATCGGGAATACGCAGCAATGCCTCGGCCAGACACATGAGGACCACGCCTTCCTCCGAAGAGAGGTCATACTCGTGCATGAAGGCATCGAGGCCGCCCAAGGAGTCCGCCTTCTGGCGCACTGCCATGACCAATCGGCGCGCAAGCTCTGCGATATGTGTCTGTGCCTCCGGACTAAGACGCGCTTGTGCGAGCAGCGCCTCGACACATTTGCCTTCGTCGGCAAGGTAGGCCGCGCTGATAGCAGCACGTAGGGGATTTTGAGCGGGCGGCTCTTGTGCAAAGATCATCGCCGAAGCTTCGCAGCTCGCCTCTAGACGTGAGCATTGATCAAAGCGAGCGAAAAAGCAACTACATCGTTTTCCCTATAACGGCGGCGGCAAGGCCGTAGAAAGCAAGTGCTAGTAGCACTAACCCAGTGAAACCAAACTCGATCGCAACCAAGGTCGCTAGCGCTGCGCTTATCACCGATGCGAAACCATTAATCCCCCACGCCCATGGAATAAACGTGGGTACATCTACCGCCACTCTGCTCAGCCCCAGAGGGAATGGCATGCCCATACAAAATGCGAGCGGCGCGATTAGCGCAAACGCGATCAGGACGCGGGCCACATCGGGTAGCGCGGCCAGATACGAAGCAGCTCGCGGCAAGAAAAATATATAGAGCAAAGAAATTACAGCAATGCCGCACGCGGCGAAGGTGATTGCCGAGAATCCCGTGTCCTGCCACTGCCGAGCGACATAACGCGAGCAACCGCTGCCAACGCCGGCGAAAAGTAAAAAGCCGCTTAACACAACCGCCACTGCATACAGTGGATGATGTAGAAACAAGATGAACTTTTGAATGAAAGCGATCTCGACAGAGATGAACGCGAGTCCGAGTGCAAAGAAGTAGATCCCGAAACGGGTCCCGATAGCGGCGTTCCACGCGCGCTCCAAGACAAATAATGGCAATAAAATCAGCAAGATACCTGCGATTACAGCCTGCACCAAGGTCGCCACAAGAATCAAGTAGCTCCACTCGATCAAGGCCGCGCCGCCCTGCGTACGAAGCGCAAGCAACTCCGGCAACGCGCGCCATTTAAAAAAGTGAAAGAAGTACGGTCTATCATCGGTGGCTGGTGCGACGTAAAACTTATAGCGTTGCAAGAATGCGTTGCGCTCCTTTCCAAGCAGCGCCTGTGTTGCCTCGTAGAGATACGGCCGATCAAGCAGATTGAATCGATTCGCTTCGCTTGCAGCCATCCCTGGCACGTAGGCGAGGTCGAAGGATCGGGCACGGGAAAATTCGCGAATCCTGTTAATCTCTATGTGGGTAAACTCGCCATTTTTGACGAGCAAGGTGCTGGTCTTCCAGCTTCTGATCAATGCAAGCTGCCGCCCCGGTGTGCCCACACCCATGCCCTCAAGCGCTTCGACTGCTGTGGCAAAGAGCTTCAAGCTATCGCGCGGCGGCAACTTTAGCCAACGGGTAATGGCGAGTATACCGCCGGGGACGAGGTGTTGTACGTAGGCTTGAATTGCCTCGACCGTGTAGAGATAGCTTTCGCTTAAAGCCTGCACCCCAGCACTCGATGCGGCGAACGAATCCATAAGCGCAACCTGTATGAGGTCATATTGGTTCTGGCTGCGACTAACAAAACCGCGCGCTTCAGCGACGTAAGTCCTGACATCCGGTGCATCGTAGACATGACCGGCAAAATCACTGTAAGTGTGGTGCACGAGCTCCATAATCAACGGGTTCAACTCCACCGCGTCGATGCCGCCAGCGTAGTGGTAACGAGCTAACAAAACGTCCGCGCCGCCACCCGTGCCTAGAACCAAGACTCGCGGGTGCTTCAAAAGATGATAGGGCAGAGCGGCGGTGGTCTGGTCAAGATAGGCCAGTGTCTCACGCCTGCCAATGTAGCGAGTGATGACGCTCATGGCATCGCCATCGGTAAATACGGCCAGTTGCCTCGGTGGCTCTTGCTTCGCCTTCAGACTTAAACCCGGTGCATAGCGAAATGGGATCGTCGGACTGGAAACAATAGTCAACAGGCCCAGCGGACTTGAGTGTTCGCTCAATATTTTTGTGCCCAGCACCTGCGTGGCTTGTTGCAACCCCTTGTAGGGCGACATGCGCAGTGCTAGCCAACTCGAAGGCAACAAGAGCAACAGCACCGCAATCACGACAGGCGCCGCCGCTGACCAGCGCGCCACCGACACTGTGCGGTCGAGGCTGGCAAGGACCGCGGCTGCCAGTGCAAACGCTGCCAGCAACTGTAGGCATGCCTCGGGACGCAACAAGAACAGTATCCCGATGATACCGATCGCGCCTGCACCGGCCCCGAGTAGATCCGAGAAGTAAATTCGACTGATTTCTTGGCGGTAGCGTACGAATGCGAGACCAATGCAGGTCGCCGCAAAAAGGAACGGCACAAAAAACAACAGGTAAAGTGTAAACAGATAGATGAATTGCCTTGGGTCCCAGACGATTTCGAGCGCATTGAACGGGATCTGTTGTGCAAACGCAAAGCCTATGACCATGGTCAAGGCAAACACGGTGGCGCTTATGGGATAGACGACGCCGAAGTGCTGTTGCAATCGCTCGCGCGCGACCGCGATAAGCGTCCCGCTCGCGCCGTATCCCAGGAGCGCTAGGCTAATGATCATGTAAGCGAAGTGATGCCACTGGATGATAGACAGCAATCGCATGAGCAGAATCTCGTAGCCCAGCGCGGCCATCGAGATCAGCGATATGGAAAAAAGCAGGAGGCGGGGACCGAATGTTTGCTTGGCCTCGGTGTTCACCAATTGACTAATGATCACCGGTCAGCGGCACGAAACGTACAGGCAACACTTGCCTTGTCGTCACCCCGCCCTCCTGGGTCTTCTGTACCAGCAGCAGTTGCTGGGTGAAAAACCGCCCCCCCACCGGGATCACCATGCGACCACCGGGCTTTAGCTGTTCGATCAAGGGCGGCGGCACATGATCGGCCGCGGCGGTAACGACGATGCCATCGAAGGGTGCGTGTTCCGCCCAACCGTAATAGCCGTCACCCAAGCGGGTTGTGACGTTTTGATAGCCTAGGCGGTCGAGTCGCACTTTGGCCTGATCCGCTAGCGGTTGGATGATCTCAATTGTGTAGACTTTTCGCACCAGATCGGCCAACACAGCGGCCTGATAACCCGACCCCGTGCCTACCTCCAGCACGACGCCATTGCGATCGATCTCGAGCAGCTCGGACATCAGCGCAACGATATACGGCTGCGATATGGTCTGGCCATAACCGATCGGTAGCGGGCGATTTTCATAGGCGAACGGCCGCAGTTTTTCCGGCACAAACTCGTGCCGATGCACCGCCACCATCGCCTGCATTACAAGCGAATTGAAGCGCCGACGCCCAGTCGCGCTACTGGTCAGGATTACATCCTCCTCGATGGCCGCAATCATAGCGTTGCGTTGCGAGGCGTAAGGTTCGTCCTCAGCGCTCGCAGTGGAACCTAGCGCGGTCGCAAGCACAACTAAGGGCGGGACCAGAAGCAAAAACGCAGAAGTGTAGGCCGAGCCGCTCATCGCCGGACGCCTGTTTTGCTGGCAACGTGGTATCGTAACAGCATCCACTGATCCGAGAGAATTCGCTACTCATATGTGTGCCCCATCGATAATCGCGCGCGGATGGAGCGCCCTTGCCGACCGTTCGTCCCGCCTTTACAACCCTTTGTCGGGGCCCATTAGCACACGGCCGAGCGGTCGTACACGCTTAAAAGAAAGAGCAAAGCGAAGCAGCGCGCGCCGTCACAGTACAAGGCGCTTCGCAGCAAATCTGCATCCGCGCACTCAATGGCTCCGAGCGCGGCGTGTTTCGCAAGATCCCTTGCTCGATGGTCACGGAGAGGACCCCAACTCGACGCGCGTGCGAGCTTGCATAAGACGCGTGGCCGCGTTGGTCAATATTCACAAGCGCACCCGGAGGGATGATGTTAGCCGCCACATCTACACGGTCGTATCGGCCCTATCGCTGCCTGCATCGGATCGCTACCAGCTGTGCGCTGGTGTGCGTTATGCTCTCGGGCTGTACGAGCGTACACATCGTCGAGGAAAGGCTGCCGGAGGCCGCACCAGCTGCGAAGGCGCCGTCGACGCAGAAGCCTAAGACTAGCCCGGCGGCCAACACGAAGGCCAAGCGAGCACCCACTGAAAAGGTGCAACAGGGCAAAGACACAAACCAGAAAACGACGCACCCTGTTGAACCGCAAGAAGCAATCCCGCCGCGCCCTATGCCGGCACAACCGATTGCACCGATCTCATCGCCTGTAGCCATCATCGTAAGCAAAGACATTGCCGCTTACACGCGAATCGCCGATGCGCTCGCCACCCGTCTTCGTCAGCGTGGGAAAGTCTACAGACTCCACGGGAGCCGAGCTGCCAACGACAAGGTTATTAGCGAGATACAACGTTCTAACCGGCAACAGGTCGTAGCGATCGGCCTGCGGGCCGCCAAGGCCGCAAGACAACTGTCGGGTAAACAGGTGATCTTTTGCCAGGTATTTAACTACCAGGACTATGACCTAATAACGCCGTGGATGAAGGGCGTGAGCATGGTGCCGCAGCTGTCGGGGCTGTTTAGCGTATGGAAAGCACTCGACCCGACCTTACAACGGGTCGGGCTGATTACAGGCGATAGGCACGAAGGCGTGGTCAACGAAGCCCGCCGTGCTGCCCGAATCCACGGGATCACGATCGTGCATCGCCTGGTTAGCACCGACAAGGAAACATTACATGCGTTCAAGAGTCTGGCGCCTGACATCCAGGGCTTGTGGCTATTGCCAGACAACCGTGTGCTCAGTCGGCAGGTCGTTCGTGCCGTCATGGCTTACAGCGTCAAACAGGGGAAACAGGTCTCAGTCTTTCACCCGCAGTTGCTTAACGTCGGGGGATTAATCAGTGTAAGAAGTCGCGATAGCGACGTGGTAAATCAGGTTCTGGCGCGGTTAGGACGTTCTCAGGCATCGCCCACTATTCCGGGCCCCGATGTCATTCCACTTACCAAAACGCAGCTGAGGATCAATGCCGCAATGGCGAACCATCTGGGCCTCATCATACCGCGACAGTACAGGCCGTTGATTTATGAACCATAAACGACCGCTCGGACTCAGCAACCAAAAGGGCTATTGGACCACGCGGGGCAGGGTAGTCGAAACTGGCTCGCATCCGGGTAGTGTGCGCGGCAACGCTCTGCCGATTCGGGCAGACGCACAAGTAGGCGGCGGGGGGTCGCGGGGCAAAGCTGGTCGTCGCAGCCTTGTCGGTCACATTCAGATCCTTCAGCTATTGCTCGGAATCACCGTTTACCTGTTGGCCGTCGCTGGCGTGTGGTGGACCGCGAATCGCCTGAGCGAAGATTACTTCCATCAACAGGCTACTCAATGGCTCATCAAGCTCGATGAACTCGGCACTCCGCTCTACGTGTCCGGAGGCGACACAGAGTTCTCAAGCATTCGGAAACAAATTAGCGAGTTGCCCGAACTCGCGTTCGTGCGCTACTACAACGCCACCGGTGATCGAATCCTCGCCGAGTACAACGCACGGCCGTTACAACAGTCGAATCTCCCCCACCTGAGCCGGGAACAGCTCGACACATTGCGCGACATCAAATCGCCAACCCACCCATATTTCTTGGAAACGCCCGCTTTTCGCCCGGCGTTGGTCCGTGCAAGTGCGCCGGTATGGGTCCGATCCATCGAGTCCGATGGGCTGCTCGAGTTCAATCTGGAGGAGCAGCAAGATGAGATGCTAGAGCTCATCGGCTTCGTCGAAGTGGGCCTCGACTTCAGCCAGTACCAAGGACAGCTGCTAAAGAACATCGCTCTTGGCAGCCTCATTATTGCGCTACTTCTAGCCGCCTCGGTATTCGGGGGACGCCACGTCCTAAAGCGGGCGCTGCGGCCGCTTCAGGACTTACAGAAACCGCTCGCCAGGCTTGCTAACGGCGACATCGATGTCAGTGTTGAAAACACGGGGCACAAAGAGATCATGGCCATTAGTAACGCTCTCAATGCGACCATCAGCGCACTTAGACAGCGCGACGAGAGTCTAAGGCACTTGGTTGACCACGATCAGCTCACAGGGCTTGTCAACCGCCATTGCTTTGCCCGGAAAGTCGAGGAAGAGGTGGCGCGTGTTGGCCGTGAGGGCGGCAGCAGTGCGCTGCTATTTGTCGACCTGGATCAGTTCAAGCTGGTTAATGACACCTTGGGCCATGCCGCAGGCGACCGGCTGCTTATCCAAGTGGCCAACAAGCTGAAGAGTTGTCTACAGGACGACGACATCGTATGCCGGTTCGGGGGAGATGAGTTCACCCTTCTCGCCCGCCGCGTCGACGCGACCCGGGCGGCCGATCTGGCGGCAGCGATCGTAAAGTTTATGCGGGAGTTTCATTTCGTCGAGGCGAGACAGGTTCTTAATATCGGTTGCAGTATCGGAGTCGCGATGATCGACTCCGCGTGCTTCGCACCCGATGAATTACTGGCGCAAGCTGACATGGCTTGCTACGACGCCAAATCCAGGGGACGAGGTTGCTACAGCCTATTCACCCGCGGCACTTACGACCCAGCGCAGATGATGGCGTACATGGGGTGGTCGCAAAAAATTAAGCAGGCATTGGCCAACAATGGATTCGTCCTGCATTACCAACCTATTATCAGCCTGGCCAACGGCCAGACTGAACTTTTCGAGGTACTCTTGCGCCTACCAGACAACGGTGAGTCATTATCGCCGACGGTGTTTCTCCCGGTCGCGGAGCGTTTCGGTCTAATGCTAGAAGTGGACCTTTGGGTCATCCAGAATGCATTACGATCGCTAGCGAAATTCCGCGCGAGGCGCAAAACAACCAAGTTTTGCATCAATCTCTCGGGCCATATCTTCGAAGATCCAAGGCTAGTAGACACTGTCTGCGCGAGCCTAGAGCACAACGACCTACCGCCATCGTCGGTGGTATTTGAGGTCACTGAACAAGTCGCTATCCGCTACTTCGCGAACGCCAATCGTAATATGCGCGCATTGATGGATGTCGGTTGTCGGTTTGCGCTTGACGACTTCGGATCAGGTTTCAGCTCATTAACCTATATGAAGCGTCTGCCGGTAGACTTTATTAAGATTGAAGGAAGTTTCATCAAGAACGTTTCGAGGGACTCGATAGACCAGGCCATGGTGAAGTCTATAGTGCAGATCGCTCAGACGACGGGCAAGAAAACCATCGCCGAGTACGTCCAGGATGCAAAGAGCCTGGACATATTGAGACAACTGGGTGCGGACTACGCTCAGGGATTTTATATAGGCGAGCCGGCGCAGACACCGTTGCTGCCAAAGCCGTCGAAGCTCAAGCGTCTACGCTCCGGTTAATGCCGCGCCTCGGAATTACGCTGGCCACGACGCGCCACGTGGGTACGGCGGCCGCGACTTAACTTGCCAAGCTATCTAGCGCGTGGCTCAAAGCCACTAACGACTAACGGTTAACGACCCACAAGCTTACGCCGCTTTCAACTCGGCGACAGTCTTCTCGCAGACCGCCTTCGCATCGCCGAACAGCAGTGAGCAGTTGTCTTGATAGAAAAGTAGGTTATCAATACCGGCGTAGCCCGGGCGCATGCTGCGCTTGATGAAAAAAACATGCTTCGCCCGATCAACATCGAGTATCGGCATGCCGTAGATGGGACTGGCCTTATCGCGCTTGGCCGCAGGATTAGTGACGTCATTAGCGCCGACGACGAGCGCGACATCCGCGGTAGCGAACTCGGGATTGATCACTTCCATCTCAAACACGCGGTCGTAGGGAATATCTGCTTCCGCCAACAGCACGTTCATGTGTCCAGGCATGCGGCCAGCAACGGGGTGAATTGCAAATTTCACCTCAACGCCGCGGTCCGCGAGATTTTCAACCAGCTCTTTCAACGCATGTTGGGCCTGCGCCACCGCCATGCCGTAACCGGGCACGATAATCACTTTCGTAGCATTTTCGAGCCAAAACGCGGCGTCCTCCACCGACGCCGATTTCACACCTTTCTGTGTTGCAGCAGCCATGCCCGACGCATCCGCTGTATCGCCGGTGCCGAAGCCGCCTAAAATCACGCTGAAGAACGAGCGGTTCATTGCCCGACACATGATGTAGGAAAGAATGGCACCGCAGAATCCGACCAGTGCGCCGGTGATGATTAACAACTTATTCTCTAGGGTAAAACCGGTTGCGGCCGCAGCCCAGCCAGAATAGGAGTTCAACATCGAGATAATCACCGGCATGTCGGCGCCACCGATCGGGATGATCAGCAACACACCGAGCAGCAATGCGATCGCTGTCATGATCATGAGCGAGCTGAAGTGATCGTTAATGGCGAAATCGATACCGAAGCCAAGCATGATCAGCCCGAGCAAAAGGTTAAGCCAATGCTGCCCGACATAGGCGACCGGCGCTGCTGTTACCAATCCCTGCAGCTTGCCAAAGGCGATGAGCGATCCCGTGAAGGTAATCGCACCGACAAAAGCACCGATAAAAACCTCGGTCATGAATATGCCCGTCAATGTGCCTTCATGAGCATGGTCCAGATACGTGCCCACCGCCACCAGCACCGCGGCCAGTCCGACGAAACTGTGCAGCAGCGCCACCAGTTGAGGCATCGCCGCCATCTGAATCCGCATTGCGACAATGACACCGATGACACCGCCGATGATCATCGCCGGCACAATAAAGCTGTAGGACTTGATCGCCGGATGGAGTAAGGTGGCGGCGATGGCGATCAACATGCCGGCCATCGCGTAATAATTGCCGCGCCTCGCGGTTGACGGATGCGAAAGCCGATTTAGACCGACGATGAATAGCGCACCCGAGGCGAGATAAACCAGTGCGAGCGTGTCACCGCTGAGTTCCATCATGCTCGCCTCTTACTTTTTCTTCTTAAACATTTCGAGCATACGCTGGGTCACAAGAAAGCCGCCGAAGATGTTGATCGACGCGAGCAACACCGCGCAAAAGCCGATAGCCGCGCCGACCACGCCCATTTCTTCAAACCCGGCGACAAGCAGCGCGCCAACAATGATGATGCCGGAGATCGCATTGGTGAGCGAGATGAGTGGTGTATGCAACGAAGGTGTCACGTTCCAGATAACCCAATAGCCAATGAAACAGGCAAGTACGAATACGTACAGGGCGACCATCGTTTCTGACATGTGCGGCTCCTCCTTAGAAACTAGTTCGGTCTTTGAAAATGTACGGCGCCGTTGTGGGTCGCCAGCGACGCCGCCGTGATCTCGTCCTCGGCGTAGTCCCTTAACGTGGCCTTACCGTCTTCCTCCTTTAACAGGAGCGTGAGGAAGTTAAAAAGGTTGCGTGCATAGAAGCTACTCGCATCTGTTGGGATAAGCGCCGGAAAGTTCGTGATTCCACAGATTGTGACGTCGTGTTTCACGACCGTCTTATCCTCCTCACTCAACGGGCAGTTGCCGCCGCTGGCGGCGGCCATGTCGACGATCACTGCGCCCGCGCGCATCGCCTTAACGGCGTCCTCGGTGATCAAAACTGGTGCGGGTTTGCACGGTATTAATGCGGTGGAGATGACGATGTCCATCTTCTTCATCTCATCGGCTAGCAGCTCCCGCTGGCGAGCCTGTGCATCCTGCGAAAGCTGCTTGGCATAGCCCCCCGTGCCAGCGCCACTCTCACCGAGGTCAAGCTCCACGAACTTGCCGCCCAGGGACATGATTTCTTCTTTAACTTCGGGACGCACATCGAACGCGAACACTTGCGCGCCTAGTCGGCGCGCGGTGGCAATGGCTTGCAGACCCGCCACGCCTGCTCCCAAGACCATGAGCTTCGCGGGCTTGGCGGAGCCGGCCGCTGTCATCATCATCGGGAAGAAGTTGCCGTAGAGCCGCGCCGCCTCCAGGGTCGCGCGGTAGCCCGCAATATTGGCCTGCGAGGAGAGTCCATCCACGTTTTGTGCGCGTGAGATACGCGGCACCATTTCCACCGCGAAGCCGCTGACGCCAGCGGCCGCGAGCTTGTCTAAGGTGTCATCCTTTGCGCAAGGATCGAGAAAGGCAACCAACATTCCACCTTTCTTGAGCCTCTTAATCTCATCCTTAGTCGGCTTTTGCACCTTAAGCACGATGTCCGCGCCCAGCGCGTTGGCTGCGTTGACGATCTCGGCGCCGGCGTCTCGATATGCTTCGTCGGTGTAGTGAGCCGCCATGCCCGCTGACTCCTGCACGATCACCGCAAGTCCCTTAACGCTGAGCTTTTTGACCGTCTCTGGCGTGGCGGCAACACGGCTCTCGCCGGGTCGTGTCTCCCTGGGAATACCGACCTTCATTGTTGTTGGCTGACTCAAAAAGGGCGACCGATTATATATCAGAAGCCGACGTTTTTGCGCCTAACGACGCGCAGATCACTCAATCATGATAGCGCGCGCTGTGCTCGTGGACCGCTTCAACCAGCACCATGACGTGCTCCGGGTCTACACCGGGGCTGATGCCATGCCCGAGGTTAAAGATATGGCCGTTACCTCGTCCATAGCTGGTCAAAATGCTGATCACCTCTTCGCGTATGCGCGCTGGTGCTGAATATAAGACTGCCGGGTCCATGTTTCCTTGCAATGCGACCCGCTCGCCCACGCGGCGGCGCGCATCCTCGATGTTCGTGGTCCAATCGATACCGAGCGCGTCGCAGCCGCTTGCCGCCATGGCCTCGAGCGACGCGGCTGCGCCCTTAGTAAACAGAATCAATGGCACATGTCGTCCTTCGTGTTCACGCGTTAAGCCGGCGATGATGCGTTCCATATACTCCAGTGAGAAGTCCCGATAGTCCCTCGGCGTCAGAACACCGCCCCAGGTATCAAATAGCATGAGCGCTTGTGCGCCAGCAGCAATCTGCGCGTTGAGATAGCGGGTCACGGCTTCGGCGAGCAACCCGAGCAATCTGTGTAGCAGCGCAGGGACATCAAACATGAGATGTTTGGTACGCGCGAAGTCCTTGCTCGCCCCACCCTCGATCATGTAGGTGGCCAAAGTCCATGGACTGCCGGCAAAACCGATTAGCGGGACACGACCGTCGAGCGCCTTCCGCGCCAGGCGCACGGTGTCGACGACATAGCGAAGCTCCGCCTCCGGATCGGGTACGCCGAGAGCCGTAATGTCACGCTCGCTCCGCACCGGCCGCTCAAAATGCGGGCCTTCCCCCTCGGTGAAATACAACCCAAGTCCCATCGCAGCGGGTATCGTGAGGATGTCTGAGAACACGATCGCTCCATCAAGCGGAAAACGCTCGACGGGCTGCAACGTGACCTCGCATGCAAGCTCGGGTGTCGTGCACAGGGTCATAAAGTCGCCTGCCTTCTCGCGGAGCGCGCGATACTCGGGAAGGTAACGTCCAGCCTGGCGCATGATCCAGATTGGCGTGACATCAACCGGCTGCCGCAGCAGCGCGCGTAGCAAGCGGTCATTCTTCAGCTCAGTCATTTCCAGGGAAAACTTCCAACGCGAAGGCGCCAAGGCGCAAAGATAAAAAATAAAAACAAGAATAAAACGTGGTGCGAACTAGCCTCCCCTACAATCCGGATATCGCGTTTCACAGTACTAGTTCTGACATTTTTTTTTGCGTCTTTGCGTCTTTGCGTCTCTGCGTTGAGCAGTTGGGCGTCAGACGCCGATATAGTCCAGGATCCCTTCCGCTGCTTCGCGCCCCTCGAACACCGCCGTCACCACCAGGTCGGCGCCCCGCACCATGTCACCACCGGCAAAGATCTTCGGGTTAGTAGTCTGAAACTTGTATTGCGTGCGCGGACCCGCGCGTACCCGTCCCTGCTCATCGACCTCGATACCGAACTCGTCGAACCACGGCGCTGGGCTCGGGCGAAAACCAAAGGCAATGATGACGCTGTCTGCCGGAATGATCTCCTCAGTGCCAGGCACGGGCTCTGGCTGGCGCCGCCCGCGTTCATCGGGTTCGCCCAGCCTCGTTGCTACGACCCTCACGCCTTCCACTGAATCGCTCCCCAGAACTTCTACGGGCTGGCGATTCCACAGGAAGCGCACGCCCTCTTCTTTGGAGTTCGTCACCTCGCGCCTCGAGCCCGGCATATTGATCTCATCACGCCGGTACACGCAGGTGACACTCGTAGCACCTTGGCGAATCGCCGTTCGATTGCAGTCCATCGCAGTGTCACCGCCGCCAAGCACGACCACTCGCTGCCCCTTGAGGTCGACGTACGCTTGTGGGTCTTCGTCAAGTCCCATGACCCGGTTGATGGTCTCGATCAGATAAGGCAGTGCCTCGTATACGCCGGGTAGATCCTCGCCGGCGAAGCCGCCCCGCATATAAGTGTAGGTGCCCAGTCCCAGAAACACGGCGTCGTAGTCCTGCAGAAGCGTGCCAAACGGGAAGTCTGTGCCGATCTCAGTATTAAGCACAAACTCGACCCCCATCTCTTCCATCAGCACTCGCCGCGTGAGCACGACCTCCTTTTCAAGCTTGAACGGCGGGATACCGAAAGTAAGCAGGCCGCCGACCTCGGGGTAGCGATCGTAGACCATGGGTTTGACGCCGTTACGCACCAGGACGTCAGCGCACCCAAGCCCCGCGGGTCCAGCGCCGACCACGGCAACGGTCTTGCCGGTGTCGTACACTTGCGACATGTCGGGTCGCCAGCCGGCCTTTAGCGCCTCGTCAGTGATGTATTTCTCGACCGAACCAATCGTCACCGCACCGAAGCCGTCGTTCAGGGTACACGCGCCCTCACACAACCGATCCTGCGGGCAGATGCGGCCACAGATTTCGGGCAATGAGTTGGTGCGATGCGAGAGCTCCGCCGCTTCGAACAGGTTGCCTTCGGCGACGAGCTTTAACCAGTTCGGAATGTAGTTATGTACCGGACACTTCCACTCGCAATACGGATTGCCACAGTGCAGACAGCGCGCCGATTGCGCGGCCGCACTCTGTGCATCGTACTGGCCATAGATCTCATTCGACTGACGAATACGCACGCGTACCGGGATCTTGGCCGGATCCTGGCGTGGCAACTTGATAAAGTGCAGGGGGTTGAACTGGGTCATGGTCTGATGGTGCCGTATCAGGCGTGAGGTGTGAGGGGATCTGACGTAACCGGGCCGATGCCCTTGAGTCGCCTCACACCTTACCCTACACGTCTCGTGGTCTTACGCCGCTTCCTGCAACGTATCCAGGAGAGTCTCGAGGTCCGCGGCGACCGGTTTGACCAACCAGAACTTGCCGACAAAATCGTAAAAGTCCTCGAGAATGGCTTGACCCCAACGGCTACTGGTTTGGGCCACGAATTCCTCGACCATGCGCCGCAGGCAGTTGCGATGCGCTTCCATGCTTTCCGTGGTAACACGATGGATGTCGACAAGCTCGTGGTTGTAATTGTCGACGAAGCTCCTGTCGAGATCGAGCACGAACGCAAAACCGCCGGTCATGCCCGCAGCGAAATTCATGCCGGTGCGCCCGAGCACACTGACGACACCGCCGGTCATGTACTCACAGCCGTGGTCACCGACCCCTTCCACTACTGCATGTGCGCCGGAGTTGCGCACGGCGAAACGCTCGCCAGCGATGCCCGAAGCGAAAAGCTTGCCACCGGTCGCGCCGTACAAGCAGGTGTTGCCGATGATGGCGGTTTCCTGGCTCTCGAACTGGCTTTCGTGTGGCGGGTAAATGACAAGCTTGCCGCCGGCCATGCCCTTGCCCACATAGTCGTTGGCGTCGCCCTCGAGGATCATGTGCAGCCCGCCGGCATTCCAAACGCCGAAACTCTGGCCCGCTGTGCCCTTTAGGCGCACCGTAATCGGCGCATCCGTCATTCCGTGATCGCCGTGGCGGCGCGCGATCTCGCCCGAAACGCGAGCACCGATCGAGCGATCGACATTGCGAATTGCATAGGAGAATTCGCCACCGGTCTTGCTTTCGATCGCTGCTAACGCGTCGTGAACCATGCGCTCGGCAAGTTCGCCTTTGTCAAACGGTGCATTGCGCTCCATGCGGCAGAAGTGCGGCTTTTCCTTGGGCACACCGCCATCCGACAGAACCGGTGTTAAGTCGAGGCGCCGCTGTTTGTCGGTGCGTCCCTCTTTAATAGCTAGCAGATCGGCACGGCCGATGACCTCTTCGAGCTTGCGCACACCCAGCCGCGCAAGCCACTCGCGCAGTTCCTGCGCGACAAAGCGAAAGTAGTTGATCACCATTTGCGCCTCACCCTGAAAGTGACCCAGACGCAGTACATTGTTCTGAGTGGCCACGCCGGTGGCGCAGTTATTGAGGTGACAAATGCGCAGGTATTTGCAACCCATAGCAATCATCGGCGCGGTACCGAACCCGAAGCTTTCTGCGCCGAGCAGCGCCGCTTTTACGACATCGAGCCCGGTTTTCAGTCCCCCATCGGTCTGCACTCGGACCTTGTCACGCAGATCATTCGCCCGCAACACCTGATGGGTTTCGGTCAATCCCAGCTCCCAGGGCGTTCCGGCGTACTTCACCGAAGTAAGCGGGCTCGCCCCGGTGCCGCCGTCGTAACCGGCGATCGTGATCAAATCGGCATAGGCCTTGGCCACACCGGCGGCGATCGTGCCCACACCCGGGCCAGCGACGAGCTTGACGGACACCAAAACACCAGGGTTGATCTGCTTCAAATCGAAGATTAGCTGGGCGAGATCCTCAATCGAGTAAATGTCGTGATGCGGAGGTGGTGAGATCAGCGCTACGCCCGGCCTCGCATAACGCAAGCGGGCGATCATTTCGTTGACTTTGTGACCCGGGAGCTGCCCACCCTCTCCAGGCTTTGCCCCCTGCGCAATCTTGATCTGTAATACCTCGGCATCGACAAGATAGGTTGGCGTAACCCCAAAGCGCCCAGAGGCCACTTGCTTGATCTTCGAGCTGCGCTCGGTGCCGTAGCGCTTCGGATCTTCGCCACCTTCGCCCGAGTTAGAGCGTGCACCGAGTCGATTCATAGCCTCCGCCAACGTCTCATGTGCCTCTGGCGAAAGCGCCCCGAGCGACATGCCAGCCGTATCGAACCGCGGCAGGATCGCCTCGACCGGCTCTACCTCATCAATCGGTACCGGCTCCGTGCTTTCACGCAAGACGAAGAGATCGCGAAACACCATCGGCTCACGAGCGTTGACCAAGTCAGCGAAATTCTTGTACTCGTCGTAATCCCCTGACTGAACCGCCGTATGCAGTGCCATCACCACGTCCGGGTTGAAGGCGTGGAACTCACCGCCGTGCACGAACTTGAGCACGCCACCCTGACTGATTGACTTACGCGGATTCCAGGCGTCGCGGGCAAGTAGTTGCTGTTCATTGTGCAGGTCATCGAAACTTGTCCCCTGCACGCGGCACGGCGTGCCCACAAGGCAAGAGCTGATGACCTCATTGCTCAGCCCGACGGCCTCAAACAGTTTGGCACCACGATAGCTATCGACAGTAGAAATGCCCATCTTCGAGATGATCTTGTACAACCCCTTGTTGATGCCCTTACGGTAGGTATGTGCTACTCGAACCGCGTCTTTAGCACCGATCTCGCCAGTGCGGATCATGTCACGCAGGCAGTCATAGGCGAGGTAGGGATAGACTGCGGTCGCACCATAGCCAATTAACACAGCGAAATGATGCGGGTCGCGCACAGTCGCTGTTTCCACCACGATATTCGCGTCGCAGCGCAGACTCTCGCGCACCAGGCGTTGCTGGACGGCACCGACAGCGAGCAACGGGTGCATCGGTACCTTGCCTTCGGCGATATCGCGGTCCGACAACACGATGATGGTCTTGCCCTCCCGCACAGCCGCGACCGCTTGATCGCACACGGCTTCTATCGCCTCACGTAGGCTGCCGTCGGCCGAATAATTGAGATCGATTAATGCGTGTGCGTACAGCGGATCGGTGATAGCCAGTAGCCGACTGAACTTGCTCGTCGATAGCACCGGTGAGTCGACCACAAGTCGCGCCGCGTGCTCGGGTGTTTCCTCAAACAGATTGTACTCGCGCCCGAAGCAGGTCTCGAGCGACATGACGATCTGCTCGCGCAAGGGATCGATCGGCGGGTTGGTGACTTGGGCGAACTGCTGACGAAAGTACTCGTAGAGCGACCGCACCTTGTTCGATAGCACCGGTAACGGCGTGTCGTCGCCCATAGAACCGACCGCTTCCTGGCCGGACTCGGCGAGAACGCGCAAGATCTGGTCGCGCTCCTCGAACGTGACATTGAACATCTTCTGGTAAATCGCCAGCTGCTCCGGGTCCATGGTCACACTCAACGACTCCTCCTGGATCAAGCTCGCCTCCAGATGCTTGGCGTGAGCCTTGAGCCAGCGCTTGTAAGGACGACGTGCTTTGAGCAACGCATCGATGTTCTCGGGCAACAGCAGCTCGCCGGTGTCCGTATCGGCGGCGATCATCTCACCGGGCTTAAGTCGTCCCTTGGCGATCACGTCTTGCGGTGCGTAATCGTAGACCCCAACCTCCGTGGCCAAGGTAATCACGCAATCGCCGTAGTTGTCCGAAGGCTGGTCGTCCGGCGCTATACCGTTTCGCGTAATAACATAGCGCGCCGGGCGCAGACCGTTGCGATCGAGCACGCACGCCGCATATCGCCCGTCGGTCAATACGATCCCAGCTGGGCCATCCCAAGGCTCCATGTGCATGGAGTTGTACTCATAAAAAGCACGCAGGTCCGGATCCATCGTGTCGACGTTCTGCCATGCGGGCGGCACCAGCAAGCGCATCGCTCGAAAGATGTCCGTGCCACCCGCGAGCAACGCCTCCAACATGTTATCCATACTGAATGAATCGGAGCCCGTTATCGACACCAGCGGTAACGCGTCCGCGAAATTCGGAATAAGCGGCGTAACGAACTTAGAACCGCGTGCCAGCGAAGCCGAGCGATTACCCTGGATGGTATTGATCTCGCCGTTGTGGGCCAGATAGCGGAACGGATGCGCGAGTCGCCACTGCGGCCAGGTATTAGTCGAGAAGCGCTGATGGAACACGCACAGTGTCGACGCCATACGTGTATCGTTGAGATCTTGGTAGAACACCGGCAAGTAGGCCGGCATCACCAATCCCTTGTACGCCACTACACGGGTCGACAGGGTGCAGACATAGAAGGCATCGTCGTCAGGCTCGATTACCCTTTCACAGCGCCGGCGCGCGACGTACAAGCGTCGCTCAAACGCGGCTTCATCGATGTCCGCAGATGCGTTAACAAAGACCTGCTGAATCTGAGGCAGGGTCCTGAGCGCTTCGGCACCGCACGCCTCGGGGTCAATCGGTACCTCTCGCCAACCCGCGACCGTGAGACCTTCCGCCACGAGCTCTTTTTCAAGCTGCGTGCGGGCGCGTGCGGCGAGTCCGTCGTCGCGGCTTAGAAAAACCATGCCGATCGCGTAATGCTCGGCAAGCGCTAGTCCTTGCTCGTCGGCGATACTGCGGAAGAAGCCGTCAGGTTTCTTCAGGAGCAGGCCGCAGCCATCCCCGGTCTTGCCGTCGGCGGCGATCGCGCCTCGATGGGTCAGGCGAGCAAGCGAAGCAATGGCGGTCGTCACCAACCAATGACTCGCCTGACCGTCCATATGCGCGATCAGGCCGAAGCCGCAGCCGTCTTTCTCAAACTCGGGGCGATACAGCCCGCCTAGTTGTCGTTGTGGTGCGTGCATTTTCTCCCAGTGGGTCCGCGCTCAGGGTACCTAGCCAGCGCCGGTGAAATACCCGTGAAAAACACAGGGCAAAACCGAGGCAGTATACTGACGGGCCTTCACCCATTCAATCGGTTTTAGCGCCCGGTTGCAACAGGCGCGGGTATCGGGAGATCAGGCGTTAACGTGCCCTAGGTGGGTTCCGTCGGATTGAACAGGCGTGCGTGTTCATGAATGGCATAGCGGTCGGTCATGCCGGCAATGTAGTCCGCAACGACCCGTGCCATATGGGCAGAATCGGCGGCCCTGTCATCGGTCGGGAGCTTCTCCTGATATTGCGGGGGCAGTAGGCGTTCGTCCTGCATAAACGCGCCAAATAGATCGGTAATGATCTTAGTCGCCTTCTGGCTCATACGCTTCACACGGTAGTGATCGTAAAGGTGCTTTCGTAAGAATTGCTTAAGCTTTAACACCTCCGCGCTCACAGATTCACCGTACCCGATCAGTGGCTTGCCATAATTGCGCACTGCTTCGATGCTATCGACATCAGCGCGATCAAGCAGTTGCCTGCTGTTATCGATAAGATCCACTGCGACCTCGTTGATCATGCGCCGTATGGTCTCGTGGATACGCCGGCGCTGTGCGAGATCGGGATAGGTTTGTTCAATCTCAGCGTAGTGTTTGTCAAAAAGCCTGACAGTCCTCAACTGATCTATGTTTACCAAGCCGTAGCGCAGGCCATCGTCGACATCATGGTTATTGTAAGCAATCTCGTCGGCGGTGTTAGCCAGCTGGGCTTCAAGCCCCGGTTGTTTTCTTTCAATGAACCGTGCCCCCAGTTCGCTCAGTTCCCGCGCATTCTTGATCGAGCAGTGCTTCAGAATTCCTTCACGGCATTCGAATGTCAGGTTTAGGCCCGGGAACTCTGGATAGCGCTCCTCAAGCACGTCCACCACGCGCAGTGATTGCAAGTTGTGCTCGAAGCCGCCGTAGTCACGCATGCAAAGATTCAGGGCGTCCTGACCAGAGTGACCGAAGGGCGTATGCCCGAGATCATGAGCAAGTGTTATGGCCTCGGTGAGATCCTCGTTGAGCCTGAGCGCGCGCGCTACCGAGCGGCCGATCTGTGCTACCTCGAGCGAGTGAGTCAGACGTGTGCGGAAAAGATCGCCTTCATGGTTAACGAACACCTGCGTCTTGTATTCGAGCCGGCGAAACGCAGCGCTGTGAATGATGCGGTCCCGGTCGCGCTGATACTCACTGCGATAGCGTGGCGCGGCCTCCGCGTAGCGGCGGCCCCGTGAGGTGGCATCGCTGGCCGCATACGGTGCAAGCTCCATCAGTCGTTATGATGCTGATGTACTGTTTGTGCTAACGCGGCGGCGTCGAAATCACCGCTAATTACGCCGTTGCCAATCCCTTGCAGTAATATCAGTCGTAGCTGTCCACCTTGTACTTTTTTGTCTACGGCCATGAGCGTCATTAGACGCACTGGGTCAATCTCGGCCGGCGGTCGCACCGGCAAGCCAGCACGCCCGATTAACGACTCGATGCGTTCGCGGTCGGTGACTTTGAGCCACCCCAGGCGCTGTGAAAGGTTTGCAGCCATTACGATCCCAACCGCGACTGCCTCGCCGTGTAACCACTTCTCATACCCAAGCCCAGTCTCGATCGCATGACCGAAGGTGTGCCCAAGGTTCAGTAACGCACGCACACCGGCTTCGTACTCATCGGCGCTCACGAGCGCGGCTTTGTTCTCACACGAGCGATGGATGGCAAAGGTGAGCGCCGCCGGGTCGCGCGCAAGCAGCTTATCGACATTTTCTTCAAGCCAGTCGAAGAACGCTTTGTCGCGGATCAGCCCGTACTTGATCACCTCGGCAATCGCGGCTGCAAACTCTCTGTCAGGCAGAGTTTTCACAGTGTCGGTGTCAATGATGACGCAGCGCGGTTGATAAAACGCGCCGATCATATTCTTGCCTAGTCGGTGGTTGACGCCGGTCTTACCCCCGACAGATGCGTCCACCTGCGCCAGTAACGTCGTTGGTAGCTGGATGAAGGGCACACCGCGCTTGTAGCTCGCGGCTGCAAACCCCGTCATGTCGCCAATCACACCGCCGCCTAGCGCGATCAATGTCGTGCGTCGGTCGCAGTGCTCTTTAAGCAGGATTGTGAAGACACGATTCAATACATCCAGAGTCTTGTGCTGCTCCCCATCAGGTAGTACCACGGGCACCGGCCGATAGTCGCCGAGCAACTTGCTCAGGCGCTCCATGTAGAGCGGTGCGACTGTTTCATTCGTGACGATTGCGACCCGCTCACCATCAAGGTGCGGCACGACAAGGTCAACAGACCCGAGCAAGCCTGCGCCAATGTGAATCGGGTAGCTTCGTTCAGGGAGTTCGACGTTAAGGGTTTTCATCCGCTTTAAGCGAGTGCAGCTGACTGACGATCTTTCTGGCAACCGCACCAGCCGAACGTCGGCTCGTTTTGACAATCACGTCGGCTTCGCTACGGTACAGGGGTTCACGTTCGGACATAATTTCAACGAGGCGCCCCCGGCGATCGCGATTTTGCAGCAAAGGACGGTTACGATCGCGCCGTGTGCGCTGTACCAAAGTATCGATATCGGCATCCAGGTAGACGACGACGCCGCGATTGCGCAACATCGCGCGATTCGCCTCGGAAAGGATCGCCCCACCACCGGTCGCTAGCACGACGTTTTGCTGACGCGTAAGCTCCTCCAGCACCGCGGCCTCGCGCTTGCGAAACCCATCTTCCCCCTCAATCTCAAATATCAGGGCGATGCTGGCACCGGTGCGTGTTTCGATCTCCTGATCGGCATCGTGAAACGTCTTCCCCAGTAGCTCAGCCAGATGCCGGCCGATTGTCGATTTGCCGGCCCCCATTGGGCCGATCAGGAAGATATTCCCGCGAACCTGCATGCGTCTGCAGGTATGCCAGCATGCCGCGCATAAATCAAGGGACGCAGCGGCGACGATCGAGGTTCCTAATACACGCAGGCCGCCCAGAAGAGCGGCCTGCGATGACGGTTCCCGGTGCGGTAACTCTAGGTAAGTGTGAGATCCTCGGCAAGGATTCTCGGCGTGAGAAAGATCAGCAGTTCGGTCTTCTCGTCGCGCAACGCCTTGTTCTTGAACAACCATCCCAATACCGGAATGTCACCGAACCACGGAATCTTCGTGACGTCATCCTGCTGCTCACGCTCATAGATCCCACCGATTACGACGGTCTCGCCGTTGTCCAATAACACCTGAGTCCTGAGTTCCTTGATGTTGAGCAAACCCAGAGCAGCATCGGCGAAGTTATCCTTGGTGACAACCACATCCATGAGCACGCGGTCATCGGGGGTGATCTGCGGCGTGACCTCAAGGCTCAAGGTCGCCCTCTTGGTCACTACCGACCCCACCCCGAGCACGGTGGTGGTGAACACACGCTCTTCACCCTGCTCGATGGAGGCCTTTTGTTGGTTGGCCGTGATCAATCGCGGGCTCGAGATGATCTTGCCGAGACCCTCTTGCTCGAGCGCGGAGAGTTCGAGACTGAGCAGACCGCCGCTCCCCAGTTTGGCGATGGTCAAGGCGATCGATCCGGCGCTCGCCGCGCCGAGACCGGCGGCCGGCAGATTCACGTTCAAACCGTCGGTCGTCAGTAGGCCCGTTGTATCCAAGGTCGACCGCTGTGTCACCTGGAAGTCGTTCGTGGTGTTCTGCGATCGCACGCCGAACTTCACGCCGAGGTTGCGACTAAAGCTCTCGGTGGCTTCAACCAGCCGGGTCTCGATCATCACTTGGCGTACCGGCTGATCGAGCTGCGCGATTAGCTTGCGCACTTCGGCGATCTTGCCCGGCGTATCTTGAATAAGGAGCGAGTTGGTGCGCGCGTCCACCGTCACTTGCCCCCGGGGCGAGAGCAAGGTGTTGCTCTCAGCGGTCGCAACCTCTGGCTGCCCGGTTGCTGTTGGCCCGAATACCGGATGTTCGCCCGCGATCTGGGCTGCCGTAGGCAGCGCCTTAATCGACCTCAGCAGATTGGAGATGTCGTCGGCCTTGGCGTAGTTGATCTGTATAAGCTCGGACACCAAGGGCTCGAGATCCCGTACTGTCCTGCTCGCCTCGAGCCTGGCCTTCTCCCTGGCCGCGACTTCATCCGCCGGCGCCACCGTGATGACGTTTCCGGCGCGCCGAATCGCGAGATTCTTGCTCTCGACAATGATGTCGAGCGCTTGATCCCATGGCACATCCTTAAGCCGTAAAGTGAGGCTGCCCTTCACGGTATCGCTGACAACGAAGTTAAGACCGGTGAAGTCGGCGAGCACTTGCAACGCAGCGCGCACGTCGATGTTCTGGAAATTAAGCGATAACTTTTCTCCGGAATACCCAAACTCATCGACTGGTCGCTCTTCCTCTTTTTCCAGAATCGGCTTGACATTGATAGTAAACACATTGCCTGCCTGAAAGGCGGCATGCTCGAAGCGCCCCTTAGGGGTGATGACCATGCGTGTGTTACGTCCGATCGGAAAAGCGTCGATGGTTTGCACCGGTGTGGCGAAGTCGACGACATCGAGCCGCCGCTGTAACCCTGTCGGGATTGCGGTATTGAGGAAATCAACAACGATCTGCCCGGCCTGTTCGCTTAGGTCTATCCCTACCGCCGGATCCGACAACGTGATCGTTACTAACCCCTCGCCCAGCGTGCCCCGGCGAAAATCAATGTCTCGCAAGTCGTACTTGCCGCCCGCACGGGCAGCCGCAAAACGCGTCGTTTGCGGCTCCTGCGCTGGCGCGATCCGGCGCACAGGGGTATCCAGGGTAATTGCGTACACGTTCCCTTTCGTCGCCGTCTCGTAGGAAACGGGTCGCACGAGGCTCAACACTACGCGCGTTCGGCCTTGCGCCTCGATCGCGGTCACATTGAGCACCGCGCCTTCCTTGATCGGAATCGTCTTGTTAGCAAGACCGACGCGTGTATTGGGAAAGTCCAAGGCGATGCGCGCCGGGTTGGTGATGCTAAACGCCGTAGGCACCGCTGGCGGCTGTGCCATTTCCAGACTGATCTGCACGCGGCTGCCTGGCAATACTGCATAGCGTACGTTCTTGATAACGTTTCCACCGTTCGGCGTTGCCTCAGCAGTGGCTGCCGGTGCCGCAGCGGGTGCCGGTGTGGGAGAAGGTGACACGCCTTCGCCGGTCGGCCCCGGCAGGGCGGTGACGCGAAAGCCAAAGTCCGTTTCCTCGACCTGCAACCGACCGGGTTCCGTCAACAGAAGATCAACGTTTACGGAGCCGCCATTGTCGGCGAGGTAAGGATAGACCCCCTTGACGTTCCCACGTCGCTCAAGCTCACCCGCGGCCGAGCCCAGGCTCGTATCGGCGAGAGTGATTCTCAGCCGCTGCCCGCCCTCGAGCGAAGTCGTCGTGTACTCGGATTTACCCTCCATGCGAATCAGCAAGACCGAACCTGCATCGTCTTCCCATGCAAGCGAAGCGATTTCTCCTGCCGACGCGACATTCCCAAGCATTCCCCACACGCCCACTGCCGCCGCTATGGACCAAGCGGCGAACGCCTGCAGAACCGCGCGTGAAGCTGTTGTGGTTTTTTCCATAGTCATTTGTCTTACTCCACAATCGCAATATTGGCCTCGCGTTCGATCCACTCGCCCAGTGGATTCTGAATCAGCTCCACCAAATCTACACTGTTTTCACTGATCTTCGTCACCATCCCGAAGTTTTGTCCCATGTGGTCACCAATTTTGGCGCGGTGTACGGCTCCATCCGGTGCCTGGATGACGGCCCATGACTGATTGCCGCGAGTCAGGGTGCCAACCATCTTCAACGCGTCGAGCGGATATTCCTCGAGCGGCTCTCGGCGCCGGTCCTCCGGGGCCCGCCCGGCTATAGCTGGGCCCTCCGGTTTTAAGTTGAACGGAGCGAAGGGGTCTGCGAGATCCTCGGCGGTGTAGATAAAAGATTCGTTCGTTTTGATCTCCGGAAGCGGCTCCACGCGCGGTTTACGCCCTTTGCGCTGATCCTTAACCCATTGAGCCAGGTCAGCCGCGCCGTCATCGGTGCAAGCGCTAAGCCCGAAACACAGGCACACCAAAACGACGATGAGCCAACGTCGACTCATTTACTACTTCCTTCTCCGCCCTCTGCGCCGGCCTTTCTTTTTCTTCTTCTTTGCGGCGGCGAGCTTCGCGATTTCCTCGTCGTCCAGGTAACGATAGGTTTTCGCTTGCGCCGACATCAACAGCTTGCCGTCTTTCTTTTCGCTGTTAATGGCGATATCACCAAATGTCACGATTCGCGGCAACGCGGCGACGTCGCTGACGAAGTTAGCCAGCTCATGGTAGCCGCCCTTGATCTTGATGCTGATCGGCAATTCGGCATAGAACTCCTTGGGTCGCTCCTTTTGCGGTTTGAATAGAACAAACTCGAGCCCGCGCCCAAGCCCGGCTTGTGTGATATCGATTAACAGATCTGGTACCTCGGTGGTGTCAGGTAACTGGCGCAACAGACTGCCGAAGGTCTGACGCATCTCCTCCATCTGCTGCTTGTAAGCCGGCAGGTTGATGGCCAGCGCGACCTTGCTTTGATAAGTCTCTTTTAGCCGCCCTTCCTTGTCCTGCGCCCCCGCCAAATCCTCGAGCTCGCCGCGCACGATGAACCAAAAACCCGCGGCCAGAATTAGGATACCAATGAGCACAATGCCGCCGATCTTGATCGGTAGCGGCCACGCGCCGATGTTATTGAGGTCAATATTTCTAAGATCATCTAGGGTCATCGCCGTGCTCCCTTCTTGGGGCGAGCCTCAGGGGCGCTGGCCTTCGATGCCTGCTTCACTCTGAGCGTGAAGTCGCTTACCCGATCACCCTCGGTCTCTTTGACATTGATCACATCTAGGCCCGGATCGGCGAACCAATCGGAAGAATCGAGGCCGCGCATCAGCGCAGACACGCGCGCGTTCGACTGTGCCTTCCCCTTGATCGCGATGTTCCTGCCTTTCTGCTTGAGCGATGTGAAGAACACACCCTCTGGTAGTTTGCGCACCAAATCCTCGAACACATGCACGACCTGAGTGCGATCGCCCTGCAGCTCATAAATGACATTCATTCGCGCGATCAGTGCCGTGCGCTGCCTCCTCAGGTCACGAATTGCCTTAATCTCTTTCTCAAGCTTGGCAATCTCCTTTTGCAGGTATTGGTTACGCCGGTTTTGATTATCGATGAGACCGGTGACGTGCAGGTGCGCGTAAAACACCACCAGCGCCATCAATATCCAAGCACCGATCGCCACAGTAAGTAACTGGCGATCTTGTTCTTTGCGGCGCATCTCGCGCCAGGGCAGCAGATTGAGGCCTGTATTCATTGCTCGAAGCTCCTTAGCGCGAGCCCGCAACTGATCATGAGCGACGGTGCATCGTTAGCCAACATCTGTGGTTTGATACGCGAGGCAAGTGACATGCTTGCAAATGGATTGGCAACCATCGCGGGGACGCCGACACGAGCGGCCACCATCTCGTCGATACCTGGGATTTGCGCGCAGCCGCCGGCGAGCAGCATCTGGTCGACACTGTTAAAGGGGCTCGACGAATAGAAAAACTGAAGCGCACGCATGGTCTCTTGGCACATCGCCTCCATGAACGGACGCAACACATCCGTTTGATAATTGTCGGGCAGCCCACCCTGCTTTTTCGCAAGACCTGCTTCCTCGTAGGACAGACCGTAGCGCCGCTGAATCTCCTCGGTGAGCTGACGACCGCCGAATGTATGGTCGCGGCTGTAGACCGAGTGGTTGTTGTGGATTACGTTGATGTTGGTGGTGGTAGCACCAATGTCCAGTATCGCTACGGTCTTCTCCATACCCCCGCCCGGCATATGCTGGGCGATGAGCGAGTAGGCATTCTCCATAGCATAGGTCTCGATATCCACGACCGCCGGTGTAAGCCCATAGGCCTGAATTACCGCTACATAATCGTCGACAATCTCCTTACGACAAGCCGCCATCAGCACTTCGACCTCTTCGGTGTTTTCCTCCGATGCGCCAAGCACCTGGTAATCCATGTTGACTTCGTCGAGTGGGTAGGGAATGTAATGGTCGGCTTCCATCTCGATCTGCGTTTGCAACTCTCCCTCGTTTAGCCCAGCCGGCATTTTAATCGTCTTGGTGATCACATGGGCACCGGCGACCGCCACGGCCGCATGCTTGCAGCGTGTCCCTGAGCGTTTGACTGCGCGCTCGACTGCCTGAGCAACCTGCTCGACTTCGGTAATGGCGTGCTCGACCACCGAGTTTTGCGGCAGCGGCTCAACGGCATAGCGCTCCACCCGTATGTGATCATCGGTTCTACTCAGCTCGAGCACCTTGCAAGCCGATGAACTGACGTCAATACCTATGACAGGCGGCCTTTTTTTGGCAAAAAGTTTGTCTAAAACGCCCACACTATAGTTGTTGAATCATATACTTATGGGATATAGATGCAAACGAGCGTGAACTACTACCCCCAAATATAGACCATGGCAAATGGAAGTGACAAACGTGCCTTTCGGCGACAGCCGCTTTAGATTTATACTTTCGCGCCCTGGGGGCCTGCCGTTCTTGGTCCCAGGAATCGGGCATCCACACAACGTGATTGAGGGGCCGCTTCGCGCTTGAGGCTACGCTTTCCTAGCAACCCGTGGCAGCTCTTGCTGATCAGCCTGTTCGGGCTGTTCGTCAGCGGAGTGGTGGCGCTCGCCGTCGTGGTCGTGATGCTGACCCCGAAGCTGCCTTCTGTTCAGTCACTGTCGGAGGAACAGCTCAAGGTCCCCATGCGCGTGTACTCCGCAGACGGCGAGCTACTCGCTGAGTTCGGTGAGGAAAAACGCATCTTGCTAAAGGCCGGGGAGCTTCCTGATCTGCTAGTCAAGGCGATTCTTGCGGCTGAGGACGACGAGTTCTATAAGCACTATGGCATCGACGTTACTGGCATACTCCGTGCCATGTGGGTCAACCTGCGCACCGGTACCCCTGGCCAAGGCGCAAGCACGATCACGATGCAGGTCGCTCGTAATTTCTTTCTCAGCCCAGAGAAGACCTACACGCGAAAGTTGAAGGAGATATTGCTGGCCTTCAAGATCGAACGCCAGCTCACCAAGGATCAGATCCTCGAGTTATACCTTAATAAGATATTTCTCGGGCATCGCGCCTACGGATTTGGCGCGGCAGCACAAGTCTATTACGGCAAGCATCCGGATGACCTCACCGTGCCCGAGATCGCTATGCTCGCGGGTCTGCCCAAGGGGCCTTCGCGAAACAACCCCCTGAGCAATCCCGAACGTGCTATCGAGCGTCGAAATTATGTGCTCCAGCGTATGCAAACCTTAGGCTCTATCGACCGTGAGGCGTTCGAGAACGCAAGCGCGGCGCCGCTTACGGCGAGCAAGCACGCGTTGCGTTTCAATGTCGAAGCACCGTATGTCGCAGAGATGGTGCGACAGTACATGGTGGACCGATATCAGGAGGAAAGCTACGGTGGCGGCTTTCATGTATACACCACTATCCGCAAGGATCTGCAAGAAGCCGCCAACCAGGCGCTGCGCAAGGGACTGCAGGAATACGGGCAGCGCCACGGATACCGCGGCCGCGCCGGTCGCGTCGATCTCACCGAGGCTGAGCTCGATCAGACCTACCTCGACGATGTGCTGCGGCACTATCCAGTCGTCGGCGATCTGCTGCCTGCGGTTGTGCTGTCATTGGAAGAACAGTCGGCACAGGCGTACACCCAAGACGGTTATGTCGTCGAGATTCCCTGGGAGGGATTGTCTTGGGCGCATAGATACATCGATGAAGGGGCGCGCGGACCGGCGCCCAAGAAGGCAATCAATGTCGTAAAGCCGGGAGACGTCATCTATCTGGAGTATGTTGAGGCCGAACCCGCGCAGGATGAAAAGAAGACCGCTGAAGGTGAGGATGAGGAAACGGAGATAGCGGGGCATTGGTCGCTCTCGCAGGTGCCTGCGGTGGACGGAGCGATCGTATCCATAAGGCCCAACGACGGTGCCATCCTTGCGCTCTCGGGCGGATTCGATTTCTATCACAGCAAGTTCAACCGCGTGATCCAGGCCGAGCGTCAACCCGGGTCGAATCTTAAGCCATTTATCTATTCGGCCGCCCTGCAAAAACGCTTCACCCCCGCCACGCCCGTGAGCGGCGCCCCTATCGTGATCGACGATCCGGAAGGGATAGAGGACATCTGGCGTCCGGAGAATTACAGCAAGCGCGTCTTCGGTGAGACGCCCTTGCGCAAAGCATTGACCTTGTCATTGAACCTCGTATCGGTGCGCCTGCTGCGGGCGATCGAGCCTAAGTATGGCGCCGAATACTTGGAGCGGTTCGGCTTCGAGCAGGAAAAGCTGCCACACAACCTCTCACTGGCACTCGGCAACGCGTCCGCCACGCCGTTGCAGATGGCAACCGCATTCGCCGTGTTCGCCAATGGCGGCTACAGGGTCGAGCCCTACTTTATCGCGCGCATCGAAGACGCTGACCATAACCTAATCGCGGAAGCCGAACCGCTGACGGTATGCGAAGCCAAGGATTGCCCTGAAGCAGACAATGTGCCAGCGCTGGATCCCGTCGAGGGCGAGGAAGCGACAAACGAAACCACGCCACAGCCCACCCCAACGCTCGTGCAAACCGCGCAGGCGAACGATGCAAGTGTCGACGACAGTGCACCCGCCGAGGCGCCGCGCTACGCCCCCCGGGTCATCAGCCGCGAGAACGCTTTCATCATGACCAGCATCATGAAGGATGTGATTGCGCGCGGAACGGGCCGACGCGCACGTGAGCTCGGCCGTGCAGATCTCGCCGGCAAGACCGGTACCACGAACGAGTTTCGTGACGCCTGGTTTTCCGGATTCACGCAGGACATCGTCACCACGGCCTGGATCGGCTTCGACAACCCGGCATCGCTCGGTCCGGGCGAGGCGGGAGCGCGGGCGGCGCTGCCAATGTGGATCGACTTCATGAGGGTCGCCTTGAAGGACGTGCCGGAGAAAACGTTGCCGGTACCGCAAGGGGTAGTTGCTGTGAGTGTGGATCGCAACACCGGCGAGCCCATCGAGCCCGATGACCCCAGGGCGCTGGTCGAGTATTTTATCGACGGCACCCAGCCAGAAGGCTTTATGGTCGATGAGGAGGGCATGGAGGTGGCGCCCGCGCCGCTACCGGTCGAGAAAGAGATCCCCAAAGGGCTATTCTGATGGTCAGCAAGCGGCGGTCGGCGCGCACGCCCAAGGCGGTGCTGGGCGCAGACGAACATACCCGTCAGCACATCGCCGCCGAGGCCGCCCGCATCATGTCAGACGAAGGGGTACGCGATTTCCAAATGGCTAAGCGCAAGGCGGCGAATCGCTTGAATATAGCAAATAATAAGCGTTTGCCCACCAACCAAGAGATTGAGGCTGCGCTCCAAGCCTATTTGCAGCTGTTTCACGCAGCGCGCCTGACTGACACGCTTAACAAGCTACGTGCGGTCGCGCTAGAGGCGATGCGCTTCCTCGGCGCGTTCGCGCCTCGACTCGTTGGTCCGGTGTTGAGCGGAACCGTCACACCGTATTCGGTGGTACAACTGCATGTGCGCGCGGACACCCCGGAACAAATAGGATTGTTGCTAGACGATCACAATATCCCCTTCGAGGAGATTGACAAACGCTTGCGCTTTGGCGGTGACCGCTACGAGCGCTGCCCCGTATACCGATTCACCGCCGATACGTGTCCCATCGAGGTCTATGTGTTCAGCCCGCTTAACGGGCGCGAGCCACCTCTAAGCCCGGTGGATGGAAAACCGATGCAGCGCGCGACAATTAAGCAGGTGGAAAGGCTATTGCCTTGATTATTTACCGTACCCCCAATCAAGAATTAGTACTCATTAGCTCCTAGTTACCGGTCACCGATTTATTCCGCCAAACAGTTGCGTTTGCTTGCGCCAGCTCGGGCAGAGCACGGCCGCGGTATCCCCTATTAGCCGCTTGCTCGATTGAAAGGGCTTCATCTGCGCCACGCCGACTGATACCGTCACCGTGGAAGCATGCTCTGCAGCCATCATGATGACGGTCTCGACAACACTTATATAATCTAAACTGGAACGGCTGACGTTCGAGCCCATGAGAGATCCTTGCTACGACGCTACTGGGCCGCGCGAGGCTCCTCGTTTCGCGGCCGCTTAAGCTACGATGCTCGCCGCCAGAAAAATTGGCTTTATATTGGCAGGCGTGGTCCTACTCATCCTCCTACTGTACGTGCAGGGCAACCAGCTGCTCGACACGATGGAGCTCAAGACCTACGACATGCGCCTGCGCGCCCAGGGTACCCGGGCTCCAGCGGGCAATGTCGTGATCGCGGCTATCGATGAGAAAAGTCTCGCTACCCTGGGGCGCTGGCCGTGGAGCCGACATACCTTGGCGGAGATTATCCGCAAACTCGATGTGCTCGGCGCCCGTGTGATCGCGCTGGATGCCTTTTTCCCCGAATCGGAGAACGCTGCGTTACTACGCCAGATTGCGCAATTGGAAGCGGAGCAAAACATCGGTGGCGGCGACAGTCCCTACGCTTCTCTGAAGCAGGCGCTGGCAACCGATGTAACTTTAGGCGAAGCGATTGCGGCGAGCGGCAAAGTCATACTCAGCATGGTGTTCCTTATGTCCGAAGACGAAGCCCGCCAGCGCCCCGTCGGCGAGGCAGCCGAGGTGTTTGCTCAGGTGAGAAATCAGGCGATACACGCCTCCACACCTCCCGGCGCGGGACCGGTAGATTTCCCCATGATCGAGCCGGCTGGGCTGGTGGCGAACCTGCCGGAGCTACGCGCCAACGCTCGCTATACTGGCCATATTAATAGCATCCCGGATGTGGACGGCACGTTACGTTGGGCACCGCTGATAATAAAATACCGCGATCTTTACTTCCCTTCAGCCGACGTGCAAGCGGTACGCGCCTACCGCAACGGCGATGAGCTCGTTCTGCGGGCTAGCGAATACGGTGTCACCGGCCTTTCGATCGGTGAGCACGTCATCAGTACTGATGAATCGGGTCGCGCGTTGATCCACTACCACGGCCCTGAACAGACCATCACTACGTTTTCAATAGCTGATCTTTTTAGCGACGAGATTTCCAGTGATGTCGTCAGAGACAACATTGTACTTGTCGGGGCCACGGCCAAAGGCATCGGTGATATCCGGGTAACCCCTTTCGGGCCCACTTATCCAGGTGTGGAGATTCGTGCTAACACTATACAGAACTTGCTCGATGGCGATTTTGTCACCCGGCCTGGCTGGATGCTGATGGTTGATGCTCTCGTAATCATCACACTCGGCGCGCTCTTATCCGTTGTGCTGCCACGCATTGGCATGTGGACCGGGGCCGGTTTAGTCACCGCGCTGTTCGTGGCATATATCGTTATCGTTGTCGTTGTCTTCCGCACGCAGCTCGTCTGGCTGAATATTGTCTACCCGTCGGTATTGATCATGGCGATGTTCGTTTGCTCGACCATTGCCAAGTACCTAAGTGCGGAAACAGGCAAGCGACAGATTAAGTCCGCGTTTCAGCATTACGTGCCGGCTACTGTGGTTGATCAGATCATCGATAATATCGATCATCTGCGACTAGGCGGCGAGAAGCGCGCGCTGACAGTGCTATTTTCCGATATTCGCGGCTTTACGTCGGTATCGCAGTCGCTACCACCGGAAAATCTGGTACGCCTGCTTAACATTTACCTCACACAGATGACTGAGAAGGTGTTCAAGCATGACGGGCTGCTCGACAAGTACGTCGGCGATGCGATTATGGCGGTTTATGGCGCACCGATTTACAGGGAAGATCACGCTGTATTGGCCTGTCGCACGGCGTTGGACATGCTCGAAGAGCTGCCCGGGTTACAAAAAGACTGGCGCACAAAAGGCCTGCCGGCACTCGACATCGGAATCGGTATTAATACAGGACCCATGGTTGTGGGCAACATGGGATCCAAAGACCGTTTTGATTACACGGTTATCGGTGACGCCGTTAACTTAGGCTCACGCATCGAAGAACTTAACAAGACTTACGGCACAAACATTTTGATGAGCGAATTTACTTATGAATGCGTTCGCAGTGAATTTCCGTACCTTCGCGAAATCGACCTGGCAAAGGTACGGGGAAGACGCGAACCCGTAAAAATCTACGAGCTGATGCAACCGGACCGCTATCCGTCGATGGACTGGTTGAGTGATTTTAGGAGTGCGTATAGTTTCGTTCACCAGGATAAACTCGACGAGGCGCTGCGCATCTTTGAACATCTGGACGTCACAGTGCATGATCCAGTGAGCCGATATTATGTGCGGCGCGCTAACCGTTGTCTGTCTCAGGAAAACGTATAGCATCCGGCACACCGCTAAGCCTTGCACGCTGTTGCGCGCTCTGTAGAATCTTCAGCCTCTCGTTGTACTCGCAGCCATTAGAAATAAGTAAGCGGTGAAAGAACATCTTCGAAAGATACTGGCCCACGCCGTCGGCGAACTGGAACGAGAGGACCTGCTGCCGGCCGACTGCCACGCCCCAATAGACTTGGAGCACCCGCGCCACGAGGGACATGGAGACTACGCGAGTAATATCGCCCTCAGCCTAGCGGGCCAGGCCAAGCGATCACCGCGTGAGCTGGCGCAGGAAATCGTTGACCGGTTACCAGCGTCCAACATTCTAGAGAAAGTGGAAATCGCGGGCCCAGGTTTCATCAATTTCTTTCTAGATAGCAATGCCTTTCAATCTGTTGTCGGTGACATTCTCCAAGCCGGCGCCGCTTTCGGGCGTAGCGCTATCGGCGCCGGGCGTTCGGTGCAGGTCGAGTTCGTCTCCGCCAATCCAACGGGCCCACTACACGTGGGCCACGGGCGCGGCGCAGCTTACGGGGCAGCCGTGGCCGACCTGCTCGCTGCGCTCGACTTCAGGGTACATCGGGAGTACTACGTGAACGATGCCGGCCGCCAGATGGACATCCTTGCGACTAGCGTGTGGCTACGATACTTGCAAGGTTGCGGCGAAGCGGTCACTTTCCCGGTTGCCGGCTACGCAGGAGATTACGTCGAGGATATGGCGCAGCGTCTTGAGCACGAACGTGACCCATCCTTGCAACGACCCGGTAGTGAAGTGCAGCGCGGGATTCCACCGGACGCACCCACCGGCGACAAAGAACTGCACATTGACGCGCTTATTGCGCGCACCAAGACATTGCTCGGCGAGCAACACTATCGTCTCGTCTACGACCATGCGCTGACAAGTATTCTGGCCGGGATACGACGTGACCTCGAGGATTTTGGGGTGGCCTACGATCTTTGGTTCTCCGAGCGTGCGCTGATCGAGAGCGGAGCGGTCGATCGTGCCATAGAACGTTTGCGCATGGCTGGTCGCGTCTACGATAAGAGCGGTGCGTCTTGGTTTCGCTCCACGGACTACGGCGACGAGAAGGATCGCGTCGTTGTGCGTGAGAACGGGCAAACGACCTACTTCGCGTCTGATATTGCATATCACATGGACAAGCTCGAGCGCGGGTTCGAGCGTGTTATTGACGTATGGGGTGCCGACCACCACGGATACGTACCGCGGATGAAAGCAGCGCTCAGCGCCATGGGCGATGACGCGTCAAAGCTAGATGTGCTGCTGGTGCAGTTCGCGAATCTTTATCGGGGTAGTCACAAGATACAGATGTCTACCCGCAGTGGCGAGTTTGTGACCTTACGGGAACTTTATGAGGAGGTCGGCAGAGACGCGGCGCGATTCTTCTATGTGATGCGAAAAAGTGAGCAGCACATGGACTTCGACCTTGATCTAGCGAAGTCACAGACCGCGGATAACCCAGTGTACTATATTCAGTACGCTCATGCGCGTGTTTGCAGCGTATTTCGCCAGTTAGAAGAGAAAGGGCTTGCACACGACAGCGACAACGGAAATACACACATACATTTGCTCACGGAACCGCATGAACAGGCATTGCTTGCAACCTTATCGCGATTTCCCGAGGCGGTTGAGTCCGCCGCGCTAGCGCATGAACCTCATCAGCTGTGCCATTACTTGCGCGAGCTTGCAAATAACTTCCACACCTATTACAACGCTCACACGTTTATCGTCGACGCTTCTGACCTGAGAGACGCGCGATTGAACCTAATCGAGGCTACCCGTCAGGTGATCGCAAACGGGCTAAAGCTGCTCAGCGTATCGACACCGGAAAGCATGTAAGCGATGGTCAAGAAGCGAAGGAAACGGCACACGAGCCGGTTAGACAAGAAGCGGCCAATGCCTAACTGGGCATTTGTGGCAATCGGACTAGCAATCGGCATAACTTTAACGACTTTGGTGCAAGTCTTTATCGAACGCGGTACCTCCCCTGACAGCGGCCTGAACACCTTGATAAGACGCGCTACTAAGGCTGGCGCACCCGAGCGCGAACCCGCGTCCGCGCCCACAACCAAAACAGCGAAGCCGAAGTTTGACTTCTATACTATCTTGCCAGAGATCGAGACGGTAATGCCCGAGAGCGAGCCTGCACGCGCGACGAGACCTGCCAAGGTCACGTCGCAGAAAAAAAATGTAAGCTATGTCTTGCAGGCAGGATCATTCGCCAAGTTCGAGGATGCCGATCGCCTTAAGGCGCGGCTCGCTCTAAACGGGCTCGTAGCTAGCATTCAGCGAGTTACGATCCAGGGAAAGGGTGAATATCACCGAGTACGCCTGGGTCCGTATGACAATCTTAAGGAGCTTGACGTCACCAACAGGCGCTTGAATGAACTCGGCATCCGAGCGCTAAGACTCAAAGTCAGCCGCGGCCGTTAAGGTGTCGGTAGCGGCAATCTTTTACTCTTCGCGGTGTTGGAGCAGGGATCTTTTCTGACCGAATAGCGCCGATATGTCGGATTCGCCGAAGCCCGATTTCATCAGGCGCTTGTAATGAATTAGGGTCATCTCGACTACAGGTAACTGTACGCCGAAACTTTGTGCCATCTGCCGGCAGATTGACAGGTCTTTGTGGTGTAGTGCTACCTTAAACCCCGGCGCAAACTCCTCCCTGAGCATGGTCGCGCCACGATGCGTGAGAAACCAATTCGATGCGGCGCCAGCACTCAAGATATCGATCACCTTAGCCATGGGCAACTCCAACGCTTGGCCAAACGCCAGTGATTCTGTAACCGCTTGATTGATACCAGCAACCATAAGCTGGTTCACAGCTTTGGTGCCCTGACCACTGCCCACGCGCCCGATGTGCGAAATCTTCGTCGCGAGCACTGAAAGCGCCGGCCGTACGCGCTCTAGCACACTTGCGTCGCCCCCTACCATCATCGCTAGCTTGCCTTGACGGGCGCCTTCTACGCCGCCCGAGACAGGCGCGTCTAGGAAAGAGACAGCCGCGCCGGCAAGTCCTTGCGCGACTTGCCGCGCCGCCTGCACACTGATCGTCGATGTGTCGACGATAATCTTTCCAGGGACAAGACCCGGTGACATCATTTCGATTATCTCTAACAGCGCAGCGTCGTTGGACAGGCTGGTAATAATAAGGTCGCACTCCCTGGCAAGCGCCTGCGGTGAGTTGGCGAGCGCCAATCCGGTCTCGGCGGAAAGCTTCATCGCACGCTCGTGTGTTCGATTCCAGGCCCCGTGCAGAAAACCCGCCTTGTGCAAGTTAGCCGCCATCGGACCACCCATTGCACCCAATCCAATCACCCCAGTTTTCATAGCAGTTTCCATATTGTCGCTAGGCGCAGCTGTCGACAGCATGCACCCGCACGGGTCAGTCTTCCAGATAGGTGTAACCCTCAAGACCAATCTTTAGCTGCGCAAAGTAAGATTTACGTTCCGCTTCACTCAGCGAGGATGCGAGTTCTATCTTTTTTTTATAGACATCTAACAGATCTTCGGGCCGGAAATGTACGTATCGCAACACCGAACTGACATCGTCTCCGCGCAGCGGCTGCGCCAAACGATAGTTGTCGTCGGCCGTTAGTTCGACGTGTACCGAATCCGTATCCCCAAAAAGATTGTGCATGTCACCAAGAATCTCTTGGTAAGCGCCCACTAGGAATATACCGATAATGTAAGGCACGTCTGCTAGTTGCTCGTGCAATGGCAGGCTTGATTGAATTCCTTCGCCGTTTACATAAAGATCCACGCGACCGTCCGAGTCGCAGGTGATATCTCGCAGAACCGCACGACGCGTGGGCTGCTCATCAAGCCGGTGTAGCGGCATGAGTGGGAAGATTTGGTCTATAGCCCAAACATCGGGGATTGATTGAAACAGCGAGAAGTTGCAAAAGTACTTATCCGCGAGCTTTTCGTTCAGCTCATCCAATATCTCGCGGTGAGCTTTGAGATCCGACTGCAATCGCTTGCGCGCCCTGTGAAACGTCGCATAGCTGATCTGCTCTACACGTGCGCGTTGCGCTAATGTCAACAGTCCGTGATTGAACATCTCGTGTGCTTCCGATAACCGGTGGACAGCGTCGTGATAGACCTCCACCACGGCACGCCCAGGCAGGCTCAGCAGACCGTTCCACATGTCGCGGAGAATCTGTGGCTCGTTTCCATCCGGTGATGCCAACGAGTCACTATCGGGTACACGCTCTACGTCGATAATATTAGTGACGAGTACGGCGTGATGCGCCGTAATCGCACGGCCCGACTCTGAAATCACATGTGGATGCGGCAGTCGTTGCTCTGCACACACTTCTGCTAGGATATGCACGATATTGTTGGCATACTCTTGAGCGCTGTAGTTCGTAGAGCAAAAGCTGCGTGAGCGCGACCCCTCGTAGTCCACGCCTAACCCTCCGCCCACATTGATGCAGTCCACTGGCACCTTGAGTGTCCGCAGTTGCGCGTAATAACGCGCTGCCTCCCGCATACCAACCTGGATATGCGCGATGTTGGTTATCTGCGAACCCATGTGAAAGTGCATCATCTGCAGCGTGCTTAAAAGACCAGCGTCGTGCAAGCGTTCGACGGCGCGCAAAAGCTGTGGCCCGGACAGACCGAACTTCGACTTCTCACCTCCCGTGTTCTGCCAGTTGCCGGCACCGATAGAGCCGAGCCTGATACGCACACCAACGAGTGGTTCTACTTCGAGGTTGGCCGCTTCATCGATGACAAGATCGACTTCGTTTAGCTTTTCGACAACGATATAGACCTTGTGCCCCAACTGCCTACCGATCAACGCCAGCCGAACATACTCGCGATCTTTGTAGCCATTGCATACCACCACTGAACCGGCCGGCGCCTGCCCGAGCACAGCCATCAGCTCAGGCTTGCTACCGGCTTCGAGCCCTACTGCGCCGTTTCCATAACGCAAGATCTCTGCCACAACGCTTCGCTGCTGATTGACTTTGATTGGATAAACTGCAGTGAAACCCCCACCGTAGCTGTTACCAGCCATAGCATCGGTAAAAGCTTTTTCCAATCTGCGCACACGATCATGCAGGATGTCAGAAAAACGTACGAGCACCGGCAAGGTTAATCCCTCCGCCTCGATCTCATGCGTGAGCTTGTACAGGTCTATCTCTACCGCGTCGCCCGCACCTCTTGGTCGCGCAATCAAGTGGCCGTCGGCGCTTATGTCGAAATAGCCGCCACTCCAATGCGCCACGTTGTAGACCCGTCGTGCCCTGTCGATATCCCACTGTGTCATGCATGCACCGGATACAAGTTACGACAACCCGAAACCGCCATACCAAACTTTTTCAACAGGATTATGGAAGATTACGGGCTAGAAGGGAATGCAGGGACATAGACCTTGCTCCGATGAACTTGTCTCTTGTATTGTGCCTATTATCTGTTCGTGCGGGAGTAAAGGCGATGGTAATCGACCAACAATGGTTTACCGAAGAATGTGACGAAGGCGGCTCAGCGTTTTCGATGAAGCTTAAACAGAAGGTTTACGAAGAGAAAACGCCGTACCAGGTAATAGAGATCTATGAGACGGAGTTCTTCGGTACCCTGATGACGTTGGATGGTTTCGTCATGCTCACAGACCGAGATAATTTTATCTATCACGAGATGATGACTCATCCGGCGTTGTTCACGCACCCGCAGCCACGTTCGGTGCTAATCGTGGGCGGCGGCGACTGCGGTGGGCTGCGCGAAGTCCTCAAACACGCAGCGGTAGAGCACGTGGATATGGTAGAGATCGATGAGCGCGTCACTAGAGTAGCGGAGCGTTTTTTCCCGCAGCTTTGCGAAATGAACGGCGACTCACGCGCTTACTTCCATTTCACTGACGGCATCAAGTGGGTCAATGAGGCACCTTCAGATCGTTATGACGTGATTATCATCGACTCAACGGATCCCGTCGGCCCCGCCGCCGGTTTGTACTCCGAACCCTTCTACAGAGACTGTTTTGCGGCGCTTAGTGGAAAGGGGGTCCTGATCGCTCAGAGCGAATCGCCGTTGTTTCACATCGACCTGATCAGGAGCATGCGCCGGGCAATGACCACGGCCGGATTTTCCGAGGTTGTGAGCCTGAACTTCCCGCAATGTACCTATCCATCCGGCTGGTGGACCGCTACTATGGGGTGTAAGGGGGTGCGGAGTTCCGAGTTCCGGCGCCAAGACGCTGCCAATAAAGGCTTTGAATGTAGCTACTACAACGATGGCATTCATGGCGCGGCGCTCGTTGTCCCCACGTTCTTCGGGGCGGCGCTGCGATGACGGTGTCGAGACCACCAGGGCTGTAACTTTCATTATCTTTCCTATACTTAACGAGTAGGAAGGGACTAAACCTGTCAGAGGAAAAGCATGAGAAGGATTGCAACCACCGTCGCTGCTGTCGTCGTCGTGCTGCTTATCGCTGCCGCTGCCGCGCCATTCTGGTTAGGCATGAAGGCGGAGGAAGCGTACACCGACATCGTGCGGCAGCTCGCCAGCAATAATTCCGCCACGATAAGCACCAAGCGTTACGAACGGGGGTGGCTCGGCGCGCATGCAGAGACCCTGATCGAGGTACCGGGCGTGCCGCTCAACATCACGCTTAATCACGAGATTGCACACGGTCCCGTGCCCATTATGCGAATCATCGAGGGCAACCTCGATTTCACGCCAGCGCTGGCGTTCATCGACACTCGCAGCACGGTCGTGCCAAAGAAAGGCTTAGCTGCTGACAGCGCGAAGGCCTTGCGCCAGTTTCCGCCGATGAAAGCGACAACGATGATTGGATTCGCCGGTGAAGCAGATACGGATATCGACATCCCAGCCGTGCGCAAGGGAAAGGCCGGCCGCGGTCTTAATTGGCGTGGACTCACAGGATCCATGATGTTTCGAGATGGTGGCCAACATGTGACGATCGAGTTAAGTTCCCCAGGCGTTACCGTACCGCTTAAGCAGGGACGTAAGCTTGCCTTGGGTAAGCTCAGATTTCACTCCGACAGTCAAGGTCGCACTGGCGGTTTAATGTTTGGAAACAGCTCACTGCATGTAGCCAATCTCACCATCGGCGAAGACGTCAGTGTAAAGAGCCTCCGTTTCACGACGCGGGCTACGCCCGCTGGCAAGAACCTCAATACTAAGGTGAGCTATAGGGTTAAGGACGTAACGGTAGGGGATCGTCAATACGGTCCGGGTGAGTTAACGATCGTGCTGCGCAAGTTAGATCTGAATGCGTTGCGAAAGTACGAGCAACGAGTCAATGCCATCTCGAAGCGAAAGCGGTTGCCTCAGGAACAGGCGTCGATGATGGTCGCTGCTGAAACTATGAAGCTCGTCGCTAATCTTTCGAAGCGGGCGCCTGAGCTGGAAATTACCAAGCTAAGCTTCAAGTCGCCGGAAGGTGATCTCACTGGCAACGCCAAGTTCGTGCTCGATGGCAGTAACCTTAATGTGTCGGAGAATGCGATGTTATTGGTGCGCGCGATACAGGGCGAGGCCGCGCTGAAGATTCCTTTAAGCATGGTGAAGGCCATCCTTACCCCGCAGATCCGTCAGGACATCGAGACCTACAAAGACCAAGGGAGAATCACTTCAAAGGAAGCGGCGATGCTTACACCAAAAGTCATGTCTCGTATCGTCGACGAAGCGTACCGCAGCTACCTGTCGAGGAACGCTTTCACGAGGCTGCTCGTTCCAGCCGGTTCGTATTACAGGATCAGTGCGTCGTTCAAGCAGGGGAAATTCTTGGTCAACAACAAACCGCTTGCTTTGCCCATGTAATGCTGGCGTCGATGGGTCTCGTTGAGAAAAAGGCGGGCGCAAGCCCGCCTTTTCTTTTACCAGTTGTAACCTTTTTCGTCGTGGAGAGCGAGATCCAATCCTTCGCTCTCCTGCTCCTCGCTTACGCGAAGGCCGATGATCGCGTCGAGCACCTTTAAGATGATGAAGCTCGCGATGCCCGTGTAAACGACAGTAGCCAGAACACCGAGGAATTGCACACCGACTTGTGCGCCGATGCTATTGATGCCATCGCCGAAGCCGGCGCCACCTAGAGCGTGCGCACAAAATACGCCAGTGAGCAGCGCCCCGATGATCCCACCTATCGCATGGACGCCGAAAACATCCAAGGCATCGTCGTAACCGAGCGCGCGCTTGACTTTAGTGGACGCAAGGAAAGCACCGACGCCGGCAGCAGCGCCGATCACTAACGCGCCCATCGGCCCTACCGAGCCTGACGCCGGTGTGATAGCGACTAATCCGGCCACCGCGCCAGACGCTATACCGAGCACGCTAGGTTTGCCATGACCAATCCACTCCGAGAACATCCACGCAAGCGCTGCCGCTGCAGTGGCGATTTGCGTAACCGCCATCGCCATGCCGGCGACACCATCGGCTGCGAGCTCACTACCGGCATTAAAGCCGAACCAACCCACCCAGAGCATCGACGCACCAATCAGCGTCAATGCGAGATTGTGAGGCGGCATCGCCGTTCTCGGGTAACCTTTGCGCGGTCCCAACACTAGCGCTGCAACCAGGCCCGCAACGCCAGCATTGATATGCACTACAGTACCACCGGCAAAATCCAGAATACCGCGACCACCGAGCCAACCACCGTCGCCCCAAACCCAATGGGCGATCGGTGCATAGACAATTGTTACCCAGACCCCCATGAACCAAAGCATGGATGAGAACTTCATACGTTCGGCAAAGGCGCCGACAATTAGCGCCGGCGTGATGATGGCGAAGGTCATCTGGAAAGTCATAAATATCGTTTCTGGGATGGTGCCACTCAGTGAATCAACCCCAACGCCCATTAGGAACGCCTTACCGAATCCGCCCCAAAACCTCCCTTCGCCGCCAAACGCGATGCTGTAGGCACACAGCGTCCAGAGCACAGTGACAAGACAGGTAATAGCAAAACATTGCATCATTATGGAAAGCACGTTCTTGGCGCGAGTCATCCCTGCGTAGAACAACGACAACCCGGGTATGGTCATGAGCAGGACCAGTGCGGTTGCCGTAAGCATCCATGCAGTATCGCCCGCGTTTAGCGCCGTCTCTTCGGCCAACGCCAAATTTGGCAACGCCGTCACCGCCAACGTGGGCACTGTGAATAGTGTTGGTTGCAGTCGTTTGATCATCGCTTTAACCTCCAACGTGCATCGATTTCTATAAGGCTTCTTTCCCGACCTCACCCGTACGAATGCGTATTGCCTGCTCGAGGTCAAGCACAAAGATCTTGCCATCGCCGATCTTGTCGGTCTTGGCAGCGTTACCAATGCTCTCGAGTACCTGGTCGAGCAGGTCTTCGGCAATCGCAATCTCGAGCTTGATCTTAGGTAAGAAATCGACCACGTATTCTGCGCCGCGATAGAGCTCCGTATGACCCTTCTGTCTGCCGAAACCTTTGACTTCGGTGACGGTAATGCCCCGTACCCCCACCCCCGAAAGTGCTTCGCGTACGTCGTCGAGCTTGAATGGTTTGATGATGGCCGTGACTAATTTCATCAGTGTTTCCTCCTTGCTCCGATCGCTTCGCGCAAGCGCAACCGATGTGCGCACGCCGAAAGCGACAGCGCCGTGTGACGCAGCCCATTGTGCATGTCCTGTGCCAACCGTATTCGGCTAAGAAAAACAAATGCTTGCTGGTTCTTATGACACCGCCTGCAAACGCGGCTGCACCATATCAGTCCCCCGGCGCAGCCAATTGCTCTACAATGGTGCATGCGCTTGCGACCACCGCTGAGTGTGAAAGGCGGACTGTCATAATGCGAGACCAGACTTGCGAGATATGCTAGACCGGAAGAAACTCGACGACCTTGCTGCCGCGGTAAATCGCGTCCTTCCTCGAGGATTAACAGAAGACGTGAGCAAGAACGTACGCGCCGCGCTAAAGGCGGGTCTAGAGCGTCTCGATCTAGTGACTCGCGAAGAGTTAGAGGTACAGGAAGCGGTACTCGCGCGTACCCGTCAGAAACTCGAGGAACTCGAGAAGAAGCTCGCGACGCTCGAGGAACAACTAAAGAAACATTAAACAAACGCCGGCATTGTTAGGGGGATACCATGACATTGGCCGTGGTACACAGCCGCGCGCAGATGGGTATTGATGCGCTTCCAGTCACGGTCGAGGTGCATCTCGCAAACGGCCTTCCCAGTCTCTCTATCGTCGGTCTTCCAGAAGCGGCGGTCAAAGAGAGTAAGGATCGAGTGCGCAGCGCACTACTGAATACCCGCTTCGAGTTTCCCGCACGCCGCATTACGATCAACCTCGCACCCGCGGATTTGCCGAAGGAGGGCGGTCGGTTCGACCTCCCGATAGCCATTGGCATACTGGCGGCGTCGGGGCAGATTCCTCAAGGCAATCTAGAGCACTTCGAATTCGTCGGCGAGCTTGCGCTGACAGGGGGTTTACGGCCTATTCGCGGTGCGCTTGCGGTATCCTTGCAGACACGTGCGGCGGGTCGTGCGTTAATTCTACCAACCAGCAATGCGGATGAGGCGGCGCTGCCAAGTGGCACGACAGTGATGGGCGCCACGCACTTGCTGGAAGTGACGGCTCATCTGTCGAAAGGGAACACGCTTAATCAGCACGTGGTGGATACGACCGACGTAGTCTCGTCGGATGTGCCTGACCTCGCCGATATCGTCGGGCAACACCACGCCAAGCGCGCACTGGAGATCGCCGCGGCCGGTGGGCATAGCCTATTGCTGATAGGGCCCCCAGGGACCGGCAAGACCATGCTTGCCAGCCGCCTGCCCGGTATCTTGCCAAAGATGGCTGACGACGAGGCATTGGAGTCGGCCGCGGTTCAATCTATTGCTGGCAAGGGCTTCTCGTTGGCGATGTGGAAACAGCGCCCGTTCCGCGCACCTCATCACACGGCCTCCGCCGTGGCACTCGTTGGCGGCGGCAGTCACCCTCGCCCAGGCGAGATCTCACTTGCGCACGGCGGCACACTGTTCCTCGACGAGTTACCGGAATTTGATCGGCGGGTTCTGGAAGTTTTGCGCGAGCCGTTGGAATCCGGCGTAATTAACATCTCGCGCGCGGCGCGGCATGTCGAATTTCCAGCGCGCTTCCAGTTGGTAGCTGCAATGAATCCCTGTCCTTGCGGCTACTTTAGCGACGGCTCGGGGCGCTGTCGCTGTACGCCCGAGCGTGTGCGTACCTATCGCTCACGCGTCTCTGGCCCACTGCTCGATCGTATTGACATGCATGTCGAAGTGCCAGCCGTTCCGAGGGCCCAGCTGTTGCACAGAGAACCGTCGCAGGCAGAGACCTCGGGTACCGTTCAGGGCCGGGTCCAGACAGCGCGCACACGCCAGCTTGAACGCAGCGGCTGCCCCAATCACGCACTGAGCAGCAAGCAAATTGATAACGTGTGTGCTCTTGACATCGCGGAGCGTGATTTCCTCGAGCGCGCGATGGCCCAGCTTGGCTTAAGTGCGCGCGCTTATCACCGCGTGCTAAAGGTGGCGCGGACCATTGCGGATCTTACGGGCGAGGCGGACATTGCGAGTGCTCATCTTGGCGAAGCGCTTCAGTATCGTTGCCTCGACCGCAGGAACCTCATCAGCATATAGCGCCTAAGATAAAGAAAAGCGACCCTGTGGCCGCTTTTCCTCCCACTCGAGCACCAGTGCTTACCTTACTGGGCTGTAGATATCATGTAGTCAACCGCAGCCTTGACATCCGCGTCGCTTAGCGCAGCGTTTCCACCCTTGGGCGGCATCATCATGCCTCCTTTACCCGTGAACCCCTTGATCGCATGCTCATACAACGTTTCCTTACCCTGCGCGATACGGTCTTTCCATGCCGCCTTGTCGCCGAACTTCGGCGCACCGGCAATACCCGCCGCATGGCAGACAGAGCAGGCCTTGTCATACGTACCCTTGCCATCTCCTGCCGCATTGGCCGTCGACACAAGGGTTTCCACTACCTTGGTGCCGGCGACTCTTAACTGGCCCACTGGGCGAATGCGCTCGGCCACCGACTGCGCTTGCACCGTTTGACCTTTAAGCTGCGCCACATCTTCTCTTGGCACCTGTGAACCCACAACCCGTGCCAGTATAGCCAACACGACAGTCAATAAGGCCAGCGCGCCGACCAACAACGAAAAATACTTCATAAAAACATGGTCGCTAATATTGCTCATTGCTGGAAAGCCCCCAAGAAAAAATAGAAAGGATGATCAAACTTACCCGCCCACGCGGGGGACGGAATCTAAAATTGCTTAAACCCAATAAGTATATCGTAATCCCACGCGCTGCGCACACGACCGGGGCGGCGCACACCGAAGAAAGGCGGTACTATTACGCGCCAGTGTGCTTTTGACTGCGCCCTTAGCTCAGTTGGATAGAGCGTTGGCCTCCGGAGCCAAAGGTCAGAGGTTCGAATCCTCTAGGGCGCGCCAGAATAAATAAAGGCCCGACGCTGTAAAGGGCCTTTATTTATTCTGCGATCGCCCGGGACTTCGAGCCTCTGACCATTTCAAAAAACTAGAGGTTCGACCACATCAACTTGTCGGGAACAAGGTTGAACGCTGTGGTTTGCGCAGCGGCCGCGAAGCGGCGGAGGGCAGGAAGCCCGGAGTAAAATCGTCTGGAACGATTTGGAACGCCGCGCAGCGGCGGCCCGAAGGGCGTAGTACAGGGATGTACGGAGTAATCCTCTAGGGCGCACCCTTTCCATTCGAATGATTGGCCATCCAATAGCCTTAGAGACGCGACTGGATTGACGCGAACTAACTTCCCGTGCTGCTTCCGCGGTCTTGCCGCGCTTTGTTAATCAGGTAGTTCATCAGCTGCATCAGGCGATCCGGACCACCAGCGTTTGGAACAGATGTTTTATACCGTCCGTCGATTGTTATCGACGGCACCGAATCGATGCCGTAACGGAAGTTCAAGCGCTTCGCCTTCTCCACTTGCGTCCTCACACCGAATGAGTTGAACGCCTTGTGAAAACTGTCTCCATCGACCCCGTACTTGCTAACAAACTCCGCAATACTGACCTCATCGTTGAGCTGCTTGCCGTCTTTATGGATGGCATCAAAGAAATCCTTGTGTACCTTCTCAGTGATGCCAAGTGCCTCAAAGCTGTAATAGGCCTGCGCATGCGGCAACCATCTGCGTGCCACGCCCGGTGTACGCACGTACTCGACGTCCGCGGGAACACTCGTTAACCAGCGCTCAAGATAGGGTTCCAACGCATAGCAGTGTGGACAGCCATACCAGAAGAACTCACGTACAACGATCTTTTCATTTCCGGTTGCCGCTGGCGGCGTCGGCAACCTCGCGTAATGCTTGCCTAGCGCAAACTGCGCATCGGCCACATTCGCACACAACGAGAGTAATAACACCGAGAGGTAGGTCAGTGTCCGCATCTGTCCTTTGCCGTTCTTACTCATTATCGTCACCTAGTGGTTGAGTTCGCAAACCTTTTACGCCCTTGCCTTGTGTGCGGCGCTAATCGCGGCAGCCAGCACGCTCAACTTGCCTTCGGCTCCTTCTTGTTCCAATACTTGAGCGAGTTTGGCAGTGGCAAAAACTCCGCCAACCGATAGGCTACCCAAATTGCATCATCCAGTCGCGCCGGCGCAAAGTAAGCCTGCTCGCCCACTTGACCAAGGATCTTGGCCAATAACTCTTTGAGCTCTTGCTGTGAATCCGGTAGTGCCGCAGCAGGCTCCTCTAGAAACGGCACGGTATCGGCCAGTTCTAGGTAAGCCGTGGTCCCAAGCGAATAAGGCTGCGCCGCTTCCCCCACCTCACGACCGCTGCGGATCAAACACACACCAAAAGGCTGTCGCGCCTTCAAGCAAGTCGTCACCATATCCATATAGCGTTTCTCGAATACCCGTAGCTGTAAGCGTCCGCCGGGACATAACACGCCATGGATCAGAAAAAGAGGCAACTCGCTCATGCGCGAAGCGTCAGCAGCCGACCCTAACCAACTGCATTGACCTGTTCTACACAGCCTTTCAGGTTAGCAAGCAACCTGTCGTGCAGGCCGCCAAAATCACCGTTACTCATTACCAAGACATGATCGTCTGCGCGTAGTTCCTTCGCGAGCACCCCCACAATCTCGTCAACATTGCCGAACATTCGTGCGCCGTCGCCTAGACTATGGCAGACCGCGCCAAGATCCCACTCTAGTCCCGCCGGTTCCAACATGAGCACCTGATCTGCCTCTCGTAGCGACCCTGCGAGCGCGTCGCGATGCACACCGATGCGCATGCTGTTAGAACGTAGCTCCAAAACGGCGAAGATGCGCTGTCCACCCACCCGGGCACGCAACCCTCGCAGGGTTGCGGCGATCGCCGTTGGATGGTGAGCGAAATCGTCATAAACGGTAACCCTGCCAACGGTTCCGCGTATCTCCAACCGTCGTTTGACGTTCGCAAATTCACTCAGCGCTTCTATCGCATCGCTTATGCCAACCCCCGCATGATGGGCAGCCGCGACCGCCGCCAGACCATTCAACATATTGTGTCGACCCAATAATCCCCAATGCACCTCGCCTTGCGGCTGACCCCCACGGCGAATGCGAAAAACGCTCCCATCGTCGCGCCCCGCCTGTACCGACCAGTCGCCGTGATCTCCAAAATACTCCACTCCCGTCCAGCATCCCATGCTCAAGGTCGTAGCCAGATTGATGTCCTCGGCGTTGACAATCAGGCGCCCAGATGCGGCGACGGTGCGCACGAGATAGTGAAACTGCAACTCAATCGCGTGCAAATCAGCAAAAATGTCGGCGTGGTCAAACTCGAGATTATTCAGTACCGCCGTGCGTGGGCGATAATGAACAAACTTCGGACGCTTGTCGAAGAATGCGGTATCGTATTCGTCAGCCTCAATCACGAAAAAAGGCTTATCACCGAGTCGTGCCGACATGCCGAAGTTCTCCGGCACACCACCGATGAGAAATCCGGGTGTCAATCCCGCATGTTGCAGAATCCACGCTACCATACTGGCGGTGGTCGTCTTGCCATGCGTGCCGGCGATAGCGATCGCCCAGCGGTCGCGCAACACGTTCTCCGCGATCCATTGCGCGCCCGAGGTGTATGCCAATCCCTGATCAAGCACTGCTTCAACCTCGGGGTTGCCGCGTGATAATGCATTGCCAATAAGCACCAGATCAGGGGTAGGCTCGAGGTTCGCGGGCGCATAGCCAAGACACGCACATATCCCCGCCTCGGCAAGCTGCGTGCTTGAGGGAGGATAGATACCCGTATCGGCCCCGGTTACGCGGTGACCAAGCGCGCGTGCAAGCAACGCCACGCCGGCCATGAAGGAACCTCCGATGCCTAGAATATGAATGTGCATGCGCTCTTCTTCGAAACTTGCCTACCCATACAGCAGCCGGTTCATCGCTTGATCGCTCTAATTAAAGCCTGGCGTAAAACTGGCCCGATGACAAGCCGAACCCTGTTCGGCCCCCGCTGAACTGAATAGACTCCATTCCATGCCCGACGTCCTTGTCCAAGATCGTTCGCAGCTGGTTAGCGTATGCAAGGAATTGCGCGAGGAACCCTGGCTCGCGTTAGACACGGAGTTCGTTCGCGAGCAAACCTACTATGCGCAACTGTGTCTAGTGCAAGTAGCCACCGCGGGGCGCGCGATCTGTATCGACCCATTAGCACTGAAAGATCTAGCTCCCGTGCTAGACCTGATTTACTCGCCCCGGGCCCTGAAAATCCTGCATGCCAGTCGCCAGGATCTTGAGGTGTTCTACGATCAGCGCGGCTCACCGTTCCGCCCCGTGTTCGATACGCAAATCGCGGCGTCGCTTGTGGGCTACGATGATCAGATCGGCTATGCACCGTTGGTCAAATCCACCCTGGGCGTGAAGCTACCCAAACACCACACCCGGGCAGATTGGACAAAGCGGCCACTGCCGCAAGAGCTCTTGCGCTACGCAGCGGACGACGTGCGTTACCTGCCGAAGCTGTTCGACGAGCTTTCGCATCGCTTGGCACAGCTGGGGCGCTGCGAATGGCTTGTGGAAGAATGCGCCCGGCTCACTGCGCCGGACCTCTACGACAATAGTCCGGAGAATGCTTACCGACGCGTCAAGAAAGGAGGAACTCTGGCAGTCAACGCACGTAACGCATTGCGCGGGTTGGCCGCTTGGCGTGAGCGCACCGCTCAACAATGCAATCGGCCGCGTAACTGGATCCTGCGCGATGCCGTAATGATCGAAATTTCGCGCACCTCGCCAGACTCGCTCGCGCAGCTAAAGCGGATCAACGGTATCGGCCAGGCGACAGCACGAAAATGGGGTGAGCAAATCTTGGACGTTATTCGTGAGATTGGCAAAACATCCGTCGCACCAGCGCCTAGAAAAACAAGCCGCCTCGACCCCCTGCAGTCAGATCTATATGGGCGTCTCGTCGAATTGGTCGAACAACGCGCCAGAGTACACGGCATCAGCGCAACCCTGCTCGCGACTCGAAGGGATCTTAAGGCGCTGGTGCTAGGCAACTGCAACGGCCCCGTCTTGACAGGTTGGCGCCGCGATGTTGTCGGCCAAGACTTGCTCGCCATGCTCAACGCGGGCACACACACCTTGCCAAAGTAGCGGCCATGGACCCGTGTCTACTCGCTACAGATACAGTAGCCGTGCGATACTGCGCCGCTCAGCTCCTTGAACTTACCCAGTATGCCGGAACCATCGACCCTTACACTGTTCATCGTCGCAGCACTGGCGCTGCTGGTCACGCCCGGTCCAGCGGTGCTCTATATTGTCGCACGCAGCATCGAGCAAGGACGAGTAGCGGGCATCGTCTCAACCCTTGGTATCGCGACCGGCTCATTGTTCCACATTGCCGCCGCTGCGCTCGGTGTTTCCGCCGTACTCGCGTCGTCTGCGCTTGCCTTTAACTTACTGAAGTACCTGGGTGCCGCCTACTTGATTTATCTAGGTGTGCGCAAGTTCATCAATCGTGAGCAACCACGGAAGCAGCTGATTCGGCGTAGTACGCTTGCGCGGATCTTCTCGCAAGGCGTGTTGGTCAATTTGCTTAATCCGAAAACGGCGCTTTTCTTTCTTGCGTTCCTACCCCAGTTCATCGACCCTGCGAAAGGCGCCGCTGTTTTTCAGATGGTGTTACTGGGGATCATTTTTGTTGCACTGGGTATTGCCAGCGATGGTCTGTATGCGTTGCTCGCTGGGACGGCCGGTAACTGGTTAAGAGGGCGCGCGCGCCTGTTCCATGCGCAACGCTACCTTACTGGTGGGGTGTTCATTGCGCTTGGCGCCATGACAGCGTTGGCAGGCTCGGAAAAGACAAAGTAACTGCTTACGTCGCTACGGCGTGGCGGGTAACAGCACGAATAGTCGCCCAGTTTGACGCATCCTTCCGGCTAGTCGCTCCGCATCCTCTCCTTGGCCAAAGAATACGTCCGCTCGAACCGCGCCCTTGATCGCGCCGCCGGTATCTTGCGCCAGCAGCAGCCTTCGATAACGTTGCTTGCGCTCCCCCGGCAGGGTTGTATCTAGCCACACAGGGGCACCTAGCGGGATATAGGCGGGATCGACAGCGACACTTCGCCCCGCCGTCAGAGGCACATTCAACGAGCCGATTGGTCCCGGCAACTCTTGGTCACGAACGGTAAAGAATATGTAGCTCGGGTTGCTGTTCAGCAGGCGTTCCGCCTCCTCCGGATGAATCGCGAGCCACGCGCGAATGCTGTCTAAAGTCACCTCCTCTAGCCTCATCTCCTCCATTTGTAGCAGGCGTCCGCCAATAGAGACGTAGGGGTGGCCATTTTGCTCCGCATAGCCGACGGCCAAGGTCGTCCCGTCGGGAAGCTGTATCCGCCCTGAGCCTTGGATGTGGAGGAAGAATAGGTCGACCAGGTCGTCAACCCAAGCAATCTCGTAACCAGCCAGCGGCGAGGCACCATCGTTAATCTCCTCGCGACTAAAGTAAGGAACTACGCGGGTGCCTTCGAGCCGACCCCTAAGCGGGCGGCCTCGCAACTCTGGATAGACCTTGCCGAGATCGATGACGAGTAGGTTCGGGGGTGGCCGATAGATCGGAAAGCGGAAGCGCTCTGTTTTCTCAAGGCTACCGTTTAACAGAGGTTCGTAGTAACCCGTGATTAGTCCCTTCTTGCCGTTTTTCCCGATGAGGACGTGCGGAACGAACCGGCTTTCGAAGAACGCCCGCGCCGCGGCATCGTCCGGTGTACCTAGCCTGTCAACGTCGCGACAGATCTCGCGCCAGACGGGTTCACGCTCCGCAAGTTGAGTACAGCTTTCAACGAGCGCCGGCCAAGCGGCTGCCTGATGATCGTTTGCCCAACCCTTGAGTTTGGACCACTGGACTGGATAGATGCCTCCTGATCTGTCGGCGAGCCCTGCGCATCCAGTGATCGCGCCCAATAAGAACAGCAATATGGCGGCAAGCCGCGTCATGCTGCTATCGACGAGTGGAGAATAATAGCCTGCCATTACGAACAGCCACCGGCTGTGTGGCCTCAGTTCACAGCTGCCTGCTCGAATGGTTCGCTGAAATCACATTCCTTCTGCGGGCAGACCTTTTCTGTGCCACGCCGTTTGGTGGTCTTCACGGTCAACATTCGATGACCGCATTTCGGGCAAGTCTCGGGGATTGGCAGGTTCCAAACCGCATACATGCAATCCGGATAACGTGCACACGAATAGAACACCTTGCCGTAGCGCGATTTACGCTTAAGCATCGTGCCCTGACGGCAGTCGGGGCACTCGACACCCGTATCTTCTGGCTTCTCGATCGGCTCCATGTGTTTGCAGTTCGGATAGTTGCTGCAGCCAATGAACCTGCCGTAGCGGCCTCGCTTTATAACCAGATCCGATTCGCACTTAGGGCAACTGCGTCCCTCGACAATCTGTGGCTCATTACTGACGCCCGCGGCATCATCGACATTGCGCGTGTAACTGCACTCCGGATAGCCCGTGCAGCCGATAAAATAACCGTTTCTTCCAAGCCGCTTAGCCAGCGGCTTGCCGCAGGTGGGACAGTTCTCGTCCAGCATCTCGACCCCGGGCCGTTCCACGTGTTCCTTTGCGTCGACCTGGTTCTTGAAGTCTACCCAGAACTCCTTGAGCACAGGCCTCCACTGCTTCTCGCCGCGCGAGATCGCGTCGAGATCGTCCTCTAAGCGTGCCGTGAACTCATAGTCTACATAATGGTGGAAATGCTCAGAAAGAAACTTGTTAACGACGCGCCCAACGTCCGTTGGTTGGAAACGCCGTTTTTCCAATGTGACGTATTCGCGCTGCAGCAATGTCGAGATGATACTGGCATAGGTCGACGGGCGGCCGATGCCATAAGCCTCTAGTGCTTTAACCAGACTCGCCTCAGTATAACGGGGCGGCGGTTCGGTGAAGTGCTGCGCACTGCGTACCTTAACCAGTTTAACCCTTTCGCCCTGCTCGAGCGCTGGCAACAAGTCCTGCTCCTCACTCGGCGCCGCGTCATCTTGACCTTCTTGATAAACTGTCATGAAACCAGGCTTGATCACGGTGGAACCGGTTGCGCGAAAGATATTGCCGTTGCCCGCTTCGAGATCGACCGCAACCGTGTCCAAAGTCGCATGCACCATTTGGCACGCCACGGTGCGCTTCCAGATCAATTCATACAGCTTTAACTGCTCCAGCTTCAAAAAAGCTTTGACCTTCTCTGGGGCCCGTTCTGCTGAGGTGGGGCGGATACCCTCGTGGGCTTCTTGGGCATTTTTCGACCTGTTCTTGTAAACCTGCGGCGCATCGGGCAGGTTTTCCTCACCGTAGCGTGCAGTAATTAGCTCGCGGATCTCACGTATGCCCTCCGACGCCAAGTTGACAGAGTCCGTACGCATATAGGTGATGAGACCAACGGTTTCTCCCTCAATCTCGACACCTTCGTAGAGTTGCTGCGCAACGCGCATAGTGCGCTGCGCACTGAACCCAAGTTTCCGTGATGCCTCCTGCTGCAAGGTCGAGGTTGTAAACGGCGGTGCCGGGTTGCGTCTACGCTGCTTCTTCTCCACCGTGGCGACCAGCAGCCGGCCACGCGCCACTTTGCGCAACATCGCTTTGACCTCGGTTGCCCGTGTCTTGTTGCTTATGGCAAACTGGTCAAGCTTGTCGCCCGCAAAATGGGTCAATTTGGCGACAAACGCTTTCTCCCGCGCCTCAGCGTCGGCCTCGATCGTCCAGTACTCGCGCGGCTTGAATTTTTCAATCTCCAGCTCGCGCTCCACGATCATCCGCAGCGCCGGGCTTTGCACGCGTCCCGCCGACAGCCCGCGGCGTACCTTCTTCCATAGCAGCGGTGACAAGTTGAACCCAACCAGATAATCGAGCGCGCGCCGCGCTTGTTGTGCGTTAACCAGGTTGGCCGAAAGCTCGCGCGGATTCTTGATCGCTTCCTGGATCGCGCCCCGGGTAATCTCGTGAAACTCGACGCGGTGTACGGGCTTATCGTCGATCGCACCGCGCTCTCTCAGAATCTCGTAAAGGTGCCAGGAAATGGCCTCGCCCTCGCGGTCAGGATCCGTCGCTAGGTATAAAGCGTCGGCCCTGCGCATGGCTTTAGTGATAGCCTCGACATGCTTTTTGTTTTTTTCGATCAGCTCGTACTTCATGTCGAAGCCGTTCTCGGTGTCGACGGCCCCTTGTTTGGGAACGAGATCGCGAACATGCCCATAGGAGGCAAGTGCGGAGAACCCCTTGCCAAGATACTTCGTCATCGTCCGCGCCTTGGCCGGCGACTCGACAACGATCAGATGTTTCGCTGCAGCGCTTTTAGCCATCTTGAGCTAAGAAAAAATGGTAAGGACCATGGCGAGTGCACCCGGTCGCGGGTCCATTCATGCGTCGGCGCCTGAGTGCTCGCTTCGCGAATAAAGAAACGAATTCTCGCTGGGAGATTTCTAACATCCTGTTAGAAGCTTAGAACCTATTTGCATGCGTGGCGAATTGTCCACGATTTCCCGTGTAGTTTGTCAACTCCGCAAGGGTTGGAGGGGGGAGCAACGAGCTTTTCTGCAACCAAGGGGTGGTGCAATCAGTGCAGGTTCCGACGTGTGTTCTCTGATACAACGTCCTCAAAAACCGCGTAGGCTTGTTCCTGACCTGGTTGGTTGAAGAGCACAAGTAGTATCACCCATTTCAGTTGGTCGAGCTCTATTTCCTCGGTATCCAGTGCCATTATCCGATCGATGACGATTTCGCGGGTCCTCGGTTCAAGCACGCCGCTCTGCTCCATCGACAGTAGAAATCCTCTACATTGTGCGTTTATTTTTGCTTGTTCTAGTGGGGAGTAGTGACGCATCGAACCGGGGATCGTTGCCATAAATGCGGTTTCCTGATCCCGCAAATCCGATAGCCCTTCTAACCAGGAAAATGCTTTGCTGATCTCACCCTTCGGGAAACCTGCTTGGGTGAGCTCGCTCGTCAACGTTTCCTGATCCCGGCTTAACTCAGGGTCCTCGTCCATGTAGTTCTCAAACAGATACATCAATACGTCGAACACGTTTTCTTTCATCGACCGCCCTTTATGGAGTGATCACACACGAATGTAGGTTCCGCCGGGACAGGATTTAATGATGCCTTGCAGTTCCATTTCAAGAAGCATGGAGGAAATATAATCTGCCGTCAATCCGCTGCGTTCGACGAGCGTATCCACGGTTACAGGATCATAGCCGATATATTGCAATAATTCGCTTACGCGTGGATCGGTTATCTTCGTGTCCGGACCTATGCTTTCCTGTGCCTGGGCTCGCGCCACGGGCACGAGTGCACCGAGCTCTTCGACGACATCTTGTGCGGTTTCCACAAGTTTGGCGCCTTGTCGTATGAGCGCATGACACCCACGCGAATGAGGTGAATGGATTGACCCAGGTATCGCAAAAACCTCGCGCCCCTGGTCGACCGCGCAACGCGCGGTGATCAGCGAGCCGCTCTGAATCGCCGCTTCAACGACCAAAGCACCGAGGCTCAGGCCGCTGATAATCCGGTTACGGCGCGGGAAATTTTCCGCTTTGGCAGCCGTCCCAAGCGCGAACTCTGAAACGAGTGCTCCGCTGTGGCTGATGGACTGAGCGAGTTCCTGGTGCTGGCGGGGATAAACCCGGTCGATACCGGTACCGAGCACAGCGACCGTTTGCCCGCCGGCTGCTAGCGCGCCCTGGTGCGCGGCCCCGTCTATGCCCAAGGCAAGCCCACTGGTGATAGTCAGGCCAGCGACCGCAAGTGCGTGCGCAAACGCTGCCGCATTTTCGCAACCGCCCGGAGTAGCGTTGCGACTGCCGACAATCGCAAGCTGTGGGTCCGCGAGCACGCGTTTATCGCCGATCACGAACAGTACCAGTGGTGGCTGGCCGATCTCGTGCAACAGCGGTGGATAATCCGAGTCCAGAAACGTAAGTAAGTGATGATCCGGCCGCTCAAGCCATTTTAGGTCCTGGTCCAAGCGGCGCGGGTCTGGCCCGATAGTGATGGCGCCAACTTGGGGGCTACCGGCACCGAGCGCTGCCTCGAGCTGCGGCCGCTCAGCCTCGAAGATGGCTTCGACGTCACCCAGGTTTTTGATCAGTGCGTCGACCGCATGTGCACCGAGCCCGTGGACTTGATGCAAGCTTAGCCAGCAACGCAACGCGCGTGGATCCACGCTGTCGATCCTTATTCAGGTGGATCTTGATTATATAAAGGTCAGGGTGTGATCACATCGTCCAGAATATGGATCGGACGATTGGCGTTGATAACCAAGCCGTAGCTCATCTTCTCGAACGTGCGAAACACCATCATCAGGCCCGAAGGCTCGTCCGGTAGCTCATACCACTTGCGCGTAACGGGGTCGCGACGGCGGCCGGCGCGGCGCATCACGCGCAGTACATGGCCTTCCTCAATACCGTCCCCGCGACCAACATTGACGCTCACTACCGTCATTGGGCCAAGCTCGTTCACTGAGTTAAGCGCGGTCAGGATACGGCCCCGCACCTCGAACTCTGGCGCGTGTGGAAAGAAATACGGCAGAGGCACTTTAGCGGGGGCGATAAACAGCTCATCACGCGGAAGAATTTCCTGCCTTACACGCGTGACAATGAACTTGGACGGGTCACCGGGTTCGAGCAACATGGCATCGCCCAGATAGATCGCTTCCCACCCGAGGCGCTTCTTGGTGCCCGGATCTTTGATCTCCTGGCCCTTGCGATAGAGTTGATAAAACTCTGCTTTCGTCTTCGGCAACCCGCGCGCGTAAAACTCGCTACCGTCCCCAAGGGCAATACGGTCGTCCAAGCCGATGGTGACATAACCGGACTTTTTCAACAGCTCCCGATCCACGACTAAAGGCTTAGTCAACCAGGGCAGGATCATGTCGGGCGAAATCGTTGGCACCGGCTTGGCCAACGGTTTTTCCACGACTCGCGGCGATAGCTTGACCACGCGGCCGCGCGGGGCGCCTTCAACGCCTTCAAACTCTTGGACGATGGGGCCAGGCCTAACCGCTGGCGGTGGGGCTAGCTCCCCTTCCGGCAGTGGAGCCGGCACGGGCGCCGGTACGGCGGGGCGTTCGACAACCGTCAACTCGGGGCGCCCCTCGACGAAACGCAATACGATCACATCGCCCGGGTAAATCAGATGAGGATTGGCAATCTGATCGTTAATCGTCCAGATCTTTGGCCAGTGCCAAGGGCTCCTCAAAAAGCGGCTGGCAATGTCCCAAAGGGTATCGCCCTTCACTACGGTATAACGGGTCGGATGATCCGGCTTCAGTTGAACGATGTCGCCACTTTCAATGACTTCGACCTGCTCGGTCTGAGCGGCTGGCTCGGCCGGCGCGGCTTGCTCGCTCTGTACGGCTTGGTCGGTCTGACCGAGGCCGGTCCCAGGTAGGGCGATCAATGCAAGAACGAGCCAGGCAAAGATAGCGTTTCGGGCAGCTGACATCTTTTCTATATTTCGCTTTGATCTTTGCCGATCAGTGTAGTCTAAATTTGCTACCATCGCCAAGGGACATGAATCGGAAAAGCTATTGTGATTCAATGATATTGCAAGCAATAGTAAACCGCTTTGGTAACAATGGAAACTAAGCTACATGGGTGTTGGTCTAAACGCTTGCCATGACGATACGTAAGATTCTGCACTACCCTGACCCGCGGCTGCGCAATAAGGCGTCCGCCGTGGAACAGGTCGACGACGAGATCCGGACGTTGATCGACGATATGGCTGAGTCCATGTATGAGGCGCCTGGGATCGGGCTTGCGGCTCCCCAAATCGACGTCGCGCTGCGGATCATCGTCATTGATATCTCGGAGACCAAGAATGATCTGCAGGTGTTCGTGAATCCGGAAATCGTCTCCGCTGAGGGTGAGCAAACCTTAGAGGAAGGCTGCCTGTCGGTACCTGGGGTCTACGATAATGTTACCCGCGCCCAGTCTATTACGGTGCACGCACTCAACCGCGACGGCAACCCATTTGAGTTCGAGACTAGCGGATTGCTCGCGACGTGCATTCAGCATGAAATCGACCATCTCGAGGGCAAGCTATTCGTTGATTACCTATCTCGCCTGAAACAGCAGCGGGTACGCAAGAAGCTCGAGAAGCAGCAACGACTGGCGATGTAGTATGCCGCACCTCTCACCCCTGTTCGCGCTCGGATAACCTGGCGCAAGCTCGCTATTGGCGCTACCGTACCACAAGCGCTCCAACCAAGGGTTTTCGCGTGAGCGAAGACTGCGCTCTTAGGACCTGTCGTGGATATCGTTTTTGCGGGTACACCGGCATTTGCGTTGCCGTCGCTACGTGCACTGAGTAGCACACCGACTCACCGGCTGCGCGGCGTTTACACGCAGCCCGATCGGCCGGCCGGGCGTGGGCGACACCCTAAGCCCAGCGCGGTTAAACAGCTGGCAATGGAACTCGGGGTAATCGTGTATCAGCCGGCGCGTTTAACCGACGACGCGACCGCTGAACTACGTACGATTGCACCCGACGTGCTCGTCGTTGCCGCCTACGGGTTGATCTTGCCAACAGCCGTGTTGGAGCTACCGCGCTATGGGTGCATCAATCTTCACGCTTCCCTGCTTCCTCGCTGGCGGGGCGCGGCACCGATTCCAAGAGCGATCGAGGCTGGCGATTGCGTTACCGGTGTCACGATCATGCAGATAGATAAAGGGATGGACACTGGGGCTATCCTAAGCCAGCGGGAGGAACCAATCACAGATGATGACACCGCGAAGAGCCTGCGTGACCGCCTAGCAGTGGTCGGCGCCACGTTGCTGTGCGAAACCCTGGATCGGATCGAGCACCGCGAGATCACGCCCACACCACAGGATGGCGCGGCTGCCTGTTATGCACATAAGCTACGCAAAGAAGAGGCGACTCTGGATTGGACGGCTTCGGCCAGCGAGCTACAACGCAAGGTCCGTGCCTTCGACCCTTGGCCGGTTGCCCAAACCCGATTCCACGGCCGGTTGCTGCGCATTTGGCAAGCCAGCGTGGCGGACCCACCTATGGACCAGCAGCAAGCCGAGGCAGGCACCGTTTTGGCTGCCGGGGCATCGGGCATACAGGTCACGACCGGCGATGGTGTGCTCATCTTGCGGCGGCTACAACTAGAGGGCGGTAAACCAATGACCATTGACGCTTTCTTGCATGGTCATCCCGTTCGCCCCGGGGATGCATTCGGATGAGCGCCAGCCTCGGTTGCTCGTGACTTCCAGTTTGACAAAGGTCGCGGTTGAGAGCCGTCAGGCCCGGGCACTCACAGCCCGGGTTGTTGAACGCGTGATGCACCGAGGCCGCCTGTTAGATGCCGTGCTCGAAGCCGAACTCAGCGCCGCACCGGCTGATACGCGCTTCGCCGCGCTAGTAAAGGAGATGGCCTACGGTACCTTGCGTTGGGCGCCGCGCTTGGAGCAGCTGACGAGACAATTGCTCGAGCGTTCGCTACAACCACGGGACCAGGATATTGCCGCTCTGTTAATGGTTGGGCTTTATCAACTCCTTTACATGCGGGTTCAGCCTTACGCAGCGGTCACGGAGACGGTCGCCGCAACCGAGACTATGGCCAAGCCCTGGGCCAAGGGTCTGGTTAACGCTTGCCTGCGCAGATTCTTGCGTGAAAAAGAGGCGCTGCTTGAGCGCGCCCAGCGCGATCCGGTGTTCGCAACAAGCCATCCGCAGTGGTTGCTTGACACGCTACGCCAGCACTGGCCAAGCCACTGGCAGGCGATTGTCGACGCGAACAACGCGCGCGCGCCCATGAGTTTACGGGTTAATCTCCGCAAGATTAGCCGCAACGCCTACCTCGCGCGTCTGCGCGACGCCGATTTGGCGGCGCACTGCATTAATCCGAGCGCGGCTGGAGTCGTTCTAGAAACGCCAGTGCCGGTGAGCAATTTGCCCGGCTTCGCCGAAGGGCTCGTATCGATCCAAGATGCGGCCGCGCAGCTGGCGGTCGAGTTCTTCGACATATCGCCAGACCAGCTGGTACTAGACGCGTGCGCTGCCCCCGGAGGGAAGCTTGCCTACATTCTAGAACGCTGCCCTCACCTAAAGCATGTGGTCGCGCTCGACAACGCACCGGCGCGCTTGCAATTGATCAAACAGAACCTTGCCCGATTGCAACTTGATGCCGAAGTCATCCCAGGGGATGCCCGTGCTCCTGCAATTTGGTGGGACGGCGAGTTGTTCGACCGCATCTTAGTCGATGCACCTTGCTCCGCTACCGGGGTCATTCGACGACATCCCGACATCAAGGCACATCGCACCCCGGCCGACCTGGAGATCTTGGCTACCCTGCAGGCGGATATTTTGGAGGGGTTGTGGCCCTTGCTGAAAAGCGGCGGTAAGCTTTTGTATGTGACCTGCTCGGTTCTGCCGATTGAGAACGAGTTGCAGGTGAATCGTTTCCTCGCCAACCACGGCGACGCGAAGGCATTAAGGCTGTCTCTGCCGGTAGCAATCCTGCGCAGTGTCGGCACCCAGCTACTGCCGGGACAATCCGATATGGATGGCTTTTACTATGCAAGCCTACAGAAGAGCTGATGGTTGGGCTGGTCTGATGGTGATGACGGCGCTGATTGCCTTAGCCGCCAAAGCTGACTTCAAAGTAACCGAAGTCTCGCCGAGTATTAGCGATGATTCCTTAACGCTGTCAGGGGCGCTCGACTTAAGCTTGAACGCAAGGGTCGAGGAGGCCTTGAGCAAGGGCATCCCGATAGAGGTCATCATCGATATTGGCCTCTATCGCGCGCGCCCGATTATCTGGGACCGGCGTGTCCAGCATTGGGTATCGCGACGCCGAATCAGCTACCATGCGCTTTCACGCCAGTTTCTGGTGACGGGCCACCGGCCCGACTCCGAGCTGGTCGAGAGTTTCACCTCGCTACAGCCCGCGCTTGCAAACATGGGTTCGCTCGAGCAACTGACGCTACCGCTTGCGCATCAGCCGGTTGACGAGAATGAATATTATGTGCGCGTGCGCGCCAGTCTGGATATCGAATCGTTGCCGGCACCGTTGCGGCCGGTGGCGCACACCTCTATCGCATGGCGACTGAACAGCGGATGGACTGAATGGACCGTGCCACGTTAACCCGCTATGCCACCGGCATCACGCCGCTAGCAGTGCTATCAGTAGTGCTGCTTGCCGCGGTGTACATGATGGACGTGGCTACACACACGTCTACTTTGTCGGCGCGACTGTACGCAATAATGCTCGTGATCATCGTCTTCGGCATCTTGCTGATGTTGATCATGATCACTGCCAATCTCTATCGCTTGGCGACCCAACTGCGGGCACGGGTGATGGGCTCGCGTTTGACCTTGCGACTACTGGGCATGTTTGTGCTGCTAACCATCATTCCAGTGTCAGTAGTGCTGGTGTTCTCGCTACAGGCGGTCAACAAAGGTATCGACAGCTGGTTTGACGTCAGGACTGAGAAGGCGCTGGACGATGCGCTCCTCGTGGGACGGAGCGCACTCGACGCAATCAAGCGCGACCTCGTCAACGCTGCCAAGGAAATGACTGTGGAACTGGAGGATGTACCCGACAAGCTCGCTTTGCCGACGTTAGAATTCTTGCGCGAGAAATACGGGATTTTAGAACTTACCTTGTTTTCCCAAGACGGGACAATCATTGCCTCGAGCAGTGGCGTTGGACCGGAAACCGGTACTCTGGTACCCGACCAGCCGAGCAATACCGTACTGTCACAGATCCGGCACGGCGAGATCTATGCGAATCTCGATCCTATCGGACGGGCTGACCTTCAACTGCGTATCGTCGCACCCGTGCCCGCCCGCGAAGTCGGCACACCCATACGCATTCTGCAACTGCTACAGCCGCTACCGACACGCTACGCGGCGCTCGGACAAAGCGTGCAGTCGGCGTTTGCCGAATATGAGAAGCTCGTCTACCTGCGCGGCCCTTTGAAGTTTGGTTTTACGCTCACGCTTGGGCTGGTAGCCGCCCTGACGATGCTCATTTCGGTCTCAGCCGCGATCTTCTCGGCACGACGCTTGGTCGCGCCGATTCGTGATCTGGCCGCGGGCACGCGTGCGGTTGCGCAGGGCGATTACCACAAACAGCTGCCGGTAACGCGCAGGGATGAGTTCGGCATCCTGGTCAAGTCGTTCAACGATATGACCCACAAGATCCAGAATGCGCAGGACCAGATAAAACGCAGTCAGGCAGAAGCAGAGGTACAACGCGCTTACCTCGAGACGGTACTAACCCATCTTTCATCGGGCGTGCTGTCGCTTGATCAGCGCGATCGCCTACGTACTTACAACTCTGCTGCCGTGCAGATACTCGGTGTCGATCTCGAGCCCACCGAGGGCAAGTCGCTGGCGCGTCTTGCCAAGACCTTTCCAGAATTGTTCGGCTTTTGTCAAACGATACGAGACGGCATCGCTAGTGGAAAGAACGAGTGGCAGGCTGAGGTCAACTTGTCCGGCCTCTCACGCAGACGCGCGCTATTGCTTCGCGGCACGATGCTACCCAAGCTGCGGCGGCGCAAAGGCGGACACGTAATAGTGTTCGATGACGTAACTGCGCTCATTCAAGCAGAGCGTGACGCAGCCTGGCGGGAAGTGGCGCGACGCCTGGCACATGAGATCAAAAACCCGCTGACGCCTATACAGCTTTCCGCGGAACGGATTCGCCATAAGTGCATGTATCAACTTCCCGACGTGGAGAAAGAAACGATGGACCGCGCTACGCGCACCATCGTCGAACAGGTTGAGGCCCTGAAATCGATGGTCAACGCATTTTCTGATTATGCGCGTACCGTACAGATGCAGGCGAAGAGCATGAACCTCAATCACCTGGTTCGTGACGTCGTCGAGCTATATGACGGTGCTGGGAGCACGCCCCTGCGAAAGGTTGGCCGGTCAGCAGAGGTAGCGCAATATAGCAAGCAGGCGTCGTCTCGAGCCGCCGCAATTGCGCTCGAGCTTGACCCGAAGTTGCCTATGATCACGGCAGATCCGGGACGATTACGCCAGGTGCTGCATAATCTCTTTTTAAATGCACGCGAAGCATTGGCCAGTCATAATAAGCCGCAGATTCGTGTGCGTACGCGTTCCATCGATGAGCAGCGCTTCGTTGAACTCATTGTCGAGGACAACGGCCCGGGATTCCCCCAGTCAGTCCTGGATAATCTGTTTGAGCCGTACGTGACGACTAACGAGAAAGGCACCGGTCTCGGTCTTGCGATTGTAAAGAAGGTCGTCGAGGAGCACAGCGGTGTCATCGTCGCGGAGAACACCGCCGAGGGTGGCGCCCGCGTTAGAATCCGCTTGCCGCGCGGCGCGGCCGAAGAAAGTAGCCGCAGGGCCGGACGAACACGCGTGTTGCGAGAGAAACGGGCATGAGCGCCGAACGTATTCTGGTCGTCGATGACGAGCCGGACATTCGTCGGCTCGTTAAGGAGATATTGGAAGACGAACAGTATCGAGTCGTCACTGCCGAAGATGCGGCCGCGGCACGCGAGGCGTATGCCCACGATCGACCAGACCTCGTCTTACTCGACATCTGGATGCCTGACACCGATGGCATTTCACTGCTGAAGGAATGGTCCCAATCAGGATTGCCCGAGGTCCCGGTGGTCATGATGTCGGGGCACGGCACCGTCGACACCGCGGTTGAGGCGACGCGCTTAGGTGCTGCCGACTTCGTTGAAAAGCCCCTCTCTATGGGCAAGTTGCTGGTTGCTGTTGAACGGGCTTTGCAGACTGCGCGCGAGACCCAAGAAAAGGCTGGCACGGCCAGCGACGCGAGCCCGATCCTGATCGGCAGAGGCGTTGCCATGCGCAAACTACGCGATGCCCTGGAACGCGTCGCCGCCACCGACAGTTGCGTATTGCTCACTGGCGAGCCCGGGAGCGGCAAGTCTCGCGCTGCCCGTTACTTGCACCAGAAGAGCGCGCGTGCACGTTATCCCTTTGTCGAGGTTAATTTCGCCGCCATTCCGCTTGGCGACGTTGCCGGTGCACTGTTCGGCCGTAAGGAACGCGATCGGATTCACACAGGCCGGTTTGAGCAGGCGCGCGGCGGCACGCTGATACTGGATGAGATTGGTGAGCTGGACCCAGCGACCCAGTCGCAGTTGGCCCGAGCACTAGAGGAGAAGCGCTTTACCCGGGTGGGAGAACGACAGACCATCGATCTAGAGGTTCGTCTGGTAGCGACCAGTAGCCGTGATTTAGAGGACGCGGCCAGTCGTGGCCGATTGCGGGAAGACCTTTACTATCGGTTAAATGTATTCCCCATACACGTGCCAGCTCTACGTAACCACCGCGACGATGTACCCGAGCTCGTCAACTACTACCGAGACTGGATGGTGGAACATGAGCAGCTACCTTTCCGCAAGTTTTCCACGGCTGCTATCAACCATCTGCGCAATTACGCTTGGCCCGGCAATGTGCAAGAGTTGAAGAATATCGTCCAGAGTCTATTGATATTGAATGAAGGAGTAGAAGTTAGCGCGCCTGAGGTCGAGCAGGCGTTGAACGGACGAGGCACCATGAACGAAGGTTTGCCTGAATCGTCTTTCAACCTTCCGCTGCGTGCGGCCCGCGATCAGTTTGAAAAAGCTTATTTGGAGTACCATCTTGAACGCACAAACGGAAATGTCAGCGAACTGGCAGAGATCGCCGACATGGAGAGAACTCACCTTTACCGCAAGCTCAAGAGTCTCGGCATCGATCCGAAATCGGTTAGAAAAAAATAGATGATCGGTTACTAACACCCTACGACAATGAAAATAATTATTCTCGGTGGTGGCCAGGTTGGCACGTCGGTCGCCGAAAACCTTGTAACCGAAAACAATGACATCACCGTCGTCGATACTGATCCCAACCGCCTTCAAGAATTGCAGGACCGGCTAGACCTGCGCACGGTTGTCGGAAACGGTTCGTACCCGGACACCTTGAAGCGGGCCGGCGCAGAGGATGCCGACATGATCCTGGCGGTCACGAACAGCGACGAGGCCAACATGACCGCCTGCCAGGTGGCGTACACCCTGTTCCACACCCCGACCAAGATTGCGCGCATACGCTCCGCGGAGTTCTTGTCCCATCCGGAGATTTTTGCCCAGGACGCTATACCGGTGGACGTTATTATCAGCCCGGAGCAACTGGTGGCCACGTATATCGAGCGTCTGATCGAGTATCCCACGGCGCTGCAGGTACTGGACTTCGCGGGCGGTCAGGTCGAGCTCGTGGCCATTAGAGCGTATCACGGCGGTCCACTAGTCGGTCATCAGCTAAGTGCGTTACGTGAGCACCTGCCCGGTATCGACACCCGGGTGGCGGCGATTTACCGCGGGGATCGCGCCATTATCCCTGAAGGCAACACTGTGATCGAAGCCGACGATGAGGTTTTCTTTCTCGCTGCCAAGAAACACATCCGCGCCGTGATGAGTGAGCTGCGTGATCTGGATAAACCTGGCAAGCGCGTAATGCTCGCCGGTGGCGGAAACATTGGGCGTCGTCTCGCCCTGGAGCTCGAGCGCAGGAATTTCTTGGTCAAGCTCGTGGAGTCAAACGCAGCCCGTGCTCGCCAGGTAGCAGAGGAGCTGCACAAAACCATCGTGCTGCTTGGTAACGCCGCAGACGAGGAGCTGCTGATCAAAGAAGGCATCGATGATACGGATACGTTCTGCGCCGTTACCAACGATGACGAAGCCAATATCTTAGCCGCGATGCTAGCCAAACGCCTCGGCGCGCACAGGGTTATGTCACTGATCAAAAGCCCGGCTTACGTCGATCTGGTTCAGAGCGGTGCAAACATCGATATCGCGATTTCGCCTCAGCAGGCAACGATTGGCAGCTTGCTGACGCATGTGCGCCGCGGCGACGTGGTCGCGGTTCATTCATTGCGGCGCGGTGCAGCCGAGGCTATCGAAGCGGTAGTGCATGGCAACCCAGGTTCCTCGCGCGTGTGCGGGCGCGCCATCCAGGACATAAGATTGCCGCCCGGAACAACAATCGGTGCGCTCGTGCGCAAAAAAGAGGTCATCGTCTGTCACCATGACACCGTTATACAGCCTAACGATCATGTGATTCTGTTTATGGTCGATAAGAGGCACATTCCCGAAGTGGAGCGCCTGTTCCAAGTCGAGTTCCAGTTCGTCTAACGCCGTGCACTTTACTGCCGTTCAACGTGTCATGGGCTTGTTGCTGATCTTATTCAGCATCACCCTGGTACCGCCGTTTGGCGTTTCCTTGTATTACCAAGATGGTGCCACCGCAGCGTTTGGTGCGGCTTTTCTGATTGCCTTAACCACAGGCCTGCTGCTCTGGTCTCCTGTAAGCCGTGAGCGTCGCGAGGTGCGCGTTCGCGAAGGCTTTGTCATCGTCACATTGTTTTGGGTATTACTTGCGTTGTTCGGTGCCTTCCCATTCATTATTGCCGATGACCCCGATGCAACGTTTACGGATGCATTCTTCGAGTCTATATCTGGCCTGACTACAACCGGGGCAACAGTTCTCGCCGGTCTTGACACCTTACCTGACTCGATCCGGTACTATCGCCAGCAACTCCAGTGGCTCGGCGGAATGGGCATCGTCGTGTTGGCGGTGGCGGTGATGCCCATGCTTGGGATCGGCGGCATGCAGCTGTATCGGGCTGAAACGCCAGGCCCGATAAAGGACACCAAGCTCACACCACGCATCACCGAGACCGCAAAGGCGTTGTGGTACATCTATTTCGGCTTGACGGTAGCTTGCGCGGCCGCCTATTGGTTCGCCGGGATGAGCCCGTTCGATGCGATCGGGCATAGCTTTTCCACGATCGCGATCGGCGGTTTCTCTACCCATGATCAAAGTTTCGGCTACTTTGACAATGCGGCGATCGACGCGGTCGCCATTGTCTTCATGCTGCTCGCAGGAATCAACTTCGCACTTCACTTTCATTCTTGGGATGCGCGCAGCATCAAGCCCTACTTGGCCGATGCTGAAGTGAACGTGTACGTCCGTATTGTCGGGGCTGTTGTTGTAGTCAGCATCTTCAGTTTGGCGGTAATGGGCACGTATGACAACTGGCCGGACGCGATTCGGCAGGGCGCTTTCCATGCGGTGTCTATTGCCACGACCACGGGCTTTGTGACCACCGGTTTTCATTGGTGGCCCGTTTTCTTACCCGCGTTGTTAATCATGGCGAGCTTTGTCGGCGGTTGCGCCGGCTCGACTGCCGGGGGTATGAAGGTCATCCGCGCGCTCCTTTTATTCAAGCAGGGCAAGCGGGAGATCTTCCGCCTCGTGCATCCGGATGCGTTGATGCCGATTAAGGTCGGGGGTAAACCGATGGCGGACACCGTCCTAAGCGCGGTATGGGGTTTCTTTTCCCTCTACGTTTTGAGCTTCGCCGTGCTGTCGCTCACCATAAGCGCCACCGGCATCGACTTCATAACCGGCTTTTCAGCGGTGGCTGCTTGTCTCAATAACTTAGGTCCGGGTTTAGGCGAGGTGGCACAGAATTATTCCGATTTGCCGACTGCAGCGAAGTGGGTTTTATGCCTGGCGATGTTGCTTGGGCGACTCGAACTGTTCACACTGATTGTTTTGATGTCGCGCACGTTTTGGCGTAACTGATAGCTTCTTGATTCCTGATCTGTAAGCCGCTAGCCGCTTTCGTCTTTCACCGCATGGACAAACCAAGGACTGAAGGCAGGTGAAGTCGCTCGGCTTGGTCAGAGAGAGGAAAATAACAAAGTGAACGAACCAGGATCAAAGAGCGAGGAAAACGAAAATGCTAACCGGCAGCTGTCTCTGTGGAGCCATAAAGTATGAAGTTAGCAGTGAGATTAATGGGTTCGTGCATTGCCATTGCCACACCTGCCGCAGAGTCCATGGAACCGTGTTCGGCTCAAGTGCGCTGGTATCGAACGAGGCGTTTAAGCTCATTACCGGTGAAGATGCGCTTACCTGCTATGCGTCGTCGCCCGGAAAGGAGCGATGCTTCTGCCATCGCTGCGGCTCACACGTCTTCGCCCGTATCACATCGCGTCCCGAGACCATAATATTGCGCATCGGTACCCTGGACGTCGACCCTGGTGCACGGCCGGAAGGCCACATTTGGGTAAGTCACAAGGCATCGTGGTATGAAATCTGCGATCAGCTACCGCAATACGAAGAAGCGATGCCGGGTAAAGTAAGATAGATGCGATTAGCCGGTACCCGACGGGCCGCTGCCGTGACCATCATCAACAATCTCGAAGCGATGCTTACCAAAGGGCAAGACAATGCGCTGCTGCGCTATGGCCTGGGTAACGAGTATTTGAAAGCTCGACAGTTAGAGAAGGCTATCGAGCATTTGAACAAAGCCACTAAGCTCGATCCTCATTATTCAGCAGCGTGGAAGCAGCTCGGCCGGGCGCTCACCGAAAATGGGCAGGCGCAAAAGGCGATTGCCGCATACCAATCGGGTATTGGGGTAGCCGAGGAAAGGGGTGATATCCAAGCGGCAAAGGAGATGCAGGTGTTTTTAAGACGTGTCAAAAAGCAACAACAGGAAAGATAACCGATTCTTTTTCGCAAATTTTACTCGTAAGAAACTTCTCTCTCGACTGACCACCCCTGCCTATCGAATATTTAGAGACGATCTGCTTCTAAGTGCTATGTCTTATCGATAAGCCCGAGGCGTTCATGCCAGTCGGCTATCGACTCGTCCGGATAATCGGGGAACTCTTGGTCTTGAGTATCTTTCAATACCTGCACCCATGGCGCCTTGGACGCGAGCATTAGATGAGTACGCTCGGGCGGAATCGGCAGCTTAGTATCAATCGCCGAAGCGAATGGGTGTAGCAGCTCGGGCCATCGCGGATCCCATACCCAGAGCGCGCTACCACACAAACGACAGAAGCTTCGTTGCGCTCGACTCCGTTTCAGTTCTCGCGTAGCTCGATCGCGAATATCGGCCTGATAAACGCGGACATTTTGCTTCCCTTCAATAGCCAGAGTCTTGGCTTCACCACCTATGTTTATCGAAAAGCCACCGCCACCGGCTGTCTTTCGGCAGATCGAGCAGTAGCAAAGATTAAACGGGTAAGGGTGCATCGACGACACCTTGAATCGCACAGCCTGACAGTGACAAGATCCTTCGAGTAACATGTTTTAGCTCCCGATGTCTGCCTAGCGGCTCTCCTTAGCGTGGGTACACAGTTGCCTTAAAGAGCTCCCTATGAATTCTGTAAGCGGCCCAGATCGGAACAACAATCACCGCGATCCAAGCGCTAATCAGCACCACAGGCTGGAGGTAATCCGGCAGCATGCCGCCATGTGGACCTGCCAAGACCAAAACGACGAAGGTCCCCACGATTACCGTAATAATCAAGGTAACCAAGTAGCCAACCGCAACCAGCAGCCAACAGACTTTAGGGGTCAAACACGCCTCCTCGCCGTCGGTCGTTTGCCACTGCCTTGCCCCTTAAGAAACTATTCCGCTAGCGTGCATCACTACAGTTCGATCTCATACCGGGTAATCGCGTCTTCGTTCCAGGCGATCCCGGTTCCCGGCGCTTCTGGGATCTGTACATGTCCGTTTTCCACGTGCAGCGGGTGACTCAAGACCGGTGTCGCCCAGTCTACGAATTCGAGCCAATGCCGCGTTGGCGTAACCGCCATCAGATGACACGAAACCTCGGGAAAAAGGTGCGTGGACACCTCAATGCCCGCCGCATCGGCGAGTGCGGCGGCACGCAACCAGCCCGTTATCCCGCCGATTCGCATCACATCAAACATCAGATAGTCGCAAGCACGCGCTGCGATCGCACTGGCCACCGCCTTGGGGCTGTACAAGTTTTCACCAATCTGAATTGGCGTCACGACTTCGCGCGCCACCTTCGCGTTGCCTGCAAGATCATCAAAAACGATAGGTTCCTCGATCCAGTAGACGCCCTCTTTATCGAGCGCGCGGCCGCGCCGAATCGCCTCCATAACGTCGAGGCTCTGGTTGAAGTCACAGGGAAGCACCACGTTGTCGCCGACACGCTTGCGTACGGCACGTACCACCGCTAAGTCTGCTGCTAAGGTTGGCCGGCCTAGACGGACCTTGATCGCATCGAAGTCGCCCTCAGCAACCAGTTCCAGCGCTTCAGCACTCGCTGCCTCAGCGCTTATGAGTCCAAGACCATTGCTGTTATAGGCATGGATACGCTGCGGCTTTCCGCCAAGCATAGTTACTAACGGCACTGCGGCAGCCCTGGCTAATGCATCCCAACAGACCATATCGAACCCCGCCGCCGCCATCGTTGCGAGCCCCTGGTGACCCATCAAAGTCAGCGCTTTGCCAACCTTCGCATAAAGCTCGACCGGCGCGATGACATCACCCTTGGTAAGGGCGAAAATGTCGCGCAACAGCGCCGCCAGATAAACACAGCCACGCTCCAGGTAACCGAAAAGGTAACTGCTGCCGGTGATACCCTGGTCTGTATGCAGATCAATTAGTAATAGCGGGGCCTTGTCGATGGTGACCACCCGCGTCGCAAGCGGGCGTCTTATAGGCACCACCACGGCACGCAAAGTGAGATCCCGTATGGTTAGCTTCGCGTCTGTGGCCACTGTTCGTCCCTCCGCGCACAAAGAAGATAACTAAGGCAAGCGGCTATCGGAAAACACCATACCGAATAGAGGACGTCATGCAGAAATACGATCTGGTGATTCGCAACGGCACCGTCGTGACCGCCTCCGAGATGATGCGCTGTGACATCGGCGTACGGGACGGTCGCATCGTCGCCATCGACACGCTCGTTGACCCAGCAACCGAAGAGATCGATGCAACCGGAAGGCTGGTTTTGCCCGGCGGTATCGATAGTCACTGTCATGTCGAGCAGAAGTCGTCTACTGGTTTGTTCACCGCCGATCCGTTTAGATCGTTTGGTCGCGCGGATTGAAAAACTGAGGCGGTGGCGGAGGAAGCTTTTGCGGCGGCCGCGGCGGTAGCACAATCTCGACGTTAAGATCGCCGAGGTCATCATAGGACTTGCGCGAAAACGGATCTTTTATTTTTACGGTCGCGTCCTTTTCGATGGCCTCGTCAATCAGATGCTGCAACTTCTCGGCAAGCTGCGGTCGCCACGGCAGCACGTAGTAACTCGGCTCTAGCGAGCGCTCCAGTCGCAGCCACAGATAGATCGCCTTGCCCTCATCGAGACTCACACCGAGTACCGTGGCCTCGTCTACATGACGTTTGAACCACTCGTGTTCCATTGGCTTCGGTTGGCTAAGGACTTCATTTAAGCCCAGGTATGCGAGCGGCACAAACAGCGCGGTTAATATCACCGCGGTCGCGCGTATCGGCGTCTTGCGCGGCGTCCAGATCGCAATCGTCGCGAGCAGGGCGGCAACGCTAATAAGGCCGATAAAGAAAAGTAGTAAGCTATTCATCACGAAGGGGCAGTGACCAGGCGCCGTCTCAAGGTCGTGACGCTATCCGGTATGAGCTCGCCTTCTTCGTCGAGCTTGAACCGAAATGCGGTTTCCTCTTGGTTTCGACGCCTTAACTCCACTTGCGTCTGCAAGATTTGTCTCAATGTGTCGTACTTCTTTCTCACGCTTACAACGACGGTTACGGGAACGGTCACTCCTGCCGGCAACGGTCCATACATGTGTACGTTGGCGATGTACTCCCCCGATGGAATGCCACGGCTGTAAGAAACTTCGTAGTTCTGCTTACTGGCATCGCCCTCTAGTCCAAGATCGTCACGAAGCAGATTGAAGAAGCGACTGCCTTGGTTGAAGAAACCTACGGCTACGTCCTCGGGGGCCCGCACCCACAGATCGACGTCGACCGGCAGCTCGTTCGGCCAGTGAATCTCGATGACAACATTGCCAGGTGCCCGGTGTTCGTCTTCTTCCTTTTTGGTCTTGCTCAAGTGCGGAAGCAACATGATTACCATCGCCACAAAACCCACTAGGGCTAGCATCAATACGTCGCGGAAGACCGTACCACCCGCATCGGCCTCAAAATCGTCACTCTCCCACACGTTCCCCTAACTCCACGATGCCGTTATAGAGGTGCATGGTACCGCTTGCGAGAATGCGGTGGTTTACCATCAGCCACACGTGCAGTACCGCTCCTAATAGGGTGGTATACAGCGCAATGGACATGCCATTAATCAGAGTCGCGACCATTGGAGCGATATTCTCTACGCTTGACGAGGACTCGGGATTGACACCCGACAAGGCGACAATAAAGCCGATAACCGTGCCGATCAAACCGAGAAACACTAAAATGTTGGCGATGTAGCGCACGTCGGAGATGTAATTGTTCAGCCGCAAGCGCAGCAGGTTGGCGCTAAGAGCACGGCTGTCAGCCCCACGCTGCTTGATTATCGCCAGATACTTGCCAGCACGTGACTTGGGCCTGGGTTCGCCTGCGCGGACATCGTTGAGCTCGGCGCTTGTGCGCCAAATCTTGACCGCGCAAAGTACCATGCCAAACAAAAACACAAAGAAGATGCCAAGCGAAAGTCGCCATGTGTAGCCGACTAGGGCGTCGTTCAGCCACCCTTGCAGATAAACCGCGACCGCCAGGCCGGTCGCGACGATGTTGACCAAGCCGAACCGTAGCACCAACAGGTAACGGTACACTCGATTAGGCCATCGTTGACCCAACTGCTCTGCTAAATCCAATTGGTCCGACGCGAGAGCCATTTGATTAAACTGAAAAAGGCGATGAACTATTTTGCGCCCTCACCCCAGCGATGTCTAACACAGTCCCTTCGCCGCGGCTGCGCATTCTAATCGGAGATCCGCATTACCTAGACAATGAAGAAAAATACACCGCGCTTTGCCGGATATTGGTAATCAACGCTTGCCGCGCTGTGTTTTATCTGAAACCTGTCGGCGCTACTCCGGTGGCGGCGGGACGACACCGGTTTGTTCGGCAATAATCTTGTAATGCTCGATACGGCGGTGATCAGCGAACTTAAAGACTGTCTCTTTGATATAGCGACCGCGATCGAGGTCAGCCTCCGTAGTGATAATCTCGTCATCGACCGTGGTTGCCAGTGCTACGATCTCGCCCGTTGGCGCAATGATGCAGCTGCCGCCCATCATCGATACACCTTCCTCGAGCCCGGCCTTGGCGCTCGCCACCACCCAAGCACCGTTCTGATAGGCGCCCGCCTGCATCGAGAGATGATTGTGAAACATTCGCAAATGCTCTGATTCCTGCGCTGCCGCATTTATTGCCGGTGTGTTATAGCCCAGCAACACCATCTCCACGCCCTGTAGACCCATGCAACGCCATGTCTCCGGCCAGCGTCGGTCGTTGCAGATACACATCCCTATGATCCCATCCATGGCACGCCAGACCGGAAAACCCAAATCACCGGGTTCAAAGTAGCGTTTCTCCAAATGCTGAAATGGGCGTTTCGGATCGTACTGGGCGTGGCCGGGCAGGTGCACCTTTCGATACTTGCCGATGATCTCGCCTGCGCGGTCCACCAACACAGACGTGTTGAAACGATGCTTACCTCCGTCACGGTCGCGCACAAGCTCAGCGTAGCCCAGACAAAAACCTACACCGAGCGCCCGCGCCGACTCGAACAACGGTTGCGTCGCCGCGTTTGGCATTTCGCTTTCGTAATAGCTGTCGAGTTCCTCCTCATCTTCGATATACCAACGCGGAAAGAAAGTCGTCAACGCCAGTTCCGGGAACACGACGAGCTCCGCTTGGCGGCCGTGCGCCTGTCGCAGCAGATCAACTAGACGAGAAACAGTCGCAGCGCGGCTGGCGTTGCGCGCGACCGGCCCCATCTGCGCAGCCGCAACAGTTAGCGGGCGAGACATTGGCACTCCCTCAAATAACCTCTCGATTGAGCCCATGGTAACCCAGCGTAAGCTTGTCTCCCAGCGGATTGGTGACGGGCTGCGGCGTTTGCGACAGCAGTGACCGTTCCCTAAACTGCCGCTACCACTAAAATAATAGGAGGTGCTAAATGACGATCACCCGTCTTCACTCCCGCGAACGCATGAGCCAGGTCGTGATTCACGGCAACACTGTGTATCTCGCGGGACAGGTGGCTGAAAAAGCGTCTGATAAGTCGATTACCGACCAAACGAAAAGCGTGCTCGCACGAATCGACACACTGCTCGCCGAGGCGGGCACTGATAAATCGAAGCTCTTGTCCGCAACGGTATGGCTAAGCGACATTCGCTACTACGACGAGATGAATGCGGAATGGGACGCTTGGACCACTGAGGGCAGCGCGCCAGCACGTGCCTGCGTTGAAGCCAAGCTTGCGTTCCCCCGCTTTGACGTGGAGATTGCGGTCGTTGCCGCGCGGTAACATCGTACAGTAATCGTGTCTAACGCCCCGGTGCGCCGTCGCCCCCAAGGCCGAGCACAGCGCCAGACAGATTAGCCACTTTCTACGCGAACGTTTCTGTGGCCGATTCCACAGGAATAAACGCCTAGACGAAACCATGGATTGCTGGAGTATAGAGTCGTGAAAAAATCCCTGCTTCTACTCTCGATGTGTGTCGCCTTTGCCGGGGGAACGTTTGTCAGTATGGTTACGACAAACCGCGGTGAAGCAGCCACCATCTCTGCTTCCGAGGCACAACAGCTCAAAGCGAAGTTGAACCGGGTGGCAAACGAACTCGCCAAAACCAAGCACGAGCTCGTTGATCTAAGGCGCAGATATCTGGGGCATACGCATAGCCTAAACGTGACGGCTGCGCCTGCGCCCGAGGTACCGAGCCTAGCGGTCCAGGGTCCCAAGGTGAGGCTGCTGGTTCACATCGGTAACGGTAATCCTACGATCACGGGCGCCCCGCAGTAGACCGTGGCGGTCTCTGCACTAACTGCGTCACCGCGATATCGCGGCAACGCGCGCAGCCATTAACCGGGCTAAGTGCTCCGGTGCCAACTCGATCTGCAAACCGCGCTCGCCTGCACTTACATACACGGTTTCGTAATTCAAGATCGAGTTGTCTATCACGGCAGGCAGTAAGCGTTTCTGGCCCAGCGGGCTAATACCCCCCACAACGTAACCGGTCGCGCGCTCGGCATCCTTCTCCTGTGCCATTGACGCTCTTTTGGCGCGCAACGCCCCAGCGAGCGCTTTCAAGTCCAGGCGTTTCGCCACGGGCACAATGGCCACAGCGAAGTCGCCACGATCTAGCGACGCCACGAGTGTTTTAAATACCCGTTCTGGCTCCACGCCTAAAGCCGCCGCCGCTTGCTCACCGTACCCGCCTATTCCTTCATGCTGATACTCGTGCACCACAAATGGTATGCCGGCGCGCTTAGCTGCGATAATCGCTGGAGTCATGATCGCCTCCAGCGAACCGAGAAGATCGGAAAGTGTTTCGAGGAAAAAAACAACGGCACCCACCGATAAGACATGACTTCGTTGCTCAAAATCATTGATAGACCTTACGTCTTACTTACCTTCGCACCGCTTTTCTGGGCCGGCAATATTGTGCTTGCGCGCGCGATCATTGAATCAACTTCCCCGGTCGGCCTTGCTTTCTGGCGTTGGACGACTGCATTACTGATCCTGCTTCCCGTTACCTGGCCGTTGCTGAAGCAGGATTGGTCAACGGCCATTAGGCACTGGAAGATCCTGACAATATTGTCACTCTTGGGTATCTCCGCTTTCAATACGTTGCTGTACGTCGCGGTCCAAACAACGACTGCTATTAACGGCTCCTTGATGCAATCGTCGATGCCTGCGGTAATCATCGTGATATCGTTGCTCTTGTTTGGCGAGAAGATCTCATCCGTACAGCTAGGCGGTGTTGGGATCTCCATCCTCGGCGCCGCCATCATCGTGTTACGCGGCGACCCGTCGACATTTCTGAGCCTGGCGTTCGTGGATGGTGACTTATGGATGGCTCTCGCCGTTGTGCTCTATGCGCTTTACTCGGCGCTGCTGCGAAACCGACCGTCGGTTCATCCGTTGAGCTTTTTGACTGTAACCTTTGCCCTTGGCAGCATGGCGCTGTTACCGCTATATCTAGGCGAGCTGTGGTCTACGGGCAGCAATGCGATTCAACCGAAAGTCGCATTGACCATCTTATACCTGGCCGTGTTCCCATCCATCCTCGCGTATCTCTGTTGGAATCGCGGGATCGAGATTATTGGTGCGAACCGCGGCGGTTTGTTTATCAATTTGATCCCGGTGTTTGCATCGGTGTTAGCGATAGCGGTGCTTGGCGAGTCGTTACAAACCTTCCATTTCATCGGCATGGGGTTGATATTCTTCGGCATGGTTTTGTTCAACCGCCGTCAGCTGCTTGCACACCGACGAAGACATTCGCTTTGACGGCGCTGTGCTGCGGCGCCTGCTGGGAAACGTGCCTATTACGTCCTACGCGCAGGGTATCCAAAAGGCCATTAACTGGCTGCAGCACCAGCGCGAGACCGCGGAGGGGAACACCTCAGCGATCTCGCGGTCATACAGAACGGAGACCCTATTATGTCCTGTAAGATCAAACACACATTCTCACTCCTACTCTGTCACCTGCTGGTAGTAGGTGCATGGGTGCATGCAGGCACCGAGAACACCGGATCGCAGACCGGCGCATTGGCGACGGCAACTTTCGCGGGTGGCTGCTTCTGGTGTATGGAGCACCCGTTTGACGAGCTTGATGGCGTGGTCTCCACTACCGTCGGCTACAGCGGCGGCGACAAAGCCAACCCCACTTACGAGCAAGTGTCAGCCGGAATTACCGGCCACGCTGAAGTTGTGCGTGTCGTTTACGATCCGAACAAGGTCGGCTACGCGCAATTGCTTGAGGTCTTCTGGCGCAACATCGACCCTACCACACCGAATAGACAATTCTGCGACGCGGGCAGTCAGTATCGCAGTGCGATTTTCTACCACAACCCGCAGCAGCAACAGCTCGCCGCCCAGTCGAAGCAAGCCCTCCAACACTCCAAGCCGTTTGACGAACCCATTGTCACCGAGATCACGCCGGTATCAACGTTCTACACCGCCGAGGAGTATCACCAAAACTATTATCGCAAGAACCCAATCCGCTATAACCTTTATCGCTACGGCTGTGGCCGCGACCGGCGGCTCGAAGAGTTATGGGGCAAGACCGGTTGATCCCCTAGCAGATCCTTGACTGCATTTGCTGGTTCCAAACGGAAGAAGCCACGCTCGGTGTTCGCCTCCGAACCCACGCAGCGTTCATTACGGCGGCTGATCGCGTTATCTTCGCTTGCGATCTTAGTGCCTACCGAGCCATACCAGCACCGCACTTCCAAGAAAAACGTACCAGGAAAAATGCCGGCCGCGCGAGGTCACGCCAGCAATGACCGCGCACACGAACAATGCTGCCGCAATGATCCACGCAAGCGTGCTTACGACCGGCACGCCAGGCAATAGCGCCAACGAAACAAGCGTAGCGCTAACGCTCCAAAGCAGTACAGTCGTCACATGCCAGGTAAACCGCAAGGTGCCTTCCATGAAATCGATGCTGCCAAGCAACGGTGGCAGATCGTGCCGTCGCGTCAACGGACCGAGTACCAATCGCTCGCCAAGCACAGAATGTGCGAGACCGAGCACAAACACGAGCAGCGCTGCGACAAGAAAGTAGTAGTTCACACGCTCAGCGGATACCTGATTAGCTTACCGGGTTATAGAAGTCAGGCTCGCCGATGGGCCTAGTCTTGAAACGCTTGTGCACCCAGAGGTATTGCGCCGGCATTTTCCGAATAGCCGACTCTATCTCGCGATTCATACGCGTTGCATCGGCGACCGGGTCTCCTGTGGGAAACTCTCGTAGAGGTGCTGAAAATAGGACCTCATAGCCCTGGCCCCAGCGCAGTTGGCGGCTGTAACAGGGAATCACGACCGCACCTGTCATCCGCGCCAATCTTCCCAGAACCGTAAAGGTCGCTGTCGGAATATCGAAGAAAGGTATGAACGCCGAGTTGCGCGCGCCAGGGTCCTGGTCCGGCAAGTAATAAAGTGGCACGCCCGCACGCACCTTCTTCACGAGCGACACGATCGATCTGTCCATTTCCAGGAGTTGGAGCTGAAACCGTGTACGCTGCGCATGCATGACCCGCCGCATAGCCGCGTTGTGCAGTTGGTCAAACACCGCCACCAAAGGCTGCTCCAACGATACGCGGATACCGGCGATCTCGAGGCCTAGAAAATGTGGGGCAAGTAAAATAACGTTCTTGCCGTCGGCCACGGCGCGATCCAAATAGTGGCGGTTCTTCAGCTTAACGCTTCGCCGCAAGCGTGCTTCGGATGCCCACCATGCGAGGCCCGTGTCCAATACGGTCTGCCCAAGTGCACGGAAATGCTGTTTCGCCAGCCGTCGACGCTCAGCGCTACCGAGTTCCGGAAAGCAACGACCAAGGTTGACGGCAACTACACGCCGCCTCCCGGCGGCGGCGTAATAGGCCAGCTGGCCTAGCAGCGCGCCGATCGCCCACATGACCGGCAACGGGAGCATGCTCACCGCCCGTACCAGCGCGATTCCCACCCATTGATGCCAATGTCGTGGGTGCAATAGCGCACTGAGCGGAGGTCGTTCAGTCGTAAGGGGAGGAGCCATCGTCCGGCCGCGTCCTGAACAACTTTAGGGTCCACATGTACTGCTCCGGCGCCATCCGGATAACTTCTTCAAGCGCTTCGTTCATACGCGCAGCATCCTTCAATCGGTCACCGGTTGGAAACGATGTCAGCGCCGGCTTGAAGACGACTTCGTGCCCCTGGCCACCGGGCAGCATCTTCGCGAGTACCGGGATTACCACAGCATCCGTCATCTCTGCCAAGCGCCCAACCGTTGGCAGGGTCGCGCTCGCAATGCCGAAGAACGGAGCGAACACAGATTGACCGGGTCCAAAGTCCTCGTCCGGGACATAGTAGAAAAGCGCTCCTAGCCTCAGTGCTCTTACGACCGGGCGCAAGCCTTGGATCCGCGACAATAACCGAACGCCGAAACGCATGCGCCCTTTGTTGAGAAACCAATTCGCTACGTCGTCGTGTAAGGGCTTGAACATCGAGAACGCCTCACGATGGCGCGCGACGATTGAACCAAAGTTCACACCGAGGCAGTGCGGTGTCAACAAGATGACGTTCTTGTCACGATGTATTTGCAAGTGCTCGCGCCCAACGATACGTATGTGTTGCTCAAGCCACGGCTTGGACGCCCAGGCGAGAAAACCAAGATCAGCGTAGCTCTTGCCGATGACTACAAAGTGTCGCCGCAACAAACGCTCACGTTCCCGCTTAGCGAGCTCAGGGAAACACATCGACAAGTTGGCGCGCACGATGCGTCGGCGCTTACGGTTTAGTAAGAGGAACACCCAGCCCCAGAGGGCGCCCAGCCAGCGCGCGAGCGCCAACGGCAAGAACACGCCGAACCGTAACAGGCCGAGCGCCGCCCACACCGGCCAATACCGCGGGTACAGGAAGTCCGATGGCAGCTTGAGCGCCCGATAGTCCGGCGCCGTGCCCAATTCGGGTCGGTTGCGGGCTTTTTCCGTCGTCAGCGTGACGCTCACTGGAATGAGACTCTTCTTGCTCGCCGTTGGCGAGGCAAACGCGGGCGGCATTATAGCCTCCGCCGGCGGCCTCGCTGAAAACCCTGACAGCGGTCAAGCCCTTTGACGAGCCGCAGGAGCTATGATACATACCGGTCGGTATGTTCAAGCGAGCCGCTGATCAAACACGCGAGCTTTTGCTGCACGCGGCTTTCGACGAGATGCAGCAGCACGGCTTTCAAGCCGCGGGTCTGAGCCGCATCTTGGCCAACACCGGCTTGACCAAAGGCGCGCTGTATCACCACTTCTCAAGCAAGATCGCGCTCGGTTACGCCGTCGTCGATGAACTCGTCAAACAAGAGATCGAGGCACGATGGCTAACCCCCTTAGAAGGTCAGCAAGATCCGATCGCCGCGCTCATAGCCGCGCTGCAGCGCGAAGCTAAGGCAATTCGGCCAACAGAGATCATACGCGGTTGCCCACTGAATAATCTGGCGCAAGAAATGTCGCCGGTCGACGAGGGCTTTCGCCAGCGAATCAACCAAATCTACAACGTGTGGCGAGCCGGACTTGCCACCGCCCTCAGGCGTGGGCAGCAAAACAACACCGTGCGCCAAGATATCTGTGCAGACGACGCAGCGGCTTTCATTGTTGCCACCCTCGAGGGTTGTATCGGCATGGCAAAGAATGCACGCGATCCTGCGTTACTGCTCACGTGCGGCAAGGGGCTCGTGCACTATTTGCAGTCCTTGCGCCCGTGAGCATCGCGTTCGCACAGTGGGTATTTCGATGGCGCTGGTGGGTCGTCCTTGCGTCTCTTGCCTGCGTGTTCACAGCCGCAAGCGGCGTGCAGTTTCTGCGGTTCACCAATGACTACCGCGTGTTCTTCAGCAAAGAGAATCCTCAGCTCGCGGCGTTCGAGGAATTACAAAACGTCTTTGATAAGAACGACAACGTGCTGTTTGTCATCGCACCAAAGGATGGGCAAGTATTTAGCCGCCAAACCCTCGCCACTGTCGAGTGGCTAACGAACGCCGCTTGGCAGCTCCCCTACTCCAGCCGCGTCGATTCGATCACCAACTTTCAGTACACATCCGCCGCCGCTGACGACCTCGTCGTTAGAAACCTGATCGAAAACGCCCAAACCCTGGCCGACGCACAGGTCGAACAGGCCAAGCAGATCGCACTCACCGAACCGTTGTTGCTGAACCGTTTGATCTCCCCGGACGCGCGTGTCACCGGCGTTAACGCCACCATCATTCTCCCCGGCAAGGCGCTACACGAAGTCCCTGAGGTCGTCGCAAAGGCACGCGAGCTCGCGCGCCACGTGAGCGCGCGTGATCCCAATGCCGAGGTCTATCTCACAGGTGTTGTCATGATGAACAACGCCTTTCCGGAGGCGACCCAGGCCGACCTGAAATTGCTCGTTCCATTTATGTACGCCGTGGTGGTCGTCGTACTCGGTCTGTTACTGCGCTCGCTGACGGGAACCTTGCTCACGGTGGCAGTTACGGCAATGTCTATCGTGACGGCAATGGGCCTCACCGGCTGGCTTGGCATCAAGCTAACGCCGCCATCAGCGTCGGCGCCGACAATGATCCTGACCTTGGCGATCGCAGACAGCGTGCACATCCTTGTTACCCTGCTGACCAACATGCGTCAGGGGCGCAGCCGCCATGCGGCCATCATCGAGAGCCTCCGCATTAACATGCAACCGGTGTTCCTCACCAGTCTCACGACTGTGATTGGCTTCCTGTCGATGAACTTCAGCGACGCACCGCCATTTCGCGACCTCGGCAACATTGTCGCCATCGGCATTGCTGCAGCGTTTATTTACTCAATACTGTTCCTCCCTGCGGCTCTGGCGATCCTGCCCGTCCGCGTAAAACGGCGGCGCGCGCCTGCGCCAGCGATGGGTCGATTTGCGGAGTTCGTGATCGGCCACCGGCGCAAGCTACTGTGGGGTATGTCAATCGGGATCGTTTTGTTGCTCGCCTGCATCCCGCGCAACGAGCTCAATGATCAGTTCGTAAAATACTTCGACGAAAGCATCCGCTTTCGCACGGATACCGACTTCGCTATCGAAAATCTGACCGGGCTCTATCAGATTCAGTACACCTTAGGGGCTGGTGAAAGTGGAGGCATTAGTAACCCAGCCTATTTGCAGAAGCTTGAAGAGCTCACCCAGTGGCTGCGTGGCCGACCCGAGGTCCTGCATGTGAACACCTTAAGTGACACCATGCGGCGTCTGAACAAGAACATGCATGGCGACGACCCTTCCTGGCATCGGGTCCCGCAGAATCGTGAGCTCGCGGCGCAATACTTGCTACTTTACGAGTTGTCACTTCCCTTCGGTCTCGACCTAAACAATCAGATTAACGTCGACAAATCCGCCACACGCCTGATTGCCACACTCAAGAACCTCACAACCAAAGAGGTGTTAGCGCTCGAGGCAGATGTACAGCGGTGGCTCAAGACCAACGCCCCAGAACACATGTCCACCCACGGGGCGAGTCCGACAATCATGTTTTCGTACATCAGTTATCGCAACATTCGCAGCATGCTCGGCGGCGCGGCGATCGCGTTGGTATTGATCTCGGGGCTAATCATACTGGCGACGCGCAGCCTGAAGATCGGAATGGTTAGTCTTTTGCCGAACCTGTTGCCCGCGGGTATGGGCTTCGGTCTGTGGGGATTGCTCGTTGGCCAGGTCGGTGTCGCGCTTTCTGTCGTCGTCGCCATGACCTTGGGAATTGTCGTCGACGACACCATACACTATCTCAGCAAATACCTTCGTGCGCGCCGCGAACAAGGCCTTAGTGGCGAGGATGCCGTGCGCTACGCGTTCCACACCGTGGGTACAGCGTTGTGGGTTAACACCGTGATCTTGGTGGCTGGTTTCTCCGTATTGGCATTGTCAGCGTTCGAGCTGAACGCTGGTATGGGGTTGTTAAGCGCGATTACCATCGCGTTGGCGTTGGCCGCTGATTTTCTGTTTTTGCCACCCTTGCTACTTAAACTCGAGGAGAAAGAACATGCGCGCTCTATTAGCGCTGTTGCTGATAGCTCTTCCGCTTAGTGTCGGTGCCGACGCCGCCGAGAAAAAAGGACTCGCGATCGCCGTCGAGGCTGATCGGCGCGATACCGGCTGGGATGATCAGAAGGCAGACATGACCATGATCCTACGCAATAAGCACGGGCAGCAGAGTCGGCGCCAGGTGCGCACGCGCGCAAAGGAAGTAACAAACGATGGCGACAAGAGTTTTGTCATCTTCGATCAGCCGCGCGATGTTAAGGGTACGGCACTATTGAGCTTCAGCCACAAGATCGCCAATGACGATCAGTGGCTTTATCTTCCGGCGTTGAAACGTGTTAAACGTATCGCATCGGCCAACAAATCCGGATCGTTCGTCGGCAGCGAATTCGCGTACGAGGATGTATCGTCACAGGAGGTCGAGAAATACACATACAAACATCTGCGCGATGAGGTGCTAGCGGATCAGGATAGCTTCGTGATCGAACGGTATCCGGTGAGCAAATACTCAGGATATACACGCCAGGTTGTGTGGATCGACAAAGCCGAGTATCGCCCCCTCAAAGTCGATTATTACGATCGCAAGAACAGTTTATTGAAGACATTAACCTTTAGCGAATACAACGAGTATCTGGGTAAGTACTGGCGCGCCCACAAGATGCATATGGTGAATCATCAGACCGGCAAGAGTACCTTGCTCGAGTGGAGCAACTATAAGCTTCGCAACGGATTCACTGACCGTGACTTCGACAAGACCAGTCTCAAACGCGTGCGTTGAGTTGCGGCAGCGAACCGAAGCGACCAAGATCCTGGCGACTATACTCAACTCAAATAACAATCGAGACGCCGCACGATTTTAGGATGCTGCCCACCCAGAGCCGATAAATCGGCTGAAAATGTTTCCGTAGTCCCACCTAACAATGTATTTAACATAATAGTCACGCTTATCCAAAGACTTAAGAAAAGTGGGGGACAGTCACATAAAAATCGTCCTGATAGACCTATGTAAGGGTCTGGATATGTGGATTGTGGGTATTCTGATGTTAGATGTGGCGATAGGTGTTCGATTCGCCCGCCTCGAGGCCCCGACGCTTTGCGCATCGTCCGCGTGGCGCCGCCGGACAGCGGCTCGGCGTACTTTGCATCACGCATTGGCGCTTAAGCAGTTAGACTCGGCGCTACGCATCGCGCTCCAAATGTGAAATTTGACCTAAGCTTGATAGACTTCGCAGCCTAATCCAGCACTCTACTCCGAACAATCTGAAGGAACGGCAGGGCATGGCAGATACTTATCTATTCACTTCCGAATCGGTTTCAGAAGGTCACCCCGACAAGGTGGCCGATCAGATCTCCGACGCGATCCTCGACGCGATTATCGAACAGGATGCCGGTTCCCGCGTGGCGTGTGAGGCCATGGTGAACACGGGCATGGCCATTATCTCTGGGGAAATCACTACCAGCGCGTGGGTCGATATGCCCGAGATTGTGCGCGGCACCATCAAGCGCATTGGCTATGAGTCTTCCATGGGGTTTGATTGGGAGTCTTGTGCCGTACTGACAGCTATCGACAAGCAGTCACAGGACATCGCTCAGGGCGTCAACGAGGGCCAGGGGCTCGATTTGGATCAGGGTGCCGGTGACCAGGGCATGATGTTCGGTTACGCCACCAACGAGACCGAGGAACTCATGCCGATGCCGATAAGTTTCGCCCACCGGCTCATGCGACGTCAGGCCGAGGTGCGGCGCAGTGGCCGGCTACCTTGGCTGCGGCCCGATGCTAAGTCCCAAGTGACGGTACGTTATAGCGACGGCCGCGCCGCCGGCATCGATACTGTCGTGCTGTCCACGCAGCATGCCCCGGACATTGACTACAGCCGCCTCAAGGAAGCCGTAATTGAAGAGATCATTAAGCCAGTATTGCCGGTGGAGTGGCTCGGTAAAGACACGAAGCACCACGTCAATCCCACCGGCCGTTTCGTCATCGGCGGGCCGGTCGGCGATTGCGGTCTTACTGGACGCAAGATTATCGTCGATACTTACGGCGGTATGGCGCGCCACGGTGGCGGCGCGTTCTCCGGCAAGGATCCAAGCAAGGTGGATCGCTCAGCGGCCTACGCGGCACGCTATGTCGCTAAGAATGTGGTTGCCGCCGGTCTAGCCGAACGCTGTGAACTCCAAGTCGCTTACGCCATCGGTATCGCCCAGCCGGTATCGGTGCACGTCGAGACGTTCGGAACCGGACGACTGCCCGACGAAAAGATTGCCGAGTTGGTGCGCAAGCACTTTGATCTGCGCCCGAAAGCCATCATACAAGAACTAGATCTGCAGCGGCCGATCTACTCGCCGACGGCGGCCTATGGCCACTTCGGCCGTGCCGAACCCACATTCACCTGGGAGCGCACCGACAAAGCGGCGGCGCTGCGCGCCGAACTTGGCCCGAAGGCGATGAAATCCGCCTAACGATCCGAACTAACACCGAAACCGCTGACAAAGAGTAGCCCAAATATGAGCAGACCAGTCGAGCAGCTGAAACCCGATTACAAAGTCGCCGATATCTCGAAAGCCGATTGGGGGCGTAAGGAGATTGCGATCGCCGAGACCGAGATGCCGGGTCTGATGGCACTGCGTGAGGAATATGCCGGAAAGACACCGCTTGCGGGCGCGCGCATTGCCGGCTGTTTGCACATGACCATTCAAACGGCGGTGCTAATCGAGACCCTGATGGAGCTCGGCGCCGAGGTACGCTGGTCGTCCTGCAACATCTTCTCCACCCAAGATCACGCCGCAGCGGCGATCGCGGCGCGCAACATTCCCGTGTTCGCTTGGAAGGGCGAAACCGAGGAAGAATTCTGGTGGTGCATCGACCAGACCATCTATGGCCCCGATAGCTGGCGGCCTAACATGCTGCTCGATGATGGCGGCGACCTTACCAAGGTTATGCATGAGAAATACGCCGAGCTCATGGCCGACGTGCGTGGAATCTCCGAGGAAACGACGACCGGCGTACATCGCCTGTACGAAATGGAGCGTAGCGGCGATTTGCTTGCACCAAGTATTAATGTCAATGACTCGGTCACAAAGTCGAAGTTTGACAATCTCTACGGCTGTCGCGAGTCGCTGGTCGATGGCATTAAGCGCGCTACCGACGTGATGATTGCGGGCAAGATCGCCGTTGTCTGTGGCTATGGCGACGTCGGCAAGGGTTCGGTGCAGGCCTTGCGCGGCCTTGGCGCTACGGTATGGGTGACCGAGATCGACCCGATCTGTGCGTTGCAGGCGGCTATGGAAGGTTATCGCGTCGTCAGCATGGAGGAGGCGGCGCCTGTTGCTGACATCTTTATCACTGCCACCGGCAACGCCGATGTAATCACGCACGAGCACATGAAGGCGATGAAGAACGAAGCCATCGTCTGCAACATTGGCCACTTTGACTCCGAGATTGATATCGCCAGCCTGCGCCAGTACTCATGGGAAAATATCAAGCCCCAGGTAGACCATGTGCTTTTCCCGGACGGTAAGCGCATCATCGTTCTCGCTGAAGGCCGCCTAGTCAATCTTGGCTGTGCCACCGGCCATCCCAGTTTTGTCATGTCGGCATCTTTCACGAATCAGGTGATGGCGCAGATCGAGCTTTGGAATAACTATAAGGACTACGAAAAGAAGGTGTATGTGCTACCCAAGCGGTTAGACGAGAAAGTAGCACGACTTCACCTGAAGAAGATCGGCGCGAAGCTGACCGCGCTGACCAAGGCGCAGGCGGACTACATCGGCGTACCGATCGAAGGGCCCTACAAGCCCGATTATTACCGCTACTGATATAGGCAGCGACAGCTTCGTCTTGGTTCGGCCGCTACACGAACGCGATTCTGCCTTGCGCAATCTAGTCGCGCTCCAGCCGAGCACGGTCAGCGATGGCGCCAGTCTCCTGACACGATCACTGCCGCTGTAGCCGGTGTGGTGCGGTACGTGTATATCCACGCTTCTCCAAACGGTGTCATGATTTCGATACGAGAATACTCGTCAGGGTGGTCCTCAAAGCTATCGAGCCGTGACAGGGTTGCGGCGTCGACCGCGAACACTTCGCCGGCGATAGCGGTGTCACCACCCAGCACCACGGCAGGATAAGCACCAAGGTCCAACATCGTGAAAACGGCGTCGGTTTTGTGTGCCCCCAAGTACTGTGCGTTCACAAGCTCGCCCGCATTTGCCTCGCCGCGGAGCAATGTGCCGTACACGAACACAAGCTGTTTCAATTGACCGACCCCTTCGCGGCCATCTAGTATCGAGCACGCGCCGTCCCAGGTACGCAACGACGTATTGAAGACTAGAAACCTGCCGAACACAAACCTAACACGGTTGCGACGACGCGGGCCGCGCCTAATCAAGGGACGAAGCCGTGCGCAAACTGTATCCGGAGATCCAACCCTATGCGACCCACCGTCTCGAGGTCGAGCCGCCACATGTGCTTCACATAGAGGAATGTGGCAACCCGGATGGTTTGCCGGTGTTGGTTGTGCATGGGGGTGCCGGTTGCGAACCCTATCAACGACGATTCTTTGATCCCAATATCTATCGCATCGTGTTGTTGGATCAGCGTGGCGCGGGTCGATCGACACCACATGCCAGTCTGGAGCACAACACTACCCAGCATCTGGTCGCCGACATCGAAACCGTGCGTGACCATCTCGGTTTGCGTCGCTGGTTGCTGTTTGGCGGCTCGTGGGGCTCGACCCTGAGCCTGCGCTACGCTGAATGCCATCCGCAGCGTGTGCTCGGCCTGATTTTGCGTGGCGTCTTTCTGTGCCGACGCCGCGAACTCCAGTGGTTCTACCAGGACGGCGCGAACAGGATCTTTCCAGACCATTGGCAGGAGTTCGTCGCGCCGATCCCGGAATCCGAGCGCGATGACCTGCTGCGCGCTTACTACCGCCGCCTCACTGGAGAGGACGAAGTCGCACGTATGGCCTGTGCCAAAGCGTGGTCGCTTTGGGAAGGGCATGCCGCCAGCCTGGCTCACGACCCGGCTGTGGTAGAGTTCTTCGCATCGCCGCACACGGCGTTGGCGTTGGCGCGCATCGAAGCCCACTACTTCGTCAATCAGATCTTCCTCGAGCCCGATCAGATCCTGCGCGACGCTCATTGCCTCGCCGGACTGCCTGGGATCATCGTTCACGGTCGCTATGACATGGTTTGTCCCTTAGAGAGCGCGTTCGATCTGCAGTGTGCGTGGCCAGATGCGCGCGTCCAGATCGTGCCGAACGCTGGCCATGCTGCGCGCGAACCCGGCATGATTCACGCGCTGGTAACGGCCGCTGTCGAGATGGCGCAACGGCTCGGTGCCCGGGAGCACTGATGGCGCTTTATGCGATTGGTGACGTGCAAGGCTGCCTCGACGAACTCGAGGCGCTGCTTGATCACCTGCAGTTCGACCCAATCCACGACAAGCTTTGGTTCACCGGCGATCTGGTGAACCGCGGGCCGCGCTCAGCAGACACGGTGCGTTTCGTCATCGCTTTGGGCGAAGCCGCCATCACCGTGCTCGGTAATCACGACTTACACCTACTTGCTGTCGCCGATGGTGCGCGGCGTTTAAGAACCATCGACACTTTCGTCGACGTGCTCGAGGCAAACGACCGCGAGCATATTTTGGAATGGCTGCGCCACCGCCCTTTCATTTACTGCGATGACGCGCTGGGCGTGGCCTTGATCCATGCCGGGCTGCTGCCGCAATGGGACCTTGTGGCCGCGTGCATGCACGCGGCCGAAGTCGAGACTGTGCTGCGTGGTAAGCGCTATAGCGAATTTTTCAAGCACATGTACGGGAATACGCCGGACGCGTGGGATGATTCGCTTGATGGTTGGGACCGCTTACGCGTCATCGTAAACGCGTTTACCCGCCTGCGCTATTGTGACTGCAGCGGCCGAATGGATCTGCGTCCGACCGGGCCACCGGGATCGCAGCCCACTCACCTGATGCCCTGGTTCCAGATCCCGGAACGGCGTATCCGTGACCTCACGATCGTCTTTGGCCATTGGTCCTCGCTGGGTGTGTGGCGCGATGACGGCGTCGTGGCGCTGGACACGGGCTGTGTTTGGGGTGGTGCGCTCACCGCGGTACGCCTGGATAGCCCGCGACGTGCGTTTTATCGCGTACCTTGCGCGCAGAAGCAGGTGCCCGCCAGATGACGCACCGGGACGTGCGAAAACAGCGCTACTTAGTGCACAATCCGCAGGCTGCTTTGGGCCTACTGCGGGGGAGCAGGTGAACGAAAGCATGAAATATCGCATCGACGTGTCGGTGAGGACCGCCTACCTAGAGGAGCAGTCAACCCCGGACAGTGATCGCTACGTCTTCGCCTACACCATCACGATCGCCAATAGTGGCACCGTGCCGGCCCGCCTTTTGACTCGTCACTGGATCATCACCGATGCGAACGAAAAGGTGCAGGAGGTCCGCGGCGAAGGCGTGGTCGGCCAGCAACCTTACCTCGCGCCGGGGATGACGTTCGAGTATACGAGCGGCGCCATTCTCGAGACGCCGGTGGGCACGATGCGTGGTAGCTACCGGATGTTGGCGGACGATGGGGCGTCGTTCGACGCGGAGATCCCGGTGTTCACCTTGAGCATGCCGCGCACACTGCATTGAGCGATTCGTGAGTCGTTAATCAGAGGTTGTGTCAGCTGCAAGGCGCTCTGTTTACGGCTAACGACCCACCCCTTAAGAATAGGGCGTTAGATGTCGAGATTGGCGACGCTCAATGCGTTTTGTTCGATGAAGTCACGCCGCGGTTCGACTTGATCACCCATCAAAGTAGTAAACATCTGATCGGCGGCCACGCCATCCTCGATGTTGACCTTCAATAAGCGCCGGGTTTCCGGATCCATGGTGGTTTCCCATAACTGGTCTGGGTTCATCTCGCCGAGCCCCTTATAGCGCTGGATGGCGTAACCCCGCCGTGCCTCCGCGAGTAGCCACTCCAGAGCGCTATCAAAACTATCCACTGCCACGCGCTTCTCGCCGCGCTGCGCCGTAGCACCAGGCCGGATCAGGTGCGCGAGCTTCTCGCCCAGCTGACGCATCCTGCGGTACTCGCCGGAGGACACGAACTCAGCATCGACGCGGGTGTGCCTCACGGACCCGTGCTCTGTACGCGCCACCAGAATCTCGTGCACGCCCGCGCGCGCGTCCACGCCAAGGCTGACGTCATAACGACTGCTGCCGTTGTGATCTTTGGATAACCGCTCCTGCAGCCGCGTCACGAACGCCTCCGTCTTCTTTGGATCCTTCAAAGCGTCGCGCGCGATAGTGGGCAGGTACATGATCTCGCGCAGGACGTTCTCGTCGTAACGCCGCGAGAGACGCGTGAGCGTGCGTTGAACATTGAGGAACTCGCTGCACAGGCTCGCAAGCGCCGCGCCACGGATAGGGGTTCCACGCGGCGACGGTCGCAAGGTAGCGTCTTGCAGCGCCTGTTTCAGTAGGTGCGCCTGCAACGCTTCATCGTCCTTTAAGTACTGCTGCTGCTTGCCCCGTTTGACCTTGTACAGCGGCGGCTGCGCGATGTAGATGTGCCCACGATTCAGAAGCTCTGGCGTCTGTCGATAGAAGAACGTGAGCAGTAAGGTGCGGATGTGCGAACCGTCGACATCGGCGTCGGTCATGATAATAACCCGGTGATAGCGCAACTTGCTGATATTGAAGTCATCCTTACCGATGCCGGTGCCTAGAGCGGTGATCAGGGTAGCGACCTCGGCCGACGCCAGCACTTTGTCAAAACGCGCGCGCTCGACGTTCAGGATCTTCCCCTTAAGCGGCAAAACCGCCTGAAAACGCCGGTCGCGAGCCTGTTTGGCAGAACCGCCAGCGGAATCGCCCTCCACCAGATAGAGCTCAGATACCCGAGGGTCACGTTCCTGGCAGTCCGCCAGCTTGCCGGGCAGTCCGCCAACATCGAGCGCTCCTTTGCGCCGCGTCATTTCGCGCGCCTTCCGCGCTGCCTCGCGCGCGCGCGCCGCTTCGATGATCTTGTCCACGATCGCACGCGCCTCTGATGGGTTCTCGAGCAGGAACTCGTTGAGCTTTTCGCTCACAATCGATTCCACGACCCCCTTAACCTCCGAGGAAACCAACTTGTCCTTCGTCTGCGAGGAAAACTTGGGGTCCGGGGCTTTTACCGACAGCACGGCGGTCAGGCCCTCGCGCGCGTCGTCGCCGGTGGTCGAGATCTTCGCTTTTTTCGCCAGCCCTCGCGATTCGATGTATTGGTTCAGGGTACGTGTCATCGCCGCACGCAACCCCGCCAGATGCGTTCCGCCGTCGGCCTGCGGAATGTTGTTGGTGTAGCAGAAGATGTTCTCCTGATAGGAGTCGTTCCATTGCATGCTTAGCTCAACCGTTATGCCCTCACGCTCGGCGCTAAGCGAAATCAGCTTGCGATGTAGGGGGGTCTTATTGCGGTTGAGGTGGGCAACGAACGCAGCGATACCGCCGCGGTATTCGAACGTATCCTCTTTGCCGCTGCGCTCGTCGACCAGGGTGATGCGCACCCCGGAATTCAGGAACGAGAGTTCGCGTAGGCGCTTGGCGAGGATATCGTAATGGAAGGTGGTGTCGCTGAAGACGCGTGCACTAGGGGTGAACCGCACCTCGGTGCCGGTCACCTTGGACTCACCCACCACTTTGAGCGCCGCCTGCGGCCGCCCCAAACGGTATTTCTGCTTATGGACTTGCCCGTCGCGCCGAATCTTCAGTTCGAGGCTGTCAGACAGGGCGTTTACCACCGACACTCCGACGCCGTGGAGCCCACCGGAAACCTTGTAAGCGTTGTGATCAAACTTGCCGCCGGCATGCAGCACCGTCATGATCACCTCGGCGGCCGATCGTCCTTCCTCCGGAATGATTTCTGTCGGTATACCGCGACCGTTGTCGACAACGGTGACCGAGCCATCGGCGTGGACCGTGACCTCAATGTCTGAGCAAAAGCCCGCTAGGGCCTCGTCGACGGCGTTGTCGACCACTTCGAAAATCAAGCGGTGTAACCCGGTGCCGTCGTCCGTATCGCCAATATACATCCCGGGCCGCTTGCGGACAGCGTCTAGGCCTTTCAGCACTTGGATGCTACGGGAATCGTACCGGGATGACTTGACAGCTTCTTTGCTCATGGAAGTTCCTTAGGTGAGGCAGGCTTATTCTAGCATCTGTGTGCGCCCTCAGCCCTGAACCGGCGCGCCATTTACAGGTATTATGTAAGGTGCTATGCGGCCGAAAACAAACACCCTAATCACCCTGATCCGCGCCCAGGCGTCCATGTTCCACGTGGAACACTTTCCACTGGCGCCATGCCGTTATGTCGATGGCGCTTTGCTCAGTCGTCGTAGCGAAAACCTGGGCCCCGAGCTCCGCCAACACCGAAAACGTGGCGCGCCGCCGCGCGGCATCAAGCTCGCCAGCGATGTCGTCGAGCAACATCACACAACTCCGACCTGTCGCCTGAATTAACAGCTCTGTCTGCGCTAGCCGTACCGCCGCTACTAACAGCTTCTGCTGACCGTGGGAGGCGCGCTCGCGTATTGGCTGATCGTCGAAATAGACCGCCAAATCCGCACGGTGGGGCCCCGCCTGTGTGTACCCCGTAGCGCGGTCACGCACACGGCCTGCACGTAACGCCGCGCTCAGCGATTGCCCTGACGGCCACCCTTGGCGTAACTCGATCCGGGTAGGCGCGCGCGGCTCAAGCCGCTTTGCGCATGCCGCCGCACGTTCGCCGCAGCGCCGCCAATAGGCAGCCCGCAAGACGTGCAAAGCCTCACCTGCCTCGGCCAGTTCTGCATCCCAGGCCACCAGGGCGTCATCGCTGGCATCGCGCTGCAGCGCAGCATTGCGCTGCCGAAGGGCCCGACGGTAGCGCAGCCACAGCGTGTAGAAGCGGGGTTCCACGTGGAACAAGCCCCAATCGATGACCGCGCGCCGGTAGCGGGCGCTGTGCGTAAACAGGTGACGGGCATCGGGTAATAGCGTCTGCAGGGGCACCAGGCGCACGAATTCCTCAAGGCGCTCACAGCGCCTCCCGTCCACCTGCACCCGGCGCTCGCCGTGCGCCCGCTGTACCCCCAAGGCCGTTTCCCCGCCGCCAGCTTCCGCCCATTGGCCCCGCACCATGAGTGCGTCAGCGCCGTGACGGACCACCCGGCCAGCCGTGGCTTGGCGAAAGGATTTGCCGCGGCTCAGTATGTGAATTGCCTCCAACAGGGTTGTCTTACCGCTTGCGTTCGGCCCCACGATCACGTTTAGCCCGGCAGTGGGCCGCAGGCTTGCCCGCTCGACAATCCTAAGGTCGTGCACTTCGAGCTTTAATAACGACATAAGCCGGGTGGGCAGACACCGTGGCGTATTACAGTCTCATCGGCATGATGATATAGCGGGTGTGGCTCTGCGTTGGCGACTGCAGAACACTGCTGCTGTTGGGGTCATTCATCGCAAGTTCAACCTCATCCCCACCCAGACCGCTGATCGCCTCGATCACGTAGTTGACGTTGAACCCGATCTCTAGCTCCTCACCTTGGTACTCTACAGCCAGTTGCTCCTGCGCTTCTTCTTGCTCGGGGTTGTGTGCGGTGACCGTAAGTAGGCCCGGCTGGAACGCGAACCGGGCACCGCGATATTTCTCGTTGGCCAGGATAGCGACGCGCCCTAATGCCTCTCGTAGCAGCTGCCGCTGGATCCGCACACTCCAGCGGTACGTAGAGGGCATTACCTGATCGTAGTCCGGGAAGCGCCCATCAATTAGCTTCGAGGTCAGTGTCACACCATCCATAGTGGCGCGCAGGTGATTGCTGCTGAGCATAACCTCGACAGGTGCGTCTGTTGTACTGAGGAAGCGGCTCATCTCGTGCACCCCCTTGCGTGGCACAATTACCTGCCGCCCTCCTGTAGCGCCTGCTTTGACCGCCGCTTCGCTCAGCCCCATACGGTGGCCATCGGTAGCGACAGCCCGCAGTTGATCTCCGCTTAGCTCCAGCAGGAGGCCATTCAGGTAGTAACGCACGTCCTGATGAGCCATACAGAAGTGTGTCCGCTCCACGACCCCACGTAGCACCTCTGCCGCCAGTGTAAACGTAACATCCCATTGTCCCGTGTCGATATTTGGGAAATCTGCTGCTGGCAGTATACCCAAGACAAAACGGCTCTTCCCAGACTGCACCACGGCCCTTCCGTCCTGCTCACTAACACGCACCTCTGCACCCGCAGGCAGTGCCCGACAGATGTCATAGAGCTTCCGCGCTGGGACAGTTATCTCACCATCATCACCACCCTCTACGTTTGTCCCTGCTACTACTTCCACCTCAAGGTCTGTTCCTGTCATCGTTAGCTTGCCAGCATGCGCACAAAGCAAGACATTCGATAGGATGGGCAGGGTTTGGCGGCGCTCTACCACCCCCGCTACATACCCGAGTGGCTTTAGTAGGGTATCTCTGTTTGCTGTCAATCGCATCAATGCGCAAGACTAAATGGTGGGCCCGCTATTCTATCGTCAACAGGGTTTCTTTTCTCTAAATTAGTTGTTGAAGTTGTAGGGCCTGTGGTTATTGTGCGTAAGTTATAGTTACTAGCACTAGCACTGAGGGGATATGCATTGGTGTGTGCGTAAAGATGTGTTTAAGCTGTGCGTACCTTGTGGAGTGATTTGGGTTATGTCTATACGGCAAGCGGTAGCGTGGTTTTGTCCACAGGCATTTCAAGCCGTGAGGATTTTAAGAAGGTTATCGTAGTCCTCTTTGGTACGCACATCCCTGCTAACGAGGTCAGTGATTTTTCGGCAGGCGTGGAGTACGGTTGTATGGTCGCGGCCGCCAAAGGCATCGCCAATCTCCGGAAGGCTGTGGCTAGTAAGTTCCTTTGCAAGCGCCATAGCGACTTGCCGTGGTCGCGCTACTTGGCGCGACCGGCGCTTTGAATGCAGGTCACCCACGCGGATCTTGTAGTACTCAGCAACAATTTTCTGAATGTTGTGGATTGTGACAAGCCGCTCTTGGAACGCGAATAGATCCTTAAGGCTTTCACTTGCTAACTCTACGTCAAGTGGACGGCCGGTGAAGAAGGCGTTGGCCATTACGCGCCGCAGCGCGCCCTCGAGCTCGCGGACGTTTGAGCGGACCCGTTTGGCTATGAAGAACGCGACCTCCTCCGGTAGCTCTACGTGTTCGCCTGCAGCCTTCTTAATCAGAATGGCGACGCGGGTTTCAAGCTCCGGTGGCTCAATCGCAACGGTTAGCCCCGATCCGAATCGCGACACCAGACGCTCCGCCACCCCAACCAAGTCCTTTGGAAAGCGGTCACCGGTGATGATGACTTGGCGCTGACCTTCCAGTAAAGCATTGAAAGTATGGAAGAATTCTTCTTGGGAGCGCTCCTTGCGGACGAAGAATTGAATGTCATCAATGAGCAGGCCGTCCAAGGAGCGGTAGAATTTCTTGAACTCGGCGATTGCGTTGTGCTGTAGCGCCCTGACCATGTCTGCAACGAAGCGCTCTGAGTGCACATAGGCAACGTTCGCCCCTGGGTTGCGCGTGACCATGAGGTTACCGGCAGCCTGCATCAGGTGTGTCTTGCCCAGGCCGACGCCGCCATAGATAAACAACGGGTTATACGCGCCACCGGGGTTTTCGCCCACTTGCTTGGCCGCGGCACGCGCGAGTTGGTTCGACTTTCCCTCTACATGACTATCGAAGGTAAACTCCGGGTTGAGTCGCCCAACGAGTGGCGCCACCCGGCTGCCGACGCGCTCCGTAGTCGCGCGCGGGCGTTCCCGGGTCGCCGCTGCGGCTTGTTGTTCGCCCACCTCCACCGAAACAGTCAAGCCACCATCGGCACCGCCGTACTGGCTTGCCAGTTCGGCGATTCGTTGCATGAACCGTTCACGTACCCACTCCATTACAAAGCGGTTGGGCGCGAGCAGGCGCAACTGGCGCTCGTGCTTTTCCGCTTGTAGTGGCCGGATCCAGGTGTTGAACTGTTGAGCCGAAAGCTCTTCTTCTAACTGTGCGAGGCAGTTGCTCCAAAGTGGTGGTGAGTTCATTGGTTTTCGTTCTATTCGTAGTGGCGAGGGCGGAGAAGTCTATCGCTAAATCTGATGGTGATCCACAGCCCCATTCGTAACGTAATCGATACAATTGGTTGTAACAGGCAGTAGTTGACAAATCTGTGCTCGACCTATTAAGTTTGCGCGCCCATCCTAAATAATAAGGGGTTTTGGCGGCAGCGCATGAAGAGGACTTATCAACCTAGCGTCATCAAGCGCAAGCGCACCCACGGATACCGTGCACGCAAGCGCACGGCCGGTGGCCGCGCGGTGCTGCGCTCGCGGCGCGCCAAGGGCCGCGCACGCTTAAGCGCTTAAACAATTGTTGCGCGACGGCGCAAAGGCTCGGCAACGATTTCCCAAGCGCTACCGTTTACTACAGCCAGCAGCGTTCGCTGCAGTACTTCGGCAGGGGCGGAAAAGGCGCGACCAATGCTTCACGGTCTTCGTTAGCATTAACGGGCTGCCATGCGCGCGTCTAGGTGTCGTCGTTTCGCGTAAAGTCTCGGCTAAGGCGACGGTGCGCAACCGAGTGAAGCGGCACATCCGCGAATCGTTTCGTCGTCAGCAGGACGAACTCAGGGGTATCGACACGGTGGTTATCGCGCAAGCGCACGCGGCTACCGCGGATGCAGCGACTTTAAGGGCATCGCTTGAACGCCATTGGATCAGTATCATAGAAAGATGCGAGGATTCCTTATAACTTTGGTCCGCGGCTATCGTTATGTTGTGAGCCCGTTCTTGGGCTGCCACTGCCGCTTCTCGCCAACGTGCTCGGAGTACGCGCTCACAGCGCTAAGGATCCATGGTTGCTCCAAAGGGCTGGGCTTGACGGCCTGGCGTTTGCTTCGATGTCACCCATGGCACCCGGGGGGCTACGACCCGGTACCCGGCATGGCGGGCGGCGTGGGCGAGCCGAACAACGAGCATGGATAATCAGCGTTTCTTGCTCGTCATTGCCCTGGGGATCATCTTGTTCATGATTTTCCAGGCGTGGCAGGAAGAGCAGCGCGTACGTGAGGCGCCGCCGGAGACCGCGACGGCACCCGAAACCCAAGCGACGGCACCGCAAGAAGTCCCGCCAGCACCGGAGGTGCCCTCACCGGCACCAACGCCGACTGCGCCGGCACCGACGACCGAGGCGCCGGCACCGCCAGCACCCGCGGCCGCGAGCAGCGGGCGTGTAAAGGTAGTAACTGATCTGCTCGAGGCCACCATAGACCTTGCCGGGGGCGACCTGCGTGTGCTCAAGCTCCTTGACTACCCGGTGTCGGTAGATCAGCCTGATAACCCGTTTGTGTTGATGAACGACAGCGGTAGCGAGGCGTTGATCGCGCAGTCCGGCCTGATCGGTGCCGATCGCGAATATCCCAATCACCGCTCACGCTACACAACAGCAGCCCAACGCTATGCCCTAGGCGATAAGCAAGAACTCAAAGTGCCGTTGCGTTGGGACGGGCCTGACGGCGTGCGTTACACCAAGACCTATACATTCGATCGTGACAGCTATGTGATTGATGTCGAGTACGAAGTCGAGAACGCCAGCACGAAACCTTGGCAGGGATTCCTTTACCGGCAGTTTCGCCGCCACCACAAGGCAAGCAAGCGTGGTTGGCTGGCACTGCCCACGTACACCGGGGCCGCAATTTATACGCCCGCGGACAAATACGACAAGATCGACTTTGATGACATGCGCGAGCAGCCGTTAGACACCGATGTTGACGGCGGCTGGGTGGCGATGCTGCAGCACTACTTTGTAGGCGCATGGATGCCGCCGGCCGACGAGCGCAACCGCTTCTACAGCAAAGCGCTTCAGGGCAACAACTACATTATCGGTCTTAAAAACTTGCAGCCCGCTACGATCGCGCCAGGCGCAAGCGGTCGCCTGAAAACGACCTTATATGCGGGACCGAAGGAGCATGAGCGACTGAAAAAACTTGCCGAAGGGATGGAGCTGACCGTGGACTACGGTTGGTTAACGTTTCTTTCCGCACCGCTGTTCTGGTTGCTCTCATACATCCACAACTGGGTCGGCAACTGGGGGTGGGCGATCATCGTGCTCACAGTGCTCATCAAGCTCGTGTTTTATCCGCTGTCAGCCGCGAGCTATAAGTCGATGGCACACATGAAGCGCGTGCAGCCGAAGCTGCAAAGCCTGCGCGAGCGCTTTGGGCATGACAAGCAGCGCATGAATCAAGCGATGATGGACCTATATAAGAAAGAAAAGATTAATCCGCTTGGCGGCTGTTTGCCGATTGTGATTCAGATTCCGGTGTTTATTGCGCTTTACTGGGTATTGCTCGAAAGCGTGGAGATGCGGCAGGCACCCTTTATTTTTTGGATCAGAGATCTTTCGGTGCGCGATCCATTCTTCGTTTTGCCGATCATCATGGGCATCAGTATGTTCGTGCAGCAGAAGCTCGCTCCTGCGCAGCTGGATCCAATGCAACGCCGGCTCATGAACGCACTGCCGATCGTGTTCACGGTATTCTTTTTGTTCTTTCCCGCCGGCCTGGTGCTTTACTGGGTGGTCAACAATATTCTTTCCATCGCCCAGCAGTGGCAGATCACGCGCATGATCGAGGGCAAGGCGAAGGCGACGTAGCGACGCGCTCGCCGAGCCCGAGCCGCGACACTATCGGTGCCGTGGCCACCCCACCGGGGCGCGGTGGGATCGGTGTCGTGCGTGTATCGGGCCCGGCGACGCGCGACATCGCGCACGGCATCATCGGCACACTGCCACGCCCCCGCTACGCGCTCTATACCGCGTTCCAAGACGCCGCGCGCCAAACCATTGACCGTGGCGTCGCGCTATTCTTCCCAAGCCCGCATTCGTACACCGGCGAGGACGTGCTGGAGTTGCATGGCCACGGCGGCCCGGTGGTCCTCGACCGGCTGCTGCGGCGCGCGCTGGCGCTGGGCGCGCGCATGGCCCGGCCCGGTGAATTCTCCGAACGGGCGTTTCTGAACGGCAAGCTGGACCTCGCGCAGGCGGAAGCAGTCGCCGATCTAATCGACAGCAGCTCCGAAAGTGCAGCGCGCTCGGCCATGGGCTCGCTGGATGGGCGGTTCTCGGAGCGCGTGCACGCGGTCGTGGAGCAGTTAATTAACTTACGTACCTACGTCGAAGCGTCGATCGACTTCCCAGAGGAAGAAATAGATTTTCTTGCCGATGAGCGCTTGCGTGTCGAGGCGACATCCATTCTGGAGGCGCTCGACCAGTTGCTCGAATCGGCCCATCAAGGGTGTCTGTTGCACGAAGGCATGACCGTGGTGTTGGCCGGTCCACCGAACGCTGGCAAGTCGAGCCTGCTCAACTTGCTGGCGCAGCACGACGCTGCCATCGTCAGCGTTATGCCTGGGACCACGCGCGACGTGGTGCGAGAGCGCATCGCGATCGATGGCTTGCCGCTGCACGTGCTCGATACCGCGGGGCTCAGGGAGAGCGGCGACGAAATCGAGAGCGAAGGCATGCGGCGCGCACAGCAAGCCATGCAACGCTCGGATCGCGTGCTCTTAGTGGTTGACGACAACACCATCGGTGCGGATGACGTTGCCAAGTTGGTGCAACAACTTCCTCGGGGGACGCCCTACACCTTGGTTCGTAACAAGATCGATCTAACCGGGCGCGCACCAGGTGCCACCGACGCCGAAAACGGCGCCGAGCTTGGCTTATCCGCAAAGACCGGCGCCGGGCTCGACAACTTGCGCACACACCTGAAAGCATGTATGGGTTTTCAGTCCGCCGGCGAGGGCACTTTCATCGCGCGCCGGCGCCACCTCGATGCGCTCGAACGCGCGAGCGCTCACGTAGTGCGCGGTAAGCAACAGCTCGAAGGCAGTCGTGAAGGCGAGTTGTTGGCCGAGGAGTTACGCTTGGCACAGCGCGCGCTCGGTGAGATCACCGGGGAGTTCACTAGCGAGGACTTGCTCGGACGCATTTTCTCGACCTTTTGTATCGGCAAGTAGGGCGAGACTTCCAAGATTTCTGATGTGAGGGTCACTTTTGTTGAGGGGTAGCGTTTTGGTCACTGGCGCCATCCACCCACTCGAGCACCCGGGTCTCGAGGAAATCGTAGAAAGGGTTATGCCTTAAACGCAGCAGCCAGTCAGAGGAAAATTGCAGTAAGCCGCGCTCACCCTGAATGGCAATCTGCCCTAGGAAGATAGTTTCCGTGTTCTTTGGCGGACCCTGACCATAAAGCGGATCGTCTGGTGGGAACGGCAGCGCGACGTGCGACAACGAGATCACGCCCCTCGGCCAAGCGACGTTCAGCGGCTCGGTCGACGCTTGGGCTGACAACGGTGCTTTGCGGCGGCTGACCACCGTGGTGCTCTCGGTGTTCTCGTTGGTGATCAGCGTAAGCGCGAACGGCAGAGCATCGTTGGCCATCAGCCGGGCGGTCAGCGGGCCCGGGTCGGACACCAGAACCGTCGACGCGACACTGCTACGGTTGATGTCGAAAAGCACGAGCTCGTGGTGGCCGGGGGCCAAATGCTCGAGCAGGTTGTCGACCACAGCGTCGGTCGAGACGGTCGCATCGACGGTCGACAGAAACACAAGGGTCGGGGGGAAATTCTTAATAGGGCTCGATGCGGCCCGGGCTTCGATGCGCTTGGCCACGGAGCGTGTTAAACGATGAACCTGGACCCCGGCGTTGCTTGTGAAGGAGTTGTACTTGTACGGATCGAATTCCGGCAAGATTGCGGTCCAGGCGAACTTCTCCAGGCCAGGCAGCGCGGCCAGCCGAACCTTCCACGTCGCTAGTACCGCCGCCGGGGTGATGGCAATCGCCGGGGAGATCAGGACCAGGCTGGCCGGCACCGGCACCGCCGTTCCTTCCAGCACGCCAAGAGCATAGTTCAGCGCCAGCGGAGCCCCGGTGGAATAGCCGATGATGTGGATCGGCCCCGGTCTCACCTTGGCCGATAGGTGCTCTATGCCCAACTGAACCACAATGGCCATATCCTCCCAGCTAATCGTGGTAAGCCCCGACGGCGCAGTGCCGTGACCGGGCAGGCGCAGGCCGATGACCCAATAATCACGCTGATTCAGAGCCTCACCCAGAGCCCGCAGGCTGTAAGGCGAGTCGGACATGCCGTGTAGCAGCAGTACGCCGCCGGCAGCGGTGTTGGCGGGGAGCTCGAAGCTGCGGTTCCAGTTGGGCTTCCGGCGTTGCGGGTCAGCAGCGCTGCCCGCACTGTAGCGGGCGAGGGCAAAGGCAGCCCCGGTTTCGGTGCGGGCGTAAATTTCCTCATCCAATTGCGCAAATAACGTCTGTTCTAACCGTTTGTAGTTATCAAAGGTTCGAATCTCATCCGCTCTTTCCGCGGTGAACTCTGCCGTCAGCGCCTCGGTGTGCCAGAGCTGCAGGGGAGGACCGCTGCGGACGAGGTGGACATACAGCACGGCCGCGCCCACGAGGAAACCAAAGACGGCCACTGCCAGATACAGGCCCAGTCGCTTGACGAAAAGGGCGATGCGTCTCATGTGGGTGTTGTTAAGCTTGCTCAATCCTAATCACTACCAACATCACTACCAACTTCCCCGCCTTGCTACCGGCCCCGCGTAAGCACCCAATAGACCGCGCCGCCTGGCGCTTGGAGGCGGTAAAGCTCTCGCGTTGTTGGCATGCGCTTGTTCGTTAGCCGCACGTATAAGTCGTTGAAAAACTCCGGCGTCTCCAGGCTGAAGTTGTGAAAGTTACGGGTGCGATTGACTGGTGTCACGTCCACTAGGGTAATCCGCTCGCTGTCCGGGTCGACCAGCTTTGCCAGGGCGGCGGCCGCTTCCGCCTGTGCCGGGTTCTCCGGTCTAAGGGTGCTTTCGCCTAGCCGCAGCCTCCGGTTGATGATTCGACTCATCAGTAAGGCCCGGTCGTTGGAGGAGACGTACACCGTGAGATTCCCCGTCAGGGCGTTGATCTCCTGCTTAAACCGATTGTTGAACTCTTCATGGTCGACGTCCGGCGCCGTGAGCACGACGTTTTCGATCTCGGTCTGCGCGTCGGCCAAGTCCGCTTGTCGATACAGCCGGCTGAAGGCATCGGCGACTACCTGGCCTCCCATGCTATTCGCGATCAGCCACAGCCTCGCGGGCTGGATCTCCCGGATCACGAGTTCCAGCAGGCGGGCGAGTTCCGCCCCGGACGCTTTGGCCACCCGGCGCGCGCGCCGATAGCCCCTCAAGGAACTGCCCTGGTTCCCGGGCCAGTCGAACAGTAGCACCGGGGTATTGATATCCAACACGTGGCCCAGAAACGCAGTCTTGCGCAAGGCCGAGGGGAAGCCCTCCCTGAATCCGTGTATAACGACCAGCAAGGATCGATACGGGGAACCTTGAACGAACCTTCTTACTTGTTCAACGAACGCGGTTTGATCTAACGGGCGCACGTTGCGGAGCTTGATTTCCTCATTTTGGAACCACTCGGTCGGATTAATAATCATGCCGATGCCCAAGGTGGGTTCAATTTCGGTATCGAACGAACCAAACTTGAGCATCGGCTCCCGTTCTGTCTCGAAGCGCTCCTCGAGCGACCCATCACCGGGTACCAAACGGCGGTTGCTCACGTAGAAGAACCGGTAGGTCGCCTGCTCTTCCAGTTGTGCTACCACCATACGCCGGAACTGAAAGGCTTCGGCGCGTTCAAGCGTTATGCGCGTGCCGTAAAAATAAGCCCAGGCCCCCAGGCCGAGTACAACCAGCACGACCAGCACTAGGCCGAACAACATTCGTCGTTTGACGCGAGTCATCGTGCTACCAGGAGTGGTGCGTCCAACTCTTCTGTTGCCGCCTCACATCACGGATTTCAAACTCTATTGGCGGCACGGTTACGGGCTGGCCCGATTTCGAGATTCCCTCAATGAAAAGCGTGAACTCTGTCGCCTGCGGTGCGTTAAACAAGATATTAAAATGACCCCGTTCCTTGAGAGACACAGGCCCGGTGACAGTTGCGTAGCTATCGGGAGCCTTACGTTTCACCAAACGGGGACGACTAGGCGGCTCGCCCTGCACCTCGTAGCGTAGTTGAGCGGGGTCAAACTGCATATCGGCGGCCTTCGGCTCGAGTACGGCAAAGATAGTGAGTATCGTTCCGTGGTCAATCGGCGAGTCTGATGGGTTTGCACATACGGTCATGTCGACATCCGGCAAGGAGAGCCGTAAGGCCGGGCACGGTAAGGACGAAGACTGTCTCTGGCCCACGCCCCGGATCGGCTTTGGTTCGATAACGGTCGCGTTATAAAACGTGATCGTGCATCCTGCCACGTGCACTAGCAGCACTGAGGCGAGGATGGCGATTACTTTTCGGTTCATATCAGCTCTTCTTAAAACTCTGTCACTCCCACCCGACTGAGCTACGTCGGGGTCCCTTTGAATGATTCACCATGCTAACCGTGCCGAAGCGCAAGGTTCAACTGCTGACAGGGGGCCTAGAGGTAACGAAAACAAATATGCCGAGAAGGAACATAAGCGCAGATCAATGGAATGGTGGCTAAGGGAATTGTTTTGTCGCTTTATCTCAAGCGTCCAGGTAACGCGGCAAAAGCACGCCACTTAGTCTCGTTGGACATACGGGTCAACAAAAGTGTCGTCGCCGTATCTGTCATGGTGCCTGAGCCACTCCATGCCGTAACTCAATCCGGCCTCATCGCGGCCCTTGGGAACGATATCAAGCAAATGATACGCGCCGATGAACATGTCGAGGCCGCGCGCGTACGACGAATACGTATGGTACACATCGCCTGATTTTTTTTTGAAAAACACGCTTATTCCCGGCCCCTCGGCTACCGGAAACGATTGCATCGCGTAGTTGTAATAGACTTGCTTCTTCTCCGTGTCTTCGGGCTTGAATGACACCTGATAGTCCCAATTGAAGTCGCTGTCCAATGAAGACACCCACTTGAAGTTCCAACCCATCCGGCGCTTGAACGCTTGCAATTTTCTTAGCGGAGCGCGCGAGACAGTAACCATTGTTGCGTCTCGATGCTTCAAGTGAATAATCGAGGGATCGTAATGGTCAGCAAGGAACGAGCACGATTTACAGCCCTCTTCCCAATCGGGATCGAACATGAAATGGTAGATAATGAGTTGGCTGCGGCCATCGAACAGATCGGCCAGGCTTTCCTTACCATCTGAACCTTCGAAAACATACTCCTTTTCAACCTTCTCCCAGGGCAGGTCTCGACGCTGCTGACTCAATGCGTCGCGTAGCCGCGAAAACTCCTTCTCTTTGGCCAGCAACTTCTTGCGCGCAGCGACCCATTGTTCGTGCGAAACTACAGCGTGATTAGTCATGTCGTTACTCTCCTTCACGAGTAGAAATCCAACCCAGACAGGGAAAGCGCAGTGCGTCAATGGTAGTTCTTACGCCCCAGCCATAGCGTAGGCGCACATAGATAAAGAAATCCGTGTAATCAATGTGAAGCTCACCGCGGTAGCGCTAATCATCGTCTACGTTCTCGGGTTCGTCGGCTGGGCCGACGTCTACGACGAATAACTCGCGCCGAAGCAGTCCTCCCTCGATTATTTCAATGGTTGCCCGTCTGCCGACCATCCTCTTGGAAAATTCGGCCGGTCCAAAAAACTCGCTCAGCTTATCTGCGTGTGCCTGTTCCACACGAAGGAGACGTCGGTACGTTTGCGCATACTCACGTGTCAGATCGATGCGCTCCGTGATTTTCCACCTTGTTTGCCGCAGTAATGTCGGATAGTCGAGCGCGGACTCCACGAATGGCGGACCGGCATTGACCGCTCGTTTGTGGTCAGTCAAGGTAAGGCCAGGCGCGATCGATATGACGGTAAAAACCATTCTCCCGTCACCTCGAATAACGTGCCTGCAGGCTGTCAACACGGAGCGCTTTGGCTTGAGACAACACAACACATCCGAGTGGCTGATTGCATCAAAAGAGTTGTTAGTAAACGGCAACGCCGCACCGTCCGCCACCGCTACCGAGCACGCACCGTCCAGTTGCTCGGACGTAGCCCTGTCAGCGGCAATCCGGATCGCGTCCACCGGTACGTCGACCAACGTCACATCGCAACCTGTCGCACGCGCTAGAAACAGCCCTGGCCATCCGGAGCCGGCGCCAAGCTCTAGCAGTCGTCTACCCGGGCGCAGCCCCAAGAGTCGAGCGACCTGTTCAGCCTCGAGGCGCGTGGTCCAGCTTGTGCCTCCGTAACCACACCCGAGAACAGCGCGCTCGACCTCCACCATGATCGGCGATTGACCACGCCGGTACTGTTCGGCAAAGTCCTCCGCCAAAGCCTGTTCATCGACGGTACGCGCCATCCGCAGTTATCCTCGTGTGAATTCTCGAAGGTGCCGAAAGAGGCGCAATACCCCCTGCGCTACGTCGCTCACGACCGTTTGCTGGGTCACCAGGCGCAATTGCGGGAAACTGACTATATCAGACGCGGAACAGTAAGATGTATCATGCCGCTCCAAAGGCGTCGACTACATGGGATGCATTGGGGATGATGCCCTTTGACGCGCTGGGACGCCATTCTGTATCGGGAAGTAAGTCCACGTCGCTGATGAAGCGATCTGGTAAATCAGCCTCAATGTCCATTCAGGCAGGGCACGAAAACATTCTGCGTTATTGGTTAGGCGCAGGCGAACTCCACCCCAGCGAACTCACCAAGCGGCTAAAACTCTGGTTCAGTGCAGACCCGGGTGTCGATGCCGAGCTAGAGTCGCGCTTTGGCGATTTGATTGAAGCCGCTTCATCGGATCGGTTGCTCGACTGGAAACCAATACCGAGGGGTCGGTTGGCGCTCATCGTGCTGTTGGATCAGTTTCGGCGAAATGTGTTCCGCGATTGCAGGGAAGCGTTCTCGGCTGATAACACGGCGCTCGCGTTGTGCCGCGAAGGCACGCAGTTAGGCATGGACCACGGTTTATCGATCTTGGAGCGCGCGTTTTTCTACATGCCCTTGCAGCACGCCGAGGATCTGGTGGCGCAGGCAGAAGGCGTGGAAGCTTTCCGACAACTCACTCAAGAGAGTTCGGCCGAAATGCGCCCTGCCATCGCGGAGTTTCTTGGCTCCGCGAAACAGCACCACGAGATCATTGCGCGTTTTGGCCGGTTTCCGCATCGCAACGCAGCGCTTAACAGAGAATGTACGCCCGCCGAGGCGGCCTATCTCCTGAGCGAGCGCATACCATTTAGGAAGTGAGACCTGGGACCCGACGTGACCACAAGAAACCGTTTCGACACCCTGCACGGTTTTGCCAATGAGCGGTCTAAGCTTATTGATGACAGCTCAAAAAGACCGCTTTACTCCATGCGCGCACTACTAAAGTTAGCTATTGGCTTGGTCACCTCGGCGCTGATCGCGTCATGTTCCACCCACGACGCGATCAGCGTCGTCACTAGCGGCGACCCGGAGGCAGCAGCGAAGGCTATCCTGCGACATAAGGAAGCTGCGTATAAACAGAACCCCACTTTACTAGTGCAAGATGTGAAGCGAGCGCGGAAACAGTTCCGTCAGCTGGTGGCGTTCTTTCGCAAGGAGGTGGGCAAGGAATGGGGCGCGGACGAAGTGTTGGTCCCTAGCCGCAAGCGCTACGTCAAGTACATGCAAAACTACAAGAGTCGTGCAGTGGTCGACTTCGATACCGGCGCGATTAAGGTTGAAACCTTAGATCTGCGCGACGCCAGCCTGCGCAGCGCCATCGTCACAACCCTGCTTACTCCAAACGATCCTCGGTCCGTAGACCTATATTCGGATAAGCCCGTAAAGCTCACGGGTAAGCCCTACCTGTATGGGCTCGTGGTTGACCACAAGAATCGACCGATCGGGGGCCCCAAGCGTGCAGAGGGCTACGCGGAGTATTTGATTACCAACTTACGGCATGAACGCGTCATCAAGACTGGCGACGGTACGAAACTTTCTCGCTACGTGCAGTTCAAAATGATTCCCGGTCACGTTAGTCGCCAGGCCGCGCGTTATGAGCGCGACGTTAAGCACTTTTCCGATAAGTATAGAGTGAGCAAGAGCCTCGTGTTCGCCGTCATCAAGACCGAAAGCAACTTCAATCCGTTTGCCGTCAGTCACGCACCCGCCTACGGATTGATGCAATTGGTGCCGGCGAGCGGCGGCCGCGAAGCGTTCAGGGCGGTAAGGGGGGTCGACGCCATACCGACCAGGGAGTATCTGTTCAACGCGAGGAACAACATCGAGCTGGGCACCGCCTACCTCGGGGTCATCGACCAGCGTTACCTGGTCGCGATTCAGAATCCGGTCTCGCGCGAGTACTGCACAATCGCCGCCTATAATGGCGGCTCGAGGAACGTGTTGCGCGTGTTCTCCGATGATCGCAAGCGTGCGGTCGACATCATCAATGGGCTGTCGCCGGCAACCGTCTATCGCAAGCTTCGCGATCACCATCCGCGCCAGGAAACCCGCCGCTATCTCGTCAAGGTGCTCGATGCGCGCAAGACGTTCGCCAACATCTGAGTGCGATCTTTAGCCTAGGGATGAAATTCCGCCACCATACGCTTGAGGGCACGAACCTGCTCGTGCCCACCGAGGTTGGCGTAGCGTAGACGTAAATAGGATTGGGTGATCGCCTGTACCGGCTGCTTCAGATCCGGGCGTTCAGCGCTGGCGCGCACGGCGAACGCAAGTGCCCCTTCGGCCGGCGTGCGGCGAACGCCAATGCGGCTGAGCCTGGCGCAGAATCGTCGGTAGGCGGCCTGCACCGGGTCCGGTTTCGGCCTTCGTCGCGTCGTGACCGCGAGCAACAGCAGGGCGATGGTCAGCACGGCAACGAGCGCTGCCAGCAGACCGCGGCCGGAGAGCTGAGGAAGCTTGAGCGCGCTGAGCAGGTGTTGCTGGCGTCGGTGGTCAAAACTTAGGATTGAGCGGTGCCAAGCGATATTGGCGGCGTCCCAGTAGAACCGTACCGTGCGCCAGCTATCGGCGAACCAACCAAGCTCGATCAGTTTACGCACTGCCTCGCGTGATAGTAGGCCAAGCTGCACGCCGCGCAACTCGAGCTGCCGCACCGCCTCGATGCCAAGCTCGACGCGCTCCGGCGCTACCGCTGCCGTCGGGTCGATACGCAGCCAACCACGCCCCGGCGCCCAGATCTCTGCCCAAGCATGGGCATAGGCTTGGCGCACGATCCAGTACTTTCCCGCCGGGTTGTACTCTGCCCCCTGGTATCCCTGAACGATACGACTCGGGATGCCGGCCAAACGCATCAAGGTAACGAAGGCAGAAGCAAAATAACCGCAGAACCCCCTGCGCGTCTCGAACAAGAACTCGTCCACAGGGTCCTCACCGACGGGCGGCGGCTTCAGTGTGTAATAAAACGGCTCGCGCCTGAAATAGTCGAGCGCCGCGCGCACAATCGTCAGGTGGTCGCTGGAAGCGCGCCGCCATTGCTGTGCCAACGCGCGCACGCGGTCGCTAACGTGCTCGGGCAATTGCAACGCCCGTTCGCGTTCGGCCCCGTCAAGATCGCCAGTCTCATATACCGGCGATGAAACTAAGGTGTATTCCAGTCGCTCGCGCACGAACGAGCGGTGCTCGATGATGTGCCCGTGACGTGCACGCGCACCCCTAGGGATGACGAGTGGCAGGTCCAGTGCCGGCAGCCAAGGCTTGTTGCTCGGCTCCAAGGTCACCGTATAGCGCACCGGCGCTTCTCGGCGTCGCAAGCCCAAAACGGGCGGTGGGCCGCTGCCGCGCGCGCCGCGTGACCAGCGCTTGCCGTCCGTATGCCACAAGACCATGCTGCGCCAGTAGAGCTGCGACATTGGCGGTGCCGGTCCCTGGAACTCAACGCGAAAAGCCGGCGCCGTCGATACAGTTAGCGCACGCACGCTGCCGGGTTCCATAGTCTCCGACAAGCCGGTGAGCGTCGCATACGCATCCGCCGGCAAGTTCCACAAGCTGCCCTGGATGCGCGGGAATAGGATGAACATGGCCAGCATCAACGGAACCGCTTTTACGACGAGCATCCCGGCGACGCGCAGACTGTAGCGGAGATCGGCCCCGGCCGGCTGGTTCAAACGAATCAAGGTCGCGATGCTGGCGAGGATGGCAAGCACGCTGTAAAACGCCAGCCACGGCGTCTGCGAATACAGAAAGCTCGTTAGTAGCAGCAAGTAACACAAGAACACCGCGACCATGCAGTCTCGTAAGCGCCGTACTTCGAGAAACTTCAACGCCAGCAGGCTCGCTAGCAAACCACTACC